>JBEKSG010000001.1:0-147346 GCA_049997855.1 Minisyncoccia bacterium
TGTGGGCAGCGCCAACCAAAACGGCTTTGTCGGCATCGGTGCCTCGACAAACCAAACCGCAACAACCTCCGTGCTTTCTGTCGGCAACAGCACTTCTATCGCCTCAGGCAAGACCATTGCTTACTTTACCAATGCTGGCGGCACGGCATATCTATCCAACCTCGGCTTAAACGTTACGTCCGACATCCGCCTCAAGAAAAACATAGAACCGCTGGCTCCTGTACTCGCAGGCGTCCTCCAGCTCCAGCCAGTCACTTACAACTTTAACAGTGAGGCAAGCGGCACCCCGACACACACCGGCTTTATTGCCCAACAGGTGCAGCCCATCTTCCCCGACCTTGTAAGCTCTGACAGCCAAGGCTACCTCTCACTCAACTACGCGGGCCTTACGCCGTATCTCGTGTCGGCAGTGCAGTCGCAGCAGCAGGAGATAGACGCTATAGCATCATCGAGCGCAACCGCTCCGCAGATTTTCATCAGCAACGGTGCGGTAACGATAGGAAGCGGCGCCACCTCGACTGTTACCATAAACGCCGGCACGTTTAGTTTTGCAAGCGCGGCAACTACCACAATTGTGAGCGGAGCTAACACTTGGACCATTGCGACATCGAGCACCTCAACGCCGATTGTTTCTATTTCAACCGGCAGCGCCACCACCTCGGCGAGCGTTTCGATCAACGGCGTGCTCTATGTTAACGGCCAAAATATAAACAGTGAGATAGCTTCAACGACCAATGCAACCTCAACGCCGGCACAACTAGTGAGCGGGTCGTTTGCGTCGGCGACAGCAAGTCTTCAAAGCGCGCTCTCCTCGACGCTTAGCGCAATCAACGGCGTTGCGCAAAGCGGCGTGCGCGAACTCGGCCTCGCGGTGCATGCGAGCGTCGGCGTGTTTGACAATCTCATTACGCAAACGCTCACCGCCACCACCATCAACGCCGACACGGTCAACACGCAAAAGCTTTGCGTCGGCACTACGTGCGTCACACAATCGCAGCTGCAAAATCTGTTAAATAATCAAAATAGCGGGGCAGGAAGCAACACTTCCGGCCTGCCCGGCCAGGGAGGTGGTTCGGGAGCTTTGGGAGGTGCCTCCTCGGGAAGTGCTTCCTCAACTGATGCAACTTCAACTCCTACCGTGCCTCCAACTATCTCCATCAACGGCGATAATCCCGCAACCATCAACGTGGGTGACACCTACGCCGACTTGGGTGCAACCATCAGCGACACCGGCGCGGGGCAGGCGGGTGATGCAAACTTGGGGTTAAGCGTCAACATTGACGGCGGCGCTACCACAACGCCAAGCCAGATAGTTATTAATACGAGTATTGTGGGTACGCATACTATTATATATAGTGCAACCGACCAAAACGGATTGACCGGCACCGCAACACGAACGGTTAATGTCGTAGACCAAAATGCCACCTCAACGCCGACCAATTAAAAGTCATATATAATAGAGTGCATATGATGACACGAGTTGCAATAAACGGCTTTGGCCGTATCGGGAGATGTTTCGCGCGAGCGGCGGCTAATGACCCCGGCATAGAGATAGTTGCGGTAAATGACTTGGGCGACGTACAGACGCTCGCATATCTTTTACAGTACGACACGGTATATCACAAAGCGCCGTTCGAGGTTTCAGCGAGCGATGGATTTTTGCAGATGGGCAAAAACCGCGCAAAGTTTTTGCAAGAAAAAGATCCGGCCAAACTGCCGTGGAAGGATTTGCGGGTGGATGTTGTCGTCGAGTCGACCGGTTTGTTTACCGATTTTGCAAAAGCCGAGGCGCATATCACGGCGGGCGCCAAGCGCGTGGTTATTTCGGCTCCCGCCAAAGACGGCGTCTCCGAGGCAGGAGTTACAGTTAATGGTGTAACGGTTTTAATGGGCGTCAATCAAGAAAAACTCAAAGACTCAGCGCTCTCATCCAATGCATCATGCACTACCAACGCCGCAAGCCCGCTCATTGCAATATTGGACAAGAGCATAGGGATAGAAAAAGCAATTCTTTCAACGACGCACGGTTACACCGCGAGCCAGAGTTTGGTAGACAGCCCTGCTAAAAAAGATGTCAAAGAGGGGAGAGCCGCCGCGCAAAACATCGTGCCTACTTCGACCGGCGCGGCTGTTGCGGTTACGCAAGCGTATGAAAGCCTTAAACATAAGTTTGACGGCATTTCTTTGCGCGTACCGGTGCCATGCGGCTCCATTGCCGATGTGACATTTATCGCCAAGCGCGACACCACGCGCGAGGAGGTCAATAAACTTTTATCGGAAGCGGCACAAAGCCCCGAGTGGCAGGGTATTTTTTCTGTGACCGACGAGCCGCTCGTCTCAAGCGACATCATCGGCTCCACTTTTGGTTCCGTTGCAGACCTGGGGCTTACACGCGTGGTCGGCGGCAACCTAGTCAAGGTGCTTGCGTGGTACGACAACGAGATGGGCTATGCGCACACGCTCCTTCGTCATGTAAAAGAAGCAGGGAAGTTGATCTAATATTATGAAAAAAATTTATATCGCTTCCGACCACGCGGGCTTTGAACTTAAGGAGGCGCTCGTTCCTTTTTTAAACGAGCACGGCTACGAGGTGAACGACCTCGGTCCTGCCATTTATGACAAGGATGACGATTATCCCGACACCATCGGTCGCCTGGTGCGCGCCATAGAGGATGACAAAACCGCGTTCGGTATCGCTGTCGGCGGGTCAGGCCAGGGCGAGGCAATGGTCGCCAACCGCGCGCTCGGCGTGCGCGCCAGCGTTTACTACGGCCCCGCGCAAAAAACTCAGACCGACGCTTTGGGCAAAAGTCTCGGCATACTCGAGTCGCCGCGTGCGCACGAAGACTCCAACGTGTTGTGCCTCGCGGCGCGATTTTTATCGCAAGAGGACGCCAAAGCCGCCGTCATCCGCTGGCTCGAAACTCCTTTTACCGGCGAGGAGCGCCACGTACGCCGGATACAAAAGTTCGATCAATAATTATTGTATATGGTTGAGATACTGCCGGCGGTGCTGCCAAAAAATTTTAAAGACTTGTGTGAGCATCTCGAGCGTATAAAGAGAGCGCCTGTTACGTGCGTGCAGATAGATGTAGCAGACGGGATATTTGCACACAACCGCACCTGGCCGTACCGCGACGAGAGTACGTTTGCAAAGATAGCTAAAGAGGAGTGCGGCTTGCCGCTGTGGGACACATTTGATTTTGAGTTTGATCTCATGATAGAGCATCCCGAAGAGCGCGTAATGGAATTCGTACATGCCGGAGCATCGCGCGTATTGGTGCATGCAGAGAGCGATGGAGCATTGCACGCAATGCAAAGGTTAGTCAACCTGCGCGAGGAAAGCGGCGCTTTGCCGCTTCGAGTGGGTGTGGCAATTGCCTGCAGCGAGCAGCCAGACGTACTCGAACCGTTTGAAGCGCAGTTTGACTACGTGCAAGTGATGGGCATTGCAAAGGTTGGCTTCCAAGGCCAGCCGTTTGACGTGCGCGCACTCCACATGCTGGAGCGCTTGCGCACGCGCTACCCCGAGCTGCCGCTCCAGGTAGATGGCGGAGTCACGTTGGGAAACGCGCGCGAACTCGCCAAAGCCGGCGCCACAGGGTTGGTGGTTGGCTCCACCATTTTTAAATCCGAGGAACCGCTCGAGGAAATTAAAAAACTCCAAGCCGAGGCAAACAAGATGGTATAATAGTTAGGTAAAAGAAATCAAATTTTTTGGTCACCCTAATTTTTTTGCTAAAAAATTAGTATGTCTCGGCTCAGTCAGCCTCGACTTATTGCCCTAAAAATTTATTTCTTTTACCTAACCCAAACTTGATTTCTCTGAAATTTTTATGCTTACGCAGGAAAAATTGCAGGAGTTGGAGCTCAAAGCCGAGGCCATCCGCGAAACTATCATCAAGATGCTGGTAGCCGCGGGCTCGGGTCATACCGCCGGCCCCATGGGCATGGCCGATATTTTTGCCGCGTTTTATTTTTATATCCTCAATCACGATCCTCACAACCCCGCGCTTGAGGAGCGCGATCGGTTGATTTTGAGCAACGGACACATTGTGCCGGTGCGCTACGCGGCGATGGCGCACGCGGGCTACTTCCCGGTTGAGGAGTGCTTAACGTTGCGCAAATTTGGCTCGCGCTTGCAGGGGCATCCGGAGCGCTTGCGTTTGCCGGGGCTCGAGACTACCTCGGGGCCGCTCGGCTCAGGTTTGGGACAGGCGGCGGGCATCGCCTACGGCGCACGCATGGATAATAAAAAATTCCGTGTGTATTGCGCGATGAGCGACGGCGAACATGACGCGGGCAACCTGTGGGAATCGGCGATGTTTGCAGGCGCCAATAAGCTTTCAAATCTCACGGCGGTCATTGATCGCAACAACATACAAATAGACGGCATGACCGAGACTGTGATGCCGCTCGAGAACTTGCGCGCCAAGTACGAGGCGTTTAACTGGCACGTGCTCGAGTGCGACGGCAACAATATTGCCGCGTTTGTCGAGATGGTTGATGAAGCAAAAGCCATTTACGAAAAGCCCACGGTTATCATCGCGCACACCATCCCCGGCAAAGGCATCAAAGAAATAGAGTTTGACTACCAGTGGCACGGCAAGCCACCCACCGCCGAGGAGGCAAAAAAGTTTTTGAACGAACTGCGCGCACTCAAAGGTACAATTGAGAGCGAGCATCAATAATTATGCTAAACAAAGACGCAAAACTACGGGAGGATATTTTTAACGGTAAAGAGCAAGCGCCAACCCGCGACGGCTTTGGCAAAGCCCTGCTCGAGCTCGGCGAAAAAGACTCGCGCGTCGTGGTGCTGTGTGCCGACCTGGCCGAGAGCACGCGCGTGCTGCCGTTTAAAGAAAAATATCCGGAGCGGTACATCGAGATAGGCGTCGCCGAACAAAATCTCGCCACCATTGCCGCGGGTCTCGCTAATTACGGCAAGATTCCGTTTATCACCTCTTATGCCACCTTTAGCCCCGGTCGCAACAACGAGCAAATCCGCACGACTATCGCGCTCAATAATGTGCCGGTAAAAATCGTCGGCTCGCACGCCGGTCTCTCGGTCGGTCCAGACGGTGCAACACATCAAGCGCTTGAGGACATCGCGCTCATGCGCGTCTTGCCCAACCTCACCGTGCTCTCGCCGTGCGATGCCGAGGAGGCGCGCAAAGCAACACTCGCTGCCGCCTCGCACGAAGGGCCGATGTATATCCGCCTCGCGCGCGAAAAAACTCCGGTGATGACTACAAACGAGACTCCGTTTGAAATAGGTAAAGCAATGGTGCTATGGGAGTCGCCGCAGCGGGTGCAGGTTGTGATATTTGCCACTGGGCCGCTCGCATATCGCGCGCTTCACGCCGCCAAAGAGCTCGAGCACGAGGTACATACGGTTGTATACAACTTGCACACGATAAAACCGCTCGATAAAGAAGCAATAGTTGCCGCCGCTAAAGAAGCCGGGGCAGTGGTAACGGTGGAAGAGCATCAACGCTCAGGCGGGATGGGGAGCGCCGTTGCTGAGCTTTTGGCAGAAGCGCATCCGGTTCCAATTGAGTTTATCGGCGTCAATGACCGTTTTGGACAAAGCGGCAAACCGGATGAGCTCATTGAACACTACGGCCTCGGCGTGTCGCATATTAAAGATGCAATACGCAAAGCCTCGGCGCGTGCGGTGCGCTCGTAATACATAATATGGGAAACAACATCTGGAGCTCGCAGGTTAATCTATTTTTGAGCTTGTTATTTGTCGGTTCTTTTACGCTTGGCGCAGGGCTCATCCTTTGGCAGGCATTTTCTGGCCACAACCCAATTACTGACGCCATGTATACAGAGATACAAGCCGAAACACAAACCCCTTAACGTGTTTTTATCATTATAAAGATACAATCTCCCACGCCGCGGGCGGATGCGCCACGGCATGTTCAATTTGTTCACGCGTGAGCAGACCTTTTTGTGCGCCGATTTCTTGTATCACGGCCGCGGCATTTGCCGCGCCCCAGCACAACGCCTCATTAAGCGGTTTGCCGAGCGCCAAAGCGGCGGCGGTGCTCGAAGCGAGCGCGTCGCCCGCGCCGGTAATCTCAAACGGCGGCCGCGGGTCCGGATAGTGCGGCACGTGTATCGCTTTGCCTGTCTGCCCTGCTTGCGCAGGCGAGGCAAGCAGGCCCGCTTCGTCAACGGCATAGCACCCGTGCTTGCCGTCGGTGATAACCACAATCTTCGGTCCGAGCGCCTGCATGGCACAAAGCAACTCTTTCATGTCGCTGCCGGCGGGCTTGTTTAAAATACGTTCGGCCTCCTCTTTATTGCATATAAACAAGTCTGAACGCTCGTATATCGGTCGCAAAGCTTCAACTCCTAATTTTATTTGGAAGGTACCGGGTTGAAACGCGAGTTTGCTTTCGGGATATTTTTTGAGCCACTCTATCAGTGCTTGATGATAGGGCAATGAGTTGGCCGCGAGCGAGGAGAGGTATATCCACTTTGGAGCGGATGCAAGCTCGGGTACGGTGTAGTCGTACTCCTCGTGTTTTACCAAAATGATGCGATTGTCGCCATACCACAGCACGTAGTGATAATTGCTCGGCCGTGTCGGGTCGATCACCATATACGTAGTGTTCACATGCTCTGCCTTAAGTACGCCCAAAGAGTCTTCGCCGTAGCGGTCTTTGCCAAGATACGCACGCAGGGCGGAGTGAAGTCCGAGCCGCGCGGCGGCAACTGCCGCATTGCTCGAGTTGCCAACGGCGGCGCATATGGTAAACGACTCGTAGGGGATTTTATCGCCCCAGCGCATGCATATCTCGCACTCCTCGTTGTTAATTTTGCAATGCACATCGGCGTCCTTGAGGCGTATAAAAGGTTCGGTCGCGATGTCGCCGATGGCAAAAAAATCTATGGGGTCCATGTATATATAATAGTATATACTAGTAGAAAGTGCAGTAAAAGATTCTCTCAAAAAGGCTACGAAGGTTTTTCTCAAGAACTTTTACTGCACTTTCTATCCTACTATGCAAACATTACGGGAAGCTATATTTGAATACAAAGCGGCCGGCAAAGCCATCGGGCATTTTAACTTTTCGGACTCCAACCAACTCAAGGCCATCGCCATGGCTGCAGAGGAGAGCGGCTTGCCGGTGATAGTGGGACTTTCGGAAGGCGAGCGCGAATATTTCCCGCTCGCGCATGCGCGAGCGCTTATCGACCTCTACCGCATGCAAGGCATCCGCATATATTTAAACGCCGACCACACCTACAGCGTGGAGAAAGTGCAAGCAGCTATTGCCGCTGGAGTCGACTCGGTCGTCATCGACGGCGCCAAGTTGTCTTTTGATGAAAATGCAAAACAGGCTGCCGCATGCGTTACTCTCGCACGTGCAAGTGGTCGGGATGTGATTATTGAAAGCGAGCTCGGCTACATCGGCCAATCGTCTAAAATCTTAACCGAGCTCCCTGCAGGCGCCGCGCTCACACCCGAGATGATGACAATCGCCCTCGATGCCAAACGTTTTGTAACCGAGACAGGCATCGACTGTCTTGCGCCGGCGGTGGGCAACATCCACGGCATGGTGGGCGTTGCTCAAGATCCAGCGCTCAATGTTGCACGCGTTAAAGAAATTGCCGACGCGGTTGGTGTCCCGCTGGTGCTTCATGGCGCCTCCGGCAACACCGAAGCCGACATTGCGGCATGCATTAAAACGGGCGTTGCCGTGGTGCACATCAATACCGAGTTGCGCGTAATCTACCGCGACTCGCTTAAAAACACCCTCAACACAAACGACGAGGTGGCGCCATACAAGTTTCTCGTGCCGTCGGTCGATGCCATGAAGGTCTTTTTGATCGAAAAGATGCGCCTCTTTGCAGGGCAGTCATAAAAAACAAAAAGAAACACAAGATTTTGTGAGCGCTGCGAGCTGCCAAGGGAGCAAAATCTTGTGTTTCTTTTTGTTTAGAGTTGCAAAAATAAGGGTTTTTTTGTATAGTACTCTAGCCTATGGAACTGACCGTATCTGTGCGTGACGCCAAAAAAAGCTCAAAAACCCTCCGCAACAAAGGGGGCATGCCTGCGGTTGTCTATGGCCGCAGTGAGAAGTCAACTCCCATCGCTATCGACCGCAAAGAATTCGAAAAGATTTTTAAAGCCGCAGGCGAGTCGCAAGTAATATCGCTCAAAGGGCTCGGCGTCGACAAAGATGTGCTCATCAAGGCGGTTGAATTTGATGCGGTCTTGGGCCAGCCTATCCATGCCGATTTTTACGCGATACAAAAAGGGCAAACCGTTACCGTCTCCGTGCCGCTCGAGTTTGAGGGCACCTCCGAGGCGGTGAAAGCCGAGGGCGGCATCCTTACCAAAGTGATGCACGAGCTCGAGGTAGAATGCGAGCCTAAAGATTTGCCGCGCGCCATTATTGTCGACATCTCGCTCCTTGCCAACCTCGACAGCCAAATACTGATTAAAGATTTACAACTCCCGTCTAAAATCAACATTTCGGCCGAGCCTGATGAAGTGGTGGCACTTATCTCGGTTGCCGAGGAGGAACCGGTAGAGGTAGTGGCACCAACCGATCTCTCGACAATAGAAATCTCCGAAGACCGCGGCAAGAAAGAGGAGGCTGAAGGCGAAGCCGCTCCAGCCGAATCCGAATCAAAAGAGTAAATCAAAATCCGCCAAACCAGCGGATCTTTTGATATACTTGAAGGATGCCCAGACATGCGGCGCGAGCAATTGGCGCTTCTGTACTTTTTGCTCTTATCCTGATTATTGGTAACACAGAGGTTTCTCAAAACATCGCGCTCGCGCAGAGCGCGAGCGCTACCTCCGCCTTAGCCGACAGCTCAGGCCTGCCTGCGCAGGCAGGTTCCGACCAAACCGCTGCCTACAAAGCGTCGCTTCAGGCTCAGCTCGACGCTATCAATGCGCAGATTGCACAGCAACAAAGCATTCTTAGTGGAGCCGAGGCGCAAAGTAAGTCGCTCCAAAACACCATTGCAATCCTTAACGCACAAATAAAATCGGCCAAGCTCGCGATACAAGCTCGCGACCTCACGATCCAGCAGTTGACCTCAAACATCACCGCAAAGCAGGACACTATTTTTGGTCTCAACACCCAGCTCAACGGCGAGAAGGACTCGCTCGCTGGTATCATGCGCGAAAAACAGCAACTCGAGAACGAAAGCCTGGTCGTGGTCATGCTCTCATCCGACAGCCTTTCGCAATTTTTTTCTGACCTCGACACATTTGACTCAATAGATAAAAGTTTGCAAGCGTCGTTTACGCAAATTAGCAGCACCACGGTTGCAACGCAAGCCGAAAAGGACGCGCTCGAGGCTCAACTTGAGCAGGAATCGCAGTTGCGCCAAGTACAAGCGCTCCAAGAGCAGCAGGTGGAGGCTTCGCAGTCGCAAGAAAACAAACTGCTTGCCGAAACCAAGGGCCAGGAGGCGGCTTACCAAAAGCTGATTACCGCCAATCAAAAAACTGCCACGCAAATCCGCACCGAACTTTTCCAGCTTAACGGCTCGGCGGCGATTCCGTTTGGCAAAGCGCTCGACTACGCCAATGCCGCAGCCGCCAAAACCGGCATCCGACCCGCATTTTTGCTCGGCATCATCAAAGAAGAGTCCGACTTAGGCAATAACGTAGGCACCGGCTCTTACACGGTGGACATGAACCAGACCCGCGACGTGCCCGTCTTTTTGGCTATTACACAGAGCCTCGGGCTCAATCCGGCCACGATGCCTGTCTCCGCCAAGGCGTGGTATGGATGGGGCGGCGCGATGGGTCCGGCGCAATTTATCCCATCCACGTGGGCGCTGTATGCCGGTTATCAAAAACCTGCATACATATATAATCAGAGTGCCGATAGGATCGGTGTACTCACCGGCGACACGCCACCCAACCCGTGGGCGCCACAAGATGCGTTTATGGCGGCCGCACTTTACCTCACCGACGATAATGCCGATGCCAAAACACCTGCCGCGGAGTTTAAAGCGGCCATGTGTTATCTTACCGGTTGTGGCAATGTCGACGACCAATCATTATGGTTTTATGGCAACCAGGTGCTTTGCAACGAACTGCAGTTCCAGCAAGACATAGACACGATAACAGGGAGCAAAGACGCACCCGCCATGCAGAGCAACAGCCTTTATTACGGACAATGCTAAGCCCTCCGGTTGCATGAGTCACTCTATATATGGTATAGTCCTTGCATGAAAACAGAGACGCATCCGGCATATTTCCCCGAGGCACAGGTAGTTTGCGCCTGCGGCCGTACCTTTAGTGTTGGCTCCACTCAAGAAAAACTTGAGGTTGAAATCTGCTCCGCCTGCCATCCTTTTTACACCGGCAACGAAAAAATCCTCGATGCCGCCGGCCGCGTAGAGAAGTTCAAAAACCGCCGCCTGGCTGCGCAGGCAGGCGCTGCCGCCGTTAAAAAAGCTGCTAAATAGATGAACGAAGAAGGGGATCTTTCCCGCTTTAAAGACAATCCAAAGACCGCATATTTTTATGCGGAGTTTCAGCGCTTGCTCGAGGAAGAGGCCGAGGTCAAAGAGCTCTCGGGCGAGCTTGGCGACTTGGCCAAAGATGATTTGCAAAGAATAGCCGAACAAAAAAACGCGCTTGTTGCCGAGATGGAGCGCATCATGGTCGTTGAAGAAAAGGAGGAGGCTTTGCCCAACGAGATGATACTCGAGATACGCTCCGGCGTGGGCGGCGAGGAGGCTGCGCTTTTTGCTAGAGAGCTTGCTGCTATGTATCGCGCCTATGCCGAGACTCAAGGCTGGAGCGTTTCCGTGCTTTCCGAAGCTAAAACCGATTTAGGCGGCTACAAAGACGCTGTGTTTGAAATACACGGCCCCGGCTCATACGAGCGGTTGCGATTCGAAACCGGTGTGCATCGCATCCAGCGCATCCCCGCCACCGAAAAACAAGGTCGCATACACACCTCTACCGCGTCGGTGGCAATTTTGCCGATTCGCAAAAAACACAAAATCGAGATTAACCCTGCCGACATCGAGATGGAGTTTAGCCGCGCGGGCGGCGCGGGCGGCCAAAACGTTAACAAGGTAGAGACCGCCGTGCGTATCGTGCACAAGCCGACCGGTATCGAGGCGCGCTCGCAGAGCGAACGCAATCAGCTCGGCAACCGCGAAAAGGCCACGGCAGTACTCCAAGCCAAACTCGAACAATTGCAAGAGGATGAGGAGCGCGCCAAGCTCTCGAGCGACCGCAAAAGCCAAATTGGTACCGGCGACCGCTCTGAAAAGATCCGCACTTACAACGTGCCGCAAGACCGGATTACCGACCACCGCCTTAAAGAGAGCTGGTCTAATCTGCCCAAGATTTTGGCGGGCGCCATTGGGCCGATACTCGACGCCTTGGCGACCGCAAACGGTGGGGGCGAGGTAGCCGAAGAAGACATTGCATGAGCCTTTTTCTTATGCTATATTCTACCCGTCCCTCGGGACGTTTTTTCTTTAAGCAGCATGGATAAACAAGCAACTATAGACAAGCTTTTTTCAATCGGAGCGCATTTTGGCTATGCGCCTTCGCGCCGGCATCCGTTTGCCGCACGTTTTATATTCGGCAGCAAGGGAGGCAGCGAGATTTTTGATCTTGAGAAGACAGCCGAGGGCCTTGCAGGCGCGCTCGAATTTGTTAAAAAACTCGCGAGCGAGCGCAAAGTGTTACTCTTTATCGGCAGCAAAGCCGAGGCTCGCGTGCCGCTCAAACGCGCCGCCCTGCGCATCAACCAGCCGTATGTCGCCGGTCGCTGGATAGGCGGATCGCTCACCAACTTTCAGGAAATAAAAAAACGCCTCACGCGCCTTGTTGAAATTACCGACATGCGCGAGAGCGGCGAGATTGCAAAGTACACCAAGCGCGAGCGCTTGCTCATGGACAGGGAAGCCACCGACCTCGATGCCATGTTTGGCGGCTTGCGCGGTATGACACGTGTCCCCGACGCGCTCTTTATCATCGACCCAAAGCAAGAAAGCGCCGCGGTTGCCGAGGCCACGCAACTCAAAATCCCCGTTATCGCGCTCCTCAACTCCGATTGCGACGGCAGCCGCATTGCCTACCCAATACCGGGCAACGACGCATCGCTCCAGGTTATCACCTACATACTCAACGAAGTTGCCAAGGCGTATGCCGACAATCTCGGCACGGAAAAACCCGAGGCAGACCTGCCTGCTCAGGCAGGGGCAATTCCGGCAGCGGCCGCATAATAGTGGTACACTAAGCGCATGGATATTTCGACGGATGCAGTTAAAGAGCTTCGCGACAAAACAGGCGTCTCCGTTATGGAATGTAAAAAGGCGCTCGTAGCAGCCGGAGGCGACATGCAAAAAGCGCTTGCGGTATTGGGAGAGCGCAGCGTTGTTATTGCGGCAAAAAAGCAAGATCGTGCGCTTGGCGCCGGCATCGTCGCTGCTTATGTGCACAACACCGCGCAAGTAGGCGCGCTCGTCCTTTTAAACTGCGAGACCGATTTTGTCTCTAAAAACGAGGAATTTATTGCACTCGCGCACGATATTGCTATGCAAATTTCGGCAATGAATCCGGCAAATCACGACGAACTTATGCAGCAGCAATTTATCAAAGACCCGAGTAAAACAATCGCCAATCTTATTTCAGGCGCCGTGCAAAAATTCGGTGAGCGTATCGAACTTGGCGGTTTTTCTCGCCGCTCGGTAGTGTAATTTACAGGACTCGGTTGCTCGATTATACTGGGGTTTATGGCGCTTTTCTTTACAATCACGCTAGCTCTGTCCGTTGCAGGGATGCTGTTTCTTTTGGCTTTTAAACGCTACGAGCTCTTAAGCGGCACGGTCATATTTGCGCGCGGTCGTCCGGCAATCAGCAACTTTTTTAGGCAGACGCTTTGGTGGGTCGAAAAGGTTCTGCCCACGCTTATGCGCGCCTATAGCCGCCGCATTATGCGCTGGTGTAAAGCCGCCCTCCAGCGCGCCATTGCACGAAGTATTTTGTGGGTTGAACATACGCTGGAAAAAATCTTGCGCTCGGTGCGTGAAAAAACAGAGGCGCCACGCACTCCCGGCGAAGCGTCGGCGTTTCTCCGCGAGGTTGCCGAGCATAAGCGCAAGCTCTCACATCGTACGCACAAGCCGCATGCAACGGTAGAAAAAACGGCGGTGAAGGAAGAGTCATATTAGCCAGCGTAGCTCAGTTGGTAGAGCGCTTCTTTTGTAAAGAAGTGGTCCGGGGTTCGATTCCTCGCGCTGGCTCCAAGTTTCAATATGTTTTTAATATCCGCTTGTAGAGGTTGCCGAGGTGCTCGTCGCAAGAGTGGCAAGCTCGGGTATCAATGCTTGCATGCTCTGCAGCGTTTGTGGGCCGTACACCGGCGGCCGATTGTTGACAATAATCGCAGGCAGTGTGTCTTGTATATCATGGAGCGATATAAGCGTTTTTAACGCCGAAAGGTCGAGATCGTAATCAAACGAGTACACGCGCAAACCCGGATATTCTCCGCGCAAGTAGGTAAGTATGTCGCCCACGTTTGAGCAGTCGGTGCATGTGCCGTTGTTGGTATAAAAATACAGCACGTATACCGGTTTTACATGGCATTTTTCAGCAATGTTTTGCAATAAAATGTAATCTTTGATTTCCAAAAGAGAATATTGCTTTTTAAGTTGTATCACCTCCGGGTCACTATCGCCTAAGTTACTTTCGGCTACCGAGAGCTGGCTTGCGAGTGAGTTGAGCTGGTCGGAAAGTACCGGATTTTGCGCGATAGTGTTGCAGTCGAGGTTCCCCAAGAGCTCAAACTGCGTCTCGCTTGAGAGTATGTCTATGGATATGGAATCTTCGGTGGCGCGAATGCTCGCCACGCGCTCATCGTCAATTTTGGAGGCGACATAAAACGCCGTAATAAAAATAGCCGCCGTGATGCCAAACGCTAGTAGATATCGTTGCCATTTCATACAGGTACTGTATTAGCGCCACTTGCTTTCTTGCGCACGCACCGTGCCCCATGCCGCCCGCATGAGCCAAAGGGGAGCAATAAAACCAAACAATGCAAAGTAAGCGATCAACGCCTTTACCCCCAAGGTAGTTTTGGCGATGCGCTGGCCGAGGATGATGGCCACTGCGGTGCCGCACAAAACAGCGATGGCAACAAAGAACATCATGTTGGTGTTGATATAAAACCAGCTCAAGTGCTCCGTCGGTATATGCGGTGGTATGTGCGTTGCGGACATCTCCAATATCTTGTCCCACGCGTACGCTCCGGCGCGATATAAGGCATAGAGAGCGGTATACATGCCGCCTAAAAACGCCAACAGCGCAAAGGGCAATACGAGCATGCCAAAGTTGCCAAAGCGCCGATTAAAATACATATACGAGTAGTCTTGCGAGTTTTGCAAAAATCCCTGCGACCAGCGCGTGCGCTGTTTGATAAGCGCCCATGGCGTTTTTGGCACCGTCGTGTATACAAACGCATTGTGCGCATTGGCAATCTTGAGTCCGTGCGCATGCATCCGAAACGCAATCTCCATGTCCTCGGTGTTGTGCGCGTGGCGGAAGGGTCCGATGGTCTCAAACACCTCGCGCTTGTAGATGGAAAATGGTCCGGGCAATACGTTGAGCGCCGCCAGGTTATCAAACATCTTTTTATAAAAAATACCAAAGGTATACTCAACCGCCTGCATGAGCTCAAGCATTTTGCGCGGGCGGTACACCTTCATCGCAGGAGTAATGGCCATAGTTGCCGGCTCGGCCTCAAACCGCTTTACTACCTCAAGCATCGCATCGGGGTCTACAAACGAGTCGGCGTCGAGACAACCGATAAGCTCGGCAGATGTACGCTCGATACCAAAATTCATGGCGGTGTACTTGCCGCCGTTTTCTTTATGCAAAAAGCGCACCTGGCTGTGCTCTCTCGCCATCCGCTCGCCGAGCATGCGTGTAGCGTCTTTGGAGCCGTCGTCAATAATAAAAATGTCAAGTTTGTCGTGTGGGTAGCGAAGCTCCAAAAGCGAGCGGACCGTATGCTCCAGCGTTTTTTCCTCATTAAAACAGGGTACCAGTACGGATACAGTGGGGTAATGATCCGGCAAGTCGTCTGTTTTGTCGGAAGGCTTTTTTTCGAGGTATGAGATAAGCAAAAAGACCTCAAAATAGAGTGCCGTAAACAAGCATATGTAAACCCCAAACGCCCCGAAATCCATATATTATACTATACCATTTTTACCAAATGAGGCTATAAACCTAACGAACTTGCGCGTTGTATTGTGTTATCGTTGCCTGTTCGAGTTTTTTGTGGAACGTATCAATCTCTTCATTGGTAAAGGTGCGTTCATGTGAGCGATAAATAATGCGATAGGTATAGCTTACTTTGCCGGCGCCGAATTTAGCTTCATCGGCGTACGTGTCTAGCAGAGTCACTTCCTCAATCAGATCCTCGCCAATAGTTTCGCGAATGAGGTCAAAGTAGTTGTTCGGCGCAAAATCGTTTTTGACAATAAATGAAATATCGCGCACAACTGGCGGGTATTTGCTGACCTCTTTGTACTTATGTCCGAGCACGAGCTGACTCTTGACGCGTGGATCGTGTGACCACAAGAGCCGAATGTCGGGGAGCTCCATACTGATGATAGCTAATCGCTCGAGTCCAAAGCCAAAAGCCCACCCGTTGTATCCTTCGATGCCAAAATTTTTGAGCACCTCTTTGCGTGGCATGCCACCACCGAGAATCTCGATCCAGCGGTCACCTACTTGTACCTCAACCTGCAATGACGGGTCTGTGTAGGGGAAGATATCATCCAAAAAACGGTATATTACCCCTTTGCCGAAAAGCGCTTCCACTACTTCGGATAGAACTTTTTTGAGATCATCAAGGGTACACATACCCCTCGTGTCTGGCTGTAGATACCATCCGCCGAACTGATGAAATACATTCATGTGCCGGCTGTCTATTTCATCCTTGCGGTAGACTTTGCCATAACAAACCGTGCCGATCGGTTCGCCGCGCGCGGCGCGAGCTTGCACCTCAGGCAACATGAGGTAGTAGTACCACATGACCGTGTCGTGGGTGCGCAAGATATTTTTGTCATCGACATAATACGTATCCGATTTACTGCGCGCTGGGTGGTCTGGCGCAAAGTTAAAGAGATCGAACGAAATATGCGTCGGCACTACCTCTGGGATAACGATGTTATCCAAATGTTGGAGCGACGGTACAGCGCAGGCGCGCTTGATGAGCTCAAAAAGCGGGCTACTCGGGGTGCGCGAGAGGTCGGGCATGGCGAGATAATGCTTGATGCGCAAGGCATCAGTATCAGTGCGGTCTTTGAGGCCTTCAATTATTCTTTTTTCTTCTGCAGTTGAAATCCGATACTCCATACGCTCGTATAAACACTTCGTCACAGTACCACAATAGCTATATTTTGCAACTCTTTTTTGGCGGTTTTCCACTTCCAAAATAGCGTGCTTTGAGGTATAATACAAGCAATAAAGCCTTGGGGGCTTTGTTAGTTTTGACTATTCGCATGGCTGATACTAAGGCAAAAAAAGAAGAAAAAAAATCGCACTACAGCGCTGCCGATATTACGGTGTTGGAAGGTCTCGAGGCGGTGCGTCGCCGCCCCGGCATGTACATCGGCACGACCGGTCCCGACGGCTTGCACCATTTGGTGTGGGAAATTTTTGACAACTCGCGCGACGAAGCGATGGGCGGCTTTGCCGATGACATCGAGGTGGTGTTACTCCCCGGCAACCTCGTGCGTATTGCCGATAACGGCCGCGGCATCCCGGTCGACATCCACAAACAGACAAAAGTGTCGGCGCTCGACACCATCATGACTACGCTCCATGCGGGCGGCAAGTTTGGCGGCGAGGGTTACAAAGTGTCCGGCGGTCTTCACGGCGTCGGTGCATCGGTGGTCAACGCACTTTCTTCTTTTGTGCGCGCCGAGGTGCATCGCGACGGCGGCTCGTATGTACAGGACTATGCCAAAGGCAAACGCAAAGCCGCCGTCAAAAAAATTGGCTCGTCCAAACTGCACGGCACGGTCATCTCCTTTGTGCCTGATACAGAAATTTTTACCACCGGCACCGAATTTGATTTCGATAAAATAGTCGCGCATTTGCGCGAGCAGGCATACCTGGTAAAAGGCCTGCGCATCACCATCATCGACGCGCGTGAAAGTGGCATCAAGTTTACCGATATAGGCAAAGAACTGTACCTGCGCGAGTATCTTACCGGCTCGCCTTCACAAACCTTTTATTTCGAGGGAGGCTTGTGCTCGCTTATTTCTTTTTACAACCGCTACCAAAAGCCGATCCATAAAAATATTTTTTACGTCGACAAAACCTATATGCCGCAAGGCGGTAGCGAAAAAGACAGCGTTGAGGTAGAGATTGCTTTGCAATATGCCGATGATATTTCGTCGCGTATATTCCCGTTTGCAAACAATGTCTACAACGCCGAGGCAGGCACGCACATCACCGGCTTTCGCGCGGCGCTCACGCGCACGCTCAACGCCTACGGCCGTAAAGCCGGCATCATCAAAGAGAGCGACGAAAACTTTACCGGCGAGGATGTGCTCGAGGGTTTAACGGCGGTCGTTTCGGTTAAATTGCGCGAGATACAGTTTGAGGGGCAGACAAAAGCAAAACTCGGGAGCGTTGAGGCGCGCGGCGCGGTGGAAGCCGTGTTTACCGACGCGTTTAACGAATTTTTAGAGGAAAACCCGGACGATGCACGCGCTATCATCGGCAAATCAGTCCTCGCACTCAAAGCGCGCAAAGCCGCTAAAGCCGCCAAAGACTCGGTCATGCGCAAAGGCGCACTCGAAGGCATGACACTCCCCGGCAAGCTCGCCGACTGTCAAAGCAAAGACCCAGCAGAGTCGGAGCTCTTTGTAGTGGAGGGCGACTCGGCCGGTGGCTCGGGCAAGCAGGGCCGCGACAGACGCACGCAGGCAATACTGCCGCTGCGCGGTAAAATCCTCAACGTCGAGCGCGCGCGCCTCGACAAAATGCTCGCAAGCGAGCAAATAAAAAATTTAGTGGTCGCGCTCGGCACCGCCATCGGTGATGTGTTTGACCTTTCCAAACTGCGCTATCATAAAATAATCATCGCAACCGATGCCGACGTGGACGGTGCGCATATCCGTACGCTTCTGCTTACGCTCCTTTTCCGCCATTTTAGGCCCGTCATCGAGGGCGGATACATCTACATCGCCCAGCCGCCGCTGTACAAAATACAAAAAGGCAAAGAGGTGCAGTATGCCTATACCGACGAAGAAAAAAGCAACATCATAGGCAAAGAGGAAGTAGTTGAAGAAGGCGCTGAAGAAGATAATAAGGAAGAGGAAATAGGGAATAGTGAAGAGCCGGATACTAATACCTCTAATCTAAAACCCAAAGCCTCTCGCGTGCGTATCCAGCGCTACAAAGGCTTGGGTGAGATGAACCCCGAGGAGTTGTGGGAGACCACCATGGACCCGGGCCGCCGTGTACTCAAACAGGTGACTATAGACGATGCGGCCGATGCCGATCGCGTATTTGATATCTTAATGGGCGAAGATGTGCTCTCGCGTAAATTGTTTATCCAATCCAACGCCAAAAACGCGACCTTGGATATTTAGTACATCGGGACAACAGTACTTGCGGTGTTGTTTCCTTTGTTTAACTCTACAATGTAGTTGAGCGGATCGGCAGTGATAGTAACTGCGCCGGTAGTATATTGCATACCGTTGTAATTATTGTAGTAGCCATTATTGCACGAGTTGTTGGTGCAATTATTGTAATAATTGTTGTACGGATACGTATTGTTGTACGTTGCAGGAGGAGTGCAATTATACCCATTGCAGGTGTATCCGCCGGTGGTGTATGAGCTCGCGCCGGTGTACCCGTACCCATAGTTTGGGTATTGCTGATAGATATTTTGTCCGTACGTATTGTCGAACGTCAGCGCGTATACAATTTTGTCGCCCGGATACAGCGCCTGTTGCGGTTGGCTTGCAAACGTATACGAGCCGTTTATCGGCAGCGTTGCGTTAAAAGTCCATCCGCTCTGCACGATGTTGGTACCGACATTTTGGATGACAAACTCCACCGTGGTGCGCGTGCCGTTTGGTGTTGCCGAAAGTATCTGCACAGCAAGGTCGGGATAGCCGTACAGTGCGGCGCGCGTACTTGCCGGATAGTAGGTTGAACCGGTGCTTGATTTTACAGTGGTAGTTTTAGCAGGTGTAGTAGTTTGTGTAGTTGTGCTCTTGCCGCTCGGAGCAACAGTTGTGGTAGAGACGCCGGTTGCGGTAATAACACCGGTTGAGAGCTTTGTTGCTGTTACGGTAATAACGAGCGGAGCAGATTCAGTGCCGGTTAACACCGGTATCACGGTCATGTGCTCGCTTGCGTTAACATAGTTAAATGGCGTGTTGCAAGCAACTGTCTGGTACGAGCCGGTCGGCACCGGTGCGCCGAGCGAAAGACCGGTTTCGCATGCGTACGAAATTGCATACGAATATTGCGCGCTCGTATCGGCATTGGCGTATGTCCACGACACTTGCAATGTTTGGCCGGAGTTGATAGTAGCGGCTGTCGATACAGTCATGCTCTCTTTTTGTGCGCTCGTGCCCGTAAAGAGGGAAGAAGTTCCGGAGCCGACGGTACTAAAAATTGCCGGAATAGCGACCGCAAGCTGAATAATGCCCCATGCACCCAAAAGCAATACGGCGATAAGCCCCAACACTGCGATGGTGCGCAAAAACATGTCGATAAAGGGTGACCTCTTGTGTACCGGTTCGTGTGTTTCCATGGCAAGAAGGTACCACAAACGAAGTAAGCTTGTCAAGCAGGTCGTAATGATGCACTATACTAGTATCTGGTATGTCGGCAAACCGTCCGCACGCTAAAAAAAGTCGGGGAGTGATACCCGAAATAGCCGAGCACCCGTTTAGTTTCTCGGTTGCATTTTTGGCGTTCTTTTTTCTCTCCGTTGCGTTTCTCTCCGCAGTGGGCGATACACCCAATCCGGTTGAAAGCGATGTTAACGCCGTACCCGTAAGCGGTGGAGCGGTTGCCAACACTGCAACTCCGGAGGATGCGGTTCGATTGGTCGCCAAAGACATTGGCCTCAATGTTAACGTGATAAATCCAAGCTCAACCGACATTGATGTTCTCGACAACGACCTCACGCTGGGCGCGGTGCATTACCCAACCTCTGCAATGCTCGGCGTCGACGGCACGGTACTTATTTTTGGGCACTCCTCCTATCTGCCGGTGGTGATTCATCAATACTACAAAACCTTCGACGGTATCCAAGATTTAAAAACGGGGGAGATAGTGAGTGTCTACTCCGCCACTACCGAGTATCGCTACTCGGTCACCGGCGTGCGCGTGGCCGACTCGAGCGATTCAAGCGACAACCAGATACCGCTCCCGAGCGACAACAAATATCTCACGCTGGTCACCTGCGACTCCTTTGCCGCAAAAAGCAATCGTTTTATCGTGACCGCCACGTTTGTCGGAGCGTACACATTGGCACAGTAAAAAATCCTAAATAGCGCTTATTTTAGGCCATATTTTAAGATACTTGAAAAGGGCTTGACAAAATTATATAGGGTGCTAATCTATTAGCATACGTTCATTCAATCAGTCCCAATCTCGGGGCTCAAATAAGAGGGCACATCAATGCTGAAGAAGTTAGTTTTCGCCGCGGCACTCGCGGCTTCGACTTTCGCCCTTGGCGGTTGCATGTCGTCGTTGATTCAGTCGCCGAGAATGGCGATGGCCGAATTCGGCCCCAGCCCGGGGCCGATGGAAATCGGTCAGGGACCCCAGATCATTCCGGGGATTTATCCAGAGCAACATCGCGATCACCGTGAGATCGACACCGAGACTCTCATACGCGACGCGCTCAAGGAGATGGGTAAGCCGCCGCAAGCGGCGTCCTACCACTTTAATATCGGCAAGCAGCCACCGGCCGCAGCAGTGCGAGCTGGGTGCGAGGTTGTCCAAACGACCAACGTGGATGGATATTCCATCACGCGTCGGCGTTGTCCTCACGTCGGATGAAGGACTTCCGTGGTCGGAGCGGCTGGGTTTTACCAGCCGCTCCCCACAAATTTTTTCGTTATTGTTCGCTTGTGAATCAAAACTGATTTTCAGTCGAACTCTCACGAAAGAGAGTAGCATCACTCAACAGGAGACGACGATGCGAACGTTCCTCATCATTATTGCAGCATTTGCCTCTGTTGTTTCGTTGGCTCATGCCAATGAAACCGGCACACCGAAATGTGATACGCTTTGCCAAGACTACAAGGCGGCGCATCCGACTTCGCTGAAGGCGACGCCCATTCCGTTGGTCTGTATCCGCTTCAGGCAGGATGGAATCGACAATGTCGTCATGACGTTGAAGGATGGAAACGGCGGCGTCATTCGCGAATACGCCAAAACCGCGCAACCCGATGACCAGTTTTGCATCGGGCGCCAGTGGCTCGATGCACAAGCTCTTCTCAAAATCCAGCTGTGCAACGGCGTGAGGACAGAAATCCTTTCGCAAAAACACATCTTGATTTTAAGAGCCTCGGGAATGCCGGTCGGTTCGTTTGCCTGCCTCTTTGGGGGAGGCAAATGCAACCAACTAACGAAGGTTGTTCCATGATCTCGAAGGATTCGGGCTGTGAACTCAAACGTTCACGGTCCGGCCTTCATTTTTTAAACACTTGACATTAATAAAATTATAAGTATAGTGGAGCCGTTATTATGAAAACCAGTATGAAAAATAAGAATATTCTGCAAGCCCTTACCGGCATCTTTGTCGTGTCCGTTCTCATGATTGGGGCACTTTCTATAGCACCTCTCGCGCACGCACAAGAGTTTGGCGATGGTAGCGATGATGGTTGTTGCAGTTATGACTATTACGATACTGCGACTCCTTCATACGATAATTCTACACCTTCGTATGATTATTACGATACCGCTATCCCGTCATACGATTATTACGACACCGCTATCCCTAGCTACTCAACTCCTTCGTATAGTTACTCAACCGGCGGTTACAGCGCCGGTGGTTACTACACTGGGGGATATTCGACCGGCGGTTATAACTACAGTACGCCCGGCTCAAATGTGTACGCTCCTACCAACACTACCGTAACGACCGACAACAACACTTGCACCAACAACTCTTGCAACACTAACAACAACATCACCAACCCTGCGCCGGTCATCAACAATGTGATTGCTTATCCGCCCACGCAAACGCAAGTTCAGTATTGCGCAGCGGGTTATTACGGTACGTACCCCAATTGTTATCTCAATCAGCCGGTTGCGTACAACACTGCAACGCCGTATGTGACACTCACGCAGGTTCCGTATACCGGCCTCGACCTCGGCTTTTGGGGCACGATAGCGTATTGGGGTGCGATGATACTCTTTGCACTCGTTGTGGCGTACCTCATTGTCATCAAGCGCGTGCAAAATGTGATTGCGCTCCGCCTCAAATACTTCCTTTTCGGTTCGACTGACGTCGAGGAGAACAAGGAAGAGATAACGGTCGCTCACACTCCGACGCAAGTCGTGCCTAAGATGTATGCAACTGTTCCTGTCAGTGAGGACATTGTTGATAGTTTTATCCTCTCGCAGATTAACCGCCCGCGCCGCGCATAATTTAAACATATAGTGTAAACAAAAAATTCCGCTTCAGAGCGGGATTTTTTGTTTTGACATGTAGTAAGGATGTGTTTTCATGCATTGCTCATTCAGTTTCGTTACTATACTCTAGAGCCTAGAAGGCCCGACAGACATCGGTTCAAAAGGAGAACACGATGCGTTCAAGATGGCAATGGCACGTTCTTTGCAATATAGCGTTGGGAGGGTTCCTGCTAGCCTGTTCCGCAAGCTATGCTTTGGCCAACTACTGGGTGGCGGATCCGTGTGCCTGCCATCAGCAGCTCCTGGTAGAGAAAGAGGTGCTTCAACCTCCGCCGTCTGTCTACCACCCTGACCACTATCGACCGGTACATCCACAGGTCGTGGCGTATCATTCTCAACCGAAGCTTCTAATCATAAAGCGCGAGGTGCCGGTTGCTCGCGAAGGCTGCTCGATTATTGTCGATGTAAAGACCGAAGGTGAATCTACCATCTTTGTAAAATCTCCAGTATTTGAAGGTGGAATGAGCCGCGGCCTAGTGGTTGAACATGACAGTACAGTGCATTTCCCCGTGCCATGCGAGCTCGCCTTTGCGGAGGTTGGGGCGCTTTGTCTCAACCAAGATTACTCGAGAGTATTTAATCCCGAATGGTTTGCGTTTGCCCGCGGAAACTTGGCGCGTGGCGAGCACGTGCTCAATGCGGGACACCTACTATGGCTTAAGCACACGCAGTAACGTTGTGAGAGGGGGAGCCGCCTGCTTGGCTCCCTCTCCCCTCTTTTTTCTTCAAACAAGTGTTTTACCATTAATAATTAGTAATTAGTATGCACAAAAAAGAGAGTTTTTTGTTTAGGACAGTATGTGATACAGGAGCTGCTTTGTCTATCGGCATTGTGATGCTTGTGTTTTTGTATATGTTTATGCCTGTCATACAAGGAGTAAAACAGGCGGGGATGATATCTCTTTTTGCTTCGCATATAGCATATGCCGATGACGGAGGTGGTGGTGACTCAGGCGGTGGTGACGGCACCTCGGCTGGAGGAGGCTGTTGCGGAGGGTCAACAGGTAGTGGAGGAGGCGAGGGCAGCATGGGAGGTGGCGGCCACGGCGGTGGAACATATAATCCGCTTCCACCTATATGCTCTTTAAACACAACCGGGTTGTATCCAAATTGTATGCCAATCACGCCGCCGAGTTGCCCAAGTAATACTACGGGGACGTACCCCAATTGCGTACCCATAACACCGCCGAGTTGCCCGAGCAACACAACCGGCACATATCCCAATTGTGTACCTATCGTGTGTCCGGCAAACACTACGGGTACGTACCCTAACTGTACGCCAGTTACGCCGCCGAGCTGTCCAAGCAATACAACAGGGACGTATCCAAACTGTATTGTGATAGTGACAGGAGGAGGGAATACAAACAATAATTGCGTAGACAATAGTTGCAACACAAACAACACTACAAACAACAATACGTCCAGTTACAGCTACAATAATACGTCTAACAATTACAATAGTTCTGATCAATATTATCAGCGGCAGTATATCCAAAGCGTGTATCACAACAGAAATCAGTACTACTCTCAACCGCAATACTCTCAACCGCAATACTATTACCCTCAACCGATTGCCTATCAACAGCCGGTGATATATCAAAGCCAGCAATATGTACCTTCCTATCAAACGCAAGTAGAGCTCTCCCAAGTGCCATACACCGGCCTCGACCTCGGCTTTTGGGGCACGATAGCATATTGGGGCTTTATATGGTTTTGGGTATTTGCAGCCGCATACCTTGTGGCGGTAAAGGGAGTGCTCAATCGTTTTTGGAGATGGTTGATGCAGGTATTGTACGGAGATGAGTGGGCGCTTAGCTAAAAATATTCTCAAGCAAGAAAACCAAAATAAAAATCTTTAACTCCACTTTTTATAGTCGCTCCGCTCCTTAAAAAGCGGCACGCCCCCGCCTGGATTTTTATTTTGGCTTTCTTGCTTATGCTCGTGCTGTAATTTCCTCTTTTAATTTTTTGGCAATCTCGGCAATAGGGAGCGCGCCTACTTTACCTTCGCGACCTTCGAGCGTTGCGGTTTTGGCTGCCACTTCGGCGTCGCCAATGACCAACGTGTAGGGGATTTTTTGTGTTTTTGCTTCGCGGATTTTTTTGCCCAAAGTTTCATTGGACTCATCTATGTCGGCGCGGATGCCGGCTGTCTTTAATTGTTTTACAACATCAGTGGCAAACGCTTTGTGTGAGTCGCTAATAGGCAACACGCGCGCCTGTACCGGCGAGAGCCAGGTAGGGAGCGCGCCGTCAAAATGCTCGAGCAAAATTGCCGTGCATCGCTCAAGCGAGCCGGCAATAGCCGAGTGTATCATCACAATGCGCTCTTTCTCTCCTTTTTCATTAATACATGTAAGGTCAAAACGCTCGGGGAGATTCATGTCGAGCTGTATGGTAGCCACTTGCCACTCGCGGCCCGCGGCATTTTTTGCCATAAAGTCGAGCTTGGGGCCGTAAAGTGCCGCCTCGCCGGGGCCTTCAAAATAATCGGCATTGCGCTCCTTGGCTATCTCGCGCAAAGCTCCTTCGGCAGTGTCCCAAATTTTTGGTGTGCCCAGATATTTGCTTGGCTCTTTAGGATCGCGGAAGGAGAGCCGCACGCGTAGCGTGAATCCGAAGGTTTTGTAAAAGGTATCCACCACATCCCAAATATTGAAAAACTCTTGTTTGATTTGGCTTGTACGGCAAAACACATGGCTGTCGTCTTGCGTGATGGAGAGCACGCGCGTAAGCCCGCCGAGTTCGCCCGACTGCTCGTCGCGATAGACCATGGTTGTCTCGGCATAGCGTTGCGGCATCTCGCGGTAACTGTGCGGCTTGCGTGCAAAAATTTGAATGTGATGCGGACAGTTCATTGGCTTCAGCGCATACATGCGGCCTTCACGCGAGGTGATGCGGAAAAGTTCGTCTGCAAATTTGTCCCAATGGCCGGAGGTTTGATACAGTTCTTTTTTTGCGATGTGGGGGATTGTAACGCGGCCGTAGTCGTGTTTGGAGCGCAGCTCCCAGACAAACGCGTCGAGCTCCTGGCGGACAATAGTGCCGCGCGGCGTCCAAAGCGGAAGACCGGGGCCGACCAAATCAGAGAACGTAAATAAATCGAGCTCTTGCCCAATCTTACGATGGTCGCATTCTTCCATAATTAGCTATAGTACTACGTGCAATTTTTTATGCAAAAGAAAAGAGCAACCCGTAGGCTGCTCAGGATGCCCTAGATTGGGCGAGTGTGTCTGGTTTGCGCAAAGTTGCGCAAATCCGCAATGCGCTGATTGTGCGCATCTGCTTCGAACTGGTTGTCGAAGTCGGAAATTGGCTGGTCAAACTCCGGGGAACCCGGACCTTTCGTCCCGGCCGGCGCCGTTTCGCCCTCCCAGTGCAGAAGAGAAGGATCTCTGCATTTTTGGGAAAGTTTTTCTTGTCCCGCCATTATCGTCCTCCTGGGCTAAGTGTTAAACTTCCACAGAAAATAATAACACGTTATAAAATATAAGACAACTAAAGGGCTTTGAGAGCTTCGGCGACCATTGAAAGCTCGCCGTTGCGACTGGTAAGTTTGCCTTTGAGTGCAATGCAATTTTCGGTCTTTAAAATGTTGCGGTATTCGGCGTAATTTTTTGGAAACACCACTGCTTCCATTGATCCGTCGAAGTCGGCGATTTTTATAAACGCCATCGGATCGCCGTTTTTGGTGAGATGAATGCGGATATCCTGTATCATACCCACCGCAACCACCAGCATGCCGGGACGGTGTTTTATTTTGAGCTCACTCAATGTCATCGGGCGCTTGTTCAACTTTTCTTTATATTTGTCGAGGGGATGCCCAGAGACATAAAGACCGAGTAATTCCTTTTCCCACGCGAGGCGCTCTTCCTGGCTTGCTGCTTTGGCGGGCGGGAGTTTGAGCTCGCTCTCGGCGGCGCCGAGCCCGACAAAAAGCGAATCTTGCGACTGCTCATGGCCTGCGTCGCGGTGATATTGCAATAAGAGTTCTATTGAAGCGAGCATTTGACCCCGCTCTCCCAAGTGGTCGAGTGCACCGCATTGTATCAAACTCTCAAGCCCGCGTTTGTTGAGTGTTTGATCTTTAACGCGCGAGAGAAAATTGCCGAGGCTCCCAAACTTGCCGCTGGCTCCGCGCTCTTTGATGATGCTGTCGGCGATGCTCGTGCCGAAGTTTTTAATCGAGTAAAGACCAAAGCGGATAGCTCTTCCAGACGATGTTGTCCCTCCGCCCTCGTCATAGGATGCGCGCGTCAAGACAGCATCGTCCTGCGGAGTTGCCAAAGAATTTTCTTGCGCATCTGATGACGAGGAAGAAAATTTTTTGGCAATGGAGCTCTGAATGACCGTAAACACGCCAAAACTTTCGTTTACATCGGGTGGCAACACCGGCACACCCATCCGTTTGCACTCGGCAACCATGAGAGAGACGGTATCGATGTCGCCGGCTTCGGCGGTGAGCACCGCCGCCATGTACTCGACCGGATAATTGGCTTTGAGATACGCGGTTTGATACGCCACTTTGCCGTAGCTTGCGGCGTGCGCTTTGTTAAATCCATATGCCGCAAACGGCTCTATCCATGCCCACGTAGCTTCGGCTTTTTTGCGCGGCCATTTAGAGTGCTCGACGCATCCTTTGATAAACTTTTCTTTTTGAGCCTCCATCTCGGCGGGAATTTTTTTGCCCACCGCTTTGCGAAACTTATCGACCTCGCCCCAGGTGTAGCCCGCGAGTTCGTGCGCCATGATCAACAGGTCGTCTTGATACACCAAGATGCCGTAGGTTTGCTTGAGTATCGGCTCCATCGCTTTATCCATGTAGCGGATAAGCACGGGATTGTGTTTGCGCTCGATGTACTGCGGGATAAATTGCATCGGTCCGGGGCGAAAGAGCGCCACCATCGCGTTGATGTCGTGTATGGTGCTTGGCTTCAACTCTTTAAGAAAACGCGTCATACCCGAGCCGTTGAGTTGGAAGGTGCCTTCGGTCTGTCCATCGGTGAGCATATCGTAGGTTTTTTTGTCGTCGATTGGGATTGTTTCTATATCAATATCCTCGCCACGCGTCTGTTTAATGAGCTTGACCGCGGCGGCGAGGATGGAGAGGTTCCGAATACCGAGAAAGTCGAACTTCGTGAGCCCCACACCGTCTTCGCCGACCGAGTACATGTCGTACTGCGTGATAATCTTGCCGCCCTTGGGGTCGAGCTGGAGCGGCGCATATTCGATGAGCGGCTTGGGCGCGATAACCACACCGGCGGCGTGCACCGAAATGTGCCGCGCGCAACCCTCGATTTTTTTGCCGAGGTCAATAATATCTTTAACCTCCGGTTCTGCTTTGTACATGTTTGAAAGCTCCGCGTTTTCGGTAAGCGCGCGATCAAGTGTCATAGGGAAGCCTTGTGAGCCAAAGGGGATTTCTTTTGCAATACGATCGCCAACGCCATACGCAAGCCCAAGCGCGCGCGCCACGTCGCGCACGACGCCGCGCGCGAGCATGGTGCCAAAGGTCCCGATTTGCGCTACATGGTCCTCGCCGTATTTTTTACGCGCATACTCGATCACTTCGTCACGGCGGTTGTCGGCAAAGTCCATATCGATATCGGGCGCCGAAGGGCGCTCGGGATTTAAAAAGCGCTCAAAAGGGATGTTGTATGCGAGCGGATCGATAGTGGTGATGTGGAGCAGGTAGGTGGTCATCGAGCCGGCAACCGAGCCGCGGATGGTGGTGTAAATGCCGTGCTCGCGCGCAAAGCGGATGAGATCCTCCACAACCAAAAAGTACGCGGCGTAGCCTTTAAATGCAATGATATCGAGCTCATAGTTGAGCCGCAGGAGCATGTCCTGTCTGCCTTCGAACCCGCGGCGTTTGAGACCGTTCATGCTGAGCGCGCGCAAGTACTCGTCGGCGCTCACGCCCTCAGGGAGCGGAAACTCGGGGAAGATAAATTTGCCGAGCGTGAGCTCGAGGTTACAGCGCCCGGCTATCTCGAGTGTTTTGGCGAGCTCTGCTTCGGTAAATTCTTGTTCCATCTGCCCGCGAGCGGGGAAGAAGTACTCCTCGTCTTCTTCGGCGGTAAGGTCGCCGTTTTGGGTATCACTTTCCACGCCGCGATTTTCTATCGCTCTCAGCGTCTCCCACGCGCGGCGATCGTTTGGCTCCATGTAAAAAATTTCGTGCAGCGCAACATCGGTGTAAAAATTTTTTTCTCCAAAAATAGGTTTATATTCTGCTGGATTTGCTCCTTTTATGCGCGGTACGGCGGCAATAAGCCCCTCGTGATGGCGGGCGAGCATCTCCTTGGTAACCGTAGGCTTGCCATCGTGCGGTGCAAAATACGACTCGGTTACAATTGCAAGCAAATTTTTGTAGCCCTGCTCGTTTTCGACATACAACAGTATGCGTGAATCATTTTCCAGTCGCGCCTCAAGGCCGATGATTGGCTTGATATCGGCATGTCTGCACTCTTTGTAAAACTCAATGGCGCCGTACAGATTGCCGAGGTCGGTAAGCGCAAGCGCGTCGCATCCAAGCGAGGCGGCACGTTCAACCAGCTGCGGTATTTTAGGCAAAGCGCCGAGGAGCGAGTAGTGCGAGTGGACGTGCAGATGGGCAAACTTTGCGGGCATAAAGGGATTATACTCTATGGCGTGATGAAGCGCTGGATTATGGGCATAGACGAGGTCGGTCGGGGGCCGCTTGCGGGGCCAGTGGCGGTTGGGCTCGTGATGGTACGAAGTGGGTTTAACATCGCAAAGCATTTTCCCGATATTGCGGACTCTAAGACTTTGTCAGAGAAAAAGAGGGAGGAGATATATAAACTTCTCCTCGCACGAAAAAAGACCGGCGACGTTTTGTTTTGTGTTCGTTTCTCTGGTAATACATATATAGACGAGTATGGTATCACGCGTGCGGTGCGGCGCTCTATATATAAAGGAGTGCGCCTGCTGGCGCCAAAGCCGCAAGGCGTGCGCATTGTGCTCGATGGCCTTTTGCATGCGCCAGAGGAGTATCGGCAAGAGACTATTGTGCGAGGCGACGTTATCGAGCCAATCATTTCGCTTGCATCGATCGCCGCCAAAGTGGAGCGCGACAGGCTGATGAAGAAGCTTGCTAAAAAATATCCCGGGTATGGCTTTGAGGAACATAAAGGATACGGAACCCGAAAACATTTTAAAGCGATAGCGCACCTCGGGCTTTCTCGTATACACCGTCGTTCTTTTTGTAAAAATAAGGGAGGTATGGTATAGTTTCCGCATGGTCGTGAGGATGAGGCATAATCGGTCGCAAACGGGAAACACCCGTTCGCACCATGCACTAGAGGCTCTCTCGCTCGTTACATGCGAGTGCGGGACTCAGCGTGTCTCTCACCGTGCCTGCCCGGCGTGCGGGCGTTACAACGGCAAGGTGGCGGTAGACGTAGCCGCCAAAGCGCAAGCTCGCGCTGAACGCCGCACCAAAAAGGCCGAACACGACGGAAAGGAAAAGTAGTTCAGCAAAGTTTACAGGACGGGTGCGGGTTTCAAAAGTTCTTTTTCACCTATGGCAAACAGGCACCTTTCAAGGTCGGTAGTGTTGCAGACGCTCTTCGAGTGGGACTTTCGCACTGTCAATAATGAACTTGGCAAAAGTGGTAATGCGATGGATATACTCGAGCGCAACGCCGAGGAGTTTGCGCCTGCGGCGGGCGATACGCCTTTTATGCAGGACTTGCTCAAGGGCACGATTGCCCGCAAAAGCGACTTAGACTTGGTGATTAGCAAGGCCGCACCCGAGTGGCCGCTTGAGCGCATCGCGCCGGTAGACCGGAATGTTTTGCGGCTCGGGCTCTACGAGCTCCTCTTTGCCGATAGGGAAAAGGTCCCGGCAAAAGTTGCCATCAACGAAGCGATAGAGCTTGCCAAAAGTTTTGGCGGCGAAAACAGCGGGCGGTTTGTCAACGGCGTGTTAGGCACGGTGTACAAAGAGCTCGGCGAGCCCGGCAAAGACGAAGTTTCAAAAAAGAAAAAAGAGGTTCCGTACGCTGAGATGCCCATCGAGCGCCTCGGCGGCGCAGTGGTGTATGCCAAACACGGCGGCGAGATATATCTTGCACTCGTGCACGACATCTTTGGCCACTGGACGCTCTCCAAAGGCAAAATCGGCGACAAGCCGGAGTTTGCACACGAGACGGTTGAGGAGGGAACCATCCGCGAGATAAAAGAGGAGATGAATCTCGATATTGTTCTTAAAGAAAAGGTCGGCGACAATGAGTATATCGCATCCGATCCGGAGACTGGCAAAAAGCGCAAGCAAGTGGCATACTTTCTGGCCGAGTCGCCGTATGCCGATATCACCCTCAAGCAAACCGGCGGCCTCGACGACGCGCGGTGGTTTAGGCTTAAAGACGCGCTCGAACTCAATCTGTACGAAGATGTGCTGCCCATTATTACCAAAGCAATGCAAAAGTTGGATGCAAAAAAATTTTAAGACGTTTGAAGAGAAGGTAGGTATTACATTTAATGACACAGCGCTTTTGCGTCAGGCGTTTACGCATCGCTCGTATGTCAACGAGCATCGCTCCGAAAGCGCCGGCCATAACGAGCGTCTCGAGTTTTTAGGCGACGCCGTGCTTGAGCTCATTGCGACGCACTATTTGTACGAAAAGTTTTCTCACAAAGATGAGGGCGAGCTCACCGCGTATCGCGCGGCGCTCGTTAACGCCACCACGTGCGCGGAGATCGGGAACGAGCTGGGCATTAACGAGTATCTTCTCCTCTCGCGCGGAGAAGCCAAAGACACCGGCCGCGCGCGCGGCGTGCTGCTTGCTAACGCGTTTGAGGCACTCATCGGCGCTATTTATCTCGACCAAGGATATGACGCCGCGCGCGCGTTTATCGAGGCGCACCTTTTTCCAAAAATAGACGGCATCGTGCAAAACCGCCTCTGGCAGGATGCCAAGTCGGCCCTGCAAGAAAAGTCGCAGGAAACGGAGGGTGTTACGCCGTACTACGAGGTTATAAAAGAGACAGGCCCCGACCACGACAAGCAGTTTATCGTGGGCGTATATATACAAGACGCGCTTATTGCCGAAGGCATAGGCAAGAGCAAGCAAGAAGCCGAGCAGAGCGCAGCTAGAGCCGCGCTCGACAAAAAGGGATGGTAAGACTATAGTAGACGCATGCGAAATGAGGGAGAAAAAATTGATACCATAGAAAAACTCGCGGTAGAAATGCGAGATGGTTTTACGCGTAGTGATCAGAAAATAGAAAAGCTTGCCACAGAGATGCGCAAGAGTTTTAAACGCGAAGATGAAAAGATAGACCATATTGAAGAAGTGGTTGATGCCCTTGCCAGGGCTGTCAAAGAGGGATTTGATCTCACTGCCACCAAAGTGGAAATGGCCAAAGGTTTTGAGGGAGTTGATTCCAGATTAGAGGGTGTCAATCGCCGAATTGATGACGAAGTTGACCAGCGCATCGAGCTTGGCCTCCGAGTCGAAAAAGTCGAAGCGAAAGTGTTTCCTGAGCTCAAGCGATAATCGATATATAATAGGAAGCAATGCGTTTGAAGAGCATCGAACTTTCGGGGTTTAAGTCTTTTTCAAAAAAGACCTCGCTTGAATTTGGCTCGGCTATTACTGCGGTGGTGGGCCCCAACGGCTCGGGCAAGAGCAACATTGCCGAGAGCTTCCGCTTTGTATTGGGCGAGCAATCGATGAAGTCGATGCGCGGCAAGCGCGGTGAAGATTTGATATGGAACGGTTCGACAAGCTCACCACGCGCGGGTCGCGCGTCGGTAAAACTTATTTTTGACAATAGCGATAGGGCCCTGCCTGCGCAGGCAGGACTCGCGCTCGACTTTGACGAGGTGGCAATCGAGCGCGTGGTGTACCGCGACGGCGCCAACGATTATTTGCTCAATGGCTCTACGGTGCGCCTGCGCGACATTGCGGAGCTCCTCAGCCAAGCCAACATCGGCGCCTCGGGGCACCATATTATCTCCCAAGGCGAGGCCGACCGCGTGCTTACCGCAAGCATCAAAGAGCGCCGCGAGATGATAGAAGATGCGCTCGGCCTCACGGCATTTTTGTACAAGCGTGAGGAAGCCGAGCGCAAAATGGAAAAGACCGCCGAGAACGTACGCGAGGTCGAGAGTCTGCGGCGCGAGCTTGCGCCGCACGTGAAGTTTTTGACCGCGCAGGTTAAAAAAATCGAAGAGGGCTCGCGCCTGCAAAACGAGGTCGCCCTGCGCTATGCCGAATATTTAAAACGCGAGAGCGTTTTTATTCATGTTGAAGAGGAGGACATTAGAGCCGTTGAAGAAGGACCCAAACGTGAGCACGCGCAATTGGAAGCGGCGATTTTACATTTACGCCACGAGCTTAACCAAAAGCACGGCGAAGAAGAGCCGGTGCGCGAGCTCATGAGGCTTGAGCAGGAAGGTCGCACGCTTCGCGGCAAGCGCGAGGAGATATCGCGCGAGCTTGGCCGCATCGAGGGAGAGCTTGCGGCATCGGCGCGCATCACACAGTCGCTTAGTGGCACCGTGCCCGCCGCGCAGGCCGAGGAATTTGCCACTAGGGTGTTAAATGAATTGAATGAGGCACTTACTTTGAGCGAAGTTGAGAGGCTCAAAGCAAAACTCAATGCGCTGATGGTGTTTGCTACCGAGTTTATGCGTCGGCTCAGGGGCCTACATCAAGACGTAGGCATAGGTGTGCCCTTACTTGCGACCAACAAAGCAGAGTTTGAACGCGAGTTAAGTGATTTGAATAAAGAGGAAGAGCATGTACGTGCGGAGGTTGATACACTGCGCAAAAAAATCGAAAGTAAAAAGGATGCGTCGCGCGAGGCGGAGCGCGAGCTTTTCCAAGCGATGGCAAAGCGAAGCGAGCTTGAGGTAGCGCTTGCCGGCGTACGTGTGCGCATCGAGGCCCTCACACGGTTGAAAGAAAATTTTGTCCGCGAGCTCGGCGAGGCCGGAGCGCTCATAGGGCGCAGCGTTTTTGAGTATGCCAACTATATAGTGCTTGATGCGCATGGGCAAAAACTTTCCGAGCGAGAGATTGCCCACGAGCCGCGTGCGGCCCAGGATGAGCGCCGGCGCAAGCTCGAGCGCGGCAAGATAAAACTTGAAGAACTCGGCACAGGCAATTCGGCGGAGACGCTCAAAGAGTATAAAGAGACTACCGAACGCGAGCAGTTTTTGGCGCGCGAACTTTCCGATTTGGAGGCAAGCGCCGCCACATTGCGCGAACTTATAGAGGAACTCACCAAAACGCTCGAAGCGCGCTTTGCCGAAGGCGTTGCAAAAATAAACAAAGAGTTCGATGCCTTTTTTAAGCTGATGTTTGGTGGTGGTGACGCCTCGCTTGCGATTGTTGAGGAGCAAGTCTATCGCCGCGGCGGCGGGGAAACCGATGATGCCGAAGTAGAGATAGAGAAAGGAATAGAAATTTCCGTCAACATCCCGCACAAACGGGTCAAAGGCGTCCAGGTGCTTAGCGGTGGCGAGCGCGCGCTTATCTCGATTGCGCTTATTTTTGCGATGAGCCAGGTTAATCCGCCGCCGTTTTTGATACTCGACGAAACCGACGCCGCGCTCGACGAGGCCAACTCGCGCCGCTATGGCGATATGATAGAAAATTTGGCAAAAAAATCGCAGCTGATTTTAATAACCCACAACCGCGAAACCATGAGCCACGCGGGCGTACTCTACGGCATAACTATGGGCTCTGACGGCGTTTCCAAACTCCTCTCGGTAAAATTTGAAGAGGCGTTGGCAGTTGCTAAATAGGTAAAGAGTGCTAGTGTTTTAGACGGACTGTAAAGGGAGGCCCGACTATGGTGCTCGAAGCCAGTGCAGGAGATTATCGTTTTTTACTCCAAAGAAAGGAGGACGGAACTTTTAAGTGTTTTCGCACTCCTATTGATTCAAACGGCGATCCGGCCAATGCCGAAGAACTCACCGAGTGGGCTCAATTGCCACCAATGATCTTCCAAGTCTTTACCAAAGCCGTTGAAAGCTTGCCTCACTCGGGAGCATCTCCTATGAGACAAGCTCAAAGTCCAGCTGCCGCGCATTAAGGTCGGCAGCAATCAGCTTGACGCGCACTCGGTCTCCGAGTGCGTGTTTTTTTTTCGTGCGCCGGCCCACCAGCGCATAGTCTTTAGCCACGTAGTTGTAAAAATCATCACCAATCGTGCGCACACGCACGAAACCTTCGGCGGCGCTCTCACGTTCCTCTACATACAAGCCCCAGTCGGTAACGCCGGATATGACCGCGTCGAATATCTGCCCGATTTTAGGGAGCATATACTCAACTTGTTTGTAGCGGATGCTCTCGCGCTCGGCAGCAACCGCCTCAGCCTCCTGCTCGCTCGCGGTGATGCACATCCGCTCCAAGTTGCTCATCTCTGTACGTGTTATCGGATTACCGCTTAGGTGCGAAGCCAAGATGCGATGCGCGAGCATGTCGGGATAGCGGCGGATAGGCGAGGTAAAATGCGTGTAGTAGTCAAACGAAAGGCCAAAATGCCCGATGTTTTTGGTCGAGTAAATTGCTTTTGCCATCGAGCGCAGGGTTGCAGTGCGTATCAAATGCTCCTCGGGCTTGCCTTCGATCTGTTTGAGCAGATGTTGGATGTCTTTGGCGCTCGGCTTTTTTTTGTTGTGGGCAAAGTCGTACCCCATGGCACGCACAAAGGTGGCGAGCTCGGCAATCTTGTCTTTTTTAGGCTCGTCGTGGATGCGGTAGAGAAAGGTGTACTTTTTTTCGGGCACGCGCTCGGCGAGCTTTGATACGAATAAAGAGACCTCGCGATTGGCGAGGAGCATAAACTCTTCAATAAGCAGGTTTGTCTCAATGCGCTCCTTGCGCATCACTTGTATAGGCACTCCTTTTTCGTCCAATATAAAACGCACCTCGTTGTCGCCAAAATCGATGGCGCCCTTACGTTCGCGCTCGCGGCGTAAAACGCGAGCGAGCGAGCGCAATATAAGAAGTTCGCGGATGTATTCTCCTTTTTCTTTGTCTAAGATCTCCTGTGCTTCTTCATACGTAAAACGTTTATTGGAGCGGATAACTGTTTTTGCAAATTTCCGGTCGAGCACGTTGCCTTTTGCATCGATGCGGAAGATTACCGAAAATGCGAGCCGACCCTCAGCTTCCTTGAGCGAGCACACGTTGCCGGAGAGTTGGTGGGGAAGCATCGGTATTGTTGCGTCTACCAAATACACGCTCGTGCCGCGCTTCTCAGCTTCGTTGTCTATCGCGGTGCCCGGCACGCAAAAGTAGGTTGCGTCGGCGATATGCACACCAATTTCATACTTGCCATTTGCAAGCTCCTCAACCGAGAGTGCGTCGTCAAAGTCTTTAGCGTCGGCCGGGTCGATAGTAAACGTCACGCTGTCGCGATAGTCCAAACGCTTTGGTATTTCGCTTGCGATGGTTGCCACATGAGTGTCTTCAATTTTTTTCGCCTCGGCCTCCACCGTGGCGGGGAAAGTGGTCGAGAAACCGTGCTCAAGCACGATGGCGTTCATCTCGGTGCGATGTTCTCCCGCTTTGCCGAGATGGTTTACGATAGTGCCCACCGGCTCCTTGCCGGCGTCAAACGATATAAGTTTGACCACCACCTTCTCGCCCTCGGCATATACATTGCCGCCTTGCAAAGTTAACGGGCGATAAAACCGTTGATCATCCGCTACGGCTATGAGCTTACCCTGAGCACGCCCCAGAGTTGCAACAAACTCCTCTTTGGCGCGCGAAATTATTTTTATTACTTTGCCTTTAGGACGAGGAAAGAGTCCGATCAGTTCTATCTCCGCCGTGTCGCCGTTAAGCGCGCCCGCGAGGTTTGATGTGTTTATCTCGATATCCTCAAGCTCTTTTTTATCCCCCCAAGCGAGCGGAAAGGGCACATACCCTACGCCTTTGCGCGTTATTTGGACAATGCCGGTTATGTGCTTTTTAGCGGTCTCTTTGCGGCCCGCACGATTTCCCCAAGGCATTAGTGGGCTCACTATAGCGCATTTATTGACTTATAGCCAGCTTCTGATACAGTATTCACACGCCCCTGTAGGGGTCATTTTTAAGAAATGATTACTATCCGCCTTACACGCGTTGGCAAAAAAAACGACCCGAGCTTTCGGGTTATTGTCGTTGAGAGCAAGCGCAAGCCGCAGCCCGGCAACTATCTCGAGATGGTGGGCTCGTACGACGCCCGCACCGGCCGCATCGACCTTAAAACCGATCGCATCAAGCACTGGATTGACATGGGCGCGCAGGTTTCGGACACCGTGCACAACCTCCTCGTGTCCAGCAAAGTTATAGATGCAAAAAAGATAAACGTGCTTTCAAAGAAAACGGTTGTTAAGACGGAAAAGCTGGCAACAAAAACTCCAGCTGAGGATAACGTAGTTGCATCAGAGCCCGTTGCGGAATAGACTAAAAGTAGGTTTTAACAATATAAATATACCGAAATGGCAGAAAAAGATCAGGAATTTTTAGAGTTCGTGGTTAAAGGCTTGGTGGAGCATCCGGAAGACGTAAAGATTGGCCGCGTGGTCGACGAGATGGGAGTTTTGCTTACACTCGACCTCAACGGTGACGACATGGGCAAGGTCATTGGCCGTTCCGGCAATACCGCCAAGGCCATCCGTACGCTTCTTCGTGTCGTGGGAATGAAGCACAACGCGCGCGTCAATCTTAAAATAAACGAGCCCGTTGGCGGCTCGCGCGTAGGCGGTGCGTCCGACATGGGCGGCAGCCAGGCGCAAGGTTGGGACGGCACGCACGAGGCTCCGGCGACACCGGCAATGAAGTCGATAGACGAAGCCATGGGCGATCTCTCCAATTTTTAGTTTATTTTTAAAATGAGATTCCACGTTATTACCCTTTTTCCCGAGGTTATTGATGCTTATGCGCAAGCTTCGATTTTGGGGCGCGCTCAGCGCGAGAAGATTTTGGAAGTTACGAGTTACCAATTGCGCGATTTTGTCGCCGACCCTGGCCGGGCAGGCAGATGGGCATATAAAAAAGTCGATGAGCGGCCGTATGGCGGCGGCCCGGGGATGATTATCCGGGCCGAGCCGGTAATACGCGCAGTTGGAGCGATCCAAAAAAAGATTAAAAGCGGCAAAAAAGCAAAAGTTTTAATAACGGCGGCAGGCGGGAAGCCTTTGACCAATGCGTATGCTAAAAACTTGAGCAAAAAATACGCAGATGTGATTATTATCTGTGGCCGCTATGAGGGGATTGATGCACGTGCCAAAAAAGTTTTGAAAGCCGAGGAGGTGTCGGTCGGCCCCTACATTTTGACCGGCGGCGAAGTGCCGGCGCTTGCGATTATCGATGCCACGGCGCGACAGATACCGGGCGTCCTTGGCAAGCTTGAGTCGCTCGAAGAGGGGCGGATAGCGAGCCACGAGATGTACACGCGCCCGGAGGTGCTGGTGCACAAAGGCCCTGACGGGCGAAGCAAAACATATCGCGTGCCAAAAGTGTTGCTCTCAGGCAATCGCAAGCTCCTCGACGCGTGGAAAAACAAAAAACGCAGCAACCCTAAATAATGAGAGGTGCATAACCTCTATTGACCAAAAAAGCGTTCTATTTTAAGCTCTCCTTCAGACCAGTTTTTTGTTGTAGTAGTGCGTAATAAATTGCAAGCAGGGAGAGAAATAGAAATGTGCAAACCGATTCCAGGCAACTTCGTCCATCTGCGGCATGACGTCAAAGTAACGCCGCATGCAAGTTCTCGCGGTGACTTTCCATCGTGCAAGAAATTTACTCTCAATCCGTTTATGCACGGGATGGTCGACGAAGTTCCGGCGGCCGACCCAGATTCGCTCGTCATTGCTTTCCCTTGGGACGGGGGTTCGACGTTGTGCGTCGAGCTGCCCCGCGCCATACTCAAAGGTGTCGAAGTTTAGAGCCGCAAGAATTAGCGGCTTTTTTCTTTATATTTAAGGGCTTTTATACTGTTTATAGCCGAGTTTGACAGGATGCAGGATTTGCGTATACTGGAGAGCGAAACCAAAAGCGGGGCACGAGTGAGTTTTGAATGCTGGGGTTTCCACAACTTAATAGAGGCCACAGGCCACCTAATCTCAGCTGGCAGAAAGCTGAGTAGGGGAGCGTTTTACGCGCCCTGATTTTTTGCGTATTAACCGACTAACGTTTTTGATCGGTTGTTAGTAAAGTTCGGCTCTCATTATTACGCGTCTATACATAATTTGGCATAAACCCTTCCTATGCGTGAAAAAAAGTATTTCGCCCGTTACCGCCCCGCACGCGTCGAAACGCCCAATCTTGTCGCCGCGCAAATCGACTCCTACAAACTCCTTTTGGAGGAGGGAGTCAAGGAGGCTTTTAAAGAGTTTACGCCCATCAACGACTACTCGGGCAAAAAGTTTGACCTCGAGTTTGTCAAAGTGGATCTGGGGGAAGCGAAGTACGACGAGCACTATGCCAAGGAGCAAAAGATGTCGCTCGACATTCCACTCCATGCAATCGTCAAACTCAAAAATAAAACGACGGGGACAGAGCAGGAACAAGAGATTTTCCTTGCCGACTTTCCTTTGATGACGAGCCACGGCACGTTTATCATCAACGGCGTCGAGCGCGTTATCGTACCCCAGCTTGCACGCTCCTACGGCGTGTTTTTTACGTCCGACGAAGTCAAAGGTAAGATACACTTTGGCGCAAAAATAATTCCGCAACGCGGCGCATGGATAGAAATCGAAGCCGACGCGGCTGGCGAGCTCCAGGTGCGCATCGACCGCAAACGCAAGTTTCCGGCAACTTCGCTTTTGCGCATTTTAGGCGCAACGTACGACAGCGATCTTAAATCGCTCTTTGCTTCGCACCCGCTCGGCAAGCATTGGGTCGAGACCGCGATAGAAAAAGACCCGGCCAAGACCGTCGAGGAATCCTATGTGGAGATACACAAGCGCTTGCGCGATGGCGATTTGGCAACAGCCGCAAACGCGCGCGAATATATCAACTCGATTTTTAGCAGTGATCGCTACGATCTCTCGCGCGTGGGCCGCTTCCGCTTTAATCAGCGTTTTAGCCGTTCGCTCGACGAGCGTGAACTCGGTCGCAAAACGCTTTCGCTGGATGATCTCGTCATCATACTTAACAAAGTGCTTGAGCTCGAGCATGACCCGGACGCGATGGAGGACAACATCGACCATTTAGGCAGTCGTCGGGTGCGCTACGTGGGCGAGATGCTTGCACAGCGTTTACGCGTCGGTCTCACGCACATGAAGCGCAACATTCAAGACAGGATGTCGACGATTGATGCCGAGGCTTCACTGCCTCAGCAGTTTGTAAACCCGCGTCCGCTCCAAGCGCGCGTCAAGGAGTTTTTTACCACCAACCAGCTAAGCCAGTTTATGCAACAGACCAACGCGCTCGAGGAACTCGAGCACTTGCGAACGCTTAGTGCGCTCGGCCCCGGCGGTCTCACGCGCGAGCGTGCGGGCTTTGAGGTGCGCGACGTGCACCCGAGCCACTACGGCAGGCTCTGCCCGATACACACTCCCGAAGGCCCCAACATCGGTCTTATTTTGCGTCTCGCACAATACGCGCGCATCAACGCGTTTGGCATGATTGAAACTCCGTACGTAAAAGTAGAGAAGGGAACTGTTACTAAAGAAATACATTATTTAAACGCCGCCGAGGAAGAGAAGCAAATTATCGCGCATGGCGCCACACAAGTGGATGATAATGGTCACCTCCTCGAGGAGATAGCCGACGCGCGTTTAAACGGCAAGCCGGTCCACGTGCCGCGCAATGAAGTCAACTATATGGACGTGTCTCCCGAACAGCCGTTTTCGATCGCGACGACAATGATTCCTTTTCTCGAGCATGATGATGCCAATCGCTCACTCATGGGTTCGAACATGCAAAAGCAGGCAACGCCGGTTATCGCGCCCGAGGCGCCGTTGGTGGCCACCGGCATCGAAGAGCGCGCGGCGCATGACACCGGTCGCCTTGTTTATGCCATGGAGGCGGGCATGGTAACCCATGCTGACGGCAAGCGTATCGTTGTTAAAAACGAAAAGGGCAAAGAGATTGAATACCCACTGGTAAACTTTGTTCGCACCAACGGCTTTACCGCGCTCCATCAGCGTCCTGCTGTATCTCCAGGTACCAAAGTTAAGAAAGGCGATTTGCTCGCCGACATGTCATCCTCCGATCACGGCCAGCTCGCGCTCGGCCAAAACGCGCTTGTCGCGTTTATGTGCTGGAGCGGCGCCAACTACGAAGACGCCATCATTATCAGCGAGCGCCTCGTTAAAGACTCGAAGTTCTCCTCCGTGCACATCGAGGAGTTTGTTTGCAACGTGCGCGACACCAAGCTGGGGCCGGAGGAGACGACGCACGACATCCCCAACGTTTCCGAAACTAAACTCCGCAATCTCGACGAGGACGGCGTGGTGCAAGTGGGCTCCGAGGTGCGCCCCGGCGACATTTTAGTAGGAAAGATTACGCCAAAAGGCGAGACCCAACTCACTCCCGAAGAACGCTTGCTTCGCAGCATCTTTGGCGACAAGGCGCGCGATGTTAAAGACTCGAGCTTGCGCATGGAAAACGGCAAGCGCGGCCGCGTCATCAGCGTCAAAGTATTTTCGCGCGAAGCGGGGCACCATCTCGACTCGGGGCTAATCAAACGTATCCATATTGAGGTGGCGCAGTTGCGCAAAGTGTCCATAGGCGACAAGCTCGCCGGCCGTCACGGCAACAAAGGCGTTATCTCGCGCATCTTGCCTGAGGAAGACATGCCATACATGGAAGACGGCCGTCCGGTTGATGTGATACTCACGCCGCTCGGCGTGCCAAGCCGCATGAACCTCGGACAAATTTTGGAGTTGCACCTCGGTCTTGCCGCCAACACGCTCAACTATCAGGCTATCTGTCCGCCGTTTGTCGGCGCGACAGAGGAAGAGATCCGCGCCGAGCTAAAAAAAGCGGGCTTTAATGAAAACGGCAAAATGCCGTTGTACGACGGTCGCACAGGCGAAAAATTTGAGCAGGACATCTCGGTTGGCTACATGTACATCTTGAAGCTCCATCACATGGTGGAGGACAAAATCCACATGCGTTCTATTGGTCCGTACTCGCTCATTACGCAACAGCCGCTTGGCGGCAAGGCGCAGGGCGGCGGCCAGCGTTTTGGCGAGATGGAAGTGTGGGCATTGCTCGGCTACGGCGCGGCATACACGCTCCGTGAGATGCTCACTATTAAATCTGACGATATCATGGGGCGCTCGGCGGCATTCGACGCTATCGTGCGCGGCGAGCGCATCACTCAGCACTATGCGCCGGCATCCTTTAACGTGCTCCTCCACACTTTGCGCGGCCTCGCGCTTGATGTCGAGCTTATGAAGAGCGGCTCCTCGGTGATAAACAGCCGCAAAACGCCGGGTGCCGAAGCGTCCGACTTTGACGCGGTGCGCATCCGCCCGGCCAGCCCCGACAAGATCTTGGAGTGGTCGCACGGCGAGGTCACCAAGCCCGAGACCATCAACTATCGCACTCAGCGTCCGGAAAAGAACTCTCTTTTTGACGAAAAAATCTTTGGTCCCGAGCGCGACTACGAATGTTACTGCGGCAAATATCGCGGCATCCGCTATAAAGGCATCATCTGCGAGAAGTGCGGCGTCGAAATCACCCGCGCCATCGTGCGCCGCGAGCGCATGGGCCACGTCGACTTGGCCGTGCCGGTGTCTCATGTATGGTTCTTGCGCGCAATACCGTCGCGTCTCGCTTCCGTGCTTTCTATTGCTTCCGGCGATTTGGAAAAGGTTGTGTACTTTGCGGGTTACATCATCACCAAAGTGCACAAGGCCGAGCGCGAGCGCATTACAGCCGAGCTCGAAGCCGAGTACAAACAAAAGCTTAAGAATCTTCAAGACGACAAGTCGAAGGACAAGATGAAAGAGTTGTACCTCGAGGCTAAGCGCGACATCGAGAGCATATATGTGGGCTCCGTACTCGACGAGCCTCGCTATCACCGCTACGCCATCAAGTATGGCGCAATGTTTGAGGCAGGCATTGGCGCAGAAGCGCTCTATGACTTGTGTAAAGGTCTCAATCTTAAAGACATGGTTGCGGAAACGGAAAGCTTGCTCGAAAAGACCAGCGCCGCTAATCGCGAAAAATATGCGCGCCGCCTCTCGATATTGCGCGGCATGATAAAGGCCAACATCCGCCCCGAGTGGATGTTTCTCACGCGCATTCCAGTCATACCTCCGGGCTTGCGTCCGATGGTGGCGCTCGACGGCGGCCGTCATGCTACAAGCGACGTCAACGACCTCTATCGTCGCGTCATCAACCGCAATAACCGTCTCAAAAAACTGCTCGAAATTCACGCGCCGGATGTCATTCTCCGCAACGAAAAGCGCATTTTGCAGGAAGCGATTGATGCGCTTATAGACAACTCGATCCGCCACGGCGGCGCGGCGTTTTCGGCAACCACTCAAGCGCGCACACGGCCGCTCAAATCACTTTCCGATAATCTTAAAGGCAAGCACGGCCTCTTCCGCCAAAACTTGCTCGGCAAACGTGTCGACTACTCGGGCCGTTCGGTCATCGTGGTCGGTCCGGAACTTAAATTGTCGCAATGTGGTTTGCCCAAGCACATGGCGCTCGAGCTTTTCCGCCCGTTTGTCATCGGCAAACTGCTTGAGAAGGAGCTTGCATACAACATCCGCGGCGCCGGTCGCCTCATCGATGAGGGAGTGTCGGAGGTGTGGGCCATCCTCGAAGATGTCATTAAAGACAAATACGTGATGCTCAACCGCGCGCCAACGTTGCACCGCCTTGGCATCCAGGCCTTCCAGCCGGTGCTCATCGAGGGCGACGCCATCCAATTGCACCCGCTCGTATGTCCGGCGTTTAATGCCGACTTTGACGGCGACCAAATGGCCGTGCACGTGCCGCTCTCTCCCGAGGCGCAGGCCGAAGCGCGCGAGATTATGGCCGCTCCCAAAAATATTCTTAAACCGGGCAACGGCGAGCCGGTGGTTGCCACCAAACTCCTCGACATCTTGCTCGGTTCATACTGGATGACTAAAGAGGTAGAGGACGCCAAAGGCGAAGGGCTTGCGTTTCCTAACCCAAACTCCGCAATACTCGCATACGACTACGGCCACGTGGGCTTCCAGGCAAACATAAAAGTGTTGCCGAGCGAGAAGGAAAAATACGCGCAGTTTGGCGGTCAGCTCTTTGAGACCACGGTGGGTAGGCTCCTCTTCAACACCGTCTTCCCGAGCGACTATCCGTATATCAATTATGCCATCGACAAAAAGTCAATGGCTAAGCTCGTTGACGACCTCATCAATCGCTACGGGCTTGAGCGCATCCCCGACATTCTCGACAAGGTTAAAAACTTTGGCTTTCGCTATGTTACCAAGTCGGGTATCACCTGGTCGCTCGACGACATCCGCGTCCCGGCAGGCAAGCAGGCCATCATCGACGCCGCCGACGAAAAGAGCGCGCAAATTGTCGAGCACTGGAAGCAGGGCCTTCTTTCCGAGGAGGAGCGCTATCGCATGAACATTGAGGTATGGCACGCCGCAAAGAGCGAGGTGGAAAAACTCATCCCGCTTTCGTTGCCGCCAAACGGCTCGGTGGAGGATATGCTCCGTTCCGGCGCGCGCGGCTCTCTCGCACAAATGACACAAATGGCGGGTATGAAGGGTCTCATCGCATCGCCTACCGGCGAAACAATCGAGCTCCCGGTTACCAAATCGATGAAGGAGGGACTTTCGCCGATCGATTACTTTACGACAACGCACGGCTCACGTTCGGGTCTTGCCTCGACCGCGCTCTCGACCGCCAAAGCCGGCTATCTCACGCGCCGTCTCTTTGACGTTGCGCAAGATGTGGTCGTTTCGATGGACGAGTGCGGCACCAAAGAGGGCATTAGGGTATATCGCCAATCCGCGTCGGGCATCGGCACCTTTATGGCAAAAAATATCCAGGGCCGCTATCTTGCGGAGGATATTGAAGGAGACAACATCTCTTACAAAAAAGGTCAGTTGCTTTCGGAGCATGATGCAAAGCGCATCGAGGAGAGCGGCATCGAGAACGTATATGTGCGTTCTCCCATCAGCTGTAAAGCAGGCCGCGGCGTATGCATGAAGTGCTACGGCGCCGACTTGGGCACCATGAAACCGGTTGCAATCGGCGAAGCGGTGGGCACTGTTGCTGCGCAGGCAATCGGCGAGCCCGGTACACAGCTCACTATGAACATCAAACACGCCGGCGGCGCCGCGAGCGCCGAGGGCGATGTAACGCAGGGTCTGCCGCGCGTTGAGGAAATCTTTGAGCGCCGCGCGCCGCGCAACCCAGCGGCTATCGCAACTATCTCAGGCGAGGTCGTTGATATCCAGGATAAGGGCAAAGAAAAAATAATCATCATCGCGCCCGATCTCGAGTATCGCGGCAAAGGCAAAAAAGAAAAAGAGACAATCGAGTACGAGGTGAACTTCCGCCGCATCCCGACCGTTAAAGTGGGCGACAAGGTTGAAAAGGGTCAATTTTTGACCGATGGCTCGGCCGACCTTTCGGAGCTTTTTGTCTACGCCGGCAAAGAAAAAACGCAAGACTACATCATCAGCGAGGTGGTAAAAATCTACGAGCTCCAAGGAGCGAGCGTGTCCACCAAGCATCTTGAAACAATTGTGCACCAGATGTTTAGCCGCGTGCGCGTCAAGGATGTGGGCGACACCGAACTTTCCGTGGGCGATGTGATGAGCGAGTCGGACATGATTGCGACAAACGAAGGTGTCATTGCAAACGGCGGCACACCTGCAAAAGGCGAGCCGCTCATCATGGGCATCCTCGACGTGTCGCTTTCGCGCTCAAGTTTCCTCTCTGCGGCGTCGTTCCAAAACACGACGCGCATGCTTATCAAAGCCTCTGTGTACGGCGCAATCGACAAGCTTGAGGGTTTGAAAGAAAACGTCATCATCGGCCGGCTCATCCCTGCGGGTACGGGCTTTAAAGGCTCTCCGAAGGAAAAATTAGTCAACAAATATGCACCCGTTTCTCCCGAGGCAGTGGGCGAAAAAGAAGTCGCGTAAAAAATTATAAATAGAAAAGAAAGAACGCCCTCCCGAGCTAGGGGCAGCGTTCTTTGGTTTAACAAGATATGGTTTAACAAAATATCGGTAGATTTTCGCATACGCGAAATTATACCGAATTGTTTTCAGAACTACAGGGAAAGTTTAAAGTATTTGTGCAATGCGTCTTCTTCGGATATTTCTTCTGCAACAATAAAAGAAACGCATTTGGATAATGCATAAAAGTTTGCAATAGTTTTTACCGTATCTTTAAGCGGATGCGGATATATCCACACGGAGTTTTGATACCGTTTGAGCCCGAGCTCTTTAAGCCGCAAGCGGAAGGAGTCTCGGCGCTTGCGTTTATCGTTAGGGATATCAAACGCCACCAGATACCATTTGTGGTTCCATTTTTGGGGAGTGGGGATAGTTAAGTTCCAAATCTTTGCCTCAGATAAAGCGTAACCGCCTTTGGGCGTTAAAGAGGTATGGTGTCCAGTTTGAGTTATATATCCGTATCTTTTTAAATAGGCAAGTTTGTCACGATACATGGGCTCGGGCATTTTGCCCTCAGCTATGAGGCTTAGGATAGTAAACAATATTTCCTTTCCGGCTCGCGCGCCAGCATGTTTAGATGACATGGCGAAGACTATACCAAATCGGTAGATTTTCGCATATGCGTAAAAATACCGATTTTTTTGTTACATTAAGGTATGAAAAGAAAAAACCGCGCAACCCGAGAGGGAAGCGCGGCCTTGTTCGTTAGGGCTATTGGGGGAAACACTCTGCCCTCACCACAACACCGCCGTTATGATGTTCTTTTTTCTCGTCCCATCCTTCCAACAGGAATTTCTTCGCTGCTTCGCACGTGCTTTGCGAAGCAAATTCTTGGGTAGAAGTTGCTACGGCTGGAGGAACGTCTGACCAGCCGCTGGAGGAGGTCAACAGAAAATACACCAGAATGTACATATCTTGCTCCCGTGATAGGCTCTCGGTCTTTGAGATTTGAATTGAGGGGTCCGGGTGCCATAGAACTGACAGCGAGATTTTACTTTAAATAATCATCTTGTCAAGTACCTCTGCAAGACGGGGAAATGCGGATAGAATGGGGTATCCATGGACTCGGAAGTGCAAGAAATTAAGGACAGGCTCAGTATTAACGAGGTGGTAGGGCAGTATGTTACTCTGCGGCGCGCCGGGCGCAATTTTGTCGCTTCTTGTCCATTTCATAAGGAAAGGACGCCGAGTTTTCATGTATCTCCCGAGCGCGGCTCGTACATGTGCTTTGGATGCGGCGAAAAGGGCGACATCTTTAGCTTTGTCCAAAAAATGGAAGGCGTTGATTTTCCCACTGCGCTCAAACAATTGGCCAAGCAGGCGGGCGTCACACTCAAGCCTCGGCAATTTAACGCGCACCGTGAGGAGGATAAACATAAAGAAGGGCGCTTGTATGAAGCATGCGAAGCTGCGGCGAGTTTTTTTGAGTCGATACTAAAAAACAAAAAAGAGGTGCAAGAATATTTGCGCACGCGTGGCGTGCGTGAGGATACTATAAAAACGTGGCGCCTGGGCTATGCACCCGCAAACTGGGAGGAACTTTCTAACCATTTACAAAACCGAGGGTTTACCAAAGACGAGATTGTTGAAGCGGGTCTTGCGGCGCGGAGTGAGCACAAACCGGGGGAGATATATGACCGCTTCCGCGGGCGCATCATGTTTCCGCTTTTTGATGCGGGCGGCAGAGTTATTGCCTTTTCGGGTCGCTTTTTTGAGAAGGTGCCGGGCTCGCACGAAGAGAGTGAACCAGCCAAATATGTAAACTCACCCGAAACTACGCTGTTTAAAAAATCACGTGTGCTCTACGGTTTCGACCGCGCAAAAGTGGCGATACGCAAAAAAGATTGTATCTTGCTTGTCGAGGGCCAGTTTGACCTCGTTCTCTGCCATCAGTCGGGCCTCGACTATGCCGTGGCAGTCTCCGGCACGGCATTAACCCCCGAGCATCTTTCGTCGCTCGGGCGCCTAAGCAAGCGTTTGGTACTTGCGCTCGACGGCGATGCGGCGGGCATACGCGCAGGTCAGAAGAGTGCTGCCATGGCGTTTGGCATGGGGTTTGATATAAAAATCCCGACATTTGAGGGCGGCAAAGATCCAGCCGATTTGGCAAGAGAAAATCCCGAACTACTCAAAGCCGCCGTGCGCACCTCTAAAACGGCGGTGGAGTTTTTCTTAGACGCGCTCCGGCAGGGCGCCAAAGACGACCGCGCGTACAAGCTTCTGGTGCAAAACCAGATATTGCCGCTCATTAAAGCCATGCCAAGCCGCATTGAGCAGGCTCACTTTATAGGTATTGTTGCGCACAGGCTTGAGGTGCCGGAGGATGCCGTACGTGCCGAGGTGGCAAAAGCACACAGCACTCCCGCGGACATCTTTGACGATGCCGAGACACTACAGCCTGCTATGGCAGAGCTTACGCCACTTAAACGTGCCGCGGGCATGTTGTTGTATCGATTTGAAGAGGATGACGCCGTGCAAATCAAGCTCAAAAGTTTACTCGGCATCGAACGCGTTGCCGCTCTTAAAGAGACACTGGCTCCTCATGCCGAGCGCCTGCGTTTTGAGTTTGACGCTCTTGGCTCTGTAACAAAAGAGGAAGATGTAGAGCAAGAAAGTGTCATTGTGCAGACTCTGCTCGAGAACATTGAGCGCATAGTAATAGAAGAGGAGATGCGGAAGTTGCGGCAAAAATTGTATGGCGGCCGCGTGGAGGACGCAGAGTTGGGACAAAAGTTGGCGGAGCTCAAGCGGCGCGAGCAGCAATTGAGAAAATAGAAAGTGTGTGGTATATTATTGTTAATGGCAAAGAAAAAGGCTAAGCCCCGACACAAGGTCGGGGTTTCGACAAAAGCGTCGGGGAAAAAATCGCTGCGCTCAAAAAGCGTTGTAGTAAAAGCTAAAAAGTTTCGCAAGGCAGCTGCTAAACGTCGTTTAAGGCTTGCATCTAAATCCCGACGTATAGTCGGGACCCTGACCAAAGCGTCGGGGAAGTCTGTTGCCGCCAAAGAAAAAGAACGACGAGCAAAGCAAAAAAGCCGAGGCACTCATGGCGCGCGGGCGCCAGCGCGGCTTTGTGACTTACGACGAAATCCTCAAAAGCTTCCCGACCATCGAGAGCGACGTGGCTTTTTTGGAAGAGTTGTACGACAAGTTCCAAACCGCCGGCATCGACGTGCTCGAGGGCGGCGGCATGCTTGAGATAACCGAGGACGCGGCGCCCGAGCGTGGCTATGCGCGCTCCGACAGCCAGTACGATTCGATACAAATGTACTTGCGCGAGATAGGCAAGTATCCTTTGCTCAACGCGCAGTCCGAGCGTGATTTGGCAAAGCGCATTGTCGACGGCGACGGCGAGGCGCGCAACTTGCTTGCGCGCGCCAACCTGCGCCTTGTAGTCTCCATTGCCAAAAAATATGTCGGCCGCTCACCCGACCTTACCCTGCTTGACCTCATACAAGAAGGCAACCTCGGCCTCTTTAAAGCGGTCGATAAATTTGATTACACCAAGGGCTATAAGTTTTCGACCTATGCCACGTGGTGGATACGCCAGGCTATTACTCGCGCGCTTGCCGACCAAAGCCGCACCATTCGCATCCCGGTGCATATGGTTGAGACCATCGCCAAGTACAAACAGGTCTCGCGCCGCTTGAGCCAAGACTTGGGTCGCGATCCGCTGCCCGAGGAGATTGCGCTTGAGATGGGCGTTGATGTCGAAAAAATATATCAGATAGAGAAAATAGACCAAGACACGGTTTCTTTGGAGAGCCCGGTCGGTTCCGACGATGACGACGGCAAGTCGGTGCTCGGCGATTTTATCAAAGACGACAAAATACTCGCCCCCGACCAGGAGGTGTCGCGCCGCATTTTGGGCGACCAGTTGCGCGAGATACTCGATGAACTCTCGCCAAAAGAGCGCGAGATACTTAAATTGCGCCACGGGCTCGAAGACGGCATCTATCACACGCTCGAGGAGGTGGGTAAAAAGTTTGGCGTCACGCGCGAGCGCATCCGCCAGATAGAAGCTAAAGCGCTTGAGCGTATCCGCACCCACGAAAAAGCAAAAAGGTTGAGAAGTTACTAATTTAAACTCTAGGTAAGAGACTCAAAAATATGGCTTAACCACAAGTCTGTTGAACCACTACCATCCAGCTAGACAAATTTAAATAAATATGATATTCTGTTTGTAGAAGTAATCACACATCTTGTAGGAGAACGCGATGCCCCTCTCAGATGCTTATGCTTTAGCGGGTGTTGAGAACATCCGCGCACTCCATCGAGTGTACAAAAAAGAAGATCAGCGGTTGATGAAGTGTAGGGAGTGGGATTATGAAAACCCCGCTCTTCTTACAAATCAGATTAAAGAAATACTTGATACTATCGATCTTAACGCTCTCACTGAAGAAGAGCGAAAGTGGTGCCAAGAAATGCTTTGGTTTTGGCATCACCACGCCATCAGTAGCGCAATCTGGCGGCAAAAAAGTAGGTCAGACGCCTGCTTTCATGCTGCTGAGGCGCTTCGCTACCAAGATGAATATCATCCGAACCAAATCACCCGACTTTTGTATTTGCTCGTCCACGACAAGCTGCTCGAAGCGAAGGTATGGGCAGAGCAAATCAAAGACGAAGTTGAAAAACAAACCGCCGCAGAGTTACTCCAAGAGTACAAAGCGGGAGAATTCTTCTCAAACACCCGACAGGAGTTAGCGATGAAATTAACTTTCTTTCTCAAATACCCGGAGTACAAGAAAGGACTTCGGCTCATCATTGATGGACATACGTTTGTTATCTCGTACAACAAGACTCGCGAACCGGAGGATGATTTTTTTGACGGGAGTTTCGATTCCCTGACAAAGTTTCAAGCCCGACTCAAAGAGTGTTTCGGAGGAGAGCAAGGAGAAAGATGGTTTACGCATCTTTTCCAGCACCTGTTTCAGTACCACATGCGAAGAATACGTAAAAAAAGGAAGTATATCTAAGTCACTCATTTCGACCGTCCAACGGAAATCATCCGTTTGGGCGGTTTCTTTTTAATGGTTTAAAACAGTTCGGATACGTTATACTGCGGTATATGGTCAAGAAACTGCCTATCAAGCACTGGAGCCACAGCTCGCTCATGGCTTTTTTGCGCAATCCTCTAGCTTGGCATAAGCGCTATGTGGAGCTGGTGTACGACATGCCATCGTCGCCTTCGAGTATTGTGGGGCGCGCAGCGCATACCGCGCTCCAGCATTTTTATGGTGGGATAGCAAAAGAGGGCGCAATACAGCTTGGGCTTGAGTATCTTAAAAATGTTCCCGATTTTGAAATCAATTTTGGCAAAAAGGTACAGTCTAATCGCGCACGCAAACAGAAGCGCGCCTCAATGGAACGGGAGTATTTGCAAGCAGTACAGTTTTATTTGGAGCGGCCCCCAAAGTATAAAGTACTCGGGGTCGAGGTGGCGGCAATTGCCACAGTGGAGGGCTTGCCGCTGCCGATAAAGGCGGTCTCCGACCTGGTCGTGCAAAGCAAAGTCGACCCGCGCGGCGTTGATGTTGTCGACCATAAGTTTGTTGCGGCGTTTAGCCCTTACAAAGCAGACAAATCATTGTTTATCTTTCAGGCAATCTTTAACTACTATACGGTTAAGAAGGAGTTTGGTAAGCCGGTACGGCGGTTTATTGTTCATGAGTGCAAAATATCCCGCAATGCAGACGGCTCTCCGCAAATGCGCCGCTATGTTATCGACTTCCGGCAATTTCGCGAGGAGTTTATTATTTTTAACCGGCTTGTGCGCGATGCAACCGCGGTCCTTGCCAATACAAAAGTGTTTTTACCCAATCCGTCGGATATGTTTGAGGGGGAGAACTCGCTCGATATTTATCGCATCAACCTCGAGCCCGAGGAGTACGACGCTCATTTTAGGCCTGACCGATAACTTTTATTGAGTGGTTGCAGGAGCTGTTGTGGTTGTGGAAGCGGCGCTTGTTGGAGCGGCGCTGCCTAGCAATTGGTCGATGGCAGCGCGCATCGAGTCATACGGCTGTGCGCCCTCAAGTGTTATGGCATCGGTCGAACCCGGCTTGGTAATGAGGATAAACGGCGTACCCGTGCCGCCCGCCTTGATAGCCTCGTTGTAGCTGTCCTGCACTTTTTGCGCATACTTGCCGCTGTTGAGGCAGGTGTTAAAAGCGGTCACATCGAGTCCGACATCTTGCGCGATAACCGGCAGCTGGGCAAGGTCGAGGCCGTTTTCACCCGGCGTAATCGAGTAGAGCTTGTCGATGTAGTTAAAGTAGGCCGTATTGCCGCCCTGCTCGGCTGCGCACTCGGCCGCCTCGGCTTCTTTGGGCGCTTTGGAGTGTATCTGCGCGAGCGGGAACGGGCGATAGGTCCACGATACCTGGCCGCTTTGACCGTAGTAGTCCATTACTTGGTGCATGGTTGTTTCAAACTGTATGCAATACGGACACTCCAGGTCGGCGTACTCAATGACCTGCACCGCGGCGTTGGGGTTGCCGAGCGTGTGGTCGGTAGAGTCGACAAGGCGGAAGTTGGTGGCTTGTTGGCTGCCGTTGGTATTGGTAGGCGTGCCGCTCTTGCCTGCCAAAAAAACCGCGCCGGCAATGAGCAAACCGGCGACGACGATAGTAAGCGGGAGCAGATATTGTGATTTCATACTATACAAGGTTATTAAACTATTTTAGCACATTCATTAAAAGGGCAAGGTGTAGGTTATGGCGCCTTGGTCGCTCGATTTTTCCCAGCCGTTCGTGTCGAGTTTTATTTCGCGGACGCCGTCGTAGTCTTTGTATTTGAGGCTCCCGTTTTTTTTGGCGTACTCGTAGAGTTCGTTGGTTATTTTTACGTCGTTGAGGCAATAGTCGCGCACTTTATCGCGCAGGCCCTCCTTCCACCAGACAACAGCCTCCATGCCGTTACCGCTCTTTTTTTTGCCGAGCGTCGCCTCGGCGAGGTTGTCGAGCTTGAGCCGGCGGCCCAGCACGTTTTTGACTTCTTTGAGGAGATCGATACTTCGTATCCTTGTTAAGTCGCCTGCGTAATATTTGTTAAGTATCGGGATGTCAAAATGCTCGGAGTTGTAGCCCACCAGGAGGTCGGCGCTCTCAAAAATCTGCCAGACTTTTGGCAGATCTTCTTTAAAGTAACCAGCAAGCTCGCCGGTTTGTGAGTCATGGATACCCACTACAGTAACCTCAAGGTTAGAAAAGTCACCGTTTTGGTCGAAGTCGCCCATGGTTTCGATGTCAAAGGTGATCCGTTTCATGATGCGAATGTACGAATAGTGCGAATGATACGGATAGAACTCAATGCAAGCTTTTTTATTCGTGTCATTCGAATGAATTAGTGGATTGGTGTTTCATTAAAGAAATGCGCCAGTTCGGCTTTATTCAAAGTTTTTTCCTCGCCGCTCACAAGATTGCGCACGACAAACTTGCCCGAGGCGAGCTCGTTATCGCCCACCACGAGCAGATAGGGGATATGATGCTTGCTCGCTGTTTTTATCTGGTCACCCAGTTTATGCTCGCCAAAATCTACGGCTACGTTAACCCCCGCCCGGCGCAGCTCGGCACAGAGAGTGTGCACGCGCGTTGCTATATCCGGAGATGTCGTTGCTATATAGAGCTTAGTGGGCGGGATATAGGGTGGTATAAGGCCGCGCGATTCTAAAAAAAGGCGGATAGTCTCATCGCCCATGCCAAAACCAACACCGGCGATAGGCTCATGATCAAACATCGCGGTCAGATTGTCGTAGCGGCCGCCGCCAAAAAGCGCGCGGTTGTTTAAAGGGTGCGTATCGAATATCTCAAACACCATGCCGGTGTAATACGCAAAGCCGCGCACTACGGAAGGATCAAATACCATATTGGTAATACCCTCGTCGTTGCACTCTTTAATCAGTACCGCAATGTCCGGCGGTATTTGTTGGGGAAATGACTTCTCGAGCGGCACCTCAAGCTCTCGCATGGTGTTTTCAAACTCCTCGCGCGGTATTTTTGCTTTTCTATCGAGGAGCACAATGAGGCGTTTGGATGCTTCTTCGGAAAGTCCAAGCTCTTCAATAAGATTATTTAAATATACGCGACTGCTGAGCTTGATGACAAAGTCGCTCTCTGCAGCGCCAAAAGCGCGCATAATATTGTAGGCAACACTGATAATTTCGGCGTCAGCATGAGGCGAGCTGCTTCCAAAAAGGTCGACATTAAGCTGCCAATGTTCGCGCAATCTGCCGCGCTGCGGCCTTTCGTATCTAAGTAGATTTGGTATTGAATAAAGCCGCAAAGGGAAGCCAAGCAGGCGGCGCCTGGCCGCCACCATGCGTGCTACGGTTGGCGTCATTTCGGGGCGGAGCGTTACCTCGCGACCGCCGCGATCGACAAATGTGTATGTCTGCTCCCGCACCATCTCTTCGTTTTCGGCGCCTTTGGCTTTGTATAGTTCGCTCGGTTCCAAAATGGAAGCCTCATACTCGACATAGCCGGCCCGCTCAACCGTTTTGCGCCATATATCAAAAATATACGAGAGTGTCGCATACTCCTCGGGGTAAAAATCACGCACGCCTTTGTACGGTTCTACCGATAACTTCTCTTTTTTGGCCATGATAGTGTACAGTGTAGCAGAAATGCCAAAGGAACATAGTGCCGGCGCGGTGGTTAATTTGTACAAAAAGCTGGGCGAAACCCCGCGCGAGCGTCTAGAGCGCCTGCGCTGGGAACGGCCGCATTTTGAGCATGAGGTGCTCTCCTACGCCGGCAGACTCGACCCGATGGCCGAGGGTGTCATGTTATGTCTCGTGGGCTCGGCCAATCATCGGCGCGAAACGTATCTCGACATGAGCAAAGAGTATGTGCTCGATATACTGTTTGGATTTTCGACCGACACATACGATGTGCTCGGTAAAATAACCGAGAGCGGCGAACCGCTCGGCATCACGCGCAAAAAAATTGAGACAGCGCTCAACGAGTTTCGCGGCATGCTAAGCCAAGAGTATCCGCCGTATTCAAGCAAAACGGTTGAGGGCAAGTCGCTCTTCCAATTGGCGCGCGACGCCGTTTCAGACGCGCTTGTGTTGCCGCGCCGCACGGTGACGATTTACGACATCAGCCTCACGCACCTCTATAAAGTAAAAGAGCCGCAACTGCTTGCCTACATACAAAGCGGCGTCGAACGCGTCAACGGCGACTTTCGCCAAGAGGAGGTGATGCGCTTGTGGAAGCGCCAACTCAAATCCACCGGCACGCGGGAGTTTCCCTGTGCCAGCATTGCCATATCGTGCTCATCGGGCACCTATGCGCGCTCGATAGCCAACGGCGTAGGCAGGCAGTTGGATGTACCGGCACTCGCGCTCCATATCCTCCGCACCAAAGTGGGAGAATACAGTGTAAAAGACTCCTTGCGGTAAAAAGGCGATAGTGATATAAGAAAAGAAGAAAGGAGGTCGTCATGGCCGAGGAAATTGAAAGAAAATCGCCGGCGATGACGTTTTTAATTATCGCCAGCGGGGCGGTGTTGGGGTACTTCTTTGTATTGCCGCTCGTTTGGGATATCATACGGGTGCTCTTTCTGGTGCTGATGTTATTTGCAGCACAATTGCACATTCTGTAATGTGTCAAATCGCCGCCTAGAACTTCAGGGCGGCGGTTTTTTTAAACCCTTCGACTGCGCTCAGGGTAATTTTATTCTAGTAAAATTACCAATCGAGTTCGCCGGTTTTATATTCATTAACGCGCGTCTCAAAAAAGTTTTTTTCCTTAGGCATGTCGATGATCTCGCTCATCCACGGGAAGGGATTGTCTTTGTGATACTGGCGCTCAAGGCCGATGCGCTCGAGGCGCCTGTCGGCGATGTGCTCGACATATTGTTTAACACTCGCGGGAACCAAACCCACCACACCGCGCGGCAGGGCGTCGTCGGCATATTTATTTTCGAGCTCAACACCGCGCATAATATTTTTAGTAAGCAGCTGCTTAAACTCCGGCGTCCAAATCTCCGGGTTTTCGGCCACGATAGTGTTGATGAGGTCGGCGCCAAAGGCCAAGTGCACCGACTCGTCGCGGAGAATAAACTGGAACTGCTCGCCTATGCCTGCCATGCGGTTTTTGCGCAGCATCGAGAGCATCATGGCAAAGCCCGCGTAAAAAAAGATGCCTTCCATAATAACGTAGTAGCCCACCAGGTCATGCACAAAGCGCTGGATGTTTTCGGTGCCAGCCGTGTTAAAGGTCGGGTCAAACACGCTCTTGGTCATGTCGACCACAAAATCGTCCTTTTCCTGTATCGAAGGGATGGTTTGATACATGTTGTATACCTCATCGGGGTTGAGACCGAGCGTGTCGCAACAATAAATGAATGTGTCGGTGTGCACCGCCTCCTCATACGCTTGGCGCAAGATATATTGCCGCGCCTCCGGGTTGGTGATGTGGCGATAGATAGCGAGCACGAGGTTGTTGGCAGTGAGACTCTCGGCGGTAGAGAAAAATCCCAAGTTCCACATAATCATGCGGCGCTCGTCCTCGCTTAATCCGCCTTGCTTCTTCCACAGCTCGACATCTTGTTGCATCGAGACCTCCTCGGGTACCCAGTTGTTGGCGACGCCTTTTTTGTAATGTGTCCGCGCCCACTGATACTTCATCGGAAGTATTTTGTTGGGGTCGGTGCTAAAGCCTCCGTTGATGATTCCCATATATCAGAATAGATCGAAAAATAAGGTAGTAATTTAAGCCGAGCAGGACTCGCACACTTCGCCGATTATCTCTATTGTTGGTTTATCTTCCGTAACCTTCTTGAACTCCATAGCTTTAGCGGAGGAGTTAGTGAAGGAAGGCTCTTCGTGCGATTGGCGCGGCAGGACGGCTACGGTCTCCTCGATAATAACCGTTGAGGCAACCGACTGATTGTTGGACACCGCTTTGTCGCTCTTGGAAGTACCACCAAATTTGGCAAGATTAATAGTCGACTTTTCGATGCGTGACGCGCCCAAGGTGCGCAGATAGTAGGTGGTTTTAAGGCCCATGTTCCACGCGTATTGGTATACCTCTGAGAGTACTTTGCCGGAGGTGCCGCCGTAGAAGATGTTGAGCGATTGCGATTGGTCGATCCATCGGCCGCGATACGCCGCCGCTTTGATAAGCCACTGCGGCTCTATCTCAAAGGCCTCTTTGTACTTTTCGCGCAAAGCAAGCGGTATTTCGCTTATTTGCTGTATCGAGCCGTCGTGATATTTTATTTTTTCGAGCATGTCGGCATTCCATAGGCCGAGGCGTTTGAGGTCGTCAACCAAAAACTCGTTGACTACCATAAAGTCGCCTGCCATGTTGCTCTTAACGTAGAGATTTTTGTAGATGGGCTCCACGGTTGGGTAGCAACCGGCGATGTTGGCGGTTGATGCAGTGGGCGCATTAGCCATCGTGTTGGAGTTGCGCATACCAAACGCCCGCACCGCTTCGCGCACGAGCTGCCAGTTGAGCGTCTCATGTCGCGGTACCTCTATCGTGGTTCCGCGCTCTTGCTCGAGGAGTGTGATGGTATCTTGCGGCAAGATGCCGCGGCTCCATTTGGAACCTTTGTAGGTTTCGTACGTGCCGCGCTCTTTGGCGAGGAGTGCCGAGGCGAGAATCGTGTGATAGGCGATGACCTCCATGCTTTCGTCGCTAAAGCGCACAGCATCGTCGGTGTCAAAGTTGATATTGAGCATGTAGAGCACGTCTTGGAGACCGCGCAACCCCAGACCCACCGGCCGATGGCGCATGTTGGACCGCCGTGTGTCCTCGGTAGGGTAGTAGTTAATGTCGATAACGTTGTCGAGCATGCGCATGGCGATGGGCACGATGCGCGCCACGGCGTCGCGATTGAAGGCGCCATCCTCGACAAACTTTGCAAGATTGAGAGAGCCCAAGTTGCACACCGCGGTTTCGTTGGCGCTGGTGTTGAGCGTAATCTCGGTGCAGAGGTTGCTCGAGTGCACGATGCCCGTGTGGTCCTGCGGCGAACGCACGTTGCTCGGATCCTTCCAGGTGACCCACGGATGGCCGGTTTCAAAGAGCATAGTTAAATGCTTTTTCCACAAATCGGCGGCGCGGACTTTTTTAAACATGGGAATTTTTCCCTCCTCGGCCATGTGCTCATAATGAACGTAGGCTTCATCAAATTTGCGGCCGTAAAGGTCGTGCAAATCGGGCACATCGGAAGGGGAAAAGAGCGTCCAGTAGCCGTCTTCCTGCAAGCGCCTCATAAAAAGGTCGGGGATCCAGGCGGCCGTGTTGAGGTCGTGCGTACGGCGGCGTTCGTCGCCGGTGTTTTTGCGAAGCTCGATAAAGTCTTCGATGTCGGCATGCCAATACTCGAGGTATACCGCGGCAGCGCCGCGGCGGCGGCCCGAGCGGTTGATGGAGATGGTAACGTCGTTGGCGATTTTAAGAAACGGGATGACCCCCTGGCTCTCCACGCCGGTGCTTTTAACAATGGAACCGGTTGCACGCACGGGCGTCCAGTCGATGCCGAGGCCGCCCGCATATTTAAGGAGTTGCGCGCCATCGGAGTAGTTTTTAAATATTGCATGGAGGTCGTCCGGCACCGTGGAGAGAAAGCACGACGAGAGCTGTGCGCGCACGAGCCCCGAGTGATAGAGCGTGGGGGAGGACGGCGTGTAATACATCGTACTCATGACCTCGTAAAACTCAACAGCATAGCGGTTGCGCTCTTCCGGAGTTTTCTCGGCCAAGGCAATGCCCATCGCTATACGCATCCAAAAGATTTGCGGCGTCTCGAGGAGCTTGCGATTGCGGTGCTCTTTGGAAAGATAGTTGCTTTGCAATGTTTGAAGGCCGAGATACTTAAACTCATGATCGCGCTCGAGCGCGAGTGCGTCGGCTAAACGCGGCAAATCAAACTGTGCCATCTCCGGGTTAAATTGTCCGAGCTGCACGCCGCGCTTGATGGTTTGTATAAACGCATCTTTTTGTGCTTCCTCAATTTTTGCAGGTTCATGCTTGCCAAATACCTGGCTATACATCGATTGCAAAAGCAGACGAGCCGCCACCGTGGAGTGCGCCGGGTCGCGCTCGATCATCGAGCGCACCACCATAATGAGCACCTCGTGTATGTCTTTGGTAGAGATGCCTTCGTAGAGCTCGGTGCGCACGCGGCTGACGATTGCCGGCACATCGACAACAGCCTCAAAGCCGCGCGCGGCGCGCAACAGCGTGCGCGTGAGCTTTGCTTCGCTAAAATACTCTTTGGTGCCTTCTTTTTTAGTGACAAGGAGCGCGTTTTCTCCTATTTTTTCGGCAATTTCCTGCTTTTTTTCTTCGCGCTTTTTTTCGTGCTCGTACCGGTATATGATGTAGTCTTTGGCGACGTTAAAATAGCCGCGCTCCATGAGCGCCGTTTCAACCAAGTCCTGAATATCCTCGACGCCCGGCACAAACGCCGTATTGCCAAACTTAAGGTCGATAGCGTCGACTACCGCGCGCATGATGTCCGAGGCATCGGCGTTGTGGGAGTCGCCGAGCACCGCGGCAAACGCTTTTTGGACAGCGATAGTTATTTTAACGGGGTCAAAGTCTGCTATCTCGCCGTTGCGCTTTTTAATCTTTTGCGTAATTGCCATACCCAGTTCATATTATTGTAGTAATAGGTGTTAAAAAATTTAAAAAGGTTTGGCGTCTCAACGGGTCGGTTTTTGATTTTTGAGACGGATGTCAATTATACCTTTTTGAAGGATTAAATTCTGTGTATAAGCCAGTCGGCAATGTTTTTGCAAAAAATCAACACTTATTTTGCAAAACGAGCACCGGCAAGCATGTTTTGAGTGATTTTTGTATGAATGTAGCCTAAAAATAACCCTCATTTTCCCACCAAAAACGCTCTAGGCGCCTTTTTCTTTTACAAATCTGTTGTAAAATATGCTTATGGAAACACACCACCAGAGCGATGGGCAAAATTTTTGGAACTTTATTTTTTCTATTCTTTTTATTGCAGTACTCGCGGGTTCTCTATGGCTCATGAAGGCGGTGCGCGGCGGCTATCTCGTTTCCGTGCCGCCGTTTGACGCGCTCCTCATGGCGCTCGCGTCGTTTCGCATTACGCGCCTCGTCGTATACGACAAAATCAGCCGCTGGTTTCGCGATTTGTTTCAACATGCCGAGACAGGAGTCATGCGCACAATACGAGACCTCCTCGGTTGTCCGTGGTGCATCGGATTTTGGTCGGCGCTCGTGATTGTCGTAGGATATTTTATCTTTCCATGGGCATGGTCGGTCATCTTCTTTTTGGCAGTGGCCGGCGTGGGCTCGCTTATACAGCTCTATGCCAACCAGATAGGCTGGCGCGCCGAAAATTTAAAGCTCGATGCTCAAGAAAAAGAGGAGTGCCTGAGGGCGGAGATAGACCGCACCTCGCTCGGCAACTAGCACTACCTAAAACCGGATTGGTATATCAAGCTCTTTTTGCTTTGCCGGGTCGCCCGATGGATTGTCGTTTTTTAGCACCAACGTGCCGGTAGAGCCTGTCGGCTGGGCGGGGAAGGTGAGCGTTGCAGTAAACGGCACAAAGTCGGCGGTCGTCCAATCACTCTCAGCTTGGCCTTGACCTTGTGCTATCACCGTACCCGCGGCGTCTTTTAAGGTAATAGGAAAAACTGCTTCAAAGTACCACGTGCCGCGTGCTTTTCCTATAATAGTGATTGTTGTTGAGCTGAGTGTAGAGTTTGGAAGCGGAGAAGTTACAACAATTAAATCATCAAAAGATGCAGCTGCGGTAGGAGTGGTGGTACTCGTATTGCCAAAGTTTTGGGTAGGAGCCTCGGCCACTTTAGGTCCGGGGATAAAAATAAGAGCCAATATTCCAAGGACAATAACAATAAAAAGGCATATAACGATAATCCATCCTTTTTCCATGCGTACACTATAACATTCGTATGTTTTTGCGGTAGACTAACCATATGGCGTCTCGTACGCATATTTTTGTACTCGGCCTCTGCGCTCTTTTATGTGCAGGGATGGGCAGTTTTGCAATACCAGCGCATGCACAAGACTCCAGCACCAGCCAGGGAGACCAAACGCAAGCAACCTCCGACGGCCTCAACGATGTTGTTACCTACGTTAAAGCGCAGGTAACGCAAGTATTGAGCCAAACCACCAAAATAATTCCCGGCACGGACACCAGCTCGCCGTACCAAACTATCAAGGCAAAACTGCTCGACGGCCCCGACGCAGGACAAGTGATTGAAGTCGACAACGACTACCTGATGATGAAGCCGGGCGACGTGTTTTATTTTAGGCATACGGTCAACACGGGCGAGGGCATCGACTTTTACTCGGTGTCCGATCCGTACCGCCTGCCGGTGTTGGAGTTTTTAATCGCGCTGTTTGTCGTTTTTCTTTTTATCATCGGCGGCAAGCAAGGGATACGCGGCCTTTTGGCGCTTATCGCGAGCTTCTTTTTTATCGGTTACCTGCTTTTGCCCGGCATTTTGCACGGCTACTCGCCAATTGTAGTGAGCGTATGCGTGTCGTCGCTCATTATTATATTGGGCTCCTACATAACGCACGGATTTAATCGCGCCACCACTGCGGCTGTTATCGGTATGATAGCCACGATTATCGTGACCGGCCTGTTGGCTTATCTGTCGATACACTCCGCGCACCTCTCTGGCTTTACCAGCGAGGAAGCGACCTATCTCAACTTTGACACGCGCGGCTCGATCGATTTTGTCGGACTTTTGCTTGGGAGCATGATGATAGGCCTCCTTGGCGTGCTCTACGATGCGGCCATTAGCCAGGCCGTGGCCGTGGAGGAGCTCTTTGCTATGGGCGCAAACAATGAGGAACATGCGCATTCTCGCCATGTGTTTGTACGCGCGATGCGCATCGGTCGCGAACACATCGGTGCGTTGGTAAACACGCTAGCAATTACCTATGTGGGTGCGTCGCTTCCGCTCATTTTGCTTTTTGAAGAATCAAATTTAAATTTGTGGGTCACGGTCAACCAGGAAGTGTTTGCCACCGAGATAGTGCGCATGATGATAGGCTCGATTGGCCTCATCCTCGCGGTGCCTGTTACCACCGCGGTGGCAGTGTATATGCTCGCAGGAAAAAAGATACCTCTCAGTGCTATCCACAAAGGCCACCATCACTAATTGCAACTTATTTGCGTTTGTGATAAGGTAAAGGCAATGAAGAAGGCCACGGTAGATTTAAAAGCGGCGCTTAAGGGAGCGGGGTTTAAAGCGACGCCTGGACGTTTACAGCTTTTGGAGCTTTTAGCTCACACCGATGAGCCTTTAAGCGTGCTCAAAATCCAAAAAAGGCTTGGTAAAAAGCTCAATGAAGTGACGCTATACCGCGCGCTCGAGGCTTTTACAGCAGCTGGTTTGGTACGCCGTGTCGACTTAGGCCACGACCACGCGCATTACGAGCTTGCACTCGGCCGTGCGCATCACGACCATCTCGTGTGCACTAAATGCGGAGCGATAGAAGATATCGAAGGTTGTGCGCTTGTGCCGCTTCAAAAAAAGACACTCAAGCGGTCGCATTTTAAAAGCATTTACTCGCATAATTTGGAGTTTTTCGGCCTGTGCCGAGCATGCTCGAAGTACTATGAATAGAAACTGGCTTGTTGGAATCGTAGTCATTATTGTTCTCGTTACCGGCGGTTTTCTTATCTTTAGACGTGCCCCTGCGCCTAACGGCGGAGCGGCATCAAGTGGCGTTGTGCAAGTAGTTGCGGCGGAAAATTTTTGGGGCAGTATCGTATCGCAAATCGGCGGCGCGCACGTACAAGTTTTGAGTATCGTCTCAGACCCTAATGCCGACCCGCATGAGTACGAAAGCAATGCGAGCAACGCACGCGCGGTCTCTAATGCCGCTTATGTGATTGAAAACGGCGTCGGATACGACAGCTGGATGGACAAACTGTTATCCGCCGGTGGCAGCAATCCCAACCGCAAAGTATTAAACGTGGGCCAGCTTGTCGGCAAACAGGAAGGCGACAATCCGCACCTCTGGTATAACCCTGTGTACGTCAACCAAGCCGCCGCGCAAATGGAGCAAGACTTAATCACAATTGACCCTTCCGACAAAGCGGATTTTGAGAAAAATTACCAAACATTGCAGTCCAACTTGGCTGAATACCAAAACCGCATCGTTTCTATTAAGCAACAATATGCCGGCACCAACGTTGCCGCGACCGAAGATATTTTTGCTTATCTTGCCGCGGCAGCCGGGCTCAACCTCATCTCTCCTCCCGCATTCATTGAGGCAGTTGCCGAAGGCAATGACCCGCCTGCTCAAAGCGTCGTTGAGTTTGAAAATCAATTGAAAGCAAAAGAACCGGTAGTGCTTGTGTACAATGAACAAACAGTGACGCCTTTGACCGAGAACGTCAAAGCGCTCGCGGCGCAGGAGAATATTCCAGTCATCGGCGTTACCGAAACTATCCAACCGCCGGATGCGACGTTCGAGGAATGGATGAACGCCGAGCTGATTGATCTGCAGAACGCTCTTAATGCAAACGTACTGGGACAATAACAACATGAACGAACCAGTTATTACCGCAAAAAATTTAGCGGGAGGATATGCGAGTGTCCTCATATGGAAGAATGCAAGCTTCTCAATACATAAAGGTGAGTTTGTTGCGGTACTGGGGCCCAACGGCGCCGGCAAGACGACGCTGTTTCGACTTTTGCTTGGATTGGTTCAGCCTTTACAAGGCACTCTTTCCATTTTGGGTAGAAGTCCTACGCGCGGCAATCCGCGCATCGGCTACGTGCCCCAGCGTCATCACATAGACAGCGAAACAACCATCGAGGCTCTTGAGTTGGTGCGCCTCGGGGTTGATGGCAATCATTGGGGTGTTGAAATCTCTGCCGATGCAAAAACGGAGGCTCTTGCCGCCCTTAAAACTGTTGGGGCGGAGGCATTAGCGCATCGACCGCTAGGCGCCCTCTCCGGCGGCGAGCTCCAGCGCATTTTCCTCGCTCAAGCATTAGTCGGCAAACCAGACCTGCTGTTGCTCGATGAGCCGCTTGCCAATCTCGATATCCGCAGAGAGTCAAATTTTGTGCAGCTTATCAACAACGTCGTGCGCTCGCAAGGCGTTACGGTTTTGCTTATTGCACACAACATTAATCCGCTGTTCCCAGTGCTCGACCGCGTGATGTATGTGGCAAACGGCCATATCGCTACGGGCAAGCCGCATGAAGTGCTGACTTCCGAATCATTAAGCAAGCTGTACGATACACAGGTCGAAGTACTGCGAGACTCGCGCGGCAGGATAGCTATCGTCGGTACCGAAGAACCCGCGCACCACCATGAATAACGTAACGTTCAGCTTCAACATCATAGGCGATCTGCAAAACATGCTGCAGTACGATTTCATGTTGCATGCGTTTGAGGCGGGAACAATAGTTGCTATTGTCGCCGGTGTTGTCGGCTACTTCGTCGTATTGCGGCGCTCGTCGTTTGCGGCGCACGCACTTTCACACATCGGTTTTGCCGGAGCGGCAGGAGCCGTGCTTTTTGGCTTCAGTCCGCTTCTGGGGCTTTTGGCATTTACCACCGGAGGCGGCGTTGTTATGGCGACACTCGGTCGCAAAGCGGCAAGCCGCGATGTACAAATCGGGACAGTGTTGGCTTTTATGCTCGGTCTCGGTGTTTTGTTTATCAGCCTGTACTCCGGCTACGCCACCGAAGCGTATTCGCTTCTTTTTGGCGAGATTTTGGGTATCAGCAGTACGGATGTGCTGGTAACGCTTATCGCGGGGCTTATATTGCTTGCGGCAGTAGCCGTTTTGTATCGGCCACTGTTATTTACTTCGCTCGATGAAGATGTCGCTGAAGCAAAAGGGGTATCAATTTTCTGGCTTGGCGTTGCATTCATGATTTTGGTTGCAGTTGCAACCTCTATTGCGGTGCAGGTGGTGGGCGTACTGCTCATATTTGCGCTCATGGTCACGCCCGCCGCTATAGCAGAGCGGATAGCTCGCCGCCCCGCTCAAGGCATAGCGATATCGATAGGCGTCGCCTTGCTTGCGACATGGTTTGGGCTTTTTATTTCGTTTTATCTACCCTATCCGGTAAGCTTCTTTATCACGACTATAACATTTGCTATGTATCTCATAGTGCGTTTTTACAGAGGTTATTTTTACAGAGGTTAAACCTTCGTTACAACTTACGAAGGTTTAACCTCCGTAGAGACTAGACAGAGAAAGGCTTTTTGGTATAACGGGCGCACTATGAAACTTGCCTCTGCTCTCGAGGTCAAAACAGCTGCGCCTGTACCTGAGCATGAAGCAAGGATATCCGTCATCGCATTGGTTGACGATATCCTTGCTGAGGCACACCGACTCGGCGCCTCCGACATACACATCGATCCGCTCCCGCACACGGTGCGCATGCGCCTGCGCGTTGACGGTGTCTTGCATGACACGCGCGAGTTTCCCAAAAATATCCATCCCGAGGTGATAGCGCGCATCAAAGTGCTCTCGCGCCTCCGCACCGACGAGCATGCCGCCGGCCAGGACGGCCGCTTTCGTTTTGAAGTGCAAGGCGAGTGCGTCGACGTGCGCGTTTCTATTATGCCCACGTACCACGGCGAAAACGCGGTCTTGCGCTTGCTGTGCGCAAAAGCAAAACAATACTCGCTTGCCGACTTGGGTTTTACCTCGCGTAATCGGGAAAAAATAACGAATGCGATACAAAAACCCGGCGGCATGGTGCTCGCTACCGGCCCAACCGGGAGCGGCAAAACCACCACGCTCTATACGCTCTTAGATTTGCTTAACTCTAACGAGGTTTCCATCGTCACGATTGAAGACCCGATAGAATATGCCATCGAGGGTATTGAGCAAATCCAAGTTAATCCGCGCGCCGGGCTCGCATTTGCAAACGGATTGCGCTCAATGTTGCGCCAAGACCCCAACATCATCATGGTGGGCGAAATACGCGACGCCGAAACGGCGGCTATCGCGGTTAATACCGCGCTGACCGGACATCTTTTGCTCTCGACGCTCCACACCAACGACGCAGCCACGACACTCCCGCGCCTCCTCGATATGGGCATCGACGCCTATTTGGTGGCGTCGACCATCAATCTCGCTATAGGCCAGCGACTGGTGCGCAACATTTGTGCACACTGCAAACGGCGCATGCGTGACGGCTCATATAAAGGAACAGGATGCGACGAGTGCGGCGGGAGTGGTTACAAAGGGCGTGTGTGCATAAACGAGGTGCTCGTTGCGGACGAGCTCTTGCGCGAGGCCATCGTGCACAAAGCCTCTGCCGCGGAGCTCCGGAGCATTGCGATTGCAAACGGCATGGTTACCATGCAAGAAGATGGTTTTGCAAAAGCAAAAAACGGAGAAACAACACTTGAGGAAGTATTGCGCGTCGTCCGCGAATAACCGGCATGCATATGAAAGAACAAATTTTTTTATGCAAGCGCTTGGCCTATTTGATGAACGCCAATATTTCTTTGGTGGAGAGTCTCGAGATACTGCGCGCACAAGCAGGGGGGCGGAAGCCTCATGCGCTGTTTGACCGGATGCTGATTGAAGTGCAAGAAGGGCGCGCGCTTTCGCAGGCCTTTAGCGCGTTTCCGCGTGTGTTTGGCGAATTTTGCGTTTCGATGATACAGGTGGGCGAGCGCAGCGGTACGCTCCCCGCCGCTCTCGAGCATGTGGCGGTCGAACTTGCAAAAAAGCAGCAGCTCCGTTCAAAAGTGTTGGGCGCTTTTATTTATCCGGCAGTTATCGCCCTGGCAACACTCGGCATCACTGTCTTTTTGATGCTGTTTTTGTTTCCTAAAATAATGCCGATATTTAAAAGCCTCCACGCTGAGCTGCCGATGAGTACGCGCGTGGTGGTTGCCGCAAGTTCTTTTCTCTTGCACGATTGGCTCTTGTTATTGGCAGGCATCGCGCTTGTTGTGGCGGGAGGCGTTGTTGCGTATACGCGCAATGCGCGCGTGCGGCTCGCGTTTGAGCGCGCATTGCTCATGACGCCCGCGTTTGGCTCGATGCTCAAGAGCTACTATGTTTCAAACGCAAGCCGCATGCTCGGACTGCTTTTGCAAAGCGGTATGACGCTCCAGGATGCGGTGGTTGTCGCAGCGGAGGCGACCCGCAATCTGGTGTACAAGCGCGAGCTTGTGGCGCTTAGTGCGGTGGTAGCGCGCGGCGAGTTGTTATCAACTCATCTAGCCGCGCGCGCCGCATACTTCCCGCCGCTCTGTTCGCACATGGTAGCGGTGGGCGAGCGGAGCGGGACGCTCCCCGAAGCGCTCGGTTATGTGGCCGACCTTTACGGCGGCGAGGTCGACGAGCGCGCCAAAATACTCTCCGCGCTTGTCGAGCCGGTGCTCATGGTGTGCATGGGGCTCCTGGTTGGATTTATTGCTGTCTCCATCATCACTCCTATTTATGGCATCACGCAAAATCTCCATACCTAACAAACACGTGCGCGGATTTACACTCATTGAAGTGCTCGTGGTGCTGGGGATGTTCGCATTAGTTGGCGGATGTTCGCTCGTGATAGGTATGGAAAGTTATCGGAGCGGTTCTCTCGCCGATGATCAGGCGTCGCTTGTCTCCGCGCTCCAAGAGGCAAGGAGCCAGGCCATAAGTGCCGTGTGCATCGGCAGTGCTTGCACGGCCGGGATGCCGCACGGCGTGCATATTACCCGGAAGCAGTTAGTGATTTTTCAAGGCGCTATATATAACGTCAACGACGACACCAATGACTATATCCCTCTGCAAGACGCCGCACTTGCGACAAGCGGTTTGAACGACGTGGTATTTGCCGAATATTCGGGCGATGCAAACCCGCCCGGAGATATCGTCATGTCTGACGGAGCGGAACGTGTTGCCACAACCTCGATAGGCGCCGACGGGCAAATAGTATGGTAGCGCAAAAGGGTTTTTCGACGGTAGAGATGCTGGTAGCCATGACTCTCATGCTGCTCACGCTCGCGGCCGCGCTGCTCCTCTCTTTTGGAAGCCAATCATTGCTTGCGGACAGTGCCGGCAATACCGAGGCGCTTTCGCTGGCAGATGAGATACTCGGCAACGAGGAGGCGCTTGCGCGCAAAGATTTTAATTTAGTAGTCCCGACCACCGCCATCGCAACAATTGGCTCAACCGCCTACACCGAGTCGGTCGCTGTTCTGACACAAAACAACTCCTTAACTAAAAAAGTGACCGTCGCCGTGTCGTGGACGGGCGAGTACGGCCGCGCCGAGCAGGTGTCGCTCGGCACGTATGTCACCGACTTTGAAAATGCATTCTCGAGCGATACATGCGATACCGATCTTTCGGGTAACTGGATGGCTCCTATCGTGGCGAACGCAGTGCAAAACTTCGCGCAGCTCGCGGATGACGCCTCCGGCACGTACACGCTCACCGATGTAAAAGCTCGCCAAGGCAAGCTGTATGTCACCGCAAGCAACAGCTCGTCCGGTAAAGAAACTTTTTTTATTTTTACTCTTGCAAACAATATTCCGACTTTATTATCAAAGCTCGACAACGACGCCAAGCACAACACCGGCCTCGCGGCGGTCGCGCTCTCAAACAATTACGCGTATGTCGCCGGTGCGCTTTCAAGCGACCAGCTCCAAATAATCGACATTAGCAATCCGAGCAATCTGGCAAGCTCGAGCATTGTCGCGACCTATAAAATCCCCGCAAGCGATGTCCCCAATGCAGGCGCCGGCAACGCTATTTTTTATAAAAACGGTTATGTATATCTCGGCCTCGTCGCGAGCGGCGGCGGCGAGTTTAACATCATCGACGTGCGCAATCCGCAAAGCCCCGAGTGGGTGGGGAGCTACAACGTCGGTAATGCGGTCAACGGCATATATATAGAAGGCTCGTACGCCTATCTCGCCAGCCCCAACGCGCGCAATCTTATCGTGCTCGACATCAGCAATCCGGCGAATCCGCTCTTGGTGGGTTCGTATACTCCTGCCACGAGCGCCAACGGCGAGCGAGTTCTCGCACTGGGCGACACCGTATATCTCGGCCGCACGTACGGCACCAACGAACTCTATGCGTTAAACGCGACCGCGCCCGCTTCCATTGTGCCGCTTGGTTTTAAAGATTTGGGTGTGGGGAGCAATACCAGCATCAACGGCATGGTGTTGCGCTCGAACATCGCTTTTTTGCTCACCAACAAACAGCTCGTGAGTTACGACATGAGCAACCCGGCGGCTATCTCTGCATACGGTGCGCCGCTTGTGCTCCCAAACGCCACATCCGGCGCGGCGCTTGCGTGCGACGGCAACACACTCTTTGCGGCGGCTAACGACGCAAGCACTAACGGTCACGGCTACCTGTATGTGATACAACCCGGCGTATGAATAAAAAAATAACACAAGGATTTATCCGTCATGACGCCGGGTTTACGCTTATCGAAGTGATTATGTATCTCGCGCTTTTTAGCATACTGATGGCGGGCTCGCTCTCGGCTGCTTTTGCGCTGTGCGAGAGCAGCGGACACGAGCGCACGCGCGCGTTGTTGCTTGAGGAAGGCAATTTTATTATCGCCAAAACGGAGTGGGAACTTTCGGGCGCAGAACTTGTCACCGATCCAAGCGTCGGCAACTCCGGCGCGACGCTTTCGATTGAAAGGGTGTCGGGATACGACAACACCGGCGCTCCTGTAACAAACGCCGTAGTGTTCGATCCGTCAACATTGGTTGGCGGCGGAGTTTCGCTTGCCTCCGTGCGTTTTTACCACGCCGCTGATTCGGGTATCGGTGCCAATCCCGAGAGCGTTGGCATAAGCTTTACGCTTGCTATGCGCACCGAGCAAGGTGCGCTGATGAGCCAAAGTTTTTTTAGCACAACGACGCTTAAAAAATGACTATGAAAAAACGGGGATTTATCGCGCTCATGTCCGTCATCATACTCTCGGCTGTCTTGCTCGGGATGGCAGCCACCGCGAGTACCGCGGGATTTTTTGCGCGGTTTAGCGCGCTCGATAAGGAGTATAAAAAAAGCGCGCTTGGGCTTGCCGACTCGTGCGCTAATGTCGCCCTTCTTACTCTCGCGCAAAATTACGCATATACGCCCACTCTGCCTGTCGTGGTGTCGCTTGACAGCGACACATGCACCATACAATCAATAACCAACCTCGGCGCGCCCTCCGCCTCCTCGCGCACGGTGCTTATTACCGCTACAGCCAGTTATCGGGAGGCGTTTAGCGCAGTCGAGGTAAACGCCACGGCAGCAAACCCCGCTAGTAGTGCCTCTCCGGTCGCCTATCCCATAATCATTAACTCCTGGCGAGAAATCAACTAATATACGGAGGTTAAACCTTCGTTTAATGTACGGAGGTTAAACCTCCGTTTTCTCCGTAGGAAAGCCATTCTTTGAGACTATGTCTAAAATCTAACGCGGTTTCAAAATACTTTGGCAGCGTTGTTTTATTGAGAATGTTACCTTCTATACGTTTTGTGCCAATATAATCGGGATAACTTGAGTACGGATATTTTTTGAGATATGTTTCCGCTCTATTTTTGTCGGCAATGCCAGTCTCTTTCCATGCCGGTTCGATTAATTTTACCGGGTTTAAATGGATATAAGAAATAAGGTAAGAGAGATAGCGATCTTCACTAACGTGCGATGATTTGTATGTCCCTTGGAAGAGTGCACCTGAGTGTTTATATTTTTTATTAAAGTACATCGTGTAAGCTGTCGTCAGTTTCTGCATAAACTTGCTTATGCCCCCGTCTGCTTTTTCGTGCACAAGCAAATGAAAATGATTTGGCATTAAACAATAGACGCCAATATCTGTCAGGGTCTCTCCGCGCTCAACCATGTGGGCTTTTTCAAGCGTTTGACCCTGCGCTCTGGTATCCGTTGAAATACTGCTATTACAGAGATAGAGAAGTGATATAAAACGATCATAATCTATTTGGGAGGTAAAAATGTCCCTTTTTTCGACGCCGCGATTGTATAAGTGGTAAAACTCTCCTGGTGCAAAGACGCTTTTTCGTGCCATGGCGGCACTATACCAATCTGAAAAAAATACACAAAGGTTTAACCTTTGTACGGAGGTTAAACCTCCGTAACTTACGTGGGGCTTTACAAAGCTTGGAGTTTTGGTAGAGTCCCCGCATGCAAACTATAAAGGACATTATAAAGGACATTTTTTATAAAGGACAGAAAAAAACAGAAGTAGCAAAAGGTTTTACGCTTATCGAGATTTTGGTCGTTATTGGCATCATCGCCATTTTGGCGGCTATTGTGATAGTTGCCGTCAATCCTGCCCGCCAATTTGCCGAGGCGCGCAATAGTCAACGCCAAAGCAACGTTGAGTCTATCCTCAACGCGGTAGGGCAAAATATTGCCGACAATAAAGGGGTTTTTATCTGTGCGGCGGGCACACTCCCTCCAATTGCCACTACGATAGAAAGCACCGGCGGCTACGACTTGCGCGGATGCATCGTGCCAACCTACATGGCCGAGATACCGGTTGACCCGTCAATCGGCACCATCTCAAGCGACGGCAGCACCTACAACACCGGCTATACCATCATGCAAAGCGCCTCAACCGCGCGCATCACGGTGTGCGCGCCCGGCGGCGCCGAGCCTGCAATCCAAGGGAGTGCCGCCATTTGCGTTACGCGATAAGTTCAATTACGGAGGTTTAACCTCCGTAAATTGATTCACCCGACCCTTCATCTGGTATTTAGTCAAGCTTGCTCACTGTTATAATAGTGCGGTATGTTTGAGCGGTAAGACAAGAGGGCGGTTTGACCGATTTATTAAATTATTTTAATAGTATGAATATCCAACGCACCGGCTCGACGTTTGTTTCCGGAATTCTTTTAGGTCTCGCTCTGTTTGTAGGTATTTCTTCTGCAGCGCAACCGGCTCCAGTTAAAGCACAATCTGTGCCGCTTGGCAGTCAGATTGTGTGTTTTGTTTTTACTAGTCTCAACATGTTTGGTCAGCCTATTCCGCCTCTGAGCACCAGTGATTGTCCGAGTGCGCCATCATACGGCACAGGCACACTTACAGTTATGAAAGTTGTTGTGGGAGGCACTGCAGTATCTTCTGGTTTTAGTATTCATGTTAAAAGTGGAGGTACTGATATCTCATACAGCCCGCAGCCGGGCTCAGTAACCGGGACCTCATATATCAGCCTTACGCCGGACAATTACACGGTGAGCGAAACAGGAGGGCCAGCCAACTACATCGGCGTCTTTAGTGGTGATTGCAACCCAAGCGGGATTGTATCCGTGGCATCAAGTAGTATTCCTGCCGTGTGCACCATCACTAACACCTACACCGGATCGAGCGGAGGTGGGGGAGGCACGGCAAGCACGTCCGACCTCTCGATCAGTAAAACGGTCAGCACAAGTACTCCTAACGAGGGACAGACCATTACCTACACGCTTACGGTACACAACATCGGTCCCGATACGGCGCAGCATGTTTCGGTTACTGATATGCTCCCGGCAGGCCTCACTTATGTTTCCGATGACAGCGGGGGTACCTATACTCCAAGCACAGGAATCTGGCTTGTAGGTACAGTGACAACCCTGGCAAACGCTTTGCTCCATATCGTTGCCACAGTGGGCAATACCACAAATACTATTACCAACACAGCCAACATCGCTGCCGCCAGCAGCACCGACCCGGTAAGCACCAACAACACGGCACAGGTGAGCATTACGCCAGTAGCTCCCTCAAGCGGTGGCGGAGGCGGCGGCGGTGGAAGTGGCGGAAGTGGAACCACCACCTCGGATGTAGCTATCACCAAAACAGTCGACAACAGCACGCCCAATATTGGCGGCACTGTCACCTACACAATCACTGCAAGCGATAGCGGGGTAGACGCAAGCGGCGTGGTAGTGCAGGACATTCTGCCCAGCGGGCTTACCTTTGTCTCAACCAGCACTGCCGACACGGTGGGTGTGTACAACCCGACCACGGGCAACTGGACTATAGGCGCTCTGAGCAGCACGACTCCTGCCGTGCTCCATATTATGGCTACCGTAAACAGCAGTTTGGACAACGGCACGGTTATCACCAACACAGCTGCGGTGACCAGTGGCGATACTTCCTCGGATAGCGCAAACAACTCATCTTCGGCGCCGGTAACCGTTACTATCCCCGTTACGCCAACTAATACCACTGGTGGTGGCGGAGGCGGTGGAGGTGGCGGGGGGGGCGGCGGTGGTGGAATTATCTCTGGTCCGCTCTCATACGGATACGGCGGAGGAGGAGGATACCTAACACCGGGCTTGGTGCTCGGTACTTCTACCCAACAAGGAACATCGTGCGGTACATACCTCACCAGCTATTTGCGCATGGGCAGACCAAACGATGCCGGACAGGTTAAAAAACTGCAGACCTTCCTCAATACTTATGCCGGCGCAAAACTCCCGGTTACCGGCTTCTTTGGCAAGCTTACCGATGCGGCTGTGCGCAAGTTCCAGACGCAATATACCGCAGACGTGCTCACGCCGTGGATACCATACGGTCTTCCCGTTAACGAGACCACCGGCTACGTGTACAAGACAACGCAGCGCAAAATTAATCTTATTATGTGCAGCGCTCTCAACCTTCCGATGCCAAGGCTCCCTTAGAGCCTATTTGACATCAACACAGCACAAAGTAACATAACCCGGCTGAGCTACGCTTGGCCGGAGACTCCGTGCTTCGATACGACTCTTAGATGGGTCCAAAACCTTCCGGCTTTCCGCTGGTTTCCCAGGAATTTGGACCCATCTAAACGCCGTATCTATACAGTATATGCCCATGGCAATGAATCTTTTTTGAAGAGTGCATATTGACGGGGTATCCTGCTCGTTCTCCAGTCGTAGCCGGAGATAAAAATCATTGACACTTCATAGTGAGCTTACGATAATGTATACGTTCAAGGAGCACGTACAATGCTCTTACGAACAGGGAAACCGGCGACAGCCACATGACTGTTGCTATTTTTTCTGTGTCACTATTAATTGGTTCAAAACTGAAGCGAAACGCTGCATAAGCGTTTCGCTGTTTTTGTTTTTTGTTTCAAAAATTGTTTATTGACACTTCATGTAGAGTTCAGAGCTTAGCCGCACAATACAACACGTGAGGCTGTGCTGTGAACTGTACAAGTACAGTCCACAAAAAGGTCGATGCCCCGACATCGCGCTCGCCGTACGGAGGCGAGATGCCGGGATTACCAATTATTTAAATTAAAAGCTTCAGAACTCTATGAACAAACTTATTGCAGTGGCAACAGGACTCGCGATGCTCGCAATGGCATCTCCGGCGTTCGCATCGGTCAACAGCAGCTCGATTACCATCTTGAACACGAACTCGGGTTACATCAGCAACACCACTTCTGCAGTGGCACAAACCGGCGGCAATACCGCAGGCGGAAGCAATGCAGGGCATGGTGGCAATGGTGGCAGTATCGTTGCTGCCGGTAGCGGCACTGACAACAACGGCGGTGCGACAGCCGGCAATGCCGGCAATGGAGGCAGCTCCAGCGCAGGCGGCACGGTCTCTTCGGGTGCTGCAACGTCGGACTCAGGCTCGGCAAACGCACTCAACAGCAATGTTGTTACGGTTAGCGGAGGCACCCTGAATAGTTCCTCGGCAACAGTGGAAAACAGCAATACCGGTAGTTATATTTCGGACGGCACCACTGCAGGCGCTCAAACAGGCGGCAATCATGCGCACGGTAGCAATGCTGGCAACGCTGGCAATGCCGGAAGCGTCGGTTCGAACGGCGGTAGCGGCAACAACGGCGGCGCGACGAGCGGCAATAGCGGCAGCGGCGGCAATAGCGGCACGGGCGGCTATGTTGCGACTGGCGCTTCGAGCGCAACTTCGGGCAGCATCAACGTGATGAACACGAACATCATTCGCACGCACTTCTAAATCGCTGAAGGTTAGACGAGTTCGCTCGTGTAATATAGCGATTCTTTGAGGGTTCGGGAGCTTGGGTTAGCAAGCTCCCGCCCTCGGGAGAGTCTTTTGGGAAAGAAGGTTGTCCGGAGGGTTATTACTAACTTATTAGCAGCTAATGATAAAAATTATGAAAAAACTCCTTACCAGCATCGCGACCATAGCGGCGGCTACGTTGTTTCTCGCCTCGGCGGGGCTTGCGTCAGCGTCATCTGTTGTCCCTGTGTACAACTTACAGCCGAGCTGGACAGCAGTCGGCGGTGTGGGCGTCTGGGCCGCGTATTACGCGCCTGATTCACAAGTCAGTTCTGGCATATCACCAGGAACGACAGCAATCTACGATGGACGTGCGGCTGGCGTCATTAAGGCCGGTATTACCGCAGAACCGTCTGGGCCAAACGCAGGACACTACATGGATGAAGGTCTCCTAGGCTTTCAAGTGCCGAATGTAAGCCTCTCTTCATTCGCTTCGCAGACGCTCACATATGACGTCGATAAACAGACAGGCACAAACCCAGTGTGGGTACGTATCAGACTGACAGATACAAATCAAACTGAATACCAGTTCATACCAACCACTAATCCCGCAGGCTGGCACACGGTTGACGCCGCTGCCGGGCAATGGCAGTTAATGGATGCCAATGGCGATGGCACTGGCCCAATGATGACACTTGCGCAGGTCGCTGCGGCCAATCCCGGGTTGGCGGTAGACCGCGTCTACTTGACGTTGGGTATGGGCGATTCGTACAACGTAAGTCCCGGTGTCGGGACCGAAGCGTGGGTTGATACAGTCACAGTCGGCGGGACGACATATGATTTTGCACTTTCAGCGGTCACTGTCACGATAGATAAATTTATCGATGGGCACATGGCAACGGCGGCGAGCGCGAATAATTCCGCGTTCCCGATGGTTTCATCATGGACAAACGCTCCCAGTTACGGCAGTGGCAATTACGATCTCGGAACAGATGATTCATATCAAGCTGTTACGTCATCCATGAACGGAGGTGCGAGCTACACGACCAATGAAGTAACCGCTCCATCTTCTGTCGTTGGCACAGACTGTACGACAGGAGATCCGTACGCACTCGTCGGTTATTCCTCCGGTCCGGATCTTACAACTGCAGAGGCGGCGACCCAGAGCCTGACACCTCCAAACTTCACTACTCTCACTCAAAATGAAGTGGTAATCGTCTGGAACAAGGAATGCCTCGCAGCCCCGACTCCGCTCGCTCCAGCAAATGGCACCATAACAACGACCGCAGGCTTTACCTCGGTGAGTTGGAATTCGGTAACGGATCAGGCCGGCGGCATCACGTATGTCTACCAATCCTCTAATTCTTCGGCCACGAAACCTGATGGTTCGTTCGTGACACCGGCATACACCTCTGGATCCCTAACCGCAACGAACATCCCGACATCCGGAACTCCGGCAGGCACTTACTACTGGCACGTGCAGGCGAAAGATGCCGATGGCAACGTCAGCCCATGGAGTACGATGTGGTCGGTTACAGTCATCAACACTCCCGCAGTGATCACCAATCCTGCCACTAACGTGACTGCAACTGATGCAACACTCAACGGTGTCAATGAGGGGAACGGTGCTGGCGGACACTCGTTCTGGGTTTCGCTTGCTCCGTTCGTCACTACGAGCCCGACCATTCCGGCTGGCGTTTATTCCACGCCTGTTCTTCCGGGCGTTGCGGCGAACACGGCATTTTCTGATCCTCTTTCGCTGGTTACCACGAACGGTATTCCAGGTAACATGCCCGCAATAACGCCAAGCACGAAGTACTACTACGCAGCATGGGCTTACATCGGTGGCACCTGGTATCCGGGCGCAGTCTTAAACTTCACCACCCTCGCCGCACCAGTCCTCCTTCCGACTCCGGTCAATGCGTGTTCTAACCTCACGAGCCCTCCTGCAAACTACGTGCTGAAGAACGGCGTGGCGGGCAACGGCACATACGCACTTGCGCCATACACAATGTTCGTTGGCAAAGCCGGTAATTACACCGTGACCGGCTCCGGCGGGGATTACATCATCTGTCTCCCCAACGGAAACGGTACGGTCAATCTCGGCTACGGCAACGATACGGTCGTGACCGGCAACGGCAATCAGAACATCACGGTCGGCGCGGGCAATAGCGTCATCACGACCGGCAATGGCAACAGCAAGATTACCGCAGGCGCGGGCAATGACACCATCACCGTCGGCAATGGCAACAATACAATCATCGCAGGCGGAGGCGCGAGCATTTGCCATGTCGGCAAAGGTCTCAATTCCATCACCGGCTGCACGCACTAGCTTTCGTCGAACATCATATGAAAAAGACGTAATTATCAAATAAATCGAAGGTGAGGATGACGGCGCCTCGGCGCATCGAATCCTCCCTTCTCATAAAGCCTTGTTTCTGGTATAAGAGACAGACCTCAAACACCCCAACGAGGCTTTAGAGAGGGAAACAATACATTATGCATATACTGAAAAAGGATTGGACGTTGCCCACAGCCTCGCTAAGCGCTTTTTTGGTTCTTTCTCTTGTTGCCATTTCTTTCGGTATCTCGGCGCATGCTCAAACGGTGCCGACCGTTGCGCTTGCTCCCATCACGGGTCCTACGGTCACCGTCGGAGATATTGCCACCTTTACCGCAAGCGCGACTGATTCAGATGCGAGCAGTACCATTGCCTACGGTCTCTCCGCCGCGCCTTCCGGCGCCATCATCGACCCCACAGCCGGCACCTTCTTGTGGGATACCACCGGCGCTACGCCCGACACCTACACCTTTTCGGTAACGGCAACCGGCTCAACCGGCGGGTCCGACAGCCAGAATGTCTCGATTGTCGTCAACGCTCCCGTCGTTCCGTCAGATGCAGACGCGTCTTCAACAGACCCCGATTTGCAAACACAGGTTGCCACCTCGACCGACGGCACCGGCGGCACCGCCACCACGACCGGCGGGACAGTAACTACCGGCGACGCGGTTGCAACATCCAGCGTCGACAATGAGCTCAACTCCAACACCACCGACCCCGACCAGCCGGGAAGAACAAACTCTTCAACCATTACGAGCGACAACACTAACGTCGGTGCGCTCGACAGTGTCGCAACCTCAACGGCGGATACCGGCAGCAACACCGTGACCGGCGGCACTGCGGATAACACGATCGTCACCGGCGACGCCGTCTCAACCTCCAACGTCATCAACGAGGTCAATACCAACATCTTTAACTCCGACGGCCTCATCCTTTTTATCAACCAGCTCTTTGGCGGCGGTTTTGATATCAACGATTACGACCTTTCATACTTTTTTGCGGGCGGTCCCGGGATGTCAGAGACAACCAACCCGACCACCGGCAAGCCGCAATGCACTCTGCTCACGTGCCTCAATAGCAGCTCGCTCAACGTTCTTAATAGCAACACGGCAACGGTAACCAACAGCGTTATCGTGCGCTCCTCAACCGGCGACAACACCGCTTCTTCCACCGGCGATGCCACCATAGACACCGGCAGCGCCTACGCCGCAGCCAACGTGGTCAACCTCGTCAACACCAACATCGTCAATTCGAGCTATCTCTTGCTCTCATTTAATAACTTTGGCGATTTGAGCGCCAATATCACGCTCCCCGGCAATGACTTTTTCCAACAGCTTTTTGCAAACGGCGAGGCGACCTCCTCGATGAACTCGAGCACCTATGCGGTAGACAACGTTAACAGCGTCGACTTTACCGGCACCACGACGGCGGATGCGACAACGGGCGACAATATGGCATCGACAACCACCGCCGACGCGTCAACCACGCCAAGCGGCAGCGGGGTGGTTGCCACCGGCGACGCCTATTCATCGGCAAACACCTACAATCAGGCAAATACCAACGACGTCGGGGGCACCTCCGTCTTCATGCTCTTTCGCGTGGCGGGCAATTGGACAGGGTCGGTCATCGGTTTGCCTGCCGGTATAACCGAGTCAACATTTCCCGACGGCAACGACCAACTCATTGAGTTTGTCTCGACCGGAGCTTCGACGACGCTTGCGACCGATTGGCTGCAAAAGTACAATTCCTCGCACTTTCTCGCGGCCGCGACAAGCACTGCCAATGTCGACAACGACGTTACGGTGTCTGCGGACACGGGCAGTAATCAGGCAACCACGGACACCGGCACCTCGTCGGTTACCACCGGCAACGCCTATGCGGCGGCGAGCGTGGTCAACCTCATAAACACCAACATCGTCGGGCAAAATTGGATATTCTCCGTTTTTAACATCTTTGGCAATTTTAGTGGCGATATTGTCTTTGGCGGCAGCCTCAATCTTTCGCTGAGCGCGCTCACATCGACAAGCAATACATCTCCAAGCTCGGATGTGACCTATACCTTTACGGTGACAAACTCGGGCGATGCGGATGCAAGCAGCGTTCTTTTGAATGCAACCTTCGACAATACCTTGCTGTCGTTTGCTCCCACAGACATAGATGCCACATCGACTCCCGCGGGCGAGTCATGGAATCTTGGTCTTATTCCACAAGGGCAGAGCCGGACCTTCAGCTTTACGGCGCATGTGGGCAGCAACTTCCCTGCCGGGCAATCGGCTACGGTCCCTCTGACAGCTGCGGTAGTAAACGACAGCATCACGGCCCCCAGCACAAGCAACACTGCCGACGCGTCGATTGTCGTTTCGTCGCCTGCAAACCCTTCGACAAGCTCAGGATCTTCGAGCGGCGGTGGAGGGGGCGGTGGAGGCGGCGTCCTCAGCAGTTCAAATCCGCTCAGCTCATACTCGAATGATCCCAAGCTTTCGCTTACCAAAACGGTGTCTATCGCAACGACCAGCGCAACAACCTCTGTCGATTACAAAGTGGTAGTTACCGACGACAAAAGCGCAGGACCTCTCTTCAACTCGTACCTTACCGACACGCTCACCGACCCTACCGGCAAAGTGATGATGCAGCGCTCGTGGAATCTCGATACAATCAACCCGGGAGACGAAATAGACCTCACCTACTCGATAGTGTATGCCGCCACCTCGACTCCCGGCATCTACAACAACGTCGCGCAAGTCACCGGGTATAAAAACTACAGCGGGCTCGCGTACGGGACTCTAATATCGCCATTGGCGGCTACCGGCACGGTGTTGTTTACCCCGGAGGGCTACGTCGTCGCATCGAGCACGTCGGAGGGTATTGTCCTCGGTGCATCAACCTCTACCCCCTCTATTACCACTCCGACATCTTGCTCGCCTCTGCTCTCCACCTTCCTCGGTCGTGGTAGGGCAAACGATGCCGGTCAAGTAATGAAGCTCCAGCAGTTTCTTAACGATGAAGTGGAAGCCGCACTCCCAATCACCGGCGTCTTTGGCCCGCTCACCGAGGGGGCGGTAAAAGCGTTTCAAAGTAAGTATAAGGACCAGATACTCGCTCCGCTCGGCCTTACCGCTCCAACCGGCATAGTACTTTCCGCGACGCAGAGCCAAATAAACGCCTTGGTCTGCAATAATACCGGGTTGAGTTATCTCTTTACCACTGCTGAGCAAGTTACGAGCGTAGCGGCGCCAATGATAGCGCCGGTATATGTACCTAAGCCGCACATTGTAAAAACGCCAAGAGTGCCACAAACAGCTGCTGCTCCAACAACTGTTTCCGCCACTCCCGCCGCACCAAAGGCCGGACCCTTGGGATGGATCAAAAACCTATTTTCGTTCTAAATCGCAGTATAATGGGTTGATACGGAGCGTACCCACCAACAACCTATGAACTACCAGATAGCCATACTATGTATCGTGTTGGCAGCACTCCTGCCTGCCTCTGTGCATGCGCAAGTAATTTCTAACGTCAGCGCCTCTTCAGATACAGGAGGCAATACCGCAGAGAGCGGCACGGTTACCACAGGCGCATCAAGCGCCTCGGTGAAGGTAGAAAACATAAGCGGGGGAGGGGGAGGCACAGCAACCGTGCATATTGAGACCAGCGTAAATGGACAAACACACGAAGAAACCTACACTATGCCTGGCGGAAGCATCGGCGTCTCGGTCGTTGCAACCTCAAGCGGCTACGAGGCGCATGTGTGGGAGCCGGGGGCATCAACGCCTCAAAGCGGGAGCGTACACCGCGGAGCCTACGCATTAACCTCTCTTTTGGAACACAACCAAGCGTCTACGAGCATCGCTTCCTCCATCGCAAGCTCTACAGCACAGGCGCATTTTATTGGGCGGATTTCAAGCTGGTTTGAGAGATTATTTAATATCTTCGGCTGGTTCGGCAAATAGTCGCTGGAGTATATAGAACATTTGACCGTAGTGTATACTATATGCATATGAGTAACTTGGTAAAAGCCCTCGTGGCTTTGGGCGCGGCAATTTTATTGGTAGGCAGTTTTTCGTTCGCATATGCACAAGGTTTGGACATTGGACAGTTGCAATCTCGCAGTAGCATATCCGGCGCTATCAATGCTTTCGTCGATCAACTGAAAGCAAAAGGCGACCCCGTCCCCGCAGAGGACCGCGATGCATATATCAACGGCAATAGTTTGGCGCGGTCCGGTGCCGCGTTCCAACCATACATCAAGGTGTGCACCGATGCGGGAGTAGGGCAGGCAAGCTGCAACGCGCGCGTCATTACCGACTCTGCCGGCGTGCCGGTTACTAATGCACGGAATCCGTCACAGTCATCGGCACTCCCCGCGGGCTACGGACCGGCGCAGTTCCACGGCGCCTACAACTTGCCGCTGACCGCGGCGGCGGGCACACCGATCATCGCCATCGTCGATGCGTATGATGACCCGAACATTGCAAGCGACCTCAACACCTACAGCACCATGTACGGCTTACCTCAATGCACTACCGCAAACGGATGCTTTAAGAAAGTAAATCAAACCGGCGGCACTAAATATCCAAACTCCAACGCCGGCTGGGCGCTTGAGATTTCGCTTGATGTCGAAATTGCGCATGCCACATGCCAAAATTGCAACATTATGCTTGTCGAAGCCAACTCGGCCACCTATACCAACCTTATGGCCGCAGAGGACTACGCAATAGCTCATGCATCCGTGGTCTCAAACTCCTGGGGTAGCGGCGAGTTCGGCGGAGCCTCAGGCGAAACGTCCTATGACTATCACTTTACCAATCCAAACCACCCGGGTGTGGCTATTACCTTTAGCGCCGGAGACGGCGGCTATGGCGCGGAGTACCCGGCTTCCTCGCCGTATGTCACGGCGGTCGGCGGCACTTCATTGTCTGTAAACTCGCTCGGCAACAATACGTATAGCTATAAGAGCGAGAGCGCATGGAGCGGGACAGGGAGCGGTTGCAGCTCCTACGAGCCGCAACCGTCTTGGCAAACTGCATTAGGTCTTTCGGGATGTTCTAAACGAATAGTTGCCGATGTTTCGGCAGATGCCGATCCTAATACCGGCGCGGCGGTGTACGACTCGGTGCGCTACGCAGGCATGAGCGGTTGGTTCCAAGTCGGAGGCACGAGCCTGGCGTCGCCCATCATTGCGGCAACGTATGCCCTTTCGGGCAACATTCCCGCCAATACGTCTGAAAATTCTATCCCGTATAAAAACGTGGGCGATTTGCGCGATGTGACATCGGGCAGCAACGGCTCTTGCGGCGGCTCATACCTCTGCACGGCCATGCCTGGCTTTGACGGTCCTACCGGCGAGGGCACTCCCAACGGCACAGCGGCATTTTAGGATGTTTATTGCGCAAGCACTTCTTCGATAACTTTTGCCGTTTCTATTGGACCCGACACTTCTTGCGTGCGTATGCCGGTAGGAATTACTACGGCGTCGTTTCCGCCCTCTTTGAGCGCATCGCCTACATAAAGCATGCTTGAGATAGGAATGCCGCTCATTTTTGCAAGCTCTCCAAGCCCGTAGGCTTTGGTGATGCCTTTGCGCGTGATATCTATGGTCGTGAGGCCGCCTGTGGCGTTTGCAAATTCCGGCAGCTCCCGCACGAGCGCCTCATGAAGTTTTTGTCGCATGTCGTCATGGCTCTTATGCCACACCTCTTTTTCTTTGAGAGGCGCTTGTTGCCCCAGGGGAGAAAACGCGATTTCCGCATCGCGGTCTTCAACACGCTCGCCCCACACGCGCACCGGCGCGTGTGAGAGACCCACTTCGGCAAGCGCTTGTGCGAGAACGCTCATAATGTGCTCTTTCTCTTCGTGAGTGAAGGCTTTGTTATAAACCGTTTGCCAGGCGTTATGTTTGTACTGCCAGCATTGCGCCGCGCTGTCAGGAAATATATACAGGTGTGCGAAGTTGATGTCTGTCGGGAGTGCAGGCAAAAATTGCCTTTCAAATTGGGGAAAACCGGCTCCCGACATCACCGCAACCGGCATTTTTTGCAGGAGTTTTCCTAACAGCTCGCCCATTTCTTTCGTGACAGGCTGTTTACTCTCGGCGAGCGTGCCGTCGAGATCGAATGCTACGAGCTTTGGCGTAAAATCCATTTTTTCATTATACCATTGCTAAAAATCATTCTTTTGGTAAATTCTCCATATTACGTAATATCAATAATTAACTCATCGGTATGAAAGTACGAACAAAAGAGTTGGAAGAAAGTGTAAGAATCAAAGTTCTCGATGCCTTGTATACAGCAACTTCGGCAATACAGGGCCGCGCGGCCCTGAAGCTTTTCCTGCGCGATTTGTTGACCGAAAGCGAGAGAATTATGCTCGGGAGGAGAATACTCATTGCACAACAATTGCTCCAAGGCGAGCGACCTACGGCTATCGCTTCAAACCTCAAGGTGGGCTATGACAACATCTATCGTGTACAACGCTGGCTCAGCGATCAACTTCCTGGTTATGAGCAAGCGATTAAGGAAATGGAAAAAGAACTGAAAAAGAGGCGAGACCATTATGAAGATAGGCGACTGTATGCGACTAATATGTTATATCGACTTAAGAAAAAATATCCCGGTCATTTTTTACTTTTTCCGACTCCAACTATAAAACAATAGAAATATTATGATATTACGTAATATAGTAATATTCTTGGCAGAATAAACAAAAAGCGGATATATCGCAAGCAGACCTATAAGGATCCTTATTTTACAGATTGTTGGGCAGTAATATTTTTAACAGTTTCTTGAGCGATATTTTGGCGACGCACACCACGGTGTCGGCGCCGCCGTAATACACCAGGAGCGTGTCTTTGCGCAACACTGCTCCGCACGAAAACACCGCTTTAGGCATCACGCCAATACGTTCGTACTCCTCGATAGGTTCAAGGATAGTATCCACGAGGCGTGAGACAACCACGGAGGGATTTTTTAAATCGAGCAGCACCGCCCCCAAGCGATAGGTCGACGTTTTAGAGACGCCGTGATAAATGAGCAGCCAACCCTTCCGAGTTTTAATGGGCGCGCCCGCAATGCCGATTTTTACCGAGTCCCACATGCCGGGCCGCGGATTCATGATCTCGATACAGCGCGTAAGGCGCGTCTTGGTAAAGTCGAGCGTATTAAGAAAGTCGGCGCACAACTGCGGATCGATACGATGCAGCAGCATGTACTGACCTTTTATCTTTTCGGGAAAGAGACAGGTGTCTTTATCATTGACGTTGTCGGGCGTGGTGAGCATGGGCTTTTGCCACTTGTCCCAGCGTTTGGCCAAAAAATCCTTGACCGATATGGAGGTAATGGCAACACGCGTCGGATCAACGCCGTTATAGGCGGTATACATCATATATATGACGTTGCCAATCCTTGTGATGCGCGGGTCCTCACAGCCGGAGTTGCCGCCGCCTTTCTTCATTTCGAAATCTTCACGTGGCTTGTAGGCGGGCCCCTCGTCGCGCTCGGTGATTTTGATGCCATTTTTGGTTTCCGCGTAGCCAAGGACCGACGTGTTGTCGTCGCCCATGGCGCGATACAAGAGATGGATAGTGCCGTCTATATCAAGCGCGGCAGTATTGAACACGGCCTTCTTTTCCCACGCGTGGGCTTGGTTTGGCTTTATGATGGGGTTTTCTTTGGCACGCACCGCAAGCTCCACGCGGCGCTCGGGCATCATCGCGCTCAAAAGGTCGGGCAAGTTGAGCGAGGCGCGTGCGCACACGGTATCGGCGCCGCCATAATAGAGGTCAACTCGGCCGTTTTTTTGCAACAATGCGCCGGAGGGGAAGACGATATTTGGCACGATGCCGTATTTTTCGTAAATTTCTTCCGGCACCATAATTGGTCCGCGGGTAGCGCCGACGATTTTTGTGGGATCTTTGAGGTCGAGAAGGAGCGCCTCGATGCCAAACACGCGCTCGCCGCCGCCGAAATAGTTTTGTATGTAGGAATAAAACAACAACCAGCCGTCTTTGGTTTTAATAGGTACCGAACCTACCTCCGCGTGGTCGTGATCAAAACGCAAGGGATTGATGATGTGCGATTCAAGCTCCGCATGCCACTCTTCCCAAAAGCCCAAATCCCAGAGCTCTTCTATCTTGTCGCACTCCGCTATGGCGATATGTGCCGGCGGCTCGTCGGTGTGCACGGTAACAATGACCGTTATCTTGCCGCCGATGCGCTCGGGGAAGAGCGCCATGGCTTTGGCGTTAAAGGGAGTAATGAGGTGTCTCTCTTCAATCGATTCAAGATTTTTGGAAATAGCGCAGGCAACTTTGATATTGCCCGGACCAAACGGCATGCCGCCGAGCGCCGTATAAAAAATGTAGTATTTGCCTTCAAAAAAAGTTATGCGCGGATCCTCGCATCCGTATGTTTCCCACTCTTCGGTAGGCACGATAAATTGCTGGCGGTTTTGAAAGTGCTTGCCGTCTATCGTAAACGCTTTACCGATAGTCGAGATGCCGCCGGGGGCAAGCAGGGCGTCGGGGCGGCTTTGTGCTCGGTACAAGATATGCGTAAATTTGCCCACCTGCACCGGGCTTGGGTTAAACGCGCCGCGGGACTCCCATTGCCGGTCGTTGGCAGGAGCGATAAGTGGGTTATGCGAGCTTCTGCGGATAACGTACATACTATATGCGGTATTTCATACCTTGTTTTCGGGACGGGTCAGCGTTGCCAAAAATTCATCGAGATTTATTTTTGCCGCGGCAATGCGCTTGTCGCCGCCGCCGTAGTACACAAGCAGGTCGTCGCCAAACACCACGCCGCCCGAGGCGTAAATGATGCCGGGCTTCCAGTCGTTTTCGTACCAGGCATCGGGCGAGAGTATCGGCTTGTGCGAGCGATAGAGCACTTTGGTCGGATCGTTGAGATCAAGCAAAAGCGCGCCTACCTTGTAACGCTCTCGGTCGTCTTTATCCATGGCGTGGTAGAGCAGTATCCACCCTTTTTTTGTCTTGATAGGCGGCGAAGCGGCGCTCCTCGTGCGATTGTGCCAGCCCACAACCCGGTCGGGCACCTGTTGCGGGTCGGGGCTCTCGTGCTGGAAGGGCGCCTCATCCGTCGAAAGCTTATCCATGTAGGCAACCTTCACTTTGTTGGCATCTTCATCATAAAGATTATGAAGAAGCGCAAATTTGCCGTTTATTTTTTCGGGGAAAAGCACCCAGTTTTTGTGGCGCTCGCCCGGGCGCGAAAGATAATTAAATTTGTTCCACAACCACTGCGCGCGCGTGAGATTTTGTGCGTCAATGCTGGTGAGTGCAACACGCATAGAGCTCCAGCCGTTAAACATATTAAAAGTAAGATACACGCGACCGTCTATTTTTACCGCGCGCGGATCCTCACAGCCGCCCCAACCGCCGCCCGAAGGATTGTGTATTGTGTCGTACGTAAGCCGTGCCGGCGAGGTGTAGAGATGATGCTCCTTGGCTTCTGTAACGTTCTCGGCGGCATACACAGGGAAGGGGAGCCGCTCATCAAAGTGGACGCCGTCGGTGCTTGAAGCGTAGCCAATGCGGGATATGCCATCGCGCCCGAGCGCGCGATAAAAAAGATGCACGCGGCCATCCTCAACCACGGCGGCCGGATTAAACACCGCCTCCGACTCCCACCAGTTGAGAGCAATAGGCTCAAGCACGGGATTCTCCGCAATGCGATGCAACTGCGGAGCTATGCCGCGTTTTTTGCCTGACGGCCACAAAAGAATGATTAGGAGTGCGAGTACAAGAACGAGTACGATCAAAATGAAGATGATCATAATATATGAAATTCCTTACACTCGGCCATAATTGTCTTCAAAGCGGGTAATGTCGTTTTCATCAAATTGACCAAGGGCAATTTCAAGAAACGTGAGACCTTCGGAGCCGCCGGCCACGCGGTGATGTGTGTGCCGTGCGACAAAAAACTCGTCCCCCGGGCTCACCTTAGTTTGTGTATCGCCAACAATGATCGTGCCAAAACCTTTGAGGATCTTCCACTCCTCATCTCGATGCTCGTGCTGTTGCAAACTGAGCTCTTGGTTGGGGTCAATGGTGATTATTTTTACCGTAGAAGGCTCGTTAAGCGTAAAGCGCTCAAAGGAGCCCCATGGGCGCGCCTCTTTATAGTAATGAGAAAGGCCCCGCATGCACCTAGTATACGCTATTTTTGCAAGGGCGGTGCACAAAGATATGCACAGATGCTAACGTCCCATGGCTTTTAAAAGGAGCCGCGCCCCCAAAAACACCACCACCAACGAGGCGGCATACAACAGAAGCCCAACAGAGAGAACCTCTCGTTGCTGCAAAAATAATACGGCCGCTCCGAGGAGGAGACAGGCTCCCGTCATACGCCACAGCCACATAGATGCATCACGGAAGATCATGGTGGCGTAAAAATCCCTGCCTCTACGACCTATCGATTCCATGGTATGCAAGTCGGTTACATGTATGGATACGCGTACCATCGGCCAAAGCACTGCGCCCACGCATCCATAAGCCATCAATGTTATCAGTGAGATGTGGGTAGCGAACAGGGCGGTTGCAAGAGAAAGCAAGAGCGTCGAAAAACCCAGGATCCGCAAGCGATTTTGAGTCGTACGATATTGCGAAAATAGTAACACGAACAGCGCCGCAAAAAATGCAAACCCGGTGGCATAAAGCCCCACCTGTATCGCGCCGCCGAGCACAAACAGTACCACGAGCGGCAATATGATGGTGGTGAATGTTTCTTGCAGTGCCGTGCCGGCAAGGTACGGTTGCGTGGCGCGGTTTTTGCGCTCGGTAATAAAATAAATGACATCTTTCCATTCGATGGGCGCAGGCCGGTACTCGTTGAGATTACTAAAGCAAAAAAAACCAAGGAGGTACACCAGCGGCGTTAGAAGAAAAAGGAGTGTGAAATCCCCCCGATGCAAAAGCGTCCCTGACACAAACAAAAGCCCGGTCGCAAGCGCCGGCCCCACGACCGAAAATATCACTGTGCCGGTTGTGAGGAGAGACGAGTAAAAATCCCGCTCCTCGTCTTTGGTTTCGGAGAGCTCAAAGGTGTGGATGGTCAGCCAAAAGAGCCCGTTGCCGAGGCCGTTGAGGAACATCGCTACATATGCTAAAAGCGGCATACTACTATTGAGCAATACCACGAGCGTAACTCCCATAAAGATAAAGCTCCAAAAAAATCCGTACTTGATGTTAAATCGCATGCGCGAAGCGACAAATCCAAAGACGCAAAACGTGATAAAAATGCCGCTGTTAAAGATGGCGGTTGCCGCTACGTTGAGAAAGAAGCTCGAAAATTGCTGGTAGAGGAATATCTGGATGAACACGCTGGTGAGGCTGGTGGTGAGGCTGTAAATCCAAAAGAGCTGGACCAGCGAACGCACCGGCGGACGCAATCCCTTAAACTGCGCTACGATTCCTCTAACCATGGGGCAATTCTAACACCCGTATGAATATAAGTATTGTTATCCCCGCAAACCTTTACAGGGGGTATTGCGCACAGCCCCGAGCTGGTACACTATACGTGGGACGAGGCTACGCACGGTGGATCCTCAGTTTGGTTACTATTAATAAATAATTAACACACGTTTTTATGGTTAGAACCGCAAACCCAGCTTTATTAAAACCGATGAAGCTCTCACCCGAGCTTGAGGCAGTTGTAGGCAACGGCCCGATGCCGCGCTCAGCCGTTGTTAAGGAGCTTTGGGTGTACATTAAAAAGCACGATCTCCAGAATCCTCAGAATAAGCGCAATATTTTAGCCGACGATAAACTCAAAGCCGTGTTTGATGGTAAGAGCGAGGTCTCAATGTTTGAGATGACCAAACTCGTCTCCAAGCACCTGAGCTAGACTCCATGTTCTCATACGCGCAGGCGGCGGTGCTCGGACTTCTTCAGGGAGTTACCGAACTCTTTCCCATATCGAGCTTGGGACACAGCGTCATACTCCCTTCACTTTTGGAATGGAACATCGACCAAGCATCCGCGTCGTTTGTTGGCTTTGTCGTACTTACACACTTAGCCACGGCGCTCGTACTCTTTGCGTTTTTTTGGCGCGATTGGCTCCGCATTATTATAAGTGTGTTGCGTTCGATAGGAGCGCGCACCCTGCGTGACCCGTATGCAAAGCTCGGCTGGCTTATTATCGTGAGCACCATTCCGGTAGGTGTACTTGGGTTTTTATTTCAAGATCCGCTCACGCATCTTTTTGCATCACCGCGCCTCGTGGCAGGAATGTTAATCCTCAACGGCCTTGTGCTTTATGCGGCAGAAAAGTTGCGCAGAAAAGCATCTGAGGGGGAGGCGAGCGATGCGGCGCTCGCACAGCTCTCGTTTACGCAGGCTATGGGCATAGGGTTGGCACAGTGCTTTGCGTTGGTGCCAGGTTTTTCGCGTACCGGACTTACGATGACCGGTAGCTTGGCAAGTGGCCTTGGGCACGAAAACGCCGCGCGATATGCCTTTTTGCTCGCAACACCGGTCATTTTTTCGGCGGCGGTGCTTAAAGTGCCTCATGTGTTTAAAGAGGGCGGCGCCGTGCTCGGCCCGGCTTTATTCGGTGCTCTTTGTGCGGCGCTCGCCGCCTACGTCTCGGTGCGGTTTCTCACAACATACTTTAAAACAAACACACTTATGCCTTTTGCGGTTTATTGCGTCATCGCGGGTGCGGCGTGCGTCCTCTTGCTCGCCTAGTGTTTACGTCGCATGATGCTCCGTATGTGTACCACCTCGCGCACGTATCTGGTTTTATTGCTGCTGGCCTCACTCCTTGCGATGGGCGCCGCTTACGCGGCGCTCTTTCCCTCGCAGGCACGCTCTGTCCTCGGCTTGCCCGGTCCGGAGCCGACGCTCGCGACCCTCAACACCGCGCCAGAAGGCTCGCTGTCGCTTGTGGTTGAACCGCAAAACGGCGTCGCCCCCGTGCTCTTTTTGATACAAAACGCCAGCACATCGGTTGACATGGTGATGTACGAGCTCACCGACAGCCGCGTGGAACAGGCGCTGGTCGATGCAAAAAGCAGGGGCGTCGCGGTGCGAGTGTTGCTTAACGAGGGATATTACGGCAAACAAACCGGCGACTACGGTGCGCCCCTGCCGGTCAATCAGCCGGCGTACGAATATCTAGAATCGCACGGCGTTGCGATTAAATGGGCGCCCGCATACTTTGCGCTGACGCACCAAAAGACGCTGGTAGTAGACGGGAGTGAGGCTCTTATCATGTCTTTTAACTTAGTGCCGCGCTACTACGCAACCGGCAGAGATTTTGGCATTGATGATACCGACCGAGCAGACGTCTCCGCGATAGAAAAAACTTTTAACGAGGATTGGACCGGAGAGCAGGAGACCGCTCCGCAAGGCGACGATCTTTTATGGAGCCCGGGAGCAAAAAGCATAGTACTTTCGCTCATCGCGAGTGCGAGCTCAACGCTTGAGATATACAACGAAGAGATGAACGACCAAGATATTATACAGGCGCTTGAGGCGGCGGCCGGGAGAGGAGTTACCGTGCGAGTGGATATGACATACGCCACCAACTGGAAGCCAGTCTTTGCCGAGCTTACACAGAGCGGAGTGTTGGTGCGCACCTACGCCTCGAACTCAAAGAATCTCTACATACACGCCAAAATGATTTTGGTCGACAACCACATTGCATTTGTCGGCTCAGAAAATTTTTCGACAGGTTCTCTCGACGACAATCGCGAGCTTGGAATCGTATTTTTGCAACCAAACATATTAGCTTCTCTGCAAACCATCTTTAATGCCGATTGGTCAGATGCGCGCCCGTTTGCGTCTCAATAAAGAATTAGCGTATTATTAAAGAATATATGTTTTCAATCATCAGACGCGTGCTCTTTTTTCTCGTGCCATTTTCTCTGGCATTTTGGTATATCCACGAATTGTTCGAATCGGTTATTTCCCGTTCGACTCAAAACGGACTGGCGGGATTTTACTCCGTCGACGGGATTATTTTCGGTCTCATTTTAGCTTTTGTCATTCAGCGTGAGTGGGAGACCTGGACCAAGCTTTCGGAGTCGGTACGGACCGAGATAGACTCGGTACGGGAAATGTGGAAGTGGAGCAATTACGCCGAAGCGCCCCTGTGCAAAGAGGCGCACAAACATCTCGAAAGCTATCTGCAGTTGATTATTGCAGAATGGAACGACGGCGAAGAGCATATGCGGAGCGAAACCGTCGATGCGGAGCTCGACGGTCTCCGGGGCATACTGGTTGCTATGTCATCTTCGGTCGGCAGTCTTGCCGAGCCGTTGCGTAACGCCTTTATCAACCTTATCCAAGCGCGCAATCAGCGCCTTAACTTTAGCAACGAGCACATGCCTGTCATCTTAAAACGCATCGTATTTTTGACGGACATACTTCTTATTATTTTGTCTCTGTTTATCGCCGTTAACAACGTGTATTTGGATTACATTTTTACCGCTTCCATAGGCTTGCTGGCTTTTGCGCTCATTCTCGTTGTCGACGATCTCGACAATCCCTTCCGGCCGGGTACCTGGCACTTAACGGCTGAGGGATACGAGCGACTGTTAGAGGAGCTTAAAGATTGAGATAAAAAAATTAATCGTACTATTGAGGAGAAAACTTCCCATGGATTCTGTCGGTGTGTTTGGAGGAATAACTACTTGCGTACCTGGCACCGGACTTGGTGTTATTGATACCGTGCCAGTAGCTGAGACAGTCACCTGGAGAGGGAATGCTTGCGTTTGGGGGGGCGCGGTGACTGCGCCTATGTTCTGCGGAACAACAGACGGCTGTGTAATTTTTTTTGTACTGACCGTTGACGGTGTTTGAGGCGCGATTGTTGGTGGCGCGACAGGCGCGGCTTGTATTGCTGACGTTGAGATGGCTGGTGTAACCGTTTGCGTCAGGGGTGTGGCCAAGGGAGGCAACACGGTAATGGCAACGGTTGACGTCCCACTGCGGCCGGTGCTGTCGGTTGCCGTAACACTGATAGTGTGCACCCCAATATCATTGTAGATCGGCACCCAGCTTGCTTTGCCGGAGGTAGGGTCGATGGTCATAGTCGATGTGCCAATACTGTAAAAAGCATCCTTTGCCGTGTAAATCGGCGATACAAATCCTGTTGAGGTTGCGGCAAATGTAAGCGTACTGCCCGCGTTAACGCTCATGCCGGGCACAAAATTTATGAGGGATACCATAGCGGCCGGCAAGACGGTAATGGTAGCTGAAGTACTGGCAATGTTCCCATATTGGTCTTTTGCCGTCACAACGATAATGTGAGTACCGATATCTTGGGCAATGGGTGTCCAATTAAAGTTGCCCGAGGCGTTGAGCGTATAACTCTGCATGGATGAATTAAAAAAAGAATCGGCAATCGTATAGGTCGGGTTAAAAAGTCCGGAGACAGAGACCGAAAAGGTAACGGGGTTACCGATATTTACGTTTGCGCTCGGCGATAATGATTGTATCGAGACACTCGCGGTACCATCGACTATTATTTGTTGCGATACCGTTGCGCTGTCGCCTTGCGCGTCGGAGACGGTAATGGTGAGCCCATGAGTGCCGACATCGTCTTTATTGGGCGTCCACGAAAAATTGCCCGAGCTGTCCACATTAGTGCTCGTGACGCCGCCAGGGAAGGAGTCGACCAGATAATAGGTTGGATTGGTAAAGCCGCTCGTGATAATCGAGAAGGTAACTTTGGCGCCAGTGGGAACCTCGGCGGCAGGGTAGAGACCGGCAATGCTTGCCGTACTATCGGCGCGGGCAGGATTTTGTGCTAATGCAAAAATGCACACAAACACCAGAGCGGTGACTATGTATATTAAAGTTCGGCGCATATGCTTTTTAGTGTAACGCATAAAAAAAGAGCCGGGCAGGCTCTTTTGAATGACACACTAAACTTAGGGTTTGCGTACGTTCGAACCATTCGCGCGCCTAGAAACTATTTCCCCTTCCTCAAATACGACAATGTTAGGCCGAAACCTCAAAAAACCCTTAGGCCCTAAGACTACTTTAATTGTCTTTAGCAACTTACATTTGATAGATATTTTTCCAACTCCAACAACCGTAGCAGGACACCATTTCTGTCCGAAGCGAACTTCGACTGGTTCTCCATCCTTCCACTGTTGTTCGAGACTCTGCAACGCGATAATCCCGTGCATGTTACCCATCTCCTATAAACGAACCGTTCCTTCTGGATAGTATCCTGCAGGCTAATAATAGTCAACTTTCGCGGCCTTTTTGCCACCAGGTTGCCAAAACGGTCGAGGTGGGCATGGCGATAATAAGCCCGATTGTTCCGGCAAGCGTCCGTATGATATCGCTCACCAAAGGCTCGTAGTTGAGTGCGCTCCATAGCGAGCTGCCGTCGCCGACATAGACAATAAGCAGGGGCAACGAAACTCCCGCATACACCAAAAATAAGGTGTTAATAATCGAGCCGAGATGCGCGATGCCAACGACGTAAGACTGCCGATAGATTTCCTGCATGGGCGCATCGGGCTGTGCGGCAACAAATTCCATAACCGTAGCGACTTGCGTAACCACCATTTCTGTCAAAATGCCGAGCGTTCCGAGCATGATGCCCGCGGTTAATAATTGCCGCAAGTTAATCCCTGCCAGGCCCAAAAAACTATCGTCGGTTGAGGTGATGCCTGTTAAATGTGCCGCAGAGACGGCGCCGTGTACAACCGCGCTTATAAACAAGAAATTTAAAGCGATACCGATTACCGATACATGCGATAGTGTCGTAAACCCTTCGGTCAGATACACAATGCATACCAACATCGGCAATCCCACCAGCAACACCGCCAGCTCGGGATTGTAGCCGCCCACAATAAGCGGAGTAATAATCCACAATAGCGCGGCGATGGTTAACAGGAGCGAAAAGAGGATTCGAAAACCTTTTTTGCCGCACACGACAAACACAAGCGCCAAAAATATGATCGACAATGCCGTAACTACCGGTTCCATGAGTTATGTTTTACCTGCGACTAATGGTAGCAGATTGTATCGGACTATGAAGTCGGATGCTTTGGTATTTTGCACCTGTGCGTTATACAGCGTTTGGCAAGAGGCGGCAGGCAGAGGTGCAAGCCTGGGGAAGGTGGTGCACGTACCGTGCCCGAATATGCCGTCAACGGAGCCGATGTATTGCAGGTCCGAACTGATGATAAACTTTACCGCTCCCGTTCCGGGCACCCTCTGCGTCACCACCGGTGTCTTGGTGGTAAAAAGATCCTGACCGAGCACTGTAATAGGATATTGAATTCCCAACAAATCAGCAACCGTCGGATATAAGTCTATATGGCTCCCCGGCGTTTGGTCTACTCCCTCCGGCAACACATTGCCGGGAGCAAGAATAATAAGCGGTACATGCTGGTTTTGAGAATCGGAAGTGCCTATAAAAGCGCCATGATCGCCATAAATAACAATGAGCGAATTATTGTACAAACCGTCCTTTTTTAAGCCGTCAATAAAATTCCCTAGCGCCTGGTCGCTGTAGTGCACGGCTTCTAAATATTGTTGCTGCGTCGGCGTGAGCGTTGTATCCTTCGGTATCGCCAACGTTTCAAGATCAGAGGGCAGGGTAAAGGGCGTATGCGTGCTCAGCGTAATGAGCGTCGCCATGAACGGTTTCGGCAAGAACGTGAGTTTCGGCAGAGACTGCTCGAAAAAATCATTGTCCCCCAATCCTTCGGGCCCCACCTGCCGCGGCAGGACGTAAGCGGGCTTGCTGAAGACATCTTCATAGCCGAGCGAGGGGTACGCGTTTGAGCGATTCCAAAACGTTGCGACATCGCCGTGCATGGCCGCCGTGGTGTATCCGTTTGTGTCCAGGAGATGCGGCAAGGCGTCATACGTGTTTTCCGCATAGGTGGTGAATGCCACTTCATCGGGCAGGGGATACAACGAGTTTTGTGTGGAAAACTCCGCATCCGCCGTATTGCCTTCACCGTCTTGCGAGTAGTAGTTGGTAAAATACGCCCCTTCTTTCGAGAGTTCGGTGAGGTTGGGAGCGACTTCAACTCCGTTGATACTGTATCCTATGACCCAATTTTCGAGCGACTCCACTTGGATAAAAATAAGATTTTTGCTTTTAAGTATGCCAAAGTCGGAGCCTGTGGGTGGTAATGTTCTCTCCTTTGCCCACTCCGTCAAAAACGCTATGTCGGCCGCACTTGCCACGCGCGGCTGTAAAGCGTACTCTATCAAGCTTTCTGCATAAAAATTGACAATACCGACCTTGGCCACCAGCGAAGACAAGTTGTACATGTCGCTGTTGTCGTATAAATCTTGCGCGCTCCCAAACGTGAGTCGCTCCGAAACGATGAGCCCGCCATATCCGCCGCAGAAAACAACGATCATCAAAAAAAAAGGCAACATTTTTTCTGTTATTGAGAGCCGCCTCTCTTGTGTGCCTGTGTCGATTGCCATGTATCCCACAACCAACAAAAGCAACGGCACTATGAAAACAAGCAGTTTGTAGGTGATCAATGTTTTGATGGTGCTGATGAGATCAATTGATTGACTAGAGTAAACAAGCGACGAGGCCTGCAAAAATCCTCCGGAATATCGGTAATACAAAAATTGCGAAATAAAGACAAGGCTTACGAGCAAAGAAACTAAAAAGAGATACGCATACCGAATGTATCTTTTTTCAAAAAACATCGCCGGGAAGAAGAGGACGGCACTGAGACCGACCGATGCCGCAACACAACGCCACATAAAAGACCCCCACACAATATCGAGCCACCAGTTAAAAAGGAGGGTCTCTGCAATCAAAAGAAGTGCCAAAACGGTTGGCAGCCAAACTATTTCAACAATACGGTTATATTTCATCAGCAAAATGCAATATAAGATACTATACGTATAAAGGTACGAATCCGTTTCCTATACACCCGAAAGAGTCTTGCTATAATACGTGTAACAGCCACATGCCGCGACCATCCAAAGAACCGCATACTTTCTATAATACGACCGTTTTGATGTTAACTTCGTTTATTGTCGGTGCATTGCTTTCGGGTGGCATAACGGTTTTTGTATATTCACAAATGCCGTCATCAACGCTAAAGGCGATACGGGAAAGTGATATAGACCCCAACAATACCTACAAGTTTACCGATCCTTTAATAACTCTCTCGTCTTCCAATATAGAATCTCCCTTATATGATGCGCTGGAGCAGAATATAGAGTCATATATCGCCGAGCAAAAACCCGACGGCCTGCTTGCCGCGTCGGTATATTTTAGAGATATCAATGAGTCAAAGGGTTTTACCATCAATCCCGGCGACACCTATTATCCGGCGAGCTTGTACAAGGTTCCGGTTATGATGACCTATTATGAAATTGCTGAGCAAGATCCTTCCATTTTGTCAGAGCAGTTGCCGTACGCTGGCGTTTCCAACTTAAACAACATGGAGGAGGTGAGGTCGCCAATCCAACTCACGCCGGGCACCACGTATACCGTTGAGGAACTCATTGAGCATATGATCAGATACTCCGACAACAATGCGGCTCAATTATTGCTCTCCAATCTTTCGTCCAGCGGACGCTATCAAGAGTATCTCAATTTGTTTACCAGTCTTGGCATCAGTACCAGTACGGTAGATGAAGCGGCGGATTCGCTTACAGTTGGCAAATATCCGATTTTCTTGCGCACGTTGTATAACTCGACGTTTCTTGACCGCGATTACTCCGAGAAAGCGCTCCAACTTTTAACGGAGACCGATTTTACCGCAGGCATAGAGAGCGGTATTCCTAACGGGGTATTGGTTGCACAGAAATTTGGAGAGACCACGGTGGCAAATGAGCAGACAGACATTGGCAAAGAGTTAAGCAACTGCGGCATTATCTATTATCCGAGTCATCCATACATATTGTGCATCATGACCAAAGGGGTTGGAGACAATGTTAAAGGTCTCGAAAGCAATATAGCGGCAATTTCTCGTATGGTGTATCAAAAAATGGAAGAGATTTATCCTTCCTAAAAAATGGAGGCGTACAAATCTGTTGTAAAATACAGGCATGAAAAGGAAAGCGGTTCGGAGTGCTATAACGGGGCGGTTTGTACACAAGGGTAAGGCAAGAGCTAACCCCAAGACAACCGTCACCGAAAGCATAAGAATCCCAAAGCGTAAATCCAAATAATTTTTTGGGTTGCGGGCTGGGAAAACTCAAAAAAGAAAAGCCCGACTTGCAAAGACGGGGTAGTTTGGGGCATCAGCCAATATTTGACTGAGTTCTTTCCTTCAAGCGATTGGCGGCTCGTTTCCCGAATTCCTTTACGAGAAACAAGGGGTCCACTGCGGATGGTTCTTCGGGCAACATTTCGAAATACTGGTTCGTTGTCGCCCGAGCCGAGGACCTGATACTAAGCATTGCGAGACATGCCGCGAGGGCGCTCTGTACAACAAAGGGCATCGAAGTCTCCTCCTCTACAATCTAAAACCAATTATAAACATTGCCGCTGAATTTTAGATTAATTTTACGCGGTGCTATTTTTATTCTTCCAAATTCCTTACAGAATCGGCGTTGAGCGTCGGCTCCTGCGCGACGGTGTCGAGCATGCCGGTAATAGTCACATAATCTCCTATAAGTACATTCTGAGGAGAAATCTCTTGGCCGTCACGGTTGAGGAAACGTGTTCCGAAATTGTGCGTTTCGTAACTGCTTGCATCAGTGAGTACTATCCACCTAAAATCCGTCGAGCCCCATGCCGCACTGACGGTTATAGTCGTTCCATTTACCGCCACCACTCGTGCACTACGCAGGAGAGTGAGCCCGTTGTTGGCAATATGCATCTCACTGGGAAAGAGCGGGACGCCTGTGGCGACTGCGGGCGCAGACATCGCGGTACCTTGAGCCGCGGCTTTGTGCGGTGGAAGCGAAAAAAGGAAAACAGAGAACGAAAAAACAAAAAAGAAAATAGCGCCTACAAACAGAAAAGTTCCGAAGAGTTTGACATACGACATATCCACCATCGCCTTAAACCAGCGGCGGATTACTCCACTCCTCGCTCGGGGAAAGTCAAAGGAGTGCGGATCAAAGGTCTGCACCTCCGCAAAAAAGGCCGTAGGGGGAGCGTATAAACGCATGTTCTTAACTATAATTATATCCCGTGAAGCCATCATGAATCACCGATGAATCCATTTGATTCATTTGGACTTCATGAGAAAGAACTTGGCGTGAAAGTTGGATATAAGATTTCTGTTACTAAACTCGCCACTGCCACAAAGAAGCCTGGCATAGAAGGGAAACGAGCGCGTCTTGCGGAGACTATCAAGAGCTTTCATCAAATTCATTGGGTAACTATATCAAAGATGAAAAAACACCCAAGGAAAAAATTCCTTGGGTGTTGATCTGCTCGGATGATCGCTCCTGAAACCTGCTTATTTATTCAGTACGGATCATGCTCGTCGCGCACTTCCTGCACGACATAATATACGAGTGCAAAGAGGCTTATCATGATTCCGCCGAGCGCATACGAAATTGCGCTCAATGACAGATGCCACGGATGTATGACCCACGTGTCCTGGTGATACCAAAAATGATCTCCGGCAACAGACCACAACGCAATGCCCGCGATGATTACTCCCACCATGCATGCGAAGTATACGACTGCCCGGACCCACCACGACCAATTTTCATGCATCAGCTTCAACGGCACCGTGACGGGCCATCCAGCTACGAAGAAGATAATTTTCACGGTTTTTCCCCCTGTGTTTTGTGCTAACTGTGCTACAGTATACAGATATATTTTAGAAAGTCAAGTATTAGTAAAGGGATGCCCAACACAGAGGCTGGGCAAGTTCATCGCGGCAGACCTTTATTTGCTTTGAAGATTCCGCCGCCGGAATGTAGACCGAACGAGGTGACAAGGCCGGGTATTGCTTGCGGCATGTTCTTATTACGCCAACAAGCGTCGCAGTAAGCAGTCCCTTTTCTGACTGATTTTCCGCAGCGTACTCCTGTGGCGTAGTCTAATCCGTTACATGTTGCCTCATTGGTTTTTTCGGTAGGCTGCTTTTGAGCACTGATCGATATTGCCATAGTACATCCTCCTACCCAAACTATATCATCGTTTCAGACCACCAGCTCAATGTATTAAAAAAGGGCCGCCCAAGAGGGGCGGCTTGAAACAACAGATCTTCCTGTTCGTGTGTTCGCGAACAACATGCTCCCATTGCTTGAGGCATGCCTCAAGCACGGCGGCGTCTTCGTGAAGAATCATTCACATCTTCCAGCGTTCGGCGCGCTGGATCTTCAGCGCCCAGCAGACCTCCCGAACATTTTCACAGAGTCTCGTCTGTTGGTCGACGATCTTATGAGTCGCCCGTTCATACAGAATATTGACGTAGTCCGGTTTGAATCTCAAAGCCCGGCCGATCGCAACGACATCCAGATGTAGCACGTCGCACCCGATGAGGATGACTGCCTGCTGGGCAGCGGCGCATTTGGTGCTCTTCAGGGCGCCATCAACGATATGTTGCCATGACATACCGAATACTTGCGCGACGCAGTCTCTTACGGCATAGATCGTCAGCTCAGCGTCACTGCTGCTTTTCATCTTCGGTGAGAATAGGCGCCAAATCTCCGTCGCACACGCCGACAGTTTCTTGTCGGCGGCGAGATGCGCCCTAGCATCCGCAATTTCCTTCCCCGAGCAGAACATGCTGTCTTGCAGAAAGCCATCCGCATCTTGCACAAACTTATGCGTACTCCCCAAGGCGAGCACCAATACTCGGGCATTCCAGCAATCCGACGAAGGATCGTCGACGGGTTCTTTGATCAGCTCGGGCGGAACTCCCATCCTACTCGAGACGATACCGGCTAAAGCCGCCAGTGTTTCCTCACGGCTTCTGTAGCCAACCTGCACATGTGCCATATCTTTCTTTCTCCTGAGAGTTATGTATGGCCTTAAAGATCTCAAAACAGAACCGCACAATACTAAACCATACTATAGCACCCGGTACAATCGTACAATTATATCTTATACCACAAAAATCAATACTTGCAAATAGATTACAGCTGCATGAATCACCTACAAAGAGGAAGACCTTATTTGAGAGATGATACCGCTCCGCTCGAATAGTACAGGATTTAGTAAGCCAATTTATCCCTGCGGCAGAAGCCGCAGGGAGTTTTTGGCTAAATGCTTAAACTGGTAACTTAACGATCCGAGACCCCCGCCGAGAATAAGGTCGCTCTCGCCGCACCCTACTTTGAGGTAGGATTCAATGCGCCCCAGAATCCGACAACCGCAATGACTACGCCCAGAACTACGAGCGTCCACGTGAGCGTCATGCCCGTGAGACCTAAGAACGCCGCCACAATCACACAAAGCCCGAGCACCCCATTTGTCCAATCTTGCCACATAGTATTTAGTATTAGTTGTTTTTGATAAAATGATGAAGCAAATCTCGGATGTGCCCCATGCGGTAAGTATATATCGGTTTTGGTGCTCTTTTGGAGCGAAGTGGAATAACGGGCTCCCACTGGCTGACAAGTTCAGAACCGCAGATTGGATACAGTTTGAGCGCGACCTACAGTTCAGTGGCCTACTTGACCTGCCGTTGTTTAGGCAGTTTTCTCTGACTTGAACGGACCAATACGTAAATAGATACTGCCACGAGCGAGATGCCGACCGGCGGAAGCACATACAAAACGAATGCTGCGAAGTTGTAGAGGATAGTCGCACTCGTGTTCAGGACAGTAAATAGGGTTGGCACGATGTACTGATACGACAAGAACATCAAGAAGAGCCAGACGACCGCCTTGATAAAGTTGTACAGCTCCCATGAGCCGAAACCCTTTACGACGACGTCGTGCAACACTTTGTAAAAACGTGCTTCGTAGAGTAGGAAGCCAAGCGTGCAAAAAGTAAAAGCGCTGTAAAACGCTCGGTAGAAAAACTCGGGCTCCGACAGCGGCTTCACCTCTACCCACTGGAACTTCACACGAAGCGCGAAGCGCCAAAGTAGCAGCACCAAAAGCAAAACAGTGTACGGCACTGCCGAGCTAAAAACCTCTTTTGTTTGAGCAACGAGAACGGTTCGATACCACGGCTTTTTCATGTTGGATAAGTTCAGAACTACTTCGGCCAAGCTAGGTAAATCTGGATACCCGACGCCATCAGCGAAAGCAGGATTGCCACTATCGCGATGCCTAACGACCAACGTGCATAGCGTTTCGACGAAGCTGAGTTTTCTACTGCCAGTCGTCGCTGTAGCTCGTGCGCCGCAAGAGCGCCGTACCTCGGGTCCCAGTTGTCCATTCTCTGGAACAGCTCTTCTTCGGTGTAGCTCGGCAACGGTTTATCAAAGTTAGCCATACAGGTTTACTCTTTTCTTGCGCCGTCTGCCTGCTCTTTTTCCAAGACAGCTCTTTCAGCCGAAAGCTCTTTATCGGTAAAGCGTAAATCGTTTTTGTACCAGATGCGGCTTCCTTTGCCGAACCCATAAAATCTCTTCATCTTGAGTGTGTCGGTTTTATTCGCATCGTTCAAGAGCAAACGAACCTTCACGCGAAGGTCGGTTAGGTCCTCGATGACTTTCGGATACTGGTCGTCTATGGTGCCAAGAGCTTCATTGAAAAAACTGATGACGTTCTCTGCGAGTTTACCGCCCCCGCTCATAATGGTCCTTTTGAAGGCCTGATACTCGTTGTCTATCATCCGCAAGTGATGGTCAAAACCCTTGAGTTTTCTGATGATGACATACACCTCGTTTACCAACTCCACGTTGTAGCTCTTGAAAAAGTCCATCGAAGGAAAGTCGTAAAACTGGAAGTTCTTTGGGAAAATGGCTCCCGGCGTTTTCAAAACATCCAAAAACTCGTTGGTTGTCCGTGCATCGTAGGCGGTTATGTTCAACCACTCAAGTAAGTAAATCTCTATCTGGCGTAGAAACTCTTTGTGCTCCTTGTTTGCGGCATAGATTTTTTCGTATCGGATTATCAGGTAAGGCACGATGACTGAAACCAACAAGGCGACGCTGCTTATCAAGACCGGCAAAACGTCTTTCCAAAAGTCGAACGACCCTCCGGTTCCTATTTGGTGGAAGTAGTGATGGGGATACATTCGCGTTCAGTATTAGATGCGACCACGAAGAGCACTCACGAGAGCAATCAGGTTTTGCAGCTTTCCTTCCGCGTTATCTTCGTTGAAGTTCTTGATAATGCCTTGCACCCTCGTAAGCAATGCGACGGGGTCCGCAGGCCGCGGTTCTTTTTTTGGTTTTGTGCTTTTTTCTTTTGCTGCTCTTGGCGGCGCTGCTACCATCCCCGCCTCGGTAAGAAGGGCTTGAACTTTCTTGAGCGTTTCGAGTGCTTTTTCGGCGTCCATTGTCCTGTAGTGTAATGTAAACTAAAGTAAAGGGCAATGGAACCTCTACAGATACTCGAACGCTACTTCAACTCCTTTATCGGGTCCGAAGACCCGAAGCAGTTTTTTATGGGCCTCAAGGACTATCTCGACTATGGCGACGCGGTGCCAGAGTTTGACCTCATTACGACGCAGGTTTCAGCCATGCCAAAGGAGCTGATGGAACGGTACGAAAAACAACATAACGAAGCACTCTCCAAGATAAAAGAGGCGCACAAGAAAATAGCCAAGTACGTCGCCAAAAACAAAGTTGAGATACCAGTCGTTCTGAACGCTCTCAAACAGTACGATAGTTTCGAACAAAAACGCTCGACTAGCAGCTGGCCTCTTGCGTACACCTTGCACGATGAGTTGCATGACGCAATCGAGTTCCTCTACCGGACCCCCGAGCACAAAGAGTTCGCCGAGAAGTTCATTGAGTTTTCCGACCCCACAAAGGCGCACGCGCGGCACTACCTACCCATCAAAGAGCTGGACGACTTTCTCGAAACGAAAAAGGAGTTTGAACGCCAGTATGAAAATGAGTTATGGGGTGCACAGCAGCACTTGTACGAGCTTTGTAAAATCGTTCGCGAAGGACATGCGATGGGCAAAGAAGTTATTGCTCGAGCACAGAGGAAAGAGCCCGGCGCAGTGTTCGACTGGATGAACTTCAGCGTGATTATGAGCGAGTGGATGAAAATCGAAGAAGGCCGCCCCGAGCGCGACCCTGTGTTCTTCAAACCGAAAGAAGTACGGCCAAAGGCGCAGCGCTTTCACTTGTATGTTTTGTCCCGCTTCGCAGCTGCGCACGCAGCTCTTGCCGAGGTAAAGCAAGAGAAGCCGCTCTCCTTCGATGAGAACGAGGCAGTTTTGTGGGTCAAGAACAAACCCTTTCCTATCCGTCGGGTATCGGACCAGTACGACTTGCTCCGGGTCATTTTTGCTGACCCAGCAGAGGTCGGTAAAGAGTGGTTTTTTGATGAGATAGCAGAGAAAGTAGACCCAGCACGCTCAAACGAACGGCTCAAGAAGTACTACAACGCCGCGTATCAGATAAGTAAGAAACTCGCCGAAAAGGGACTTCCGGGCTTCTTTATTACGAAGAGACACTCTGCACGTATCGGTTCGACCTACTTGTCTTAGATGTCTTAGATTTTATCTAGGCCACACCAAGATACCCATTGTCTACGCTTAGTGCGTGGACGCTCAAAAAGGACAACCCGATAAACAGACCGAGGATACCGAGCTGATGCAGCGGTTTTTCGGCGACTTCGAAGCACGACGCAACATCGTCGGACTTTACGACCTGCTCTACAAAATCGACCGGCGCGTCAATCCAGACCTTTACCAGCATAAAGAACCCGACCATGGTTGATACCGTCATACTCACGCTGCCGCTCGAAAAAGCGCTCTTCCTCGACTTGAAGGCAAGCGGCGTTGAGCCATGGGACCTTCAAGCGCGAACCAAGGCCTACGAGAAGTTCGTCCGCAATCCTTCGCGCCGCGATGCCGAGAGCGGGCTGTACTTCCCGCGTCTTACCGGCTACAAGCGCAAGAACGGCAAGCTCACATGGCAAAAGAGCATGAAGATAGAGTTTTCCGCTCCGAAACTCATCTACAAAAACAATCTCGAAGAGCTGGCCGATAGCGACTTCGAAAATGTCGTGGACGCGCTCATGGACCGGATGCAGCAGATGGGCGTCGTCATCAAACGGCATGACTTGTGCAATGCCGAGGTGCGCTCGGTTCACTACTCCAAAAACATCGAGCTAAAAGACGGTTACACGGCGCAGTACGTTATCGGCGAACTCGGCAAGATAAACCTCAACAAACGCTTCGACCTCACGCGTGCGCGTTTTATGAACGATGGGCAGAGCTTGTACCTCTACACCATCGCGCACTCGTTCGTTTTGTATGACAAGGTCGCCGACCTCGGCAAAGACGCGAAGCGAGCAATCGACAGAGAGCAGACACCGCAGCAGTTGAACTTGTTCAAACAGCTCGACAAGAAAAAAGAGATACTGCGCCTCGAGGTACGCTTGAGCCAGAAGCAGAAGATGAACTCACTCTTCAAGAAACTCGGGTTCGCAGAAAATCCTACCTTCCGCGACGTGTTCTCAAAAGCAAAGAGCAAGAAGGTCCTCGGGCACTACTGGGAAACGATGATAGCCGGACACAGCGTCTCGCTCTTCGCACCATCGCTCACGCCGAAAGACCTGCTCAAACAGGTGCTCATCGCACGCAAGGGAGCGAAAGGCAAGACGGCAATCTACCTTGCGGGGTTGCTGCTGTTCGCTCGGGACGGCAACGGCCAACGCGAGCTGCGTTCGATACTCTGCAAAAAGAACGACGACCGGACGTGGTACCGCATTGCGGCAGACGTGAAGAGCATCGCGACCGACTTGAGAAAAGTGCATCCGCGCGACTGGTACGACCAAGTTCAAAAGGCACTCACGAGTTATCAGCGGTATCGCATGGACAGCAGTTAGAGGTCGTGCGTGTTCGAAACTATCAAATAAAAAATAACAACATGAAAACAGCAGTACAGAAGTTCGTTGAAGAGATGACAAAGGCCTTTGATGCCTACTACCGACAACGCCTTTCCGAGAGCGTAAAGCGCGGCCTCCGAGCCAAGAAGTTATCAACTCGGGCAAAGTTGCCCTGTAAACCAATGTAAAGTATGATTATAGGCATGCAGCAGAGGGAGTTCTACAACCCGCAGGAACTGGCCGACAAGCTAGTCGTAAACGTCATGACTATTTATCGCTACATCAAAGCGAAGAAACTCAAGGCGCACAAAATCGGAAAAGAGTTTCGCATCGAAAAGTCCGAGTTTGATGCGTTTCTGAAACGCACCAGTACGAAATAAAACCATGAACGAAAAGGAACTCATACAGCAAAGAGACAATCAGATACTCCGGCTCCAAAAGGAAGTCGAGAAACTGAAGAAGTCCATAAAAACACAACGGTATGGCATCGTCTGGGCCGATGTACCCGAGGCCTTCGAGGACGATGTAGAGAACAAGCTACCCGTACTCGAAGAGGTGCCAAAACTCGCAATAAAGAGCAAGGACGACAAGCCGACGCACATACTCATCGAAGGCGACAACTACCACGCGCTCACGTGCCTCAACTACACGCACAAGGGCAAAGTGGACGTGATTTACATAGACCCGCCCTACAACACGGGCTCGGACGGCTTCCGCTACAGGGACAAGCGCATCCTCGATAAGTATCCTGACGGTACAGACGTGCCACAGGACCATCCGTTCAGACATAGCTACTGGTTGTCGTTTATGAAAAAACGCCTCGAACTCGCAAAGGACTTGCTCAAAGATGACGGCGTTATTTTCATCAGCATTGACATAAATGAGATGGCCCAACTCAAGCTACTCGCCGATGAGGTCTTTGAAAACAACCTGATTAGCTTGATTACAGTAAAGGTAAAGGACCCTGCTGGTGTTGGCCAACAGAGCTTTATCTTCGATGTAGCCGAGTACGTCTTGATGTATGCAAAAAACACAGCGACGTTCAAAGCCAAGCACCAAGACCTTCCACTGGATTACGAAGAGTTGAATGAACAGTACGGGAGCTATAACAAAGTAGTGCTTGATTTTGGGAAGCCGAAGCTCGTAAAAGAGATTACGCGGCAAAATGTTGGTGCGATAAAAATCTATCAATGTCAGGACGCAGAAATTGGAAGGACGACGAACTTCACTTTCAAGGAGTACATCAAGAAGCGCGACACCATTTTTGCTGACTACAATCCAAGCGGCGGGATGATACTCGCCATCAGAGACCAGATACCGAAGAAGGGTCTGGCTTACATAGAATACGTCCCCACGAAAGGTAGAAATGCAGGGCAGATGACAAAGGGCTACTTTTTGAACGGCAGAATACTCGCGTGGCTCTCTACTGTCGCCAAGTACGAGAACGGTGTTTTGCGTAAACAGACAAAAATGAGTAACGTCTGGAATGTTGCCAACGCCTCTCTTCATTTGGAAGGCAATGTTGATTTTACAAACGGAAAGAAACCCTTGGAGCTAGTAGAAAAGCTCATAGGAATGTTCAACATCCCGAACGGTCTGGTGCTCGACTTCTTCGCTGGGTCAGGCACGACAGGAGAAGCTGTTATGTCCCTGAACGCGACAGATGCCGGAAAGCGACAGTTCATTTTGATTACGAATAACGACGAAATTACGAATGGAAAGACACAAAAGATAATGTCGGACGTTTGCTATCCGCGCATAAAAAACAGTATCAAGGGTTACAGAAGTAGGAAGGGGCTGGGCAACTCAATCAAGTTCTACAAGACCAGTTTTGTCGGTAAACACAACATTCTCGATGCGGATGACAAAGACAGGGTACAACTCGCACATCATGCAGGAGAGATGTTGAGCATCGCAGAAAATACGCTCGACGCGGTCGAGAAAACCGACCACTGGCAGGTCTTCGAGAGCCGCGAGCGCTTCACAGCCGTTTATTTCCGCGAGGAGTACGACAAACTGGATGCCTTCATCGCGATGGTCAAGAAGCTCAAGAAACCTGTAACGGTCTACGTCTTCAGCTGGGAAGACGACCCGTACATCGCGGACTTCGAGGACCACGGCAACATCACAGTCAAGACGATACCGGAGCCGATAGTTGAGATTTACAAGCAAATCTACAACCTTGTATGAACCTCAACCCGCTCAAGTTCCAGAGAGATGGCGTAGATACACTCACAACGCGCTTCCTTGCACTATGGAAGAAGAAAGGCCGCCAGTTGCCACTAGTGCTCAAAGCCCCGACGGGTAGCGGCAAGACCTACGTTGCCGCGCTCTTCGTGCGTGGTTTGAACCACCTGCCACAGTGGGATGAGGATAAGGCGTTCATCTGGATTACTTTTAGCGACGACCTTGCAATGCAGAGCAGGGACAAGTTCCGCGCGTACTTCGAGAACACTCTCGAGAATGGATTGCTCACGGTCCAAGACATCAACCGCGGCAAACTCAATCCGAATGACATCCTTTTCTTGAACTGGCAGAAGGTTGTGTCAGTCGCCGCAGAAAACCGCACCTTGCGCCGTCCTGATGACGAAGAGATGCGCAAAGAAAGCGGCAAGTATTTTGAGGACGTGATTGACGCGACGAAGCGAGACGCCCGCGAGATTATCCTCATCATAGACGAAGCACACACGCACGTTTCGACCGTACTTGCGCAGAAGATAATTGACTACATAGACCCGAAGGTCGTGCTCCACGTTTCTGCAACGCCCGACCCGAGCATCATTGCTCAAGCGGCCGAGAACGACAGCTTCATAAAGCTCGACCGCGATGCAGTCGTGGCACAAGGGCTCATCAAAGAGAGTATCGTATCGCAGACGACCGATGACCTGAAAGGAATGGGCCGCAAAGACCTCGACGAAGTGCTACTTGAGCTTGGAATGGAAAAACGCGAAGAGATTGTGAGGGAGTATAAGAAGTTAGGCAAGGACGTGAACCCTCTGATGCTCATACAGCTTCCGAATGACGACAAGGACCTCATTGACGCTGGCGAACGCACAAAAGAAGAAGTTGTGATGTCGTATCTGCTCAAGCGTGGTATGAAGGAGCACAAGATAGGCCGTTGGTTCGACGGCAAGAAGGAAAATATGACGGGCATTACGGAAAACGACAGCGATGTTGATTTTATGCTCTTCAAGCAAGCAGCGGGCACGGGCTGGGACTGTCCACGCGCCTCGGTCTTGGTCATGTTCCGCGAAGTTCGCTCCGATAAGTTCTACACGCAGACAGTCGGTCGCATCCTGCGCATGCCGGAGCCGCAGTTGAAGGATAACTACAAGGACAGCCCGCTTCTGCGTCGCGGTTATCTCTACACGAACTACAAGCGCGAGCAGGTAAAGGTGCCCGACGAAGATGAGAAGAACAAAGCACAAACGCAAGCTGCGTTCATCAAAGATGGTATCAAGAACATTACGCTTCAGTCTGACTACATCTCGCGCGTGGATTATGGCGACATACCGAGGTCGTGGACGTTTCAAGAGAACTTCCGCAACTCGATGAATGTCTACTTCAAAATCGGCAAAGATGACATTCTCGGGAAGGCAGAGAAGAAGCTCAAAGACGCGCGTCTCGACCTAGATGATACTCTCTTGAACTCTGTCGTCGCGAACGCGCAGTTCGAGGACTTCGACCAGCTGTCGCTTGAGTTCGCGAAGCAAGGCACAGACGTGTCGCTCGAGATGTCGGTAAGTGATGTCGAAAAAACCTTCAACTACCTTTGCTATCAGCTGCTCAAAGAGCAACAGGATGAGCAAGCAAAATACTCCAACGTTGCACGTTCGTGGAGCGTCCTCAAGTCGGCTATTCGTATCTGGTTCAAGGGCGTGCTTGGCGACGACAGCACCTACTACTACCGCGTGTTCGTGAAGGACATACAGAAAGGCCCCGAGAGCGTTCTACGCCCTGCGATTACGAAAGCCCTTCGCGACTTCAAGCCGATAGCGCGTAAGCTCGTCGAGGAAAAGAAGAAGGAAGCCGAGACGAAGGAGGCCCCGACCTTCTCAATCCAAAGGGAGTACACCTACACCGACGACTACGAGGCAGTGCCACAAAAACTCTGCGCCCTCGACAAGTTCTTTGTGCTTCGCACCTACAGCGGCAAGGCAAACGAGACGAAGTTCGCATCCTATCTCGATAAGAAGGGCGGCAAAATCGCGTGGTGGTTCAAGAACGGCAATCAGGGCAAAGACTACTTTGCAGTACGCTACATAAACTCATCAACGAAAGGAGAAGAGCTTTTCTACCCCGATTGGATAATCCTCTTCAAGGACGGGACTATCGGCATTTTCGATACAAAGAAAGGTCGCACGCTCACTGACCTCGAGACGGCAGATAAGGCCGCCGCGCTCCAGAAGAAGCTCAAGGAGTTCGGCAAGAAGTACGTCGGGGGCATCGTCCAAGAAGAAGCGGGTGTCTGGTATTACAATGATAGACCAAACTACAGCTTCAAGGATGGGCAGTCGGTCAACGATAGTAAGGACTGGAAGCCGTTTGAAAGTCTATTTTAGCTATGAAAGCAGTTGAGGTATCACGAGTATCGACCGAAGAACAAAAGGATGCGGGCAACTCGCTTCCGGCTCAAAGCGAACGCATAAAAAACTACTGCAAGCGCAAGGACTTCGACATAGCTGCGTCGTTCAGCTTCGATGAGAGCGCCTACAAGACCAAACGCGATGAGTTCGACAAACTGCTCACATTCGTTGAAGAAGCCATCAAAAAAGAGAAGCTGGCCGTTTGTTTCGATAAAGTGGACCGGCTTTCGCGTAGCGTTTTTGACAAGCGTGTTGCTCGACTGTACGAACTTGCCATTGCCGACAAGATAGAGCTGCACTTCGTCTCGGACGGGCAGGTCATAAACGCTCAGATGTCGGCTGTCGAGAAGTTCCAGTTCGGCATGAGCTTGGGCCTTGCAAAGTACTACTCGGACGCTATCAGCGACAACGTAAAGCGAGCGTTCGAGCAGAAGCGCCGGAAGGGCGAATGGACCGGCCCTGCGCCCTTGGGCTATCTCAACGTGGCTCTCGACGCAGAAAAGCGGCTTCGTAAGGACATCATTGTCGACCCCGAACGAGCACACCTCATCGAGCGCCTTTTCCTGCTGTACGCGACCGGCAACTACTCAATCACGACAGTGCATGAAGAGATAACACGCCTCGGGCTTCGTGGCCGCGAAGGAAACGTGTTGGCCCGCAGCAACATCGAGTTCACTCTCAAGAACCCTTTCTATTACGGTTTCGCACGACCACGCAAAGGTGCTCCGTATCCACACAAGTACAAGACGATAATCTCGCGTGAGCTTTTCGACCGCGTACAGTCGGTTTTTTACAGCCGCCACAAAGCAACTTCGAAGCCGCTGTCCGACCTCTTTATCTTCAAAGGGCTTTTGCACTGCGACCACTGCGGCTGCGTCATGTCGCCAGAGATAAAGAAGGGCCGTTTTATCTACTACTCCTGCACGAACGCCAAAAGGACCTGCAAACGCGTGTATGTGCGCGAGGAAGAGCTTCTGAAGCCCGTACAGGACGTTTTCAAGGCCTTTGAGAAGATACCGGCCGACGTTGAGAAGCGGCTTTTGAAGGAACTGCGCGACCTCAACGAAAGCGAGGTTGAGTACAACAAGAAAGAGCTGGTCCGTATCCGAGCCGAGTACGACCGCGTACAGAACCTCATCGACGGCTACATGGACATGCTCGCCGACAAGAGTATTACCAAGGATGACTATGACAAAAAACTGGAAAAGCTAAAAGACCGGCAGTACCGGTTGAACATCGAAGCGGAAGAACATACGAAAGCCGACCACGACTACAAACTGACCATCTCCCACGTGTTTTCTATGTCGCGCCGCATGGGCGCCATCTTCGAGAGTTCGGAAGTGCCCGAGAAAAGGGCTATTTTGAACTTCTTACTTCAGAACCCGAAGGTATCAGACAAAAAGCTAGTGTTTACAATGGCAAAACCGTTTGATGCCGTACTCGAACTAGCTAACTGTCCAACTGGGCTCCGCGACCAGGACTCGAACCTGGAACCAACTCCTTAACAGGGAGCTGCTCTACCATTGAGCTATCGCGGAATGTAAACAAACCTTAATACTATACATCTTTTTTCTTAAAAATCTAACCCTTTATTATATTATCTAGTCCCCTGGGGTATAATAAAAATATGAATTACAACATTAAAGGCACTGAGGTTGTTATTACTCCGGAGATCCGCGAGTATTTGGTAAAAAGGCTGGAGCGTTTCGACAAGTTTATGTCTGCCAAAGAAGCGGCGCGCGCCGATGTGGAGCTAGGTTATAAAGCTGGGGAAGAAAAAAGATATCGCGCTGAGATTATGTTGTTTGAACAGAGCTTACCCGTGCCACTGCGCGCCGTGGCGGAGGGTGGTGCTTTATACGAGGCAATAGACAAAGCGGCGGGAGATATTTTTATCGAGCTCACGCGCGAAAAAAAGAAGAAACAACACGTCTTTCGCCGCGGAGCGGCAAGGATTAAGGAATATATCCGCGGATTTCGCAGCCGGCCTTAGTTTTTTGCGCCGCGCACAAAGTCGGCATACGACATTTCTTTTTTACCCTCGGGGATAACGCAGGTGATAGTAAGCACACCATCAGCAAATTCGGCATCGGTGATGATGACGCGTTTCCCATCTGCGGTGACAACATGTGCGCGGGGATTTTTGTCGAACGCGCGTATTTGTAAAAAAGCTTGTCGAGGATTTTCAAATTCGATGAGGGCTTGCCCGTCCGAAGCCTTTAGGCGAAGGAGGGAGTCGGCGTCGGTAAATTTTCGGGTAAACGTCGCTTTGCTCTCATCTTGTGGCTCGGGCGTTATTTTACCGGCTATCCACAACGGGAGCGTCTCGGCAAGCAGGTTGCCTCCCTCGGTGGCAAGCAGATCCTCAAACTGCGAGCCCGGCATCGGCCACGCCTCTTCCTCAAGCTCCACGCGCGCTTGGGCGACAATCGGCCCCGTGTCCATCTGCTCGCTCATCTGCATGATTGATACACCGGTCGTGTGCTCATCGGCCAGTATCGCCGAGAGAACAGGCGAGGGACCGCGGAACTTTGGTAAGAGCGACGGATGCACGTTTAATGCGCCGTGCCGCGGCATCTCAAGAAATTTTTTTGGTATGAGCTTGGCGTAGGCTGCAACCACAAACACATCCCACTCGGTATTTTGCAACTTAGCAAACAGCGCCTCGTCTTTAAGCGTGGCCGGCGTAAGCACATCAATGCCGCGCTCGAGCGCCCACTTTTTAGCGGGAGCCATTTTGAGTTCCATCCCGCGGTCGGCAGGCTTGTCAGGTGCCGTTATCACCAGTGCCGGCAGGAACCCGTGGCTCTCAAGTGCGTTTAAAACGGTGACCGCAAAATGCGGTGTGCCAAAAAAAGCAAAAAGCGGTTTTTTAGTGCTCATGTATTTCCTTGTCTGTTACTTTATCGTCTGTAAGCTTGATAGCTTTGTCGGTGTAAAGAATGCCTTCCAAGTGGTCGCATTCGTGTTGAAAGATGTGCGCTAGAAGCCCGCTTGCATGGTAGATAAAAGGCTTGCCGGTTTCGTTGAGCGCTTTAACGGTAGCTTTTTCGTGGCGCATCACAGTACCGTATTTGCCGCGCACCGAGAGACAGCCCTCCGACTTTTCTTTTTGTTTGCGAGAGAGCCGTGTGAGCTCCGGATTTATAAACACCAGATCAGGAGGAGAGAAGTGACCTGGGCGTGAACGCCGATACAGAGCGGAACTCTGTGGAGGGTGAGCGGAAAGGTCACTCCTCTCCTCCGACAGCTCTTTCTCCTCAAAAACACGTCCACTTATGACAAACATGCGCAACGACTCGCCGATTTGTGGAGCGGCAATGGCGACGCCAAAATCCTCTTTAGATAAGGCTTTCTTCATGCGGGCGATGATTTTTTTTATAGCGGGCGATGTAACATCTTTTTTGGCGACCGGTTTTGCCTTTTGCCGCAAAATCAGAGCTCCCGCCTGCACGATTGGGTCTTTCATACGAGATTTTTATTATGCCATGTTTAGAAAAAAAAGAAAGGGAGGCTCAAAAAAACGCCGCAATTGGTGTATAGTACACATATGTGGCTCGGTAAAACCAAAGAGGTTGATACTCAAGGAGATTTTGGCTATCTTGCGCCGGGGTCGTACTATTTTGACTCGGCGTGTCAGACGCTCCGACCCTCGCAGGTCATCGAAGCGCAGCGCTCCTATTTTGAAACCTTTAACGCCTGCGGCGGCCGGGTGTCATATCCGTGGGGAGAAAAGGTGGATGAAATAACCGAGCATGTGCGCACGGCGATGCTCGACTATTTTGAGCTTTCGGCAAAGGAATACGCGGTTTCTTTTACGCTCAATACAACGTACGGGATTAATCTTTTACTTTCACAATTGCCGAGGGGTAAGTATGCGCGCGTTGTTACCTCGGAGATCGAGCACAACTCGGTGTTCTTGCCAACCATCTCACTTGCAAAACGGCTTGGCATCCCGCGCGTGATATTGTCGCGCGCCGAAGACGGCGCGCTCCGCTACGAGCCGAGCGACCTTGAGCGCGCGATAGTGGTAGTTAACGCGCGCTCCAACTTTGATGCACAAGCGCTCCACAACTTACACGAGCTGGTACAAGACACGCATGCCAAAGGCGGCATTGTAATACTTGACGCGGCGCAGGCAGCCACACACGAGCCAGCACTCCTCCGAGGATGCGGCGCCGATGCTATCGTCGCCTCGGCGCACAAGATGTACGGCCCAAGTCTCGGCGTTATGACTGTGCGCATCGCATTGCTCAACGAACTTGAGCTTTCGTTTGTCGGCGGCGGGATGGTGCGCGATGTCGAGGAGGATTCTTTTTTGCCGAGCATTGAGCCACACGACAGACTCGAGCCCGGGCTCCAAAATTATAGTGGCATCGTTGGGTTCGATGCGGCTATGCCACGCCTCGCGGCCTATGAGGCAAGCGGCAAAGAGGCGAAGCTTACAACGCAACTGTCAAAGTCGCTCAGCGAGTTGCCGCTTACCCTTATTACCTCCAAGCCAAGCTCTATTGTGAGTTTTTACAGCGAAAAGGTAGACTCGAATCGTCTCGCGCTTTTTTTGGCGGGGCAGGGTGTAATGGTGCGCAGTGGATACTTTTGTTGTCATTATTATCTCCAAAAAGTAAAACAGTATCCACCGCTCGTGCGCTTCTCGCTCGGGGCACACAATACGGAGGAGGACATTACGCATGCGATTTCAATAGTAAAAACAATTCTTAACAATATATAAAACATGTTTTGCATTGCGGCTTTCATTATTTTATGCATCCTCGGGATCTTTTCGGCCCGGTATCGCCGGCTTGCAGGCAAGGCGTGGTATTGCGTCTCGCGCAAACTAACCTTGAGGCCCTGCGAGATACGCTTTGACGAAGAGATTAAAGGCAAACTATTAGGCAAGCTCATCCTCACGCATCCGCGCCTGGCGCGATTTTTGGGACGCTGGTTTGACGTGTTGGCATTTATTTTTGTGGTACTCAGCATTTGGAGTCTGGTAGTGGCGCTCATCGCCGGGCTCAATCTCTTTGTATATGGCACTTGCGATCCGCAAAATGCCGAGGCATGCTCCTTGAGTTCCGAGACGTGCTCTATCGCGAGCGCACAAGAAACATTTTGGCAATCGGTACTCGACAATCACGAGCTCCTATGGGCGTCTGAGCAAGTGGGCGACATCGGCGAGGCTATAACACGCATACCGGACAGGCTTAAAAACTGGAACGTCGCGGACTATATAACTACGGATAACACCTACTACGCACCGTTTGACGCGTCTAAACAAACCGCGCTCGAAATCATCGACCCGGGTTGTATCTATTGCGCAAAATTATTTACCAATATTGAGGCGGCTGATTTTGAGCATAGTCACAACCTTACCTATATTGTGTATCCGATTCCTAACCCCACCAAACCCGGCCAGTACAAGTTTAAAAACTCGTATCTCATTGCAGAGTATCTTGAGGCGGCCAAGCGCATTGCTCCGGCAACGGCAGGGAGCGTACCTCCCGATTGGCAAGTGCTCCAAGCGGTGTTTACCGGGGAGGATAGCAACGGCGCGCGGTTGCAAGATCTTTTTGACAGCTATTATACCACCGAACAGGCAACTATGGAGCTCCACACGCTCCTCCTTGCGGCAGGGTATGTGGAGAGCCAGCTATCAGCACTTGATAAAGAGGCCGCCTCGGCCGAGGTTGCGGGCGTACTCGCTGTGAATAAAGCAGTAGTCGAGCAGGAAATCCACACAGTTAAAATCCCGACTATCATTTTTGGCGGACAGCGTTATAGCGAGGTGCTTACACCTGCGCAGTTGCGTTAATTATGGATCATATCAGCGCGCACATAAAAAAAGCCGCAGATAAACCCCGACGCCCTGGGGTCGGGGTCCCGACCAGGGCGTCGGGAGACCGTGTTACCGAGCGCGGCGAGCTGATGCAGTATTTTATGGAACGGTTGAATAGCTCGCGCGTGCGCGATGGCTTGCCCAAACTCACCATGCCACGCATGGGACACTTGCTGACGGCGATACCCACCAAAGATTTATACTATTTAAAAAGTGTGTGCGACAACGCAAAGGACTTTTCCAAAAAATTTTGGTGGGAGATCGATCCTAAGAAACATTCTGACAATAATCATGCAAAATAAATTTATCGTCGAAGGGCTCGCAGGCAAAAAAACGCTGGAAGGCGAGATTGTCGTTGGCGGCGCTAAAAACGCAGCCACCAAGGCGCTTGCCGCCTCAATCTTGTTTGAAGACGAGTTGCAGTACCACAACATGCCTGAGATAGAAGACGTCGCGCGCATGCGCGAGCTCCTCGCTGTTGCCAAGCAGGGCACCATACTCAATCCAGTGATGGATAAAAAAATATCCGAGCGCATGCGTTCATCTATTGTAATGGCCGGCCCTTTGCTCGCGCGCGCAGGCGCGGTGACCTTCCCGTTCCCCGGGGGATGCGTGCTCGGCGAGCGGCCCATCGATTTGTTTTTGGAGGGATTTAAGGCGATGGGGGCCTGCATTGAGGAAAGAAACGATTTATTTGTTGTCACCGCGCCGGGTAAAAAATTAAAGGGTGCACACATCGCATTCCCGTTTGTCTCGGTGACCGCAACCGAGACACTCATGCTCGCAGCAGTGCTTGCGGAAGGAGAGACAATTTTGGAAAATGCGGCTATGGAACCCGAGATATCGTGCTTGGCAGAGTTTTTAAACTTATGCGGCTCACACATCGACGGTGCAGGCACAAACACCATAAAAATTGCTGGTGGCAATTTGCTCAAAGCCGAAGGCAAAGCGTTTGTAACGCCTCCCGACAGGATAGAGGCGGGAAGCTTTGTGATACTCGCCGCGCTTGCCGGCAAAGAAGTAACAATACAAAAGTGCGAGCCAAAACATATGGGAGCGATTATCACTTTGATTCGGCATGCGGGCGTGCCGCTCGAGGTCGGCGCAGAGTATATAAAAGTATCGGCAGGCGACATCCGGAACAGCGCGTTTAAGCTCGTTTCGGTGCGCACACACGAGTATCCGGGATTTCCCACCGACCTCCAAGCGCCGATGGCGGTGTTTCTCTCCCAGGCAACCGGCGAGGGCATGATACTCGAAACAATTTTTGACGGGCGCTTTAGGTACGCCGATGACTTGGTGCGCATGGGCGCCGACATCACGGTGATGAATCCGCACAAAATGTTAATCAAAGGCCCGCGCCCTCTTAGCCGTAAAGAGCTCGAGAGCCCCGACCTGCGCGGCGGCTTGGCCTACATCATTGCCGCGGCGGTTGCCACCGGCACCTCAACAATCAGCAACGCCTACGTGATAGACCGCGGCTACGAGCATATAGAGGAACGCCTTCAAAAATTAGGCCTTAATATCAAGAGGGAAGTATCCGCATAATTTGTTTAAGTCGCTTTGCTCTTGTATCATGGCGGGGCTATGGCTTTTTTTACTCCCAAGCTCGGCATTGACCTCGGCACCACCAACACGCTGGTGTTTGTGCCGGGTAAGGGGGTCATACTCAACGAACCATCGGTGGTCGCAATCTCCGAGGTCGACAAGCACGTGTTGGCGGTGGGTTTTGCCGCCAAAGAAATGATAGGCCGCACGCCGGGCGAAATTGTGGCCTATCGGCCGCTCCGCGACGGCGTCATTGCCGACTATCGCGTCACGCAAGCGATGCTGCGCTATTTTATACAAAAGGCGCTCGGGCGCTTCCAATTTTTTAAGCCGGAGGTGATGATTAGCGTGCCCACTGGCGTCACCTCGACCGAGCGGCGCGCGGTAGTAGAGGCCGCGATACGCGCGGGCGCAAAGAGTGCCTACGTGGTTAAAGAGTCGGTGCTCGCAGCCATCGGCGCGGGCATTCCCATACAAGAAGCGCGTGGCAACATGGTGGTCGACCTCGGCGGCGGCACGTGCGATGTGGCGGTCATCAGCCTCGGCGGCATTGTGGCTTCCACAAGCGTTAAATGCGCGGGCGACAAGCTTGACCATGCTATCGCCGATTATATTAAAAAAACATATAACCTCGGCATCGGCGAGAAGACCGCCGAGGACGTCAAAATCGCCATCGGTTCGGCGGTACCGATGGAAGAGGAGTTTGCCGTCATGGTGCGCGGCCGCGATTTTATCTCAGGGCTCCCGCGCACGGTTGAGATAAAAACCAATGACATTGTTAAAGCTATTGGCAAAGAACTCCGCGAAATAATCAAAGCAATACGCGATGTTTTGCAAGAGACGCCGCCCGAGCTCGCGAGCGACATTATTGATAGGGGTATCATCATGACAGGAGGCACTTCGCTGTTGCGCAACTTTCCCGAGCTGGTGCTCCGCCGCACGGGTGTTAAGGCTGAGGTGGCAAACGACCCTCTCTATTGCGTGGCGCGCGGCACGGGCATTGCGCTCAACCATCTCGACACGTACAAAAAAGCCATCATCACTAAAAGGTAGCTCCCAAAAAGATTTGCATTTTGGGAGCTTATAATTATCCTCATGACTCACCATGCCTATTTTTTAGAAGGCGAGCTGAACCTCTTGCAAGCGGTAAGCAACGACGTGCGCGCACGCGAGCATATAAAAAGTAATGATCCCGACTTTCTTGAACGAATGTACGAAAAGTTTGGCGTCGAAGAAGCGGCAAAGCTGAGAACTCTTGCGTCTTTTAGAGCGGCGGGAGAAAAAAGTTTTTTTATTATCGCAATTTCTTCGATTACCATCGAGGCGCAGCAAGCGTTGCTCAAACTGCTCGAGGAACCGCGCACAGGATTGACGCTCGTGCTCGTGGTGCCGCACGGTGCGCTGTTGCCAACACTGCGCTCGCGCATGCTCGCATATCCACACAAGTTGAAATTTGCTGAGCAAAATAGTCTGGTTGAGACGAAGTCGACCCGAGGACTTTTTGAACAGCAAATTTCAACTTTCCTAAAATCGCCCTATAAAGCGCGCAGTGCAATCATTACCGAGTTGCTTGGGGACGACGAGGGTGCCCGGGAGCGCGTGCGGGCTTTTTTAAACGGGCTCGAAATCGAGCTCCATACAAAATTTTTGCAGTCGAAGGGTAAAAAAGAGTTTCGCGAAGCGCTCGAGGATATTGCGAAAGTGCGCTCTTACGCGGGCGACCGCTCGCCATCTTTTAAAATGTTACTTGAGCATTTGGCTTTGGCGTTACCGAGGTTTTGAAATTATTACTATATTACGTAATATAGGAAACTTTCATGAGTCCCAAAAAACTACAAGAAAGAAAACTGCGCGTGCGAAAGCTCAACAAAGCTCTTGCGGAGCTTTTTCCGCATGCAAGAATTGAGCTCAACTATAAAACGCCGTTGGAGCTTTTGGTGGCCGTCCAGCTCTCCGCACAGTCGACCGATAAAACCGTCAACAAGATTACCGAAACGTTGTTTAAAAAATATAAAAATCTTGATGCCTACGTGCGTGCGAGCCAAACCGAACGAGGCAGGCGTGAGTTTGAACGCGCCATCTTTTCATCTGGATTTTATCGCAACAAAGCTAAAAACATCCTTGCTGCCGCCGCAATGATAAAAGAAAAGTTTAATGGGAAAGTGCCCAAAACAATGGAAGGGATGTTGCGCCTGCCGGGCGTTGCGCGCAAAACAGCCAACGTGGTGCTTGCCGAGGCGTTCGGTGCTTTGGCAGGCGTTGCGGTAGATACGCATGTCATACGCTTTGTAAAACGATTTGACCTTTCCGACGAAAAAATGCCCCAAAGAATAGAAAAAGACTTGACGCAACTCTTGCCGCACAAAGAATGGCGCGCGTTTACGCACAGGGTTATCTGGTATGGCAGGCGCATGGCGCCTGCCAGGCCCTACGACACTGGCAAAGACCCGTTGGTTAAAATCTATCCGCCTGCCACCAAACGCTTTAGGGTGTAGCACCGTGGAAACTTCTTGAGAAAAATCTAGGCGGGGGCGTGCCGCTTTTTAAGGAGCAGAGCGACTATAAAAAGTGGGGTTAAGGATTTTTTGAGAGAATGTTCCCATGGTGCTGTTAATGTTATAATGTCGCCATGGCATACGATTTTAAAACTTTTGATAAGAAGATTGCAGATATTACCGAGCGGCTCGGCAAAGAGCTGGCATCTGTGCGCACGGGGCGCGCCGGGCCGGCGATACTCGACGGCGTGTTAGTGGAGAGCTATGGCACTCGCGTGCCGATAACTCAAGTTGCCAATATCTCGATTGAAGACGCGCGCACGTTGCGTATCGTGCCGTGGGATAAAGCCCTAGCCAAAGAAATTGAGAAGGCTATAACAAGCGCAAATCTCGGCCTCTCGGTCGGTGTGGACGAAAAAGGGGTTCGCGTGTTTTTTCCCGAGCTCACCTCGGAGCGCCGCGTGTCGCTCCTTAAACTCGCCAAAGAAAAAGTTGAGGAGATGCGCACGTCGCTTCGCTCGGTACGCGATGAGGTGTGGAGTGATATCCAAAAGCTGGAACGTGACGGCAAGATGCCCGAAGACGACAAGTTTAAAGCAAAATACGACATGCAAAAGCGCGTCGATGCGGCCAACGCCGCCTTTGACACCGCGCTCGCGCGGAAAGAGAAGGAGATAGCGGGCTAAATGCTATCATAAGGCGCATGACCTTTGTCTACTTTATCCTCATTTTGGTGGTGCTTGTCATCGTGCACGAGTTTGGACATTTTATCGTGGCCAAATTGTGCGGCATACGTGTCGACGAGTTTGGCATATTTTTCCCGCCGCGCATCGCGGCCATCACAAGAGGGGAGACCATATACTCCATTAATTGGCTGCCGTTTGGCGGGTTTGTAAAAATCTTCGGCGAAAATTACAACGACCTGCCTGCGCAGGCAGGAGGGCAAACCGGCACGCGGAGCTTTGCGAGCAAGCCGCCGCTTATGCAAGCCATGGTTATCGTTGCGGGCATCGTGTGCAACCTTCTTTTTGCGTGGCTTGTGCTCTCGACGGGTTACATGGCGGGCATCCCTACCTCGCCCGGCACCAACACCTTTGGCACCGTTACCAACGTACAGGTACTTGTGACTGACGTGTTGCCCGGCTCTCCGGCCGAAAAATCCGGTCTTGTGAGCAACGACCAGATAGAGAAAATACAAACCGCCAGCGCCTCGCTCGATGTGCGCTCGCTTATACAAACTCAAAGCTCCGGCGCGGCTGATACCGTAACCAACTTTATTGTGGCGCATCAAGACGAGAGCGTAATTATCACGGTGTTGCGCGGCGGGCAACAAAAAGAGTTTTTAGCCAAAGCCGAGAGCGGACTTGTCGCAGGGCGCAAAGCAATAGGCGTTGAACTCTCCGATGTGGGCACGCTGAGGCTTGCGCCCCCGCAAGCTATACTCCAAGGTGCGATATTTGGCTACGACATTACCATCAACACAGCGCAAGGCCTCGCTGTTTTTTTAAAGCAATTGGCAACCGGCACCGCCGATTTTAGTCAAGTATCGGGCCCCATCGGCATCACCGTGTTTGGTGCGGCAACGCTCAAGGAGGGATGGGTAGCGGCGGCGCTCTTAACCGCGCTCATATCGATAAATCTGGCAATCATAAACCTCATCCCCATCCCCGGGCTTGACGGCGGCCGCTTGCTTATCATTGGCATCGAGGCAATACGCCGCCGCCCAATGCACCCGAGCCTCGTGATGAAGGCTACCATGGTCGGTTTTGTGCTCCTCATTATCCTCATGGCTGTAGTGTCGTATCACGACATAGTTCGCCTCGTGGGATAAAAAATATGGACGATCGTCTGCAAACAAAACGAGAAGAGTTTGATTTTTTAGCGAAAGAGTACCAAGTTCATCCGGAGCTGTTTCTGCGGTCGGCATTTGTGGAGGATGCCGAGACGTTGGGAGAGTTTGGCATATACATCCCCGGCAAGGAATCCTGCGCACCCGGCCTCCTCAAATTATGGCCGGAAGATTTTATTGTTGAAGAACAAACACAAAAAGGCAACTCAAGTGTCAGCGGCACTCGTGCGACTGTCTCGGGAGAAGGCGGTACAGTGTATGCAACGCTCGTTAAGTGCGGGCTCTCAACAATCGAGGCAGTTGAGGACATTGCACAAAAACTGGGGCTTTGTGTCGAAGACATCGCCTATGCGGGGATTAAAGACAAAGACGCTATTACGGCACAGCTTATCTCGCTCCGGCGCACGTCGGTTGCAAAAGTTGCAGCAATCAAAACCCCGAATTTTTTTCTTAAGGATATATATAGTGGGCAAGGCGCGATAGAAAAAGGCGGTCTCACCGGCAATCGCTTTACTATTGTCGTGCGTACCGAGCCGTCATTTTTTGAAGGCGGGCAAGCATCTTTATTTGTTAAAAAACTGACACAACTTAAAAGAAAGGGTTTTTATAATTTCTTTTACCTCCAACGTTTTGGCACACCACGCCTGCACAACTTTGCCTGGGCACGACAGATTTTGCGCGGTGAGTATGAGGCCGCTGTGCGCGATATCATTGCCTTCGAAGGCTCGCGCGAGTTACCATACTTTAAACAGATGCGCCAAAAAATGGATGCGTCGTTTGGCCGCTGGGACAAAATCCAAAAACTGATAGAGCCGCTGCCTCTCATGTTTAGGCACGAGCAAAGGCTCGCGAGTTATCTTGCGGCTCACAGGGGCGATTATGCGGGTGCTCTCAAGATGATACCCGAGCAGATTACGCTTTGGATGTATGCACTTTCCTCGTTACTTTTTAATCAATATATATCCAACTGCCTCATGCGAGGCGCGGAGCCTCCCGCGCAGCTGCCGTTTTTCCTCTCCCATGAGCACGCTGCATACGAGCCGTATCGCGACATGCTCGAAGCGCTCGGCATCTATCCTCCACCGTTTAACAACCTCCAGCCTTTTCCGCAGGTGCAGTTAAAAACTCGCTTTGCCGAGACAAAAAATACCGCAGATATTCGCAACGCCGAGGTTATAGACGAAGGAGTAGTACTTGAGTTTGAACTCGGTAAGGGACAATATGCGACGACATTTCTTTCACACCTCTTTAATTTGGTGGGCGGAAAATTACCCGATACCTTTTCAAAAAATCGTGTCGACTCCAAAGCATTGTTGGGGGAGGAGCCGCTCACGCCCGTGCTCCAAAACTTTACCGAAGTGATACATCTGAAGGGAGAAAATATGTTTGAGCAATTGGGAAGCGAAGTATAAAAATAAAACAGCTCCACCGAAGTGAAGCTGTGAAGTTGAGAGCGACGCCTCACGTTAAAGATGCACGGCGCGGAGCACTCCCTTATCGACGATTAGCTCATGCCGAGGCGCAATGTCTGGGCTGGGCTGACCTAGATTAACCGTCGTCGGGTTTTTCCCTGGATTGTTCCAGACATTGATGGTCCAAGAGGCGCCCCCGTAAAACCGGAGGAGGTTCTCGGCCAATTCAGGGGAGAGTCTCATCCTCTCACCGTGCTGAGAATAGTGGAGCACAATTACATATGAGGGCTTCCCAAATTTGCCCTTCGCTTCTTTCCGATAGTAGTGAGCTGAAACAAGATAGAATCCGCTGGCCTCCAAACCGTCTGTAAGGAACAGCGGAGAAGTCAATTGAAGATTCTCAATCACGGGTATACCCGTGTCAACTCGTCCTTCGCGGTGCCGGCCCACCTCTGCCGACGAGGAATCCTCATCGAGGTAGACGGCATCTTGGTGCTTGCGGTCCATCGCCATATCGTTGAGACGAGGAACGGTAGGCAGGCCATCAGGAAGGTAACGCGGATTGGTGAAGAAGAACTTCACCAGCAAATCTTTTCTGCCGTCGCCGAGATGCACGAACTGCGTAGCGGCGGGGGAAACAGTCACGGCGGCACTCATCGGTAAACCCCATATGTTGCGGCGTGCGGAATGCGCGCCTATCGAACGTCTTTTTTGTTAGACCTTCTCACAATAGAGTAGCAATTTAAGCACTTTTTGTCAATAGCTTCTTGCAACCACTCAAAATCCCTTGTGCGGCAACTCTTTTTGCCTTGCTCTGCTATTGCCAGTAGAATAGGCACATATGCGCCAATCACAACTTTTTACAAAAACGCGTCGGGAGGCTCCTAAAGACGAGGTCGCTAAAAACGCACAGCTTTTGATACGTGCGGGGTACATCCACAAAGAGATGGCCGGCGTGTATGCGTATTTGCCGCTCGGCTTGCGCGTCGTTGAAAAAATAAAAACCATTGTGCGCGAAGAGATGGACAAAATAGGCTGCCAGGAAATTATTATGACGAGCCTCCAGCGCAAAGAGCTGTGGGAAAAGACCTCGCGCTGGAGCGACGAGGTGGTTGATGTGTGGTTTAAATCTGCGTTAAAGACGGGTGGCGAAGTGGGTTTTGGCTGGTCGCATGAGGAGCCCATTGCTGAGATGATGAAAAACTACATCGCCAGCTACAAAGATTTGCCGATAGTGGTGTATCAATTCCAGACGAAACTGCGCAATGAGTTGCGCGCTAAAAGCGGCATCATGCGCGGCAAGGAGTTTATCATGAAGGATGCATACTCTTTTTGCCTCGGCGAAGCCGATCACACCAGAGTTTATAACGAATCAATAGATGCCTACTTGCGCGTATTTGAGCGTGTGGGCATTGGTGAGGATACATTTGTAACCTTTGCTTCGGGTGGCGCGTTTACACAATTTAGCCACGAGTTTCAAACTATTGTCGACACCGGCGAAGACACTATTTATATTAATAAAGAAAAAAACGTCGCCATCAACGGGGAGGTACTCAACGATGAGACACTCACATCGCTCGGCGTCGCGCGTGCAGAGTTGACGGAGATAAAAACGGCCGAGGTAGGCAATATCTTTAACTTTGGCACACAAAAATCGGAGGATCTCGGCCTCTATTATAAAAATGAAAAGGGCGAGGAAGTGCCGGTGTGGACGGGCTCCTACGGTATCGGTATCACGCGCCTCATGGGCTTGTTGGTTGAAAAGTTTGCCGACGAAAAGGGTATCGTGTGGCCCGAAGCTGTTTCGCCCTTCCGCGTGCATCTGGTGGAGCTCAGCCAGGACAACGACGATGTTGCGAGCGAAGCCAAAGAACTTTATCGCGAGCTTACTTCGGCAGGTATCGAGGTGCTTTGGGACGACCGCGACGCGCGCGCGGGCAAAAAGTTTGCCGACAGTGACCTCATTGGCTTGCCGCTGCGCGTCGTGGTGTCCGAAAAAACTTTGGCCTCGGGCAAGTTTGAGTGTGTCGAGCGCAAGAGCGGCAAAGTGTCGCACAAGAGTCTGCAGGAGTTGATAGGGCATCTGACCGCATAACAGAGTACCGCCCCGCATATTTCGATGTTTAAAAATTTTCAAAACCGATTTTTACCGCTTATCTCCAACGATGTAGGCATTGACCTCGGCACAACTAACACACTGGTGTATTTGCGCGGCAAAGGCATCGTCGTTACTGAGCCATCGGTCGTGGCGGTCAATCAAAAAACCGGCCAGGTGGTTGCGGTGGGTACCGAGGCAAAGGCGATGCTCGGCCGCACGCCGGGACATCTTGTCGCGGTGCATCCGCTTGTCGATGGCGTTGTGTCAGATTTTGAGGCAACCGAGGAGATGCTCGCGTATTTGATAAATAGAGCACAAGGCGTGTCGCGCAAGATGCTCGGCCCGCGCGCGGTCATTGGCGTGCCATCCAGTATTACCAACGTGGAGATACGCGCTGTTAAAGATGCGGCGCAAAACGCGGGCGCGCGCGAGGTGCACATTGTCGAGGAGCCGATGGCAGCGGCGCTTGGCATACGTCTCCCCGTGCGCGAGGCGATGGGGAGCATGATTGTCGATATTGGCGGTGGCACGGTTGATATTGCGGTCATCAGCCTGGGAGGCATTGTCCGCTCCAAAAATTTACGCGTCGCGGGAGACAAACTCAATCAAGACATCATTTCTTACGTGCGTTCCGAATTTAAAATTTTGATAGGCGAGAAAACTGCCGAAAACGTCAAAATGGCGATAGGTACGGCCATCGAGGGCGGTGAGCATATGGAGGCCATCGTGCGCGGCCGCGACCTTATCACCGGGCTACCGCGCGAGATTATTATTACCGACTCGGATATCCGCGAAGCCATTTCACAATCGATAGACACGCTTGTCGAGTCGGTGCGCGAAGTGCTCGAGACGACGCCGCCCGAGATTCTCTCCGACATTATGCACTCCGGTATTGTGCTCGTGGGCGGTGGCGCATTACTCAAAGGGCTCGACAGCTTGCTTGCGCAATGGCTCAAGGTGCCTGTGTTGGTTGCCGATGATCCGCTTACGGCTGTGGCGCGCGGCACGGGAGTTATTTTGGAAAATTTAGAGGCGCATCGCGACGTCTTTCTCGAACATGACGACGACATCTCCTAGACACCGGAGCCACTTTTGGCTCATTCTTTTTTTAATTGCATGTATTATTGTCGTGCTTGTAGTGCTCCTACGCAGCAGCATGAGCAATTTTTTTTGGAACGCCACCTCTCCGGTAATGGCATTTCGTAATTCGTTCGATGCAAACGAAGCGAGCATCTTGCGCGCCGAGCTTGCATCCACCACGGCGGCGCTTGCCGACCGCAATGCGTTGTATACAGAAAATACTGAGCTTAAGCAACTTCTCGGTCGCAGTGTCGCCAATCATACCGTGCTTGGCGCAGTGCTGGAGCGGCCGCCGGGCATACCCTATGACACGCTGGTCATAGACATTGGCAAACAAGACAACGTAACGCCGGGCGATTTGGTGTTTGCGGGAGGGACATCGGTTGTTGGCACCGTGAGCGAAGTGTATGACACTACCTCGCGCGTGACGCTCCTTTCCGCGCCTGGCGAAACATATGACGCGCTTCTCAATGGCAGTGTGCCTGTTTCGCTCATAGGTCAGGGCGCCGGCTCGATGTCTGGTGAAGTTCCGGCTGACGTGCCGGTTAACGTTGGCGACTCAATTGTTTTGCCCGGCATATTTTCGTCATTTGTTGGATCGGTGTCTCATGTGAGTGAGGAGGCAGAGTCATCGTTTATAACGTTGTATGTACAGCTTCCTGTTGATTTGTTTTCGTTGCAATATGTAGAGGTACAAACCAATCCATGAACAACGATAAGGGATGGTGGATATCGGCGGGATCTTTTGCGCTTGCGGCGGCAGGTTTTTTGCTTCCGTTTTGGCCGCTCTCGGTTCTTGGCATCGCACTCGCGGCGTTCACGGGCCGATGGATTTTAGCAATCGTATTCGGGCTCCTTCTCGATGTCGCTTATGGCGCCCCTGTCGGTCGGTGGCACGTGTTGTACATTCCTTTTACGCTTACCGCGCTCCTGTGCACGCTTGGGCGATACGTCGCTTCACGCTACATGCGTAAAAAATATCAAGACACCCTGTAAGGGGTGTTTTTGTTATACTGCGGCATATGATTGCCAGCCGATTTCGAAAGCGCAAAAAAATAAAGGCGCAGATAGATCCGGATGAGATTCTTATAGATTCGCAAAATATCGCGCAATTTGATCGTGATCAGTTTGAAGGACGCATCGAGCGGCCACTCGGTCAGCGTTCTTTTTTGCTTATCGGAGTTATTGTCGGAATATCTTTTATTGCGCTTGTCGTGCGTGCCGGTGATCTCCAACTGCTCCGTGGGATAGCATATGCAAAACAAGCCGAGGACAATCAATTGAGCCAGCAAATAATTGTCGCCGATCGCGGTGTCATTGTCGATAGAAACGGCGTGCCGCTTGCATACAACGTGCGCGAGTCGGTTACCGATGCATTTGCCAAACGCGTGTACTCAACCTTGCGCGGCGTGTCGCTTGTGGTGGGGTACGTAAAGCCGCCGGCCAAAGACTCAAGCGGCACTTATTATCGCGATGTGTTTCTAGGTATGGACGGCGTCGAAGCGGCGTACAATTCCGAACTCTCCGGCACCAACGGCAGCAAATTGAGCGAGACCGATGCACACGGCAATGTTGTGTCGGAGAGCATACAAAATGAGCCCGTGCCGGGCCAAAAGATAACGCTCTCGCTTGACGCCAACGTCACGCAAGGCCTCTACGATACGTTGGCAAAGATAGCCGAGCAGTCTGGCTTCCAGGGAGGTGCGGGTGTCATTATGGATGTGCAAACAGGCGAGCTCTTGGCGATGACCAGCTACCCGGAGTACTCATCGCAAGCGCTCACCGACGGCGACACAGCCGCCATCACTGCTTTTAATAATGACCCGAAACTGCCGTTTCTTAATCGTGCGGTAGATGGCTTATATTCGCCGGGTTCGATTATTAAACCCATCATCGCCGTCGCCGCGCTCACCGAGGGAGTCATCACTCCCGACAAACAAATTTTGAGCACCGGCTCGATAAGCGTGCCAAACCCGTATGATCCGGCGCATCCGAGCGTATTTAAAGATTGGCGCGCAAACGGCTGGGTTACTATGCGCCAGGCAATCGCGGTTTCCTCCGACGTGTATTTTTACGAAGTGGGTGGCGGATATCCCGGACAGCCCGGCCTCGGTATCAACGCGATAGATAAGTATTTGAATATGTTCGGTTTCGGCGCTCCTACAGGCTTAGTAGGATTTACCGAACCTTCCGGTACCATCTCAAGCGTCGCGTGGAAAGCGGCAAACTTCCCGGGTGACCCATGGCGCCTCGGCGACACCTACCATACCGCTATCGGGCAATACGGTACGCAGATAACGCCGCTCCAGGCGGTGCGCGAGGCGGCGGTCATCGCTAACGGCGGCAAGCTACTCACGCCTTCACTTATTGCGAGTTCAACTCCGCAATTTGTGCAGATAAACGTGCCCGCACAAAATTTGGAAGTGGTGCGTGAGGGCATGCGCCTTGGCGTTACTGACGGTATTGCACAGGCGGTTAAGTTTGATTTTGTCCACGTGGCGGCAAAAACCGGTACCGCGCAGGTGGGTATTCAAAATCAATATCAAAATTCGTGGATCATCGGTTTTTGGCCATACGAGCATCCGCGCTATGCGTTTGCCATGGTAATGGAAAAGGGCCCTGCGGGCACGCAAATAGAATCCCCATCTGCCATGGGCATCTTTTTGCAATGGATGGAAGCCAACGCCCCGCAGTATTTGCAGTAGGTTTCCCCCAAAATCTTGACTTTAACGTATTTTTGTATACACTGAATTGTTCACTATGCCAAAAGAAGAATTCATTTCGCAGGAAAAATTTGAAGAACTGACCAAAGAACTCGACGAACTGCGCACCACGCGCCGCAAGGAGGTTGCGGAGCAGCTTGAGTACGCCCGCTCGCTCGGTGATCTCTCGGAAAACGCCGAGTATCAAGAGGCGCGCGAGATGCAAGCGGCCGTCGAGGAGCGCGTGCAAAAACTCGAGTCAATGTTAAAAAACGCCAAGATCGTGCGCGCCGGCAAAAGCGACGTAGTGGGCATGGGCACAACCGTGCAGGTGCAAAGAGTTGGAGGCGATCCCTCGACTACGCTCGGGGCAGGCAAGCACAGCTATACCATCGTGGGCGCCGAGGAAGCCAACATTCTCGAAGGCAAAGTCTCATACCATTCGCCGCTTGGCAGTGCGCTTATGGACAAGAAAAAGGGTGACGAATTTTCGTTCCACACTCCACAAGGGACGCTTAAATATAAAATCCTCAAAGTAGAGTAGAATAGGTGCATGTTTTGGGCAGACAGGCTAGCCAAAGAAATTACAGAACATTACAGGCCCTCCGGCGCTAAGTCTATCGTCATACGCGACGAAAAGACCTTAAGCGGCCGTGTGCATATGGGCTCCATACGCGGCGCGGCCATACACGGCGCTATTCATGAGGCACTCGACGAGGCTCATGTTTCCAACATTTTTATCTGGGAGCACAACGACTTTGACGTGTTCGATAGTGTCCCTTTCTACCTGTCAAAAGAAAAGTTCGAGCCGTATCTTGGTATGTTGCTTCGTGATGTCCCGTCGCCCGACGGGGTTGGTAATTACGCCGAGTATTACGGCAAAGAGTTTCAAGAAGCCATCGAACATGCGGGTTGGCATCCGGAGTTTTATTGGGGGAGCGAGCCGTACGTAAGCGGCGCGATGGATACTGTCATTCGTGAGGCGCTTGAGGGGGCTGATGCTATCCGCCGCATACAAAAGGAAGTATCCGGTTCGGAACGTAAAAAGGGTTGGTTGCCAATATCAGTTATCTGTCCGCAATGCAAAAAAGTGGCAACTACCAACGCAACCGATTTTAACGGTACGACAGTGCAGGTAGATTGCCACGAGACAAAAGTTCCGTACACCAAAGGCTGCGGCTTTAGCGGGCGCGTATCTCCTTTTGGTGGCAATGCCAAACTTTTTTGGAAGGCGGAGTGGCCCGCAAAGTGGAAGGTGCACGACGTCAAAGTCGAAGGCGGCGGCAAAGACCATTCAACCAAAGGTGGTTCGCGCGATGTTGCCAATCATATTGCAAAAGAAATATTCAAGTATGAGCCGCCGTTTGACGTGCCATACGAATTTTTTTTGGTGGGTGGCAAAAAAATGTCATCAAGCAAAGGGCGCGGCTCGAGTGCCAAAGAAATAGCCAATCTTTTGCCGGCAAAAATATTGAGGCTTGCATTGCTCGGCAAAGATATAAACCAGGCAATCAATTTTGATCCGGAGGGCGACACTATCCCGACGCTCTATGACCAGTACGATAAGCTGGCCGAAAGATATCAAACGACAAAAGACGACGACTACGCACGATTATTTGAACTCATTCATCCGGAGCGGGTTTTGCCGCCTCCGGGCACTTTCTTTCCGCGATTTTCACAGGTCGCTTTTCTTGTCCAAATGCCGCATTTGAATTTGGAGAGGGAAGTTGCCGCTCTTAAAGGTGGCGAGCTTAGTGATGCTGACAAACAAGAATTTGCCGAGCGCGCGGCATATGCCAAAAAATGGCTTGCCGAGTATGCACCCGAGAAGTTTGTCTTTACGTTGCAAAAGGCGCTCCCCGAAGCGGCACAACATCTTTCTGATGTGCAAAAAAAGGCTCTCGGAGAGTTGAAAGAGTATCTACAAACGAGCAAAGAAATGCGAAGTGGCGAGGAGATACAGCAAAAGTTGTATCACATCAAAGAGTTGCTTGCCATTACACCGCAGGATTTGTTTGGAGCGCTCTATCTTTCGTTTTTAGGCAAGTCATATGGACCAAAAATCGGCTGGTTTCTCTCCGTACTCGATAAAGATTTTGTATTGAAGCGTTTGCAGGAGGCAATAGCGTAAGTTTATATAAAAAAGAATTAGGCCGGCGTCTGGGTTGGACGCCGGCTTGCGGGATTGCCCCCGTTTTATTTTTGCCGCCAAATTATGGGCGGTATTCTTGCGTCAGAGAAGAGTAGCAGGCATTGATTGCCAAAACACTGCACTTCTCCAACTCGGTCTTTGGGCGGCTGAGCCTGATGCAAACCTGCGTAGAGCAGGCAGGCCAGAATCACCGCCAAAAGAATGGTGACGACAGAAACTCCAATATGAACGAGGTTCCCGATTTTCTTTAAGATGTTCATGATGCTGTTACCTTTTGCTAGGTCCAGCCATTCTGTTCGAGCACCTCCCATCTGTTTAATAGAATAATCTATAACTATCTTTTTGTCAAGCGCCTATATGGGCGACCATAAAGTGGGGTAATCCACAGTTGTGTGGGGCAAAGTGCTATGCAGTGGAAATAAAGTGGGATAGAGTGGTACATATGCTGATTGGTGAATATCTCCACATGCTCGATAGCAAAAAACGCCTCTCACTTCCGGCAAAGTTCCGCAAAGAGGTGGGGCGCAAAGTGGTGATCACGCGCGGCCTCGACTCGTGCCTTTTTATGTTTCCGCTCGCGGCATGGAAGGAGATTGTAGCTAAACTGCACAATCTTCCCATGGGTGGCGCAGACACGCGCGGCATGAGCCGTTTTCTTTTGGCGGGCGCGGTCGAGAGCGATGTAGACGCGGCCGGGCGGATCTTGGTGCCCGACTTTTTAAAAGAGTTTGCCGATTTGCGCTCGCGCGTAGTATTGGCGGGAGTTTCCGACCGTATCGAGATCTGGAACGAAAAGACCTGGGAAGAATACAAGCGCCGGATTGAAAAAGGCGCCGACCAGATGGCACAGACGTTGGGTGATTTAGGCATTTTGTAATATGAAAAGCGCACCGACATTAGCTACTGCCTGCCCCGTACCTCCCGAAGGGAGCGTCGGGGTTCGTACCTTCTATCGTTCCTCTCGAGAGGAGAACGATACTTTGCGCGAGCCCCGACGTGAAGGTCGGGGCAGGCAGCAGCAAGTGCCGGTGTCTAGAGCCTCGAAGACGCCGGGAGACAAGCATGTAAGCGTGATGCTCAACGAAGTGCTTGAGCAATTGGACATACAAAAAGGCGAACTGGTGGTTGATGCCACCGCAGGGAGCGGCGGCCATAGCGAAGCGGCGCTCAAAGCCGGTGCGCGTCTCTTGGCTCTCGATGCCGACATGGCGGCGGTGGAGCGTACGCGCGAGCGCCTTGTGCCATACGGCGTACGCGCCGAGGTCGTGGAGGCCAATTTTAAAGATTTGGGAAAGGTGCTCAAGCATGCAGGTATTAATACGATTGATAAAGTTATCTTTGATTTGGGTTGGAACCGCGAACAGCTTGCGGCAGGCAAAGGATTTTCGTTTTTAATCGATGAGCCGCTCAACATGAGCTACGGCGCAAAACCTGCCTCCGGTTTTACCGCGTCCGAGATAGTAAACGAGTGGAAGGAGGAGGTCATTGCCGACGTGCTCTACGGGTATGGAGAGGAGACGTATGCGCGCCGCATTGCAAAAGCAATAGTCGAGCGCCGTGCGATAAAACCTATCGAAACAACCATTGAACTTTCAGAAATAATCAAAGACGCTGTGCCTGCCGCGTACCGCAAGGCTCGTTTGCACCCGGCTACGCGCTCCTTTCAAGCTTTGCGCATGGCGGTCAATGCAGAGATTGCCTGCATTGAGTCGGGTATAACTGCCGCCTGGGAACACTTGAGCGAAGGTGGCCGCATAGCGGTCATTACCTTCCATAGCATTGAGGACCGCGCGGTTAAAAAACTTTTTCAAAATTTAGTGGATAAAGATAAGGGAGCATTCGTTAACCCCGACGCCTCTGGGTCGGGGCCCCGACTAAAACGTCGGGGAAAACCTTTGGTCCCGAGCCGCGCGGAAATAAGCCAAAATCCTTCGGCACGAAGCGCGAAGCTCCGGGTGATAGAAAAAAAGTATGAAAAGGATAACTAACAATTATCAGCCATACCTCAATCGCGCGCTTGTATGTTTGGTAGTGATACTTACTGCTTCAGTCTTTTTATACTGCGCGTTTTTACTCGAAGCGGTTGCCAACGCTGCCGCCAAAACGACCGCCGAACGTAATACAACACAACTCACTGAACAATTGAGCTCCCTCGAAAACCAGTATTTGGCGCTGACACAGTCACTCACGCCCGAGCGTGCCGCAACGCTCGGATTAGTTATTCCTACCAATGTGACAAGTGTGTATGCGCACGGAGAAAGCGGCTCGCTTTCCTTTGGGCAAATAAAATAAAGGTTAACATAGAACAATGAACACACGTTTTATAGGCCGGGTACGTGTCCTCGTGGCGTGTATAGTGCTTGGCGGCATTATTATCGTTGGACGGCTATACTTCCTCCAAATCGTCCAAGGTAAGGTATATACCGCCCGCGCCGACGCGCAGTTTATGGAACCGGCGAATCCTTTGCTCGATCGTGATTCGATTTATTTTACCGACAAAGACGGCAATCACATTATTGCGGCGACGCTTAAAAGCGGTTTTACGCTCGCGGTGAATCCCACAAAAGTTACCGATGTGCAGGCACTCTATACGTCTCTGAGCGGCCTGATTCCGCTCAACGAGAACGATTTTTTAGCCAAGGCAACCAAACCGGGCACACAATACAGCGTCATCGCGGATCATCTCGACACCGCGCTGGGACAGGAACTTGAGCAAAAACAACTGCCCGGCGTTATCTTGGCCGAAGATCGCTGGCGCTATTATCCGGGTGGTTCGCTTGCCGCGCAGGAGATAGGGTTTGTGGCGTACAACGGCGATACACAAGAAGGGCGCTACGGGCTTGAAAAACAATATCAAGACATACTCAACAAAACCGACGACGATTTATATGCCAATTTTTTTGTCCAACTTTTTAGCGCTGCGCAGGGAGTGATAAACGGAGCGCCGCAAAACGGAGACGTTATCACTACCATCGAGCCCTCTGTGCAAGCCGAGCTCGAGCGCGAGCTGGTTGCGTATGACAACACGTGGCATCCGGCGAGCTCCGGCGGTATCATCATGGATCCGCAAACCGGCGCGATATACGCAATGGCAGTATCTCCCACATTTGATTTAAACAACTTTGGCGCGCAAACCGATCCTCTTATTTTTGCAAACCCGCTGGTGCAAAATGTATATGAGATGGGTTCCATCATAAAACCGCTCACAATGGCGGCTGGCATCGACTCTGGCGTGATTACGGCAACCACCACATACAATGACATGGGCTGTATTACCGTTGATGCCAAGCCAATCTGCAATTACGACCATGTCGCGCGCGGCGTGATACCTATGCAGCAAATACTCAGCCAATCGCTCAACGTGGGCGCTTCGTTTATTGCAACACGCATGGGTCCCGCCATTATGAAAGATTATTTTCTTAACCATTATGACTTAGGCGAAGCAACCGGTATCGACATGCCCGAGGAACAAGCCGGGCTGGTAAGTAATTTGAACTATAACCGCCAAGTTGATTATGATACGGCAGCATTTGGGCAAGGCATCGCCATTACGCCCATTGAGACAATACGAGGTCTTGCGACGCTCGCCAACGGCGGTAAGCTGGTGGTGCCTCATTTGGTAAGCGCGATACACTATGATACGGGCATTACCAAAACACTCGATTGGGGTAGTGGCACGCAGGTACTCAAACCGAGCACGGTTGCGACCGTAACGGGGATGCTTACCACGGTGGTTGACACGGTGCTCGATAACGGGGCTGTCAAAATGGATCATTACAGTATTGCGGCCAAAACGGGCACCGCGCAAATAGTCGATCCCTCGACCGGAGCATACTATTCGGATACCTATTTGCACAGTTACTTTGGCTATCTGCCAGCCAACAGCAACGCGCGGTTTATCATCTTTTTGTATGCGCAGAAGCCGGTAGGCGCTCCCTATGCCTCCGAGACATGGTCGGATCCGTTTATCGACATCACACGCTTTCTTATTAATTATTATAATCTCCCTCCCGACCGATAACTCTCATGCGATCTGCTTTTAAAAAAATAATACTTTCGCTCCTTACCCTTGAGGCTCGCTTGACGGTGGTGCGCTACAAGCCGCACATTATTGCCGTAACCGGGAGCGTTGGCAAAACTTCCACCAAAGATGCCATTTACGAGGTGGTGGCCGAGAGCGCTTATGTGCGCAAATCGCAAAAAAGTTTTAACAGCGAGATAGGCCTGCCGCTCACCATCTTGGGCCGTCCCAATGCGTGGAATAATCCTTTTAAATGGGCGCTTAACCTCATTGACGGGCTTTTGCTTATAGTCGTTGGGTCGCGCTATCCCGAGTGGCTCGTACTCGAGGTTGGAGCCGACCGGCCGAACGATATTAAAAAAATTGCCGCGTGGCTACCGGTCGATATTGCAGTTATTACCCACCTTCCCGAGGTGCCGGTGCACGTGGAGTTTTTTGAATCGGCAGAGCAGGTGGTCGAAGAAAAGGCTGCGCTTATCGATGCGCTGCTCCCCGATGGCACGCTTGTACTCTATGCCGACGATACACGTATAGACGAATTTAAAAAGCGCGCCACCGGTAAAAAAATAATTACGTTTGGTTTTGCGCGGGGAGCCGATGTCCGTGCCGAAGACACAGCCATTCTTTTTGAGAGCGGCACCGAGCATTGGCCGATAGGGATGAGCACTCACCTCACCATAGACGGCATCTCTGTGCCTATCGAGGTTGAGGGAGCTATCGGCACTCATACGCTCTTGCCGGCACTCGCAGCGGCGGCGGTTGGAGTTGCACTCGGGAAGGCGCCGAGTGATATAGTGCACGCGCTTAAAAACTATGAGCCGCCGCAAGGGCGCATGCATTTGGTGCGCGGTGTCAAAGATACGCTCATTATCGACGACACGTACAACGCTTCACCGGCGGCGGTTGCCGCCGCGCTTGATGCTTTAAAGAGTATTCCTCTTTCTGGGCGCGCCGGCCAAAGCGCCGGCATCCCTCCAGGACGGCGAATTGCCGTCCTGGGGGACATGCTCGAGCTCGGCCGTCAGTCGGTTGAGGAGCATCGCAAGATAGGCACTCACGTTGCCGCACGTGGGAGCGATGGTGGCGCTATCGATATGCTCGTAACAGTTGGCTTTCGTGCGCGTGACATAGCCGAGGCTGCGCTCGACGGCGGGCTTGCCGAGAATGCAATTTTACAATATGAAGATTCCGAAAAAGCGGGGGAGGAGCTTGCCGCTTTGCTCCAAAGTGGCGACTGCGTGTTGGTTAAAGGCTCACAAAGCATGCGCATGGAGCGGGCGGTCAAAGAGATGATGGCGGAGCCGGAGCGCGCAGGCGAACTGTTGGTGCGGCAAGACAAAGAGTGGATAAAAAGGTAAAAATATTGTAGATTGTTGCAACGGCCCTATCGTCTAATGGTTAGGACAGTTCCCTCTCACGGAACAAATCGGGGTTCGACTCCCCGTGGGGTCACAAGAAGCAACAAAACGGCTCTGAAGAGCTGCAAATCCTTTTCTGCACTTATATTCCAACGTAGTTTTGGATAACGTGAGTTCGGAAAAGATAACGCGGAGGATTCGCTCCTTTTCGTGCGGTTTTGCCAGATCATAAACAACTGCAGCGTTTTTCAGGAGTTCGGAAAGAATTATGATGTCTTTGACAGTCTCGCGCATAGAAGCATCAGAGACGACTTCTTCCTCACAGAGTGTTGCGAGTTCGAGGCTAAGCCGGGCCTCCTCTGCGACAAAACCCTCTGCTGTGTAAACACCAGTTTTGAGTAGCATAAGCCGGTTAGTGTTGAGATACGCTAAGTCCTCGCGGATTCTCTTTTTCTTTCGCTCACCAGCTTCGAGTTGGCTGTGCCGCTTTGTCTCAAAGAGGGCAATGTCAGTATTCGTAGTTGCGTCTAACTTTTCGAGCTCCTCATCCGTAAAAGAAAGTGTGGCCATCAATCCGCCTACTTTCGCGGCGATGTAATCAAAATTAAAACTCTTGAGAGGGTTCGCACAACCATCGGCGCACCGGGCACCGTAGTACATGGCCCCTTTCTTTGGATAGGGGGTGTACAGTCGACGGCACACAGCGCAGCGTGCGATGCCGCGCAGAGGGTGATCGAGAAGCTCCGCGTAGTGTGCGCTTTTGTTCTTTCTCTCCAATCGCTCCTGTACTTCATTAAAAAGGGTTTCGGAAACCAATGCTTCATGGCTCATGCTTGCAACCCACATACCATCGTTGCCAAGTACTCTGCCCGCATAAAAAGGATTCGTGAGTATCTTGTGTATGGTGTTGAACGTGGGAAGACGATTGATTGCTTCAATCTCAGCTCGCACATCGTCTTCCTCTTCCGCTAAAATTTCATCTCTCGTGCGACGACGACGCATAGGTGGCATGGTAAAGCCTTGCTCCGTGGCCCAGCGGGATAGATCGGCCAAACTCCATTCCCCGGTAGCCGCCATCTCAAATAATCTTTTAATGATGGGTGCACGAGCCGGATCAAGCGGTTTATGCTCCATATTTCCCTCGTTGAGATATCCAACCGGTGCCTTATTGGTACACAATCCTCGGGCTCGCGCGTTGCGGATAGTGAGACTAACCTTCTCGCGCGTGACGCGGGAGTGATGCTCGGCAAACATGCCGTCTATGTCCATATGCAGCTCTCCAGCGCTTGTCTTATCGTACTGTGCGAGCGTAAAGCGCATATCAGCTCCTCCCTTCATCAGTTTTCGGAGTATATTGTCGTCTCCCTTATTTCGGCTCGCTCTGTCCCAACAAAGAATGATCGCGCCCTTGAAATAGTGCTGGTTGAGTAACTCCGCGAGGCGATAAAATTTTGGACGGTCTACGCTGTATTGAACCATGTTGCCGTCACCGAAAGTAAGCTCCACGTTTTCCTTGAAGCCAGAATGTCGCTCGGAAACAATGCCATCAGTAGCGAACCCTTCGAGAGTAAATGGAGCAATGGGGAGGTGTTCGCGCAATGCGAATCGTGCGTTTTCTATTTTTTGATACTTGATTGAGTTCTTTTGATTGTCGGTATCGTCGGTGCTTTTGCGATTGTAAATAAGATAAAAGTCTCGGTATTTACCGGCCACAATATCCTTCAGTACAGCCTCTTCAGTTTGAGCTTTCGTTTTCATGCTTTTATGATGCGTTCCTTAGTGACTATCTTACCATCCACTATTGATATAAGCCCTTCCTCTATTAAACGCCTACATATAGGCTCTAGGACGGCCCCAAGCTCGTGGAGCGCCAATACCGTCTCATCGGAGAAGCCCGTCTCGTTTTTGTGCAGATAAACCACTCTCGTGGTGTCTTCCCGGGCCATTTGTTTTTTGGGCCGCTTACTCATAATTCGCGGCTGTATCGTCCGTATCCACCCGAAGATGCCCTTCCATACCCAAGGTGCCCTCTGTTTTGGATAGGGCATCTTCGAGTTTGAGGGCATCTTCGTGTCCCGGCCACACCCACCACCAAGGGCCGTTGAGTGTTTTTTTGTCTTTTATGTGCTCGACCTTAAGTTTCAATTGGACGCGACGTAATTGCTTGGGAGTGATGTTTGCAGCCTTCGCTGCCTTAGATACCTCTGTAGCCAGTATTGGCCCTTCAGCAAGAAGATCTTGTAAGAAGAGTTCGGCCCAATCGGTGTCAGCAGCCTCAGTATCGGGCGATGATAGAGAAAGGGCTTCGTCTGCGGTTATGTCTATAGGCTTGTCTTCCCAGATGATGAGAGGCTGGTTGTTTCCGTTGTCAACAATTTTGTAGGCTAATCCGGTTCGATCCTTTGATTTAATGAGATTATTTTTAATCGGTATAAAAAGTCTCCGCTCTTTATCGTCCGTATCAGCTACGACAGTGTAAGCAACACGAGCCGCTGCAACGAACGCGAGTGAACCCTGTATTCGATACATCGCTTTGCCCATCCCGCTCTTGTTGAAATGGCTTATCGCTATGATTGCGACGTTGTGCCGTGTTGCCAACTCGGTAAAAGGCATCATCACTCCACGAACCTCGGAATTACTATTCGTGTTGACTCCATCCAAATAAGCAGAAATAGGGTCGATTATTAGTAGCTTACAATTTGGCAGAGACGATAAGGCTTTATCAAGCGCCGCAATATCTTTATTAAGAGAAAAGAAACGCTTAATCGGTTTTCCATCAGCATCGATATCTTGGACTGACTCCAAAATAAATACGCGATTGCAATCTGCACCAGCAGCATCAAGACGCGGCCTGATTGTGTCTGCTGCACCATCCTCGGCGGATAGTAAAATCGAATCTCCTATCGGGGCAGGGCCGTCGTTTACCGGCCACGGAGTGCCTCGCGATATATGAGCGGCGATGGTATATGCAACTGAGCTTTTTCCAAGGTCGGGATCGCCTGCTATTACAGTTAGCTTCCCTGAAGGTATACGTTGTGGCCACAACCAGCTAACGTCTTCCGGTTGCACGTCCGACATACGACGCAGGTTTGGCGTAGAGGATGATTCAGATCCAGAAGGCTTCTGTCTTGTTTGTGTTTTGCTGTGGCTAGTTGATTGTCGCCCCGCGATGCTATCAAATACAGCACGCAGCTCCTTCTCATCTAGTGACGGCTCACAGCTCTTCCGGTTCCACTCTCTAAGAGCATCCCATCCTGCGGTAGCCCACATCTCGGGGGAAAGATCGTGTAAGAGCTTGCCAGCGTATTTTGTTGCCGCATCGTTGCGCTCGCCCTCTCCGACAGGTTGGTGAGAAAATTGACCCCAATCAGTCTTTTTACCAGTATCAACCTTTGCCTTCTCAAGTACCCACGAGGGTAGTGGTGCAAGATCAGCATCCGTCGGCTGTACAATCCATTCGTATCGCTTACCAGACTTATGCAAGGAAGGTGGCAACAGAGCATATCCTCCGTCGCCCCGCACATCCGTTAGGGGCGCGATTTTCTTCGTGCTGTTTTGTACAGGGAGGCCCGGATGTTTATAGTGAAGATGTAGGCCGTCACCGCCGGTGCGCACGGTAACAGTCGGCGGGAATCCCTCGGCACTTCCATCCTTCTCGATATCAATAACAACGATGCCTGAGATTGCACCGGTTGCAAACCCAATACTCGCATCCGGCCACCGCACCCACCACTGCCGCACTTCCTGCTCGGTTGGTTTTCTTTTTTGAAACTCACCCCACTTAATGAGAGGCATTTTGCTCCCGCTTTGAACAGGAAATACAGGATAGCCCAATTGAAGGTACTCAAGGGCCGCATGCAGCATTGAGCCCGCCTCTGACGTCCTTTCTCCATCTTGTCTTGTCTCGTCCGCCATAGTTTTTTTAGCGGCCATTCAAAAGATCCAGTAATTGATTCCGCGCGGTTTCGTACACATGAACTTGCACCAACAAATTCTCATTGTCGGGTCTGCCAAATTTGTAAATATCGACCAGATCATCTAACTCGGCCGTACGCACGAAAGCGAACTCCTTCTTGCCGGAATCGGTAGGATTTATACCGGCGATTTGCTCGCCTTTTGCAAACAGATATATTGCCTGCGGTAAATTAGTAATTCTGTAGTAACGATCTTCATCTGATTTGGTCTTCATATACAAACGTGTGCAGACTTTCCGGGAATTTTCCTTATCTCAACAAAAAGGCCCCGATTTACGGGGCGTGATGTCTTTGCGGAAAATACATTTATTCCTGATAGCGGCGCTCCTCCTGTTGCTCCGGGAGAATTTCAAATGTTGTATGGTATGCATCTCTCCCCACAGGCTCAAGAGGTTCTCCCTTTAATTTAGGGAAGGCCGCCTTGAGACGAGTTTTTAAAAGGTTGATCTGTTTTTTCTTACTCTCTTTTTCATTCATGCTTGAGGCTAGTTTTATTTGTCCACTATGAGACGCAGCCTCTTCCAAAATGTGCCACTGTTCTTTAGGCCTACCACCCTTTTTTTCAAGCCCAAGCTGCTCACATTCGATGCTATTCTTAGCCCATTTTTTAGCAGGTATAGAGGCGTGGAGGGTGCGCCCGTCTGTGAATCGAAGTTGCAGAGAGTGCCAGCTTGTATCCTCCGGTGTATCGTCAATCACTATATGCTGCGGGGTTGTACTTCTAAAATTCAAAAATAATTTTACTCCATCGACCACGAATCTATGCCGATACTCACCTCGTATCTTGGGTTTTACCGCCTCCATCTCTGTATCTAACCGCTCTATTTCTTTGATGACTTTTTCCTCGTATGCCGTGCGTGAAGTGACTGGCGGCAGATTTTTGTAATAAGTACTGGGGCTAAGTTCTGCGCTTCTGAATAGTTGTAGCTTCTGATCATTCAACTTTTTATACAGCGGGTGTCCGTTGTAAAAGCGGTCGAATCCTATATCTGCAAGCGCCGTATCCGGGTCGCTATACTCTTTCAATATCTCCTCCTTTGCAAGCAGTGGACAGATTATATTCCAAAAGTCCCATTCCCCGAGCTCGTTTTCCAAAAGCGTCCCTTCACTTACAAAAATCTCCTCCTTACCATCAATCTGATATAAGGTTGATAATATGCTCAAGGCACAGTCTTTTTTTTGCTCAATATCCATATCAATCTCGGCTCAATTATATCATATTTTTAGCCATATTGCAAGCGTCTGTGCACTCCTCTGCCTTGCAAACATAGGCGAAAATGGTACTGTCAGAATGTACAATTGAATAGTGCTAGTAGCCTAAACCCTCGGCCTTCTGCCGGCGGGCATGGTGAAAAGGTCTGGATAGAGATAAAAACCCCATCGTATAGGGTTGCTCTATCCAGCCACGTCCGGGAAACCGGCGCGGAGGGTGAAAGCCCTCACCTATGCGGTGGGCTTTTTGCGTTTCTCACTAGATTAAAATTAAGATAAAAATATGTGGTTCAAAAGAATCCTCGGGTTTGATAAGCCGCTGATGGGACGAAAGCGTTTCTTTCTTAATTACTTCGTAGCATTTGTCGTGGCAGTAGTTGGAAGATTATTTAGTAATACTGGCGTGAGCTTTGGTAATGAGGGTAATAATGTAGGAGCATTTGTTTTTCTTGCAATCGCCTTCTGTGCGGTAGTCTTACTTTTTTGTATTTACGTACCCTCACTTTTACGTCGATCAAGGGATGCTGGCGTCTTTAAAGTATGGTGGCTAGGGCTCATTCCTCTGTTCAATTTTTTGTTTGCGATCTTCTTAATTTTTAAAGGACCGTCTCCGGCCACTAAATCTTCAGTATGATACCCCTTCTTATTTGCAATAAAATGCATTGCGGTGAGCGTGGCCATTCTGTTTATCGCATTCGTTTTACGCGTAATCATAGCAAGTCACTCTTGATTAAAAGATTTGTATAATTTTATGTCCGAAGAAAAAAATACCACAATAGAACGCAGCATACCTTCCCCTGAGGTACTTAATGCCATGTTTCCAAATGGAGCAGGTACAGAAGAATTCTCTGAACTGCTGGAAAAATACAACGGCACTAAAATTGTTGAGAAAATAAAATCAATTGTTGATTCTAGCCCCAAAGAAAAAGCTGGCTCCGCACTTCTGATGAACCTCCAACTGGAAGAACTGAAAATAATACCAGAGGAGATTTTTTCGGGCATTAAAAATGCTTTTACGATTGAGATGATGGAGAGCCTTAATAAAGTTACAGTGGCAAAGCAACGTAATGCTGACAGTGGAGAGATGATTCCTTTATTTGAATATTATCTTAAAAGATTTCCTTTTAACGAAAAAACAAAAACTATCTTTGATAAAGGACTTTATGAGACATACAAAAATATTTCTGACACATTTGCATCGGAGTATTTAAAACTCAAGATGCTGCAATTGGAATCTATAGAAAATGCTTCGCAGTTTCTTGCACTCATATTTGAAAAAAATGATATTTCGTCTTCGGCAGTCGGTAATTTTTTTGTACAGCTACCAGATAAATTTAATAAATTCTCGTTTGATAATGCATTAGTAAATGTAATAGATAAAATCATAAGTATACCTGCAGAACGAGTTAATTTTTTCGAATCTCTTAAAACTGGACGCGCTGATGAAAAAAATATAGACATATTCAACCAACTTGTAGATATATTTGACGACGAAAAATTGAAAATCATTCTTCCAATAGACACATATAAACAATGGGAGGCTGTAAAAAACGTCAGAAAATACTTTTCTAATAAGAACGACTCGGAAGAGACGCAGAGTGACAAGCTCTTAAACAAAATCAAGAAACACCCTAAAGGGTTCGTTGCGAGAACAATTTTCTTTTGGATCCTCATCATTGCGGCGTTCATATACGCAAACGATAGTGTGGGCATCTGGGGAGGTATTTTAGCAGCCGTAGCAATGTACTTTTTTCAAGCGTTTATAATCTGGCTCCTTGATCTCGATGACGTGAGAAAATATAGATTTTTTTGGAAGAAGGAAAAATGAGTTTCGCTGATGCGATACTAACGTATGTGGCCTTAAAACAAGCTACAATCATCCCATGATCCGCAACCAGTTTATTGCCATCTGTGCCGCCGGAGCAGTCCTTGTACTGATCGGCGGCGGTTACATCCTGCTTCACCAACAAAATGAAATTCACGCTCTCACGCTTGAAGCGGTGGTGGCGGGCACCGGGTACTCCTCTCTGGTGGAAGAATGGACCCCTATAGTGCCGCAAGTTAACTGCAATTGGAGAGATTCTACTCAGGATGATGGCGGTAGCGGTGTCCTGCTAAGGAGTTCAACCGGCACTTTCTACATCCTCACCAATGCTCATGTTGTTACGGATAATAAAGGGAGCGTAGCCCAGTCTTGCGATATCGTGTTCCCAGATGCGGTAAGCACCACTTATACAGTTGATCATAAGAACATAACGACCGACCCAAATGGTGCGGATGCGTCACTGCTACAACTTCCTGAGGACTCATATCTCACGGGGTTAGTATCTACCAATCAAAGGAAAATCTGCACCACACCTCCTGCCATAGGAGATGACATGCTCTTGCTCGGCTACCCGGATGCAGGCTCAAGCAATGGCATCACGGTTACTGATGGCATCGTTGCCGGTGATGAGGGATACGATTACGTTTCGTCGGCAAAGATAGACGGCGGAGATTCGGGCGGCGCGGCTATCGACGTGAAAAACGACTGTTATTTTGGAATACCTTCTTACACGATTGATGGTGACTATACAAATCTAGCGAGGGTTCTGAAATGGGGCTCGATGTTTACTGATGACCCCCGCAAGCTATCTGAGGCGAGGTTGTAGTATTCATCAGAGATCCAATGGCGAGATACCTATCTTCGTGTTGAGTAGGAGAGCACCTCCGCCTCCAGCTCTCTGATGCTCGCGGTTTGTGTATTTATATGGCGAAAAGAGCCAGGGTAGGTTCGTAGGTGCTTTTTGAGATCAAAGACGTATTGCATCCGACTCGCGGCGAGCACTCGCTCTTTCGGGCTCATTTGATCGAGGTCTTCTTGCGAGATGGAATCGACCAAGCGGATGAAGAGGTCGGTAACTTTGTCGGCAGCTTCGGCGAGCTTGTCATCAAAACTTACTGGACGAGGGATAATTACCGGTACTGGGGTTCGTGTAGCGAGGCACCACTTGAAGCGCTGGTTGGGTTCTATTATCTCTCGCATGGCGGGTGTGATGGTTTCGGGATGTAGCCGCAAGTACCCGAGCACGCCTTTCATCATATTGGCTAGGCGGTGGTAGAAGGCTCGCTCGGTGGCCGCAGGGTCTTCCGGGGAGCAGTCGATGCGGTAGAAGAACTCTTGGTGGCTTTCCAATGGGAGGCTGTGTGTCTCTTGCCAACGCTCCTTGGTGACACGGATGACCGATCCTGTAGGGGTCTGGGTGATGAATAGCTGGCAAAACTGCAAGAAGGCGAGGTATTTTGCCTCATCCCAGCCTGAAAGCTCTTGACGTGTCGGTAGTTTGCCCCGCAGTGGTTCCATGTCTCAAGTATACGCTAAACGTGTTTGAAAAAATATATAGGGCGACGTGCTAACAAAATGCTGAAAACCCTTATGCTGCAATATCGAGCTCTACAGATGGATAGTAAAACGGAAAGTCATAGCGTGATTTCCACGCTTTTTTGCGCACTCTTTACGGGGTGTTTTTGTACGGGTTTTATTGTATGCTGAAAGCGTCGGGTCATCCTGACCCTTTGCCTATGGACATAATCAACAATGTTATCGCCCAGTTACAGCAGCAGGCGAATCAGATATTGGGCCAATTCAGACAACTGCGTGGTAATGCTTCAATGGAGATACAACTCAGCCCAATCGACCGCAAAGGGGTGGATGCCGTCTTTGACATAATAAATAATCCGCAATTCCAGATGCTGAGGCAGCAGTATCCCAATCCCAACAATATCGATATAATCGTCGATTCTCCGGGAGGAGATGCGGATGCGGCATACCACATCGCAAAACTTATTCACTCCCATTTTTCAGGGACGATCACTTATGTCATTCCGCGATTTGCTAAAAGCGCTGCCACCTTGATGGTCTGCGGTGGCAATAAAATCGTGATGGGAGAGACCTCGGAGTTAGGGCCGCTCGACCCGCAAATCAGGCAGGACGGCGGTAACTACATCTCGGCTAAGGCGGTTCAATCAACGCTCGACCTGATCAAAGAGCATCTCCAAAGCAAGGATAAACGAGGGCTGGAGCTCGCCACCATCTTGGTAAGTCGAATGAATCCATTGGTGCTCGGCCAATATCAGAGCACACTGGACATCGCAAAAGAATATCAAAAAGAGCTCCTGATGCTCCGTATGTACTCATCAAAAAAAGACGTGAATAAAATAGTGCAAAAATTTGCTGTAGGCTACACACACCATTCAAGGATTATCGACTGCCGCGAAGCACAGCAGATTTTCGGTACGACGAACCTTGAAGTCTGGCCTAGTAATAGTCCTCTGTGGCAGTCCGTGTGGCAGTATTATGAAGTCAACCGTAGCATTAAAGACCTCATAGGAATTTTACAAATAATGAATAGAATGAATAATAATTGATATGACCCGCAAGACCCGAAAAAATAAAAAAGCAGATGTTGTCAAAAACACCCTCAAGACCATTGGTCGCATTGATGCTGTCCGAAGTGTGGTAGAGGATGTCAATAAACTAAATCGCGTAGTCTCTAGTACTTTGCAGGTACGGGACGGTATTGCTATTGATGAAAAAAATTTCAGCCTAACATCAATACCTTCTAGCAAAGAAATTTTTGGCAACACCGGGCTCAGAGAAATAAATGATTATTAAAGTAAAAAAAATAGTCCCGTTTTTCCGTTTCGCGGAGGGAGAGGCAGCTGCCAATACTTTGCCAAGCGCCCATTTTTTCCCATTTTTTCGATTCCAAGATGAGGACGGGAAAGATGTTGTTGGCTCATGCCTGTTCACGAATAAAGGACGTTTTTTTATTCAACAAGAGGAATCTTGGTACGAAGTCGTGCGATAAGCTCACCCAAACAAACTTGCGGCCCGGATATCGCTACTCAACTCTTACTGTGCTAGAACGTGTGACCCGGAAACATGGTGGGGGTAGCCACTGACTAAACTCCGAGTACTGAGGTGAGCTCCTGTATGCTTATCGTTATATATTCACGTTGTTTGACGAGTTCGGAAAGCCACCCCATGTGGTCACAAACAGATGAAAAAGGTTTTAAAGCCGGAATTTTTTAATTGTCCGACTCTTATGGTGGCGCAAGAGTTGCTCGGCAAGTTTTTGGTGCGAAAAGTTGCTGGTAAAACAATTACTTTAATGATTACCGAGGCAGAGGCTTATCACGGATTTAACGACCTCGGTTCGCATGCAAGTCGAGGTAAGACTCCTCGCAATGCGCCGATGTTTATGGGGCCCGGTACTATCTATGTGTATTTTACCTACGGCATGCATTGGATGCTCAACTTCGTGACCGAGAGGGAAGAGTATCCTGCCGCGGTGTTGATACGCGCCGCCGGCGATATTGTTGGGCCGGCACGGCTTACCAAGGCGCTTTCCATAGATAAAAAGCTTACTGGCAAGCCACTCGGCAAAAAGATAGGCTTATGGGTTGAAGATAGGGGAGTCAAAGTAAATCCCAAAGATATACAAAAAACACCGCGCATAGGGATACTGTATGCAGGCGCGTACACAAACAAGCTATGGCGTTTTGTGCTTAAGCCAAAAGTAGGAAAGAGTAAAGCGAGAGAAAGTTAACTAGACTTAGTCGTGGTTGTGCCGTCTTTGTTGTAGTAAGTAGTGCTTACTACCTTACCGTTGGCATACAGCACGTCGTAGTTCGTATATTTTTGCCCGAGGATTCCATAGTAATGTATATCATGCACTGTGCCGTCGCTGTTGTACGTCCACACGGCGGTTTGGTACACCGCCGTGCCGTTGTACCACGTCTCACTCGCTGCTTTGCCGTTGGTGCCGTAGAGCGTGTCCGTTGAGGTCCATGCCTGGCCGGTGATCCCTTTATACACGACCTCGTGCAGTGAGCTGTCGCTGTTGTACGTCCACGTCTCGGTCATGCCGTTGCTGTAGGTGGCACTGGCCGCTTTGCCGTTGGTGCCGTATACCACATCGTAGCTCGTATATGCTTGGCCACTGATATTGGCATACGCAATATCATGCACTGTGCCGTCGCTGTTGTACGTCCACACGGCGGTTTGGTACACCGCCGTGCCGTTGTACCACGTCTCACTCGCTGCTTTGCCGTTGGTGCCGTAGAGCGTGTCCGTTGAGGTCCATG
>JBEKSG010000002.1:0-104953 GCA_049997855.1 Minisyncoccia bacterium
GGCCGAGATGGAGCACGGCGACTACGCCACCAACGCCGCGCTTGCCGCCGCAAAAATTCTCAAAAAAAATCCAAAGGAAATTGCGGAGGAAATTAAGGCAAATATTCTCTCAAAAAAGTCCTCGGGACGCCTCAGCGTCCAAAGCGCCGCTGTAGGCTTCCAGACTTTTTCTCAAGAACATTTGCCAAATTTCATAGAAAAAATTGAAGTTGCCGATGCGGGATTCATCAATTTTTTTCTCACGCGTGAAGCAATAGCTAAAGAGGTTGAAGCCGCAGCCAAAGAAAAAGAATGGGGAAGCAATGATTTGTATAAAGGTAAGACAATAATGGTGGAGTATACCGATCCCAATCCTTTTAAAGAATTCCACATCGGCCACCTCATGAGTAACGCCATCGGCGAGAGCATTGCGCACGTGTTGGAAGCCGCCGGAGCGAACGTCATACGCGCCAACTACCAGGGCGATGTGGGGTTACACGTGGCAAAAGCCATATGGGGCAAACAACAAAAACCCGATGCGCCGTGGGGTGCGGCGTATGCATATGGCTCGCGTGAATATGAAAATAATAAAGAAGCGATAGATGCGATAAATAAAAAAGTCTACGAAAAAGATTCTGCAATAATATCCTTGTATGATGAGGGCAGGAAGCATTCGCTTGAGCAGTTTGAAAAGATATACACCATATTAGGTACTAAATTTAACGATTATTTTTTTGAGAGCGAGACGTGGCAAAAAGGTTTGACGTTAGTGCAGGCCCATATTGGCACAGTGTTTGAAAAAAGCGACGGCGCGGTTGTTTATCGCGGCGAGCAGGATGGCTTGCACACCCGCGTGTTTGTCAATAAAGCAGGTCTCCCAACGTATGAAGCAAAAGATTTAGGTCTGCTTATGCTTAAAAAAGAGGCGGGTGCTGTTGATATGTCCATAACCATTACCGCAAACGAACAGCAGGAGTATTTAAAAGTGGTTCTTGCCGCCGCAAAGCGTATTGCCGAAGTGGCGGATATCGCGCAACACACAAAGCACATTGCGCACGGCATGATGCGCTTTGCCGAGGGTAAAATGTCGTCGCGCACGGGCGACGTCATTACTGGCGAGTCGCTTTTAGCAGATTTGCAGACCGATGCAAAAGGAAAAATGCAGGGCAGGGATTTAAGGTCCGACCTTAGCATGGGCTCTTCAAGGTCGGACCTTTTAGCTCAAATTGCCGAGCAGATTGCCGTGGGTGCAATAAAATACTCTGTGCTCAAACAAGGCAGCGGTAAAGATATTATTTTTGACCCGGTAAAGTCGCTCTCGCTCGAAGGCGACTCGGGACCGTACCTCCAATATGCGCACACGCGGGCGCTCTCTCTTATAAAAGAAGCAAAAGAGGCGGATATTGAAGCAGGTGTTGATGATAAACCCCAAGATGCCGGCGCTCTTGAACACACATTGTTGTACTACCCTGAGGTAGTTATGCATGCCGCCGAAGAGCTTGAGCCGCATTTTGTAACTACTTACTTAACCGAGCTCGCTTCGGTATTTAACAGTTGGTATGCAAGCGAACGCGTGCTTGGTGGCAAGTATCCGCACTATGGCGTGCTACTTGCGCAAGCGGTTGAGCAAACACTTTTCAAGGGCCTTCGAGTGCTCGGCATCCCCGCTCCGGAGGAAATGTAAAAAGCAAAATAACCTCTGTGGTGGTATAGTTTTTTAATATGGTTGATGATATTAAGCAAGGGGGCGAGGAGTTAGATACGCCTCCATTTAATGCAAAAGGGTCGCTGGCTGCGCGCGAGGAGGAGATTTTGGCGTTTTGGAAACACAAGAAAATTTTTGAACAGTCGCTTACGAAAGACGCGCCCAAGGGTGAATATGTTTTTTATGACGGACCGCCGTTTGCCACAGGCTTGCCGCACTATGGGCACTTGCTTCAAAGCGCTATTAAAGATGCCGTGCCGCGCTATCGCACCATGGCAGGATGGCGCGTGCCGCGCCGCTGGGGTTGGGATTGCCACGGATTGCCGCTTGAAAATCAAATTGAGCAGGAGCTCGGATTTAAAACCAAGCGCAACATCGAGCAGTATGGAATAGAAAAATTTAATACTGCCGCGCAAAACGCGGTGTTGCGCTACGCGAGCGACTGGCAAAAAATAATCGAGCGCTTCGGCCGCTGGGTCGATATGCAACACGACTATCGCACCATGGACGCGAACTATACCGAGAGTGTGTGGTGGGCGTTTAAAACGCTGTATGACAGAGGGCTCATATATGAAGGCTTTAAGGCGATGCATCTATGCCCGCGTTGCGGCACGACGCTTTCTAATAATGAAGTGGCACAGGGTTACAAAGATATTGAAGACATTGCGGTGACGGTAAAATTGCCCTTGCTCGATGGGCCAAACACTTCGCTTTTGATTTGGACAACTACCGCCTGGACATTGCCGGGTAATACGGCGGCGGCGGTCAACCCGCAGGCAACCTATGTAAAAGTTAAAATAGGGGAGGAATATTTTATTTTAGCGAAAGAACTTCTGAAAAACGTCCTCTCACAGCTACCCTCCATTGAAGACAGTGTCGGCGTATCTGCTCAAGGAGTTTCTCCAGAAGTTCTTGCGGAGTATAAGGGCAAAGATTTAATCGGCAAAAGATATGAGCCGCCGTTTGATTATTTTAAAAATGAGCTTCATAAGCATAAAACGCACGCGTTTAAGGTATATGCAGGCGATTTTGTCACACTCGATGGCGGTACCGGCATTGTGCATGTTGCGCCCGCGTTTGGCGCCGACGATCTTGCATTGGCCGAGAAAGAAAAGATACCGCTGATACATCACGTGACAGACGAAGGAAGATTTATTGCCTCGGTCACCGACTTTGCGCATATGCTGGTAAAGCCCAAAGGCAATCCCAAAGAGACCGACGCCAAAATAATAGCTCATTTAAAAGAGCGCGGGCTCCTCTTTGCCGAAGAAAAAATAAAACACTCCTATCCGCACTGCTGGCGCTGTGACACGCCGCTCCTTAACTGGGCGTCCAACTCGTGGTTTGTAAAAGTGTCAGCGCTTAAAAATAAGCTTCTAGCCGAAAACGCAACAGTGGCGTGGGTGCCGGGCCACGTGGGCACCGGTCGCTTCAATAATTTGCTTGAGAGTGCTCCCGATTGGGCAATATCGCGCAGCCGCTACTGGGGAGCGCCGCTCCCGGTGTGGCGGCATAACAAAACCAAAGAGTTAAAAGTTGTTGGCTCGGTTGAGGAGTTGTTGCCGCTTGTGCGCAAAAGCGGCAACACCTATTTTGTCATGCGACACGGCGAGGCGCACAACAATGTGGAAGAACGCCTTGATAGCGGCTCCGATACCGAAAATCATTTGACCGACTATGGCCGCGAGGGAGTGCGCGCTGCTGCACGAAATCTGCGGGTACAAGGCATGATTGATATCATCGCCACTTCTCCGGTGATACGTGCCAAAGAAACTGCGGCTATTGTGCAAAAAGAGTTTAATCTTCCCGACGGCGCGGTCATGGTCGATGAGCGGCTCCGCGAGCGGAACATGGGCATGTTTGACGGCAAATCTGTCGCCGAATGGGTCAACTTTTTTATGTCGCTCGGCGATCAATTTGAGCGCGCTCCCGAAGGCGCGGAAACGTTTATGGAGGTTAAAAAACGCGTCGCGGAGTTTTTGTTTGAGATAGAGCGTCGTTACACCAACAGACGCATTCTTATCGTCACGCACGGAGACCCTGCGTGGACGCTATTTGAGACAGCCATCGCCTCTCCGTATAAAACGCTTGTCACTCTTGATACCAAACGCTGCTATCTTAAAAAGGCGGAGGTGCGCAAAATTTCTTTTACGCCGTATCCGCACAATGCCGACTATGAGCTCGATTTACATCGGCCGTATATTGACGACATCAAGCTCGGCAATTCGCTCGACGGCGAGTGGAAGCGCATACCCGATGTATTTGATTGCTGGTTTGAGTCGGGCTCGATGCCATACGCGAGCAATAGTTATCCGCAAAAAAAAGACACGTTTAATCCCAAACGCTTTTTTGGTTTGGCGCCCAAAGGATATCCAGCGCATTTTATCGCCGAGGGCATCGACCAAACGCGCGGCTGGTTTTATTCGCTTATTGTGCTCGGCGTCGGCCTCTTTGGCAAAACGCCGTACAAAGCTGTTATTACCAACGGCCTCATTTTAGCGCAAGACGGGCGCAAAATGAGCAAGAAGCTCAAAAATTATCCTGACCCGATGGAGTTGGTGGAAAAATTTGGCGCCGACGCATTGCGTTATTACTTGCTTTCCTCAACCGTGATACGCGGCGAAGATCTGCGCTTTTTTGAAAAAGGCGTAGAGGACGTGTCTAAAAAAATATTGATGCGCCTCGACAACGTGCGGAGTTTCTACGAGTTGTATGCTTCGTCCACTTTTTCTCAAAACATTCTGTCTCAGCCCACACACGTTCTCGACCGCTGGATACTCGCGCGGCTCAACCAAGTGGTAGAGGAAAGTACGGCGGGGTACGAGAGCTATCAGCTCGACGACGCCACGCGCCCCATCGCCGACTTTGTCGACGACCTCTCTACTTGGTATCTGCGTCGTTCGCGCGAGCGCTTTAAAAACGATAGCGAAGATAAACAAAAGGCGCTTGCTACATTGCGCACGGTGCTTCGTACCATTGCAGGAGTAATGGCGCCGGTCATGCCGTTTTTTGCGGAGCATTTGTTTTTGAGTGTGAGGCACAAGGGAGACGCAGAGAGCGTGCATTTAAGCGAGTGGCCTACTTTTTCCAAAGCTACAGAGGGCACAACCGCTTTGCTTGTCGACATGCAACATACGCGCGCGCTTGCCTCGCTTGGCCTTCAGGCGCGCGAGAAGGCCGGTATTAAATTGCGCCAACCACTTGCAAAGCTTGTCGCAAAAAAACTCCCTGTCGACCCGGATTTGCACGAGGTGCTAAAAGACGAGCTCAATATAAAAGAGGTTGAAGAGGATGCCACGCTCGAAGAGGAGGTGCAGCTTGATGTCGTGCTCACGGAGGGATTAAAAGAGGAAGGACTCGTGCGCGAATTGGCTCGCGTCATACAAGATTGGCGCAAGCAGGAAAAAATGCAGATAAGCGACCGGCCGCATTACATACTCAAGGTATCTGCCGCCGATAAAAGCATTGCCGAAAAATACAAAACCGAACTTATCGCGCAAACCGGCCTCGGCAGTTTGGAGATAAAAACGGAGTACTATGCATAAAATTTATAGCACGGAGGGTATTGTATTGGCCAAGCGTGCGCATGGCGAGGCCAACGTACGCGTTGCTTTGCTTACCGAGAAGTTAGGGCTCATCAATGCTTCGGCACGCTCAAGCAGGGTAGAGCACTCCAAACTGCGCTACGGCCTCGAGCCGCTTACGCGCGCGCGCTTTGTGTTGGTGCGCGGCAAAGCCGAATGGCGTTTAACAGGCGTGGAGATGATATCGCACGACTGCATCGGTGGGAGTAGCACACGCAGGCAGGCAACAGGGCGCATTGCGCGATTGCTTTTGCGATTGGTGCAAGGCGAGGAGCCTTTGGTTGAGCTTTACCGCGCCGTGCGCGAGGGTTTGCTTTTTTTAGCTGCTGCTGCAAACGAGCAAGACGCGCAGGCGGTGGAGTGTGTGCTGGTGTTGCGCGTACTCGCGCACTTGGGCTATTTGCCGCGCACAGAGGAACTCGCGCCGTTTATATCCGACTCTTTCTTTAGTATTGAACTTGCGGCCGAGGCGGCAAAGTCGCGCACGCTTCTCATCCGCACAATAAACGAATCCCTCCAATCAAGCGGGTTGTAACGCTCGCATTGTTTTACTCGTACCGCAAAGCGTCTATTGGATTTTTGCGCGCGGCTTGATTGGCCGGATAAATACCAAAGACGATGCCGGCCATGCCGGAGACGATAAGTCCGAGAATTACCGCCGAAAGCGGGAAGGCAAATACCCAGCCGATAGTTGTAAAGTTTGCGAGTATCACGTACACCAGCACCACGAGCGCGCCGCCCGTGGCGATGCCCACCACGCCGCCCGCAAAAGTGAGCAAGACCGACTCGATAAGAAACTGCTGCAAGATATCGCCATTGGTTGCGCCGACCGCTTTGCGCAGGCCTATCTCGCGCGTCCGCTCCGTAACGGAAACCAGCATGATATTCATAATGCCGATGCCGCCGACCACGAGCGAGATGGATGCTATCGCAGCCAAAAAAAGCGTGAGGATGGATGTAATATTGCCGAGAAGAGAAAGGATATCTGCCTGCGTCTCTATGCTGAAATCATCTTTATTCGGGTCGGTAATGCCGTGGTCATGCTGGAGGATAAAAGAGATACGCGAGGTCACAAAGTCGATATTGTAGTCGGCGTTTGCCTGCACGATGATGACGTTAAAGTAGGTAGTGCCGAGGAGCTGTTTTTGCGCGACGGTTACCGGCATGACCACTATATTGCCGATATCGACGCCAAACGCGCCCGTGCCGCTTTTGTCGAGCACGCCAACAACGCGAAAAGAAACATCTTTAACCCGTATTGTTTTGTTTATCGGATCGATGTTGGATCCAAACAGCGTCTGCGCCAAGGTGGGCCCGATGACCACCACATGATTTGCCGAGTCGACGTCGCTTTTGGTAAATGTTTGACCTTCCGAAACTTTAGCCAAGTTGCTGACGGCGAAAAAGTCGGCGGTGCTCCCGACATAGCTCACCGTTGCGTTATTGTTTCCGTACACGATTTCCGCCTGTCCGCGGACTTCGGGTACGGCAAGATCGACCGACGGCTCGCGTTGCAATGCGTCGATGTCTTGTTGCTGGAGGCTGGTAATCACGATGCCTTGCGCGGATGCCGGCGCGGAAAACTTGCCGTTGCTGGGAGCTCCCGGCATGATGATGATCAGGTTTGAGCCGATGCCTTGCACCTCGTTGAGTATCAAATCTTGCGCCGACTGCCCGATTGACATGAGCACAATGACCGACGCAATACCGATGACGATGCCAAGCATGGTAAGCAGCGAGCGCATCTTGCCGTGCAAGAGACTGCGTACCGATGTTTTAAATGCGTCTTTTAAAAACATATTATTTTAAGGAGCCGTGCAAATGGTGCTCTTTAATTTCGTTGTCGCTCTCCACTAAGCCGTCCTTCATCCGTATGATGCGGTTGGCAAACTCCGCCGTTTGCGTCTCGTGCGTAACCAGCACAATCGTGCGGCCCTTTTCGTGCAATGACTTTAATATCTCCATTACCTGCAACCCCGATTGCGAGTCGAGGTTGCCGGTCGGCTCGTCGGCAAAAATAACGTGCGGGTCGGCCACAAGCGCGCGGGCGATGGCTACGCGTTGTTTTTGTCCGCCCGAGAGACGCCCCGCCTCCGAGTGCATCTTTTCTTCGAGGCCGACCGACCTGACAGCTTCCTCCACCAAGGCGGCGCGCTTACCGGGTAAAATGTCGGCAGAGTAGAAGAGCGGTATCTCGACATTGTCGTACACGCTGAGCCTCGAGAGCAGGTTAAATGATTGGAACACAAAGCCCATGTCCGAGTTGCGCACGTGCGCCAGCTCTCGGTCGGTCATGTCATCGATGCTTTTGTTTTGAAATCGATACGAGCCGCCCGTTGGCCGGTCGAGAAAGCTCAAAATGTGGAGGAGCGTCGATTTGCCCGAGCCCGACGGCCCCATGATGGAGACAAACTCGCCCTTTTCTATTGAAAACGTTACGCCGCGCAAGGCCTGGGTCGGAGTCTCGTCCTCCGTATATACTTTTTCGAGCGCGCGTACCTCTATCATGGCGTTTTGAGGCCGATGTTGATGACCTGCTCGCCCTCCGTTACACCGGAGAGCACTTCGACATTACCGCTCTGGTCTTGGATTCCGAGTGCCACCGGCGTGGTCGTGGTAACGCCGCCTATGAGTGTTTCGACAAACGTGCCGTTGTCGTTTTGGAGTATGGCGTATTGCGGGAGGATGAGCGCGTTGTCTTCGTGCTTAGTTTGTATATCAACATTTGCCGTGAGTCCGCTCTTGAGTCGCGGGTCGGGTTTGTCGAACGAGATTTTTATAAGGTAGCTGATGACGCCTCCGGTGTTAGTCTCCGCGGGAGCGATGTAAAACACCGTGCCGGCAAACGTTTCGTTGGGGAAAGCGTCGAGCGTCATGGTTACCGGATCCCCCACGGTTAATTTTCCGACGTCTGTTTCGGACACTCCCGCATCCACTTCAAATCCGCCGGTGCCTATTATGGAAACAAGCGGCGTGCCGGGAGTGGCCTGCTGCCCGATTTTGGCATCTTGCTGCGTCACGGTGCCGCTAATCGGAGCAACGATCCGGGAGCCTTGCAAATTTGCTTCGGCGCTTGCAACGCCGGCCTTGGCCTGCTCCACTTGCGCCTCTTGTGCGGCGATAGCTTCCGGAGTCGACCCCGCTTGCTTAAGAGCGAGCTCAGCCTCTGCCTCCGCTACCGTTGATTGTTGCGAAGCGATATTTTGAGAAATAGTGTTGAGGCTGCTTATGGCTGCGTTGACTTCGGCGAGTCCCGCGGAGACATTTGCTTTGTCCGCTGCAAGCTGCGTTGCGCTCAAGTCTATATTCCCATCAAGCGTAGTCGACACTACATTGAGTAAATTTTGAACAACCGCAAGATGGCCGAGCTCGTTTGTAAGAGCGGCAGTAAGAGCATCGGGAGATGACAAAGGGCTTATGCTATCGAGTTCCTGCTGCCATGCATTAAGTTCGGTGCTTGCGGAGACTCGCAAAGCGGTTGCATTAATAGCCGCTTGAGAGTCGCTTGTCTCAAAGGTCAATTGCGGCTGGTTTGTCTCCGCATTTGAAAAAAGAGTATCAAGCTGTGTGCGCACGGCATCGTTTGCCTTAGCGTATCCGCTTGTTGCCGCGTCGCTAATGCCGGCGTAGAGATTTGCGAGAGTCTGCTGCGCCCCCTGAAGCGCCGCCTGCGATGCCGCTATATCTTGAGGCTGAGAGCCCGCTTGGAGGCCTTCCAATGTTGCCTGCTCGGCATCCACGTTTGCCTGCGCTTGCTGGAGCGCCGCCGAAAGATTTGCCGTATTGAGCTCGGCCACAACCGCTCCTGCGCTCACCACGCTGCCCAAGTTGTAATAAATATGCGCAATGGTGCCACCGTTTTGAAACCCTATAGAGACACTCGCGATGGGCGTTGTGTTGCCGGTAACGGAGACTGTTTCGGTAATAGGGCCCTTAGTAACGGGTATCAATTGATACACCGTTGGGCGCGGCACAAATATAAAGTATCCCGCCGTGAGTATAATCACCACACCGATGCCGATACCGATCTTCGTGCGCAGGGAGAGATTCCAGACCCAACGCAAAAAAGAACGGGTAGCTTTTGCCATACGTACCTTAGTATAGCATTTCGAGTGGTATACTTTTTGCATGCCTCCGGAGGAGAAACGTGCCCGACCAAATCCCGATCAGTCAGGCGGTGACGATATCGAGTCGCTCAAAAATAAACTTTATTCGCGAGGTCGCAAACCACAACCAATGAACGACATACGCACGCCGCTCTCTCCAAGCAATGCCGAGGCTCCGGTGTCTTGGAAAGAGGAGGAAGGGGAAAACGCTCCAATAAAGAAGTTGCCCCTATTGTATCAAGAACCAAAACAAAAAATGTCTTTTGCCGCAAAATTTTTTATAGGTTCGTTAATATTTTTTGTCGCCGCCGCGGCGGCGGCCCTGTATCTTTTTTTTGGCGGCGGCAACATTGTGTCGCCGAGCAATATCGACCTGCAAGTAGTAGCGCCTTCGCTCATAGACGCCGGCAAGGCTGCGCAGTTGCAGATTATTGTCGGCAACCGCAACACCTCGGCTATCTCGCTGGTGGATGTGGTCATTACGTATCCGAGCGGCACGCGCGACCCGCAAAATTCGGGCTCGGCGCTGTCGCAGCAGCGCATCAGCATCGGCACGCTTGCGCCCGGCCAACAAACCAAGCAAACCGCGAGTGGGATTTTTTATGGACAAGAAGGCACGCAAGAAAAAGTGCAGGTAATGCTTGAGTACAGCGTCACCGGTTCCAATGCAGTGTTTGAGAAGAGCGCCGAAGCCGACTTTATGATAGGCTCTTCGCCGCTTTCACTTTTTATCAACACTCCGAGCGAGGCAATAGCGGGACAGCAGTTTCCTATAGACATTACCGTGCAAAGCAATGCGACCACTCCCATACAAAACGTGGCGCTTCTAGGGCAGTATCCGTTTGGATTTTCGGTCGTGAGTGCGGCTCCCACCGCACAGGCGGGCGGAACATTTTGGCAACTCGGCACGCTCGCGCCCGGTGTCTCAACCGTAGTGCATTTGATAGGCTCTATTGATGGGCAAGAGGGAGACCAAAAAGTGTTTCGCTTTGTCGCAGGCTCCAACACCGACCCGACCGACACGACTATCCCCGTGCCGATACTCACGGTGCCGCAAACTATTACCGTGCACAAGCCGTTTATCAGTGCGACTCTCGCTGTTGCGGGGCAAACCGGCAAAACGGTTTCGGTCTCCGGCGCAACAACGCAGGGCGGTACCATCACCTGGACAAACAATCTCACGACGGCGATATCAAATGCCGAGCTTACGCTCACACTTACCGGTCCCGCGCTCGACACAAGCTCCATCTCATCTGCCAACGGATTTTATCAATCACAAAACAACACCATTACCTGGACCTCAGCCCAGGTGCCGGAGCTCGCCTCCATCCCCGCAGGCGGTACGGGGTCGCTCCAGTTTTCTTTTGCATCATTGCCGCCCGGCACCGGTGGAGTGCTCATTACTAATCCTGTCATCGACCTCAACGTGGCCGTGCAGGGCACGAGGCAAGATCAGGGCAACGTGCCCGAGACAGTCGCGTCGGCCGCCTCGATGGAGGTGTATATCGCTTCGGCGCTCTCACTCACCGCATCAGCGCTCCACTTTAGCGGGCCATTTGTCAACACGGGGCCCATGCCTCCCAAAGCAAACAGCGACACGTCGTACACTATCATATGGACGGTTAAAAATTCGGCCAACACTATTGCCAACGCGACCGTCTCTGCCGTGTTGCCGCCGTATGTGCATTATGTGTCATCAAACACGGCGAGTGTTGTGTACGACAATGCAAGCCGCGCGGTTACCTGGAGTCTCGGCGATGTGAGCGCAGGCGTGGGCTATAGTGCCGCCGCGGAGCAGGCGGCATTCCAAGTGGTACTGACACCAAGCTCAAGTCAGGTGGGTTCGGCGCCCACGCTCACGGGCGACGCGTCGCTCAGCGGTCAAGACCGCTTTGCGCAGGTCACGGTAAGTGCTAATGCGTCAGCGCCCACGACTCTCCTCACGGGAGATCAAGAGTTCCAAACCGGCATGGATATAGTAGTGTCCAATTAAATTTGGTAGTATCGCAATACGATATGGAAGAAAATGAGGATTTGATGGAAAAGATAGTTTCGCTCTGCAAGCGGCGGGGGTTTGTGTACCAAGGCTCCGAGATTTACGGCGGCCTGGCGGGCACGTGGGACTACGGTCCTTTGGGCGTGGCGCTTAAAAACAACATCAAAAATATTTGGTGGAGCATGTTTGTTGACAGCCGCGACGATATGTATGGCCTCGATGCGACAATTTTAATGAACCCTAAAGTGTGGGAAGCCAGCGGGCATGTCTCAGGCTTTTCTGACCCGCTTGTTGAATGTAAAGAATGTCACACTCGTTCTCGTGCTGATCATGTGAAATGGGTTCAAACGAAAGATGATAGAAAGTTTTTCGAGTGTCCAAATTGTGGCAAGACAAGTTGGAGTGACATTAAACAATTTAATATGATGTTCCAAACCCAGATCGGAGCAACAGAAAGTTCAATTTCCTATCTGCGGCCCGAGACTGCCGGCGGGATTTTTGTTAATTTCAAAAATGTCGTTGACTCTTTCCATCCAAAACTGCCGTTTGGCATCGCGCAAATTGGCAAAGCCTTTCGCAACGAAATTGCGCCGCGCGACTTTATTTTTAGAGTGCGCGAACTCGAGCAAATGGAAATCGAGTATTTTGTTAAACCATCCGAGTGGAAAGAAGCGTTTGAAGAGTGGCGCAAAGCCGTACATGAGTTTAATGCGCGGGTGGGTATTCCTGCAAAGGCTGTCCACGAGCTTGAGGTGGGGGAGGCAGACCGCGCACATTACAGCAAGCGCACGATTGATTTTGAATTTGATTTTCCATTCGGTCGCAAAGAGCTCTATGGCCTCGCGTATCGCGGTGACTTTGATCTTTTTGCCCATCAAAACGGTTCGGGCCAAAATCTTGCCTACGCGCCGGAGGGGGAAGAGGCGTTCCTTCCGCATGTTGTTGAGCCGTCTTTTGGCGTCGAGCGCACCTTGCTCGCGGTCATTTCTTCTGCCTACACCGAGGATGAACTTGGGGGAGAAAAGCGCGTGTATCTAAAATTCAAACCATCGGTTGCCCCCATCAAAGCCGCCGTTTTTCCTCTGCTCAAAAACAAGCCCGAGCTCGTAGCCAAGGCGCGCGAAGTTTACGATGCGCTTAAAAAAGAGATACCGCACACAGTATGGGACGATAACGGCAATATCGGCAAGCGCTACCGGAGGCAAGACGAGATCGGCACGCCGTGGTGCATCACTATCGACTTTGACACGCTCGGTGAAAACTCCAGTTTGAAGGACACCGTTACGCTGCGCCATCGCGACAGCGGTGAGCAGGAACGGGTTGCTGTTGCGCAATTGGTGCCACTGCTCGCGAGCCAGATTAAGGCTTAGCACCCAAGCAAGAGCGGTTGTGTTATCATGGCGTTATGCAGGGCACTAACATAAACGTCAACATCACAGCGGGAAGCATCATCAAGGCGCTACTGTTTGCGCTGCTCCTCTTCTTTCTGTGGTATCTACGCGACATCGTGCTCGTGGTTTTGACCGCAATCGTTATAGCTTCGGCGGTGGAACCGGCTATCAGATATTTTATGCGGCATGGTCTCAACCGCTTGCTCGCGGTCGTGCTCATGTACGTGCTCGTGGCCGCGGCTTTTTTTGCGATACTCTTTTTCTTTATTCCGCCTATCCTTAACGATGCTGCCAACTTTCTTGAACAGTTGCCCGCGACTATTGCAAACATAGACCTCACCAGCACGACGCACGGCTTTTTGCCCTCATCGGTGACGAGCAATTTTTCTTCGGCCAATCTGCTTCAAAATTTGTCGTCGACCATCACCAGCACCACCGGCGGCGTGTTTAGCACCGTCTCGGCGTTTTTTGGCGGCCTTGTTTCTTTTGTGCTTATTGTCGTCTTCTCGATTTACTTTTCGGTGCAAGAGACAGGCGTTGACGATTTTTTGCGCATCATCACGCCGGCAGCTCATCAGGTATATGTGCTCAATTTGTGGAAGCGCTCGCAGGAAAAGATAGGCAAGTGGATGCAGGGCCAACTCGTGCTTGCGGTCATCGTGGGCATCCTTTTGTATCTCGGTCTTGTCATACTCGGCGTGCCGCACGCGCTCCTCCTGGCGCTTGTGGCGGCGGCCTTTGAGCTGATACCGGTGTTTGGCCAGTTTCTTGCGGCAGTGCCCGCGGTGGCGGTGGCGTTTGCCGATGGCGGCACCACCGAGGCGCTCCTCGTAGCCGGGCTCTACATCGTCATACAGCAATTTGAGGCGCATCTCATTTATCCGGTCGTGGTCAAAAAGGTCGTGGGCATCCCGCCGCTCCTGGTTATCCTCTCGTTGCTTATCGGGTTTCAATTGATAGGATTTCTCGGCGTGTTGCTCTCGGTGCCTATCGCTGGCGCCATACAAGAGTACGTCTCGGATATCGACAAAGAAAAAAAGCGCTTGTTGGCTCGCCAAGGTCTTGCACCCGACGGCGAAGAGAAGTAGAGGTCTTTAATACAATGGCAGACAAAAAGTTTTATCTCACGACGCCCATTTTTTACCCCAACGCGAAGCTCCACATGGGCCACGCGTATACCGCGACGCTCGGCGACATCATCGTGCGATATCATCGCCTGATTAAAGACAAAACTTATTTTTTAACCGGCTCCGACGAAAACACGCAAAAAATGGTCGACTCGGCGCGCAAGGAGGGCAAAGAGCCGATGGCGTTTTTAGATGACATCGTCGGCAAATTTTCGACGCTGTTTAAAGAGCTCGACATATCATACGATCAGTTTATCCGCACCACCGACCAAAAACGCCACTGGCTGGGCGCCACGGCACTTTGGAACAAGCTGGTTTCTGCGGGCGACATATATAAAAGAGAGTACGAAGGGCTGTATTGCGTCGGCCACGAAGCGTTTATCACCGAGAAGGATCTGGTCGACGGCAAATGTCCCGACCACGGCACTATGCCTGAGTTTTTAAAAGAAGAAAATTATTTCTTCCGCCTTTCAAAATATACGGTTGAAATACGCCGAAAGATCGAGTCGGATAAACTGCGCATTATACCCGAGACGCGCAAAAACGAAATCCTCTCCTTGCTGGGTGGAGGACTCGAGGACGTGAGCTTTTCGCGCCCGCGCAAAGCCGACTGGCCACCGGGGCTCGGCGTCCCGGTGCCCGGTGATGCCTCGCAGGTTATGTATGTGTGGTGCGACGCGCTCTCCAACTACATAACCGCGCTGGGCTTCGGCACTGATGATGACGCACTGTACAAGGAATTTTGGCCGGCCGATATGCATGTCATAGGCAAAGATATTTTGCGATTTCATGCGGCTATTTGGCCGGGCATGCTGCTCTCGGCTGGTTTGCCTTTGCCCAAAACGCTGTTGGTGCACGGCTTTATCACCTCGGAGGGCAAAAAGATGAGCAAAAGCCTCGGCAATGTCATCGATCCGGAGGAGCTCTTGGCGGAGTATGGCACCGATGCCGTGCGCTACTATCTCGCACGGCACATTTCGTCATTTGAGGACGGCGACATTACGCGCGAAAGTTTTAAAGAATTGTACAACGCCAACTTGGCCAACGGGCTCGGCAATGTGGTGGCGCGCATCATGCAGCTGGCCGAAACTAATTTGCCCCAAGCGGTTGCCGTAACGCGGAGCCCGTTCCCTAAAGAATTTGCAAAAAAGCTTGATACGTTTGAAATCAACAAGGCGTTTGATTATGTCTTTGAACGTATCGGCGCGCTCGACCAAACCATTACGCACACAGAGCCGTTTAAAGTAATCAAAACCGACCCCGAGCATGGGCGCGAACTTATTGCGAGTTTAGTGCAAGAGCTTGCAACAATCGACCTCATGCTTGAGCCACTGCTCCCCGAGACCAGCAAAAAAATTATAGGCGCTATCATAGCCAACAAAAAGCCCGAAAACCTTTTTCCTCGCAAAGATTAATTATGGATCTTAAGTTTTTTGACGCGCACTGCCACGTGCAATTACCGCAGTTTGATACAGACAGAGAGAATGTGCTTGCGCGGATGGAGGATGACCATGTCGGCGCTGTGATAATTGGCACCGACTTTGCCACCAGTCGCGGGGCGCTTCTGCTTGCCGAGCAATACGGTTTTTTGTGGGCGGCGGTCGGTCTCCATCCCAACGACAATATTGAGGAAGAGCTTGATATCGTAAGTTATAAGAAGCTCGCCGCCGACCGAAAAGTGGTGGCAATAGGCGAGTGCGGTCTCGACTACTCTCATTCCGGCATCACAGAGAAAAGGCACGATGCGCAAAAAAAGAGATTTGCCGCGCAGATAACGCTTGCGCTCGAGGTACATAAGCCGCTCATGATTCATTGCCGCAATTCAGAGCAGAGAATCGCAAATGAAAAAAGCGCGCACGACGATATATTCGCTATGTTGAGAGAGTACACAAGCATTCATCCAGAATTAAAAGTGATCATCCACTTTTTTACCGGCACAGTGGAGCTTGCAAAACAGTATCTCGAGTTAGGTTGCTACCTCTCGTTTCCCGGGCCAATAACGTATACCGATATGTACGACGAGAGCATCAAAGCTACTCCGCTCGATAAAATCTTGAGCGAAACCGACTCGCCCTTTGCCGCACCGGTACCATACCGCGGCAAGCGCAACGAGCCGGCGTATGTGGAGGAAGTGGTCAAAAAACTCGCTGCAATTAAAGAAGTTTCGGTCGACAACATGGCCGCCCATATAGGGGAGAATTTCAAAAAAGTCTTTAAGGTGTAGTATAAGGGCATGAACTGGCCGTGGGCGTACGGATTCAGTTTTGTCATTTGGGTTCTCCTGCTGGGTATGATTTTGAGGACCCTCTCTTTAGTGTTATCTCCGGGAGGCCTCCAGTTAATATTGATGCTCGTGGCTGCCTCCTTTGCGGCTTTTGTTACGGCAAAATACATGGATGGTTAGTGTCACGGGAACTATATACATAACCACTCTATGATTATTTTAATCTCCATAAGGTCATAAAACCCAATAGATAGAGGCTGCTGCATAATGGCGTCGCATAAAGGATATTATGCATCACTCTTAGGGTGACCAAGTATATAGTTCCCAGTATAACGACCTTGCGGGACAGGGAAGCTTGTGGTAAGGTGGCCGCATGCAAGATACGCATTCCGCTAACGCGGAGTTAACCCAAACGTTCAATAGTACCGTCGATCAATTGACGAGTGTCTCTTCTGGGGACACGCAACCGATTTATGAAATCGGGTATCATCTCATTCCTACGCTCACCGAGGAAAGTGTCGTTGCCGCTACTGAAGCGCTCCGCAAAATCCTTGGCAATGTCGAAATCATCAAAGACCAAGCTCCGGTTAAAATTCCGCTCGCGTATGTCATCGAGCGCCGCGGCCAGGGCAAGCGCGAGAAGTATGCCGAGGCCTACTTTGGGTTTATAAAATTTGCCACCGACAAAGAAAACATTGATGCAATAAAGCAGTATCTCCGCGGGGCGCACGAGATTTTGCGCCACCTCCTTATCGAGGCTGTACGCGAGGACACGAGCTTTGTACCGCGCCGCGCAGTATTTACTTCCGACCGCCTCGAAGGCGAGACGCTGAAGAAGCCGCTTGCCGAGGCCGAGCAAGCGGGTGAGATTTCCGAGGAGGAACTTGATAAAAGTATCGACGCGATAGTCGCGTAGAGAATAAGAATTTTAACAATACTATGTATATCAACAAAGTAATGCTCTACGGAAATCTCACCCGCGACCCGGAGATGCGTGCCATGCCCTCGGGTGGTAGCGTTGCCTCTTTTGGCCTTGCGACCAATCGCACGTTTAAAAAGGCTGATGGCTCGAGGCAGGAGGCCACCGAGTTCCATAACATCGTGGTGTTTGGTCGCCAAGCGGAGACCTGCGCACAATATCTTAAAAAAGGGAGCCCGGCATACATCGAGGGTCGTATCCAAACACGTAGCTGGGACAACAAAGATGGTGCGAAACAGTATAAAACCGAGATTATCGCCGAGCGCGTACAGTTTGGTCCTAAAAGCAGCGGTGGCACGGGCGGTAGCTACGAGAGAGCCGACATCGCGTCAGGAGACGAAGCACCTCAAAAGGCTCCCAAAGAAGACGCTATCGATTATCCCGCGGAGGACAGCAATCCAGACGACATTCCGTTTTAGTTTACTAAAACAAATATAAATAGAAACTTGCGTAAGCAAAAATATATGAGCAAAGAATTTTCACCCGGTTACATACCGCATATCGATTACAAAGATATCGAGACCATAAAAAAGTTTATCAACCCGCACGGCAAAATCATGCCGCGCCGCCGCACGGGCCTCTCGGCCGCCAACCAGCGCGCGCTCGCGCAAGCGGTTAAAAGAGCGCGCTTCATGGCGCTCGTGCCCTACATCGTCCGTTAATTATTTTTTGTCTACTCGTTCCGCGTATGCGCCGAGCTCGGTGTTAATGCGCACGATGTCGCCCTCGTTTATAAATAACGGCGCGTTAAGCGTGGCGCCCGTCTCGAGCGTTATCAACTTGCTGCCGCCTTGCGCCGTGTTGCCTTTAACCGCGGGCGGCGCTTCGGTCACTTTGAGTTCCACTTTGATGGGCATTTTGAGGCCGATTATTTTTTCGTCAAAAATAAGCGCCTCGACGATAGTGTTGGGTTTAAGAAAGTTGCCTTGCGGGCCGACTGTTTCATCGGCAAGTTCAAAGCGGTCGGCAGGATTGTGTTCGGCGCAAAACCACCACTCTCCGCGGTTTTTGTATAAAAACTTTACATTTTTAAGCGAAAGATCGGCCTCCTCCACTTTTTCGGAGACATGAAACGCCTGCTCGGTTACCTTGCCGGTGATAAGATGGCGCAGTTTTGTCTGGTTGACCGGCTTGCGCTGCTGCTTTCGAAACACGTGCGCATCCAGCACCTCGTACGGCTCACCGTTGAGAAGAATGATTTTTTTGTTGAGTATTTCGTTGTATTCAAGCATCGCCATAGGTATAGGCAGACAAAATGGAATTGCGGAGGGCAGAAATTTCCTTACTGGAAATTTCCTAGTGCTCGCGCCGACCGCGCCGCGCACCCTCCTCAATCCCATTTTGTCTTGCCTCAGCATTGTACCTAAAAAGTAGAGCCGCGCAACCTATAGAAACCTGGGTGCAAGAGTGTTGGTTGTAAAAAGGGCAGTCTATGATGTACAGTGTTGTCATGAAAGAGCTTTTATCCCTTGAGGGTAAAGGGGAGGGAATGAGCGACGAGCAATTGCTCGCGGCGTCACTCTCACATCCGAGTTTGTTTGCTTTGCTCGTGCGTAAGTACGAGGAGCCTTTTTTGCGCAAGGCAGCCAGTATTGTGCACGAGCGCGAGGATGCCGAGGATATCGTGCAAGAAGCGTTCACCAAAATTTATATCAACGCGGGCAAGTTTAAAACCGTCGAGGGAGCAAGCTTCTCCTCGTGGGGCTATCGCATCCTCATCAACACGGCGCTCACGCACTACGCCAAGCGCAAGCGCGAGGGCGGCAGGGTAGTAGAGCTCGAACCAGAGACATGGGCGCTCATACCCGACAAAAATCTGCGCCAGTTCGAAAAAAAGGAGTTTATCGACGAGGTCGCTTCGGTGCTCTCGCGTATGCCGGCACCGTTTGCCAAAGTGCTCGCCTCGTTTTTTATCGAAGGCAAAACGCAGGAGGAAATAGCCAAGGAGGAGGGCGTATCGGTGGGCGCGATAAAAACTCGCGTGCATCGTGCCAAGGCCGAGTTTAAAAAAGTGTACGAGGCGGTAACTACTTCGCTATGAACAATCCAAAAACTATAAGCCCCATAGAGCGCCAGGTGATGGCAAATGTCGGCGCAATATACTTTGCGCGCGCGCTTACCGGCACAACCGCGCTCAAAGTCTACGCGTTTATACTCTCGATGTGGGTGGTTGGGCGCCTGGTGTGGGTCTCCAAAGTATTTGCCAATTTTATAACGGTAGAGAAGGGAGGTCTCGCCGCTATGTCCAACTTTGTCCTCGCGGCGCTCGAACACACCCACCTGGGCGTGCAACTGGCGCTCCTTGTAGCAGCCGTAGCCTTGGTGTCACTTGCAATAGATACAGTCCGCAAACTATCCGAGCCAACCCACGCTTACTCGTTTTAGTTTTTACCTTTTTCTAAAAGCCTAAAATACGCTTATTTTAATAGTTATTTTGTATTCTAGATAATAGAACTTGACAATTTATTTTAATATGCTAGCATAGTGCGCGGATGCAACGGATGGATGAGGTTTTCATATGTTAGGGCTCGCATGAGCGAACCCCTTTGCTCTCGGAGCATCAAATGAAAATCATACGCAACGGCGCCCTGGATAACCAGAATAATTGGCGCAACCTCATCCGCATTAATTCGAACGAACAAATATTTCCGGACGAACTTATTGCAATTGCAATAGCCGTTGACGCTTACTATATTGATAAAATTACCTACTCGCGTTTCATCAATATTCGCAACGAACCGCAAGAACGCGAGGAGAAATTTGAAACAAAATATTATTGCATCGAAATCGCTGGCGATAACAAGCATGCCTACTATACCCGCGAACAACTGTGGGAGGCTCTCGCCACTAGCAACGACGCAATATAGAACTCGACCCCGGGGTGCGAACCTCGGGGTTACTTTTTTACTCCTCGGAGCTTTCTTCGTTTTTGCTCTGTGCCGCGCAATAGGGTATAGCAGACTTATTTATATACGCGGTCGCGGTTGTCTATGATTTCAACCAATACCCGATGTTCAGGAAAGTTGAGTGAAAATATCATCCTCAGTTTGCCGACGCGCACACGAAAATGGCCTGCCCATATGCCGGTAAGTCTGCGCAAGTCTACCGCCACTGGTTCTCCTTCAAATCTACACAGTGCTTTTTGTATTGCTTCAACAACAGTCTCATCTGCTAGGTGATGCTGTTTTAAAAACTTTTCGGCTTGTCGTGACAGAGATATACTCCAGTCCATGCATTAGATTTTGGTGCGGAGAGTGCGCACGCCTTGGCGCGAGGGTTTTTTGTAAAGCCGTACTATTTCTTGCTGTTCTTTTTGAGAGGCAACAGGGATATCAAGTATGCTCATGAGATCAAACTCATTTTGGAGGGCCTCGCGCACGCTCTCACGTGCCAGTTTTTGTATCTCTTTTTTAAGCCCGGTAGTCATATATGCAGTATATCACAAACGCCTTTTTACTCCTCGGAAGCTTCTTCGCTTTTGGCGCTCGAGACGCCGGTGGTGCTGTGTTCGAGCTCTTTACTGATTGCTTTTAAGATTTCGTTAGCCACTTTTTTGTTTTCGCGCAAATACGTGCGCGATGCGTCGTAGCCGCGGCCAAGCGCTACCTTTTCACCGTCTTTTTGTGTAAAGGAGTACGATGCGCCGCTTTTTTGCACGACACCGAGGCTCTCGCCGAGCGCCAAAAGCTCGCCCTCGCGCGAGATGCCCTCGTTGTAGAGCAAATCAAACTCGGTTTTGCGGAAGGGAGCCGCAACCTTATTTTTGACCACCTTGACGCGATGGCGGCCGCCTACCGCCTCTTCGCCTTTTTTAATTTGTGCGATGCGGCGTATGTCGAGGCGTACGCTGGTGTAAAACTTGAGCGCCTTGCCGCCGGTAGTGGTCTCCGGGTTGCCGAACATCACGCCGATTTGCATGCGTATCTGATTGATAAAAATCACGAGTGTTTTACTCTTGGCGGTAATGGCGGTGAGCTTGCGCAAGGCTTGGCTCATGAGGCGCGCTTGTTTGCCCACCTGCGCTTGGCCCATGTCGCCCTCTATTTCGTCTTTTGGCGTGAGTGCGGCAACCGAGTCAATAACGACAATGTCGATTTTACCGCTGCGTACGAGTCCTTCGACAATCTCGAGCGCCTGCTCGCCGGTGTCGGGTTGCGAAACAAGGAGCTCATCGAGCTTAACGCCTATTTTTTTTGCATACTCCGGGTCAAGTGCGTGCTCGGCGTCGATAAACGCACAGATGCCGCCTTTTTTTTGCGCCTCGGCGATGGCGTGCAGGGTGAGCGTCGTTTTGCCGGAACTCTCGGGGCCAAATATCTCGATGATGCGGCCGCGCGGATAACCGCCGATGCCGAGCGCCCAGTCGAGGCCTATCGAGCCGGAAGGGATTGCGTCGACATCAACCTTGGGAGTGTCGCCGAGCGTCATGATGGCCTCGTCGCCGAATTTCTGTTTAATATCGCGTATCGCCGCATCAATGGCGCTGCTGTCGCGCACGCCGTCCTTGGCGTCTTTTGTACCTGTCGTTTTTGCCGCCTTCTCCTTCTTTGGTTTGCCAAATGCCATGTAAAAATAATTATGCGTTGGTAATCGGACAATAATCGAGCACGCTTATGGAAACAGACTCTGCCGCGCGCCTCCCAAATCGGTCGACTGCTTGGACGGTCAGTACTGTAAACCCCGGCGGGATAGAAAGCAACTCGCTAAAATGTCCGCTCTTGTCGGTGTAGGAAGGGAGGTCGTTGATAGTCAAAAACGAGATGTTTTCGGCAGTACCGGCAATAATCACTCCTGTGCTCGAGGTGGCGCTGCCGTCAACGGGATACTCGATAGTAATAATCGGTCCTTCGATAAGCCGCCGCGCTTCAAAGAGGCCATATCCGCCGACAACCAGCACCGTAAGGGCTACTACAAGGGCGGTGAACGGGAGCCGCTTCATAACTCTTCGGAAGAATAGTCATCTTCCATGGTGTCGCCTGTGTGTGCGCCCTTCTCGAGCACTTCGCGCGGTTTTGATCCGTCCGGGGGGCCGATAACGCCGCGTTCTTCGAGCACATCCATGAGCCGCGCCGCGCGCGAGTATCCGACGCGCAGTTTTCGTTGGATATACGAAGTAGACGCTTTGCCTGCATCTATCACGGCTTGTCGCGCGCTTTCGTACATGTCATCGTCTATCTCGTCGTCTTCGCTGCCAAAGTTCATGCCGGAGGAGCTGTTAAATGCGTTGTTACTGCCGGGCGCCGGACCGCCGATATCGACGGGGAACTCAGCCTCGTTGTTTTTGGCGATAAACGAAGTCACTTTTTTTACCTCCGTCTCGCTTATGTAGGCGCTTTGCAAGCGGATAGGTTTGCTCATATCACCGGAGAGATATAGCATGTCACCCGCCCCGAGCAGTTTTTCGGCGCCACCTTGGTCAAGAATGGTACGCGAGTCTATTTGGCTTGCCACTTGCAAAGCTACGCGCGCGGGTATGTTGGCTTTGATGAGACCGGTAATCACATTCACGCTTGGACGCTGGGTCGAGAGTATCAAATGTATGCCCACGGCGCGGCTCATTTGCGCCAAGCGCACGACGCAAGCCTCAAGCTCACGAGGAAAAGCCTGCATAATATCGGCGAGTTCGTCGATGATAATGATGATGTACGGCATGGCTTCGGGTACTCGCGCTCCCTCCTCGAGACCGTTTTTACGAATATGTTCCAATTGCGGCGTCAAAATATTTTGATGATACGAGTCGACGTCGCGCACGCGGTTACTCTCAAGCACGTTGTAGCGGCGCTCCATCTCTTTGGCAGCCCAACGCAGCGCCATAATGGTGCGCTTGGCATCGGTAATCACCGGCGTCAGGAGATGCGGCAGCTGATTGTACATCGTAAGCTCCACGCGTTTGGGGTCGATCATCAAAAAGCGCATCTGTTGCGGCCCGCATCGGTAGAGGAGCGAGGTAATAAAGGTATGGATAGTCACCGACTTGCCCGAGCCGGTTGCTCCTGCAATGAGTATGTGCGGCATCTTTGCCAAGTTGCCAAAGTGCGAGCCGCCGGCAATGTCGCGGCCGAGCGCCACCAAAAGAGGCTTACTACTTTCAGCAAACTCGGGGCTCTCGAGCAGCGTGCCGAGGCCGACTGTCACTTTGGTTGAGTTTGGCACCTCGATGCCCACCAACGATTTGCCCGGTATCGGCGCCTCAATGCGCACCGGATGCGCCGCGAGCGCCAGCTCGAGGTTGGTTTGCAAGCCGACTATTTTTTGCAAGCGCACGCCCTCGGCGGGTTTGATAGCGTAGCGCGTCACCGACGGACCGATTGATATTTCGTCGAGCTCAACCACAATGCCAAAGTTGGCGAGCGTGCGCTTGATGATGTTGGCGTTAGCCTTGATGTCGCCGACACCCGGGCGGCCTCTATCATGTTCAAGTAAAAAGAGCGGCGGAGGAGTGTATTGTCCGAGCAAGCTCTTGAGCGTGTCGGCCGCGCGTTTTGCCTGCAAGGCGGCCGAGTGGTCGGGTTGCATTTTTTGCGGAGCCGCTATAGGCGTCTCATATTCTTGTTGATTATTTTCATATTCCTCGTCCTCGGATTCTTCTTCCTCTTCGTCGGTGATGCCGCTAAGCGCAGGCTCGGCGGTTTCTTTTTTGGCGGTCATGCGCGCAACAAGCGCTTGTATGCCGCGACCGAGCGCTGCAAATGGCTCGAGCGATATGTTGCCCTCCAGTAATATCAGGAGAGAGATAAGCGAGACGCCTCCCAATATAATAAGCGCCGCATAAATGTCAAAGTAGCGTATCGCGGGAGCGGCAATGAGATTGCCCACCAAACCGCCCTGACCCGAAGCAATGGCGACAAAGCCGAGCCCGGTAAAGATAAAGACGGCAGAGGCGATTATTTTAACGGGAGTAAATCCCGTGGTATCCTCGCGCATGGCGTTGCCAGCCAGCATGAAAAAAAGAAGCGGCACCAAAAAGTAGCCGACGCCAAGGAGCGAAGCAAAAAGCGTTTTAATGTCTGCTCCGGCAGGTCCTGCAACGCCGAGCCCTGCGAGCGTCAAAAGCAGGGCAACCACCATAAGCAGTACTACTGCAACCGCCTGCTTTGTTTTTTGCGGTATATGTGCCGCACCGCGTTGCCACTTTGAACCGTTTTTTTTGCCATTTTTCCCCGCCATATATGTGCACATCATACCACCTCGCAGCCACAAGTAGCACAAAAGTATTTTTGCCTTGCATCAAGGTAGGGAAGGGTCTACTCTATAAGACAGGCGTGTCTCTTTAATGTCCTACAAAATAAGAGACATGTAAAGGACATATAAAAGACAGGAATCTCGCCCAATCATGCCGGAAAAGGACAAAAAATTTCACGAATTTGCTTTAAAATCAATCCTATTTAAAGGACAGCGCGATTTATATTTTTGTTATATCAAGTCCGAAAAGATAGCGCATGTCCTCTCGCTTTTGGCACAACGCTCAACGGCTGAAAGCGCCGCGCGTTTAGAGGGTTTAGTGGCGAGCGCTTCTCGCTTGCCCGAGACTATCGCGCATTTTGCGGCGGGGGAGATCGAGCCTGCGGTCGTGCTTGCCGACCTCTTCAGCCTCCTTTCGGCGGTGCGGCTCGGTAACACGCAAGGTATCATTCATGATGAAAACGCGGCACTTATTGTCGGTGAGTATGAGGCGCTTGCCGAGCGTCTTACCGGCGGCGCACGCCTCTCCCCTTTTGTTACGTCCGAAGATTTTTTACTCCCGCCGCTTGCCGAAGAAGAGCCATCCACTCCCCCGCAACTTTCGAAAGGCAGCTTAAGGGCAGACCTGTATATAAAAGACACTAAAGGACATATTAAAGACACGTCCTTACAAACTAAAGGACAAAATAAAGGACACTCTGCAGGAGAGAGCAAACGGGCTCCCCTTATATTAGGTTTTGTCCGTAAGCACACCGGCTCCTCTATAAAGGATATAAGCCGGGCAGTCAAGGGCTGTAGCGAAAAGACCATCCAAAGAGAGCTTGCCCTGCTTATCGAACGGGGCCTTATAGAGAAGCGCGGAGAGCGCCGTTGGAGCGTCTATTACCCCCGCTAGTACGTATATATATAGAAGCCTTTTTAGGCTGTTTACCCTGCAAAAATATTGATTGACCCTCTACAGCCGCTGGTGTATGCTTGCCAAGGCACCTTATCCACAAGGCTTTTTTGCACCCTGTACAAGGATGTGCCTATAATTGGGTGTAGGCCGCAAAAGCAGGGCTCGTTCGTTGACAACTACATAACCAAGCAAACAGTTTCTTTCCGAATGACCTTGTCCCGACACGGCTGCATATTTCTGAAACTCCCCTTCCACTCTGCCTACCAATGGTTCCTTGCCGCACGATTATGTTCTTTGTTCTTCCCGTTCCCTCCCCTTTAATAGGAGCGGATGAGCGAGGGGATCAAGACCGTAATCGAGCGTGTAAGGTGCTGGTAGATTTTGTTCGTTCGGTTCCGGTCTCTTTTATTCGTAGATTACAAGTAATTATTAATTGTTCGTGCACATAAACATGATTAAAAGCATTACAAAGAAAGTGTCCGTCCGCGTCGCGGCCGGCGCTATCGGTTTTGCGATGGTCGTGTCTGGCTTTAGTGTTCTCGCCGCGCCGGCTTTTGCCGCAGGCCTCACTTCGGCTCAGATATCCTCCATCCTTTCGTTGCTGCAGTCTTTCGGGGCTGACCAAGGCACGATAAACAACGTCAATGCGGCGCTCAATGGCCAGGCGACAACCGGCACTACCGGTTCGACCACCGGCGGCGCGTGTCCGGCTCTCACCCGCGACCTTTCGCAGGGTTCGACCGGTACTGACGTTCAGGCTCTCCAGCAGTTCCTCAACAGCAATGTAAACACGCAAGTGGCATCTGCTGGCGCAGGTTCTCCCGGCAATGAGTCGACCTACTTCGGCGCTCTCACCACCGCGGCAGTTGAAAAGTTCCAGTCGGCTAACGGCGTTTCTCCGGTAGCGGGCTATGTCGGACCTATCACTCGCGCGGCTATCGCGGCAGTGTGCGGCAATATCACCGGCACTGGCACCGGCACCGGCACAGGAACCGGCACTGGCACTGGCGGCACCGGCACCGCAGCTGGCACTGCAGTAGTTTCGGCAGCAGCACAGCCGGCTAACACGATTGCTCCGTACAACGCAGCGCGTGTTCCGTTTACGGCTTTCACCATCACCGCCAATGGCGCTCCGGTGACCATAAACAGCGTCAGCGTGGTACGCCAGGGTCCATCGCTTGATACCGACTTCGCAGGCGTCGTTCTCATCAACGCTTCAACCGGTGTCCAGATTGGCACTGCGCGCGTACTTGACGCCAACCACTCGGCAACCATCGGCTCTGCTATCACCATCCCAGCTGGTACCTCGCAGACCTTTTGGGTAGCAGGCAACGTCTCGGCTACTCCGGGTGCCGGTGATATCGCTTCGTTTGCAGTTACCGCAATCAACACTGCTTCAACCGTATCCGGCTCGCTCCCTATCGTCGGTGCAAGCAATACGTTTAACGCAACCTTGACTATCGGTACCGCAACCATCCAAGCATCTTCGTTTGATCCGAACTCGGCTTCATCCCAGCCTATAGGTACGACGGGCTACCGCTTTAGCGCCATCCGCATTCAGGCGGGTGCGGCTGAGGACACGACCTTCAAGTCAATCACGTGGTACAACTCCGGCTCGGCTTCCGGTCTCCAAAATATCGTAACGGTAGTTAACGGCACTTCGTATCCTACCGTAGTTGACTCGACCGGCCGCTACTACACCAGCGTCTTCCCCTCGGGCATCGTAATCCCGAAGGGTCAGTCGGTTGATGTGTACGTGCAGGGCGACTTGGGTAGCAACACGACGGCAAGCACGGTTGCCGAGTTTGACATTTACCGCAACACCGATATCTACCTCACCGGCAACACCTATGGCTTTGGCATTACGCCGACCATTGGCTCGCTCGGTACCATCAGCACTGCTGCTACGCACGGCTCAAACTTTGCAGCATCACAAACTGGTAATCCGTTCTTCCAGGGCTCAACCGTTAGCGTAACTGCAGGCACGTTCTCGACCATCCAGAACGCAAGTTCGGTCGGCGCGCAGAACATCGCGGTTAATGTTACCGGTCAGCCTCTTGGCGGATTCCAGACCAACCTCACCGGCGAGTCTATACAGGCACAGTCAGTAATTGTGCACTTCACCACAAGCGCTGTGATGTATCCAATGACCAACATCTCGCTTGTTGATGAAACAGGCAAAGTGGTTTCCGGTCCGTACAACGCAAAATGCGATGATACCGCCACTGACGACGCTCCTACAGGTGCAGGGGCGACCACAGTCGCCACCACCGCATGCGTCGACCCGTATCAGTACGTGACCTTCTCCGGTGCTACCAACTTCCCAACCGGAACGCACACGTACACCATCCAGGGTCAGATTGCTTCGGAGACCGGCATCAATGGGTACACCATCATTGCCAGCACCAACCCGTCGGTTGATTGGACCAGTGTTACCGGCAACACGACCGGCAACTCCATCACTCCGTCGGTCACCACCTTCTCAATGAGCACGATGACCATCAAAGCGGCATCGCTTACGATTGCTAACGGCACTACGCCGACCAGCCAGCCAATCGTCGCCGGCGGTGCAAACATTCCGTTTGCCACTGTCCAGCTTGATGCATCGCAGTCGGGTGAAAATGTCCGCCTCTCGGCTATCCCGATGACGCTCACCACCGTTGGCGGCACCTTCGCCAACATCAGCGCTTGCCAGTTGTGGAACGGCACCACCGCTCTCAACACCGGCACTCGCGTGGAAAACGGCAACACCTTCGTCAACAGCTCGGGTACTGCAAGTTCCTCTCCGGCGGCGGTTACCTTTAGCCTAGACAACTCGCTCACGATTCCTAAGGGCACCGTGATGAGCCTCAGCCTTACCTGCAGCGTTTCTTCTTCGGAGCACGCGGGCAATACCTTCGTATGGGCAGTAGCCGCACCAACGGTTACTGGCGCAGTCTCGGGTAGCACGGTTACGCCGACCGTTGCAACCGGCGCCGGTCCGACGATGACCATCCAATCAGGCGCAACGCTCAACGCGTACACCGACTCTTCTGCTCCGTCTTACACGGTAGCGGCAGGCGGCACAACCGGCGTTACGGCTAACGTCATCAGGTTCCGCGCAACAAATGAGGGAGTTAACCTCACGAAGCTTGGGCTTAGTATGACCAACGCTTCGACAACCGCAAACGCAAATCAGGGGACGACGCTTGCATATGCTTCGTCTACTCCTCAGGATATTACGCAGGCGTACGTCTACGCAGGCAACAATATCTTGACAACTTCCGGCACGGCAGTAACGCCGGGTACGCTTCTCGGTACCGCTACCTTTACGGGTAATGCTACCTTTGCTACCTCGTCGCTTACCACCGCTGTCCAGCTCCCCAACAACTTGGATGCGACCCTCGTTATCAAAGCTGACTTGGCTGCCATCGGCACGAGCCAGCCTGGCACTGACGGCGCTCTCATCCAGCTTGACTACCTCAACTCGCAGGGCACCGGCGCCCAGAGCGGCTCAACTATTTACGGTTCGTCTCTCACGGCAGGCACTGGCGTAGCGGGTATCCGCACCTTCCGCAGCTATCCGACCATTACGGCTGACACGTCTGTGACAAACAGCATCCTTAACGGCGATCTTATGCGCTTTAAGGTAACAGCCAATTCGTCCGGTTCTGTTGGGCTGTATAACTTCAACTTCACTGTTGCAACATCATCGGTGTTGCTTAGTAGCATAACGCTCTACGCGTACACTGACTCTGCCTACTCGCAGCCTATCTCAGGCCTCTCGAGCGGTCAGGTCAACGCTACGGCAAACACTACCTGTGCTGACACAACCAGTGTCTGCTCAGTGGCTATAAACCCAGCAAGCCCTATCGAAATCCCAGCCGGCTCGACGTACTACTTCTACCTGAAGGCAGCTACCGTCTCGCCGCAAGGTTCCGGCAGCACATACTCTGCTTCGACAGCGTTCTTGGGCGACTCAAGCTACAACGCGTTGTCGAGCACGACAGATCCGCTAGGCAAGGGTAACGGCGCATCGTATATCCCTGGTCCTAGCTATCCGCTCATGTCACAAAGGGCCAATGTTACCCCGGCTAACTTTACCTGGTCATCAAACGCTACCACTACGATTGGCGTAAATGACAACGACTGGACAAACGGCTACGGTCTCCCTGGTCTTCCGTCAAGCGGCATCAGCGAAATCAGCCACAACTAACCTCTGGTCTCCTCGTCTCACGAGTCAGATTGAGCTTAGACAAACAATCCTTAATGGATTCGCAAAAGCCCCCTCTCTTGAGGGGGCTTTTGTATTGGGGAGCTTGTCTTGAGTTTTGTCGAAGGGTACACTGTATATATATGCAAAATAAAAATTTCCTCTGGCTCGGCATCGGCATTGTTGTGGCGATAGCATTGGCTGCCAGCTTCTTTTTTCTCGGTCCTCACTCGGCATTGGCTCCTACGCAAAACCCTTCAACCCAAACGGGGAGTACAACCGCTACATCACTTGGCAACGGAGTTTCGGTAGGCACCACCAATGGCAATGTAACCGTCACCGAAATGCCGCTTTCCTCAGGTATCCAAGCGCCCAATCTTGATTATACAGTTGCATACTCAAGCAGCCTCCCGTCCGATGCTGTCTCCGCGCTTAAAACTCAGATAGCAACGCTCGCAAGCGAGCTTAAAAAAGATCCTTCTCAAAGCGATAACTGGCTCCAACTTGCTATCGACTATAAAATCGCGGGTGACTACGATGCAGCCGCCGCGGTGTGGATATATCTCACCAAAGTTGCGCCGACAAGCTACATTGCCTATGGCGACTTGGGCGACCTCTACATGAACTTCCAAATCAATTACCCTAAAGCGGAGGCTAATTATCTCCAAGCGATAGCATTAGATCCGCACGTCATCGACTACTATCGCGACCTCTACACGCTCTACACGAGCTTTTACAAAACCAACACCACTGCGGCGGCCGACATCGTAACTCAAGGTCTTAAAGCAAACCCCAACAATCCCGACCTTTTGAAGCTCCAATCGCAATTAAAAACTTCCCCCCACTAACTTCAAGGACCGTCCTTGAAGTTGTTGTGTGCGGTGGTATATTCGGCCGATGCAGAGGCAGGTCGCACTCGTTGAAGAGGAAACTTATCACCTCTATAATCGTGGCGCTCACAAGAGAGATATCTTCAATACTAAAGAGGATTACGCACGGTTTCTTGCTCTACTTCATCTCTCCAACAACACCGAGCCCATTCATATAAGTAAACTTCTCCTTACTCCCAAATATCAAGGACGGTCCTTGAGGTCGGTATTTGAGGAGGAACCCACGGACAAAGCACTTGTCGATATTTTTGCGTATTGTCTAATGCCGAACCATTTTCATATCGTATTAAGACAAAAATGCGAGCAGGGTATTACTATTTTTATGAGGAGACTGCTCACCGGATACTCGATGTATTTTAATACCAAATATGGACATAGTGGCACTATGTTCCAGGGGAGATTTAAAAGTAGTTACGTAGATTCTGAAGAATATTTTCGATATATCTTTGCATATGCGCATCTCAATCCGCTCGGTCTCTTTCAGGCGGATTGGAAAGAGTCGGGTATTAGAAACAAAGAAGGAGCACGCTCGTTTCTCAATAGATATCCTTACTCAAGTTTTATAGATTATCCAAAAAGTAATCGTCCTGAGGGTGCCATTCTTTCTCTTGCAGATGCCCCCGATTTTCTGAAAAACCAAAACGATTTGGAAGATCTCCTCAGGTGGCAAGACTTCAAGGACGGTCCTTGAAGTCTCGAGGTTAGGAGTGGAAATTTGTGCTATATTATTTAAAACGGTTTATGACTACGCACGGCATAGGATGGCGGGCAATTGCAACAGTAGTCATCATTGTGCTCGTCGCTTTTGCACTTGGCTGGTTTATCAAAGGTCGGCGGGACAATGTGGTACAGCCGCAATCATTGCGGCTCAGCGGCTACACGTTTATCGACCCGCTTCTTGCGTGCAACATCAACAACTCCAATGCTTACGCACAAAACAAACTATTGAGCCAAGAGTTGCAGAGTATTATCGACACTGCCAAAAACAACGGCACGATAAGCAAAGCGAGCGTCTACTTTGTTAATTTTAAAACCGGTGCATGGGCAAACGTGTATGGCGACGAGCTGTTTTATCCCTCGAGCTTGGGCAAAATACCGCTCATGATTGCCTACTATCAAGAGTCCGAGAACGACCCGAGCATTCTTACTCAAGAGTTGGCATATCCGGTTGGCAGTACTGACTTGAACCAGATGCAGGATATTGCGCCAGCTAAAGCTATCGTGCCCGGGCAGTCGTACACGGTGGAGCAGCTCATCGAGTACATGATTAAGTACTCCGACAACAACGCCACGGCTTTACTCGATGCCAATATCAATCAGGATACACTTGCCCGCGTATATGGCGACCTCGACATCCCTTCGGAAGATAATGTAAATATCGCCAATGCCGATTTTGTCACCGCGCACCAGGTTGCCACCATGTTCCGCGTGCTGTACAACGCAACCTATCTTTGGCGCAGCAACTCCGAAAAGGCTTTGCAATTGCTTAGTCAATCAAGCTTTACGCAAGGGCTTGTGGCGGGTGTCGCGAGCACTACGGTTGTTTCGCACAAGCTCGGTCTGGTAGGTATCGCTCCAAACGGAGTAACCACCGAGCACGAGCTACACGACTGCGGCATTGTCTACGCCAAAGTTCCGTATCTTATATGTGTGATGACACGAGGGGCAGGCTCGCTCCCAAATATGGAGAGTGTTATTGCGCAGCTCTCAAAGGCGGCATACCAGAGCGTGCAAAATAGCAAATAAAGCACAAGCCACTTATCCCCACCTCACCCTGGATATCCTTGGAAAAAGGCTATCATTAACATACATCCTCCGATTATTTTAATTAGGAGTGTTTTATTTAATAAATATATATTATGTTTTCAAACATTAATTTTGGTAGGACAGATATGCACTGTCTCGCGGTGCTCGCCTTGGGGGTAGTGATTGCTTCTTTGGTACTTTCACTTGTGCTTTCTCCTCAAAAGGCATTTGCATCGACTCCTATACCCATTACCGGAGGGAGCATTCATATTCAGTCCGACAACATTGCCTCCTCCACGCTCGCCAGCAGCACGAGCAAAATCGGCATTTATTTTAACACAGCTTCTCCTATTACCCTTTCTGCGGCGACTTCGACTATTAGGATCATGGGCGGGAGCTTAGCGTCAACCACCATCTCGCTTGTGGCGGGGACCACCTACACCTATGTCGCCACCACGACCCTTACCGCCGGACAAAATCCGTCTGACGGGCCGCTCACTTTTGCCATCTTTTTTGTGAGCAATGACTATGGCACCACAACAGCGTATGCGACCACCGACGGCTCCTCGGTTACACTGAGCAGTGTTAAGCCGCACGTAGTCGGGCCGATAACGATCGTCTCCAATAACACCAACAACACTGCGCTCGCGAGTTCGACTAACGTGGTAACCCTCACCTTCCACACGGACGAAGCCATCCAGGCGCCGACGGTAACCTTGGGTGCGCATGCGATTGTCGCAGTTACTTCAAATCCGACCGCGAGTACCACGTGGACGGCAACCGATTCATCGCTGAGCGGCGATTCACAGGGCGTGATTACGTTTAGCATCCCGGCGACCGACTTTTATGGCAATGCAACAACAACACCAGCAACGTGGACTACTAATGCTTCTTCGGTCACCTACGACTCAGTCGCTCCGACAGTAACACCGAGCACTATCACTTCAAACAATACCAATACCGCACTCGCAAAGTCGGGCAATACTGTGGTTCTCCACTTTACCTCCAACGAAGCGATACTGGCGCCGACTGTTACGATAGGAGCACACACTGGCATTACTGCAGTTGATGTAAGTGCGAGTACCACGTGGACCGCGACCGCAGCGATAGATGCCACAGACTCGGATGGCACGCTTACTTTTAGCATCGCGACGCCGCACGATATGGCCGGCAATGCCACCACCTCGGCATCATGGCTCTCTAGTACTGGTGTCCGCGTTGATGAGACAGCACCAACCATCACACTCCTTGGGTCCAGCCCTGTTAACATGTATCAAAATGCAACCTATAGCGACGCCGGGGCGACTGCATCAGATAGCTATGATGGCGATATTACTTCCTCTATTGTTACAACCAACCCGGTTAATGTAGCAACACCCGGCACCTATACGGTAACGTATAACGTGTCGGATGCCGCCGGCAATGCAGCAACGCAGGTAACTCGTACTGTCATTGTCAACGGTGCCGGCGGTGGAGTTTCTGGCGGCGGCCCGCTTTCTGTTGGCTATGTAAACAGCGGAGGTGGCGGCGGCTGGACCTATCAGCCGGCGACTATCCCAACTGATTCCACGGGAGGAATTTCGACAGGTGTCGCGTCTTCTGGTTCGCATAGATTTGCTGCTCTTACGCTTGCATTAAAACGAGGAATGAAAAACGGTACTGCAGTGCAAGTGCTTCAAGAGATGCTCAATCAGGATCCTTCAACTCAAGTAACCGCTACAGGGCCGGGCTCGCTCGGTAACGAGACAACTTTCTTCGGTGCAATGACCGAGGCTGCTGTCCAAAAGTTTCAAGCAAAATATGGCATCGTGTCATCGGGTACACCTGCAACAACCGGCTATGGAGCTGTTGGCCCAAAAACACGCGCAAAGCTCAATGCACTGTACGGCCAACAGTAGCTCTATATACTTCGTAGGCATTGTGTAGTAAGCTGGTAAGCAGTCTAATGGAGACTAAGAAACGGGGTCGGGTTTCTCACGCAAAATAAATAACACTATGACAGGCACCATCAAAACCTTGGTTAAGGATAGGGGATACGGATTTATCTCCCGCGAAGGCGAGACAAAGGATCTCTTTTTCCACTCCAAGGACCTCAACGGCGTAATGTTCGATGATCTCAAAGAGGGCGACACGCTCCACTTTGAGGTTGCGGAAGGCCCAAAAGGTCTAAGCGCAGTAAACGTTACACGCGCGTAAATCCGCGCCCGTATACAAAAACGCCCCTCGCGACCACGCTGGCACGAAGGGGCGTTTTTGCGTATGATGATAAGTGCGACCCATGGACAGGTTTTTTACTAAAACTTTTTTTAAATTCTTTTTTGCCTTTCTTGTCATCATTGGCGCGGCGTTTGGCGTGTTGCTCTATGCTGCGTCACAAGAGTCGCCCCAGGTGAGCCCTGTTGACAATGTAGCTCTGCCGCAGTAAGGTCAACGCATAGGGTCAGAGACAGCGGGCTTCTCCGGTTTATAAACTATGGAGATTTAATGCCAAAAGGCGCCTGCCGAGACGGTCGAACTCAAGCCCGAGCGGAATCCTAGTCCGCGAGCCCTGTTAAATCCGCTTTGCGGAATATTTAACAGGGCCAAGATTTCTAATCACTAGACGTTTAAGAAATCTATGGCAATTACACGACAAAAAAAAGAGGAAGTAGTGGCAAAAGTTGAGGGCATTGCAACGCAATCCTCGACCATCGTGTTTGCGCATGTGACAAAACTCGGTGTTGCTGAGCAAAACGAAATGCGGAGAGCTTTGCGCGCACAAAATGTGGGGTACACCATTGCCAAAAAAACCCTGCTCAATCTCGGCCTCTCCAAGGCAAAGTTTGGGGGAGCCGAGCCAAAACTCGAGGGCGAGATAGCAATAGCGTACGGCCTGCCTGCGCAGGCAGGCGCCGACGAACTGGCGCCGGCGCGCGAGATGGCAGTCTTTATCAAAAAGTATCCCGAGCAGCTTTCCTTCGCAGGAGGCGTATTTGGCGGCGCGTTTGTCGACAGGGCACGCATTACCTCTATCGCATCGATACCGGGCATGCAAGCGCTGCGCGCGCAGTTTGTACAGCTTATTAATAGCCCTTTGCAGCGGTTTGCCGTTGTACTCAACGCAAAAGCTGAAAAATAAAATATTAAATTAAAATTATATGGCAGACGAAACAGAAGTAAAAGACCTGCCTGCGCAGGCAGGGACTCCGGCAAAATTTAAGGCACTTATCGACTCGGTCGAAAAGATGACCGTGCTCGAGCTCCATGAGCTCGTCAAAGCGCTCGAGAATCACTGGGGCGTATCGGCGGCGGCCGTTGCGGTTGCGGCTCCAGCAGCGGCAGGCGAGGCAGCGGAGGAAAAGTCGAGCTTTAATGCTCATCTCACCGATGCCGGCGCAGCCAAAGTGCAGGTCATCAAGGCGGTTAAAGACGCGCTTGGTCTCGGTCTCAAAGAGGCAAAGGATCTCGTTGATGCGGTACCAACCGTGCTCAAAGAAGGGATGAAGAAGGAGGATGCTCAAAAGCTCAAAACGGCCGTTGAAGCAGCCGGCGGCAAAATCGAACTCAAGTAACCTACATACATACGGAGGTTTAACCTTTGTAAGCAAAAACCCCGCATTATGCGGGGTTTTTGCTTTACCACCTTTCCTCGACTAGAATATCCAGGTACCGGTTGATACGCTTACTGATACCGCATGCCCGATATACTCTCAAAACTTTTTGGAAGCCAAGGAAGGGTCAAACTGCTCCGTCTCTTTTTATGTAATCCTAGGCAGGTGTTTACCATTGCCGAGGCTGCAGCGCGCGCGCAAATAAAAGATAAAGAGTGCCGTCGCGAGTGTTCCATGTTTAGGCACATAAAACTCATCAAGCGCACAAAGCGCAATGGTATTGTCCGCTTGAGTCTTAATGCCGATTTTAAATATGTAGCCGCTCTCCAAAATTTGTTGCTCAATGCACCGGAGTTGGGAATCGAGCTGTACAGCCGTGTGCGCCGTGCCGGCGCGCTCAAGCTCATTGTAGTGTGCGGTGTGTTTGTGGGCGAGTGGGATGCGCCGCTCGATGCGCTTATCGTTGGTGACAGAATCAATGAGCGCATGTTGCGCAACAAAATCCGCAGGCTCGAAGCCGAGGTGGGCAAAGAGATACGCTACGCGCTTCTCTCTTCGGAAAATTTTTTGTACCGGCTTAATATAAACGACCATTTGGTTAAAGACGTGTTCGATTATCAGCACCGCATCGTGTACGACCGGCTTAACATTGGCCTGAAGTAGCTTGCGTTTCAGGCCAATGTTCAATATAAAAAGAGGCTTGTTTGTTGGGTTTTTGGCTATCCCCACACCTGGCTCTAGGGCTCCCAATGCCTGCTACAATTAAGGGGTCGATTACTAAACATTATTAATTGTTCTTATTTAGCGTTTATATATGGTCATTCAGACATGGGTACAGGTGCTCCAGCAGTCGTTTTACAACCTGCTGTGGGGGGTGGTCAGTTTTATTCCAAACTTTGTGTTTGCGGTCGTCATCTTTCTTATCGGCTGGTTTGTCGGGGTACTCCTCGGCCGCGTAGTCGATGAGGCGATAAAAGCAATCCGCGTCGATCATGCCTTGCGCGCCGCAGGCGTAGAGGATGTGATGCACCGCGCGGGCTACAAGCTTAACTCCGGTGCGTTTTTAGGAGCATTGGTTAAGTGGTTTGTCATCATTGTCTTTTTGATGGCGTCGCTCCAGCTCGTGGGCCTCGCTCAGGTAACCTTCTTCCTTCAGCAGATTGTGCTCTCCTTCCTTCCGCAGGTCATCGTCGCCGTGCTGATATTGCTCGTGGCGGCGGTGGTTGCCGAGGTAGCGCAAGGGGTGGTTGCGGGAGCGGCTCGCGCCGCAGGTATCCGCTCGGCGGGTTTTGCCGGCACCGTTGCCAAGTGGGCAATCTGGGGCTTTGCAATTATCGTGGCGCTCTCACAGATTGGTATTGCAACCGCCTACTTCCAAACACTCTTTACCGGTTTGGTGGTAGCGCTCTCCTTGGCGTTTGGGTTGGCGTTTGGCCTTGGCGGCCAAGAGGCAGCCGCGCGCTTCATCGAGAAGACCCGCGAAAGCATGGGCAATCGGATGTAATTAAATTTCAAAAGTTGTTTGTAAAAACCGCCCTTTCAAGAAGGGGCGGTTTTGTGTTAGTCTCAAATCAGAATGTTTTTGGGAGGGGTTTATGAACGGCGAAAAACAAACTTGGGACGGCTTCATCCTTTTGGGGACTTTCTCCAAAGGCTCTCAACTTCCTCGTGTGCCGGAAGGATTCATACGACTTGTTGCTCACGAATACGAAGGTCCTGTCTACTTCAGAGACTTCAGCATGTACAATCTCGATGATGCTCTAGCAGTCGGCAACACGCTCCGCGATGAGACCTCCTTCTCTATCGTGGATGAAGATGGGAACTTTCTCTACCGAAAAATAAGTGCTCCGCGAAGACATTCCTGACCGCCCCCAAGGGCGGCCTTTTTTTGTGTTTTTTATTAGGAAGTTTTTATCTTTTTGGAACAGAAAATGCCGCCCTTGCGAGCGGCACCTTCTTTTTCATCCTTTAGATTCGATACTACAGACCGAGACTCGTCGCTTGCTAGTATAGCAAATGACCCGACCTAGTCAATAGACGTCTGTGGGCGCCTAAAAACCCTTATATTTGAAGCCGATAGAGGGGATCGAACCCTCAGACCGAAAGTGACGAGTCTCGGTCCGTACCCAGACTATCGGCTGCCCAGCACTATAGACGAGGGGTACATGGAGCACAAGTTGACATGATATATGCACTCCTATATACTCCCTTGTACAGATATGTTAATAACTAATCAGCTACACATGCGCGGATAGAGCGACTTTGATGTTGCCCTGTCCCGCCTTAAAGCGGGATTTTTTATTGCCAAATATCTGAGGAGTTCGCAAGAAAATATTTGGTCTTTGACAACTAAATCTCATCACACAACCGCTTTCCAAAGCGGGTCTTTTCGAGGATGTGGAGATGAACAAAAAATCAAAAAAACAACAAATTATTGCGGTTCTCAAGTTTCTTCTCTCTCAACACAAACCCGCCGTTATGGCGGGCAAAAGGGAGGAAACAAATAAGGGTGTATGGTGGATGCCTAGGATTTGAAAGGCGATGAAGGACGCGGTGTGGCGGCGATACGCTTCGGGGAGGTGCCAAGCAACCTTTGATCCGGAGATTTCCGAATGAGGAAACTCGTTAGATAGAAATATCTATCATTCCCGCTTTGCGGGAGAGCATACCCAGGGAAGTGAAACATCTCAGTACCTGGAGGAAAAGAGACTAATAAGTATTTCGTTAGTAGCGGCGAGCGAACGCGAAAAAGCCCAAACTCGAGAATAGTATCCGGTCTTTAAGGTTAAACCTTAAGGAGCGATTCCCAAGGTTTAACCTTGGCCTGGATATTATTCTAGGGGGTTGTAAGGCAGTTATGTCCACTTCGAGTGGAAAGAAGTTACAAATTGCGCGGTTAGCCGAATCTGCTGGAAAGCAGAGTCCCAGACGGTGAAAGCCCGGTAGGCGAAAACTTCGCAACTTCTTAATTGTCCTTGAGTAACTCAAGACACGTATGGCTTGAGCGAATGTGCCGGAACTAACCGGTAAGGCTACATACTTTCAAATACCGATAGTGAACTAGTACCGTGAGGGAAAGGTGAAAAGAACCCCGGCGAGGGGAGTGAAATAGATCTGAAACCATATATCTACAAAGAGTTGAAGAGGTTGCAATACCTCGACAGCGTGCCTATTGAAGAATGAGCCTGCGAGTTTATGTATGCTGCGCATGACTAAGGAGGATAACTCTGGAGTCGAAGGGAAACCGAGTGTGAACAGCGCGTTTGTAGCATGCATAAGACCCGAAGCAAGGTGAGCTTGCCATGAGCAGGGTGAAGGTGTGAGAAATCACACTGGAGGCCCGAACCCTTTTGCCGTTCAAAACATTGGGATGACTTGTGGTAAGGAGTGAAAAGCTAATCGAACCTTGTAATAGCTGGTTCTCTCTGAAACAGCTTTTGGGCTGGCGTCGTATCGATTGGCAGACGGGGGTAGAGCACTGGAAGGATTGGACAGGGAGCAATCTCGCTAATCCTATCAAACTCCGAATACCGTTTGCGTTATACGGCAGTTAGTACGTGGGGGCTAAGCTCCACCGTACAAAAGGAGAAGAGTCCTTGATCTCCAGTTAAGGTCCCAAAATCTACGTTAAGTGCATCACAAGGAGGTGGAGTTTCATAGACAATGAGGATGTTGGCTTAGAAGCAGCCATCATTGAAAGAAAGCGTAACAGCTCACTCATCGAGAGATTCTGCGCCGAAGATAATCGGGGCTAAACGTAGTACCGAAACTGAGGGCTTGTGTCCCGTTCGCGGGATGTAAGCGGTAAGAGAGTATTCCACTCTGCAATGAAGCTAAAGGGGTGACCCATAGTGGAGCGTGTGGAAGTAAGAATGCAGGCACAAGTAACCGCAATGCGGGTGAGATCCCCGCACGTCGAAAGCACAAGGTTTCCTTGGCGATGGTGATCAGCCAAGGGTTAGTCGGGCCTAAACGTATGGAGAAATCCGGACGCGATGGACATAGGGTTAATATTCCCTAACCGGCCTATAGGTGATGGAGTAACGGAGGAAATAAATTGGCGGGTCTTATTGGATTGACCTCTGCTTTTTAAGATGTGTGTTCCAGGAAAATCCGGAGCACTGCTTTACATAGCAGCATCGCGAAAGTGGAGCATCCCGAGGTTTCGACTTCGGGAGATGCCAGTGAAGAGCCTTCCGAGAAAAACTTCTAAACATAACTATAGGTACGACCGTACCGCAAACCGACACAGGTGTGCAGCTCGAGTAGAGCAAGACGAACGAGTGAGTGTGCTCCAAGGAACTCGGCAAATAAGCGGCCGTACCTTCGGAATAAGGCCTGCCTCTATTTATTTAGAGGCCGCAGCGAAAGTTTCCCTGGCGACTGTTTACCAAAAACACAGCTCCCTGCGAACTCGTAAGAGGATGTATAGGGGGTGACACTTGACCAATGCCAGAAGGTCAAATGCGGTCGGTGTGCTATAGCAATATAGTATGCTGGCACTGCATAAGCCCTGGTGAATGTCGGCGATAACTATAATCGTCCTAAGGTTCGCAACATTTTTCATAATATGTCAAGCGTTGCGAAGGACTGGGACGATTACAGAATCGGGTAAATAGCGAAAATTACACAAAAGCTACTTCTCTGTGCAGGAATGCGCAGGATGGTCCTATAAAAAATTACGCGGCTCATATGAGAGGCCATACGCCGCGATTCCAGAACGGAATAAGATATGGTCCAGGTTTCAAGGAATGCCCGAGCGAAATTCCTTGTCTGGTAATTGAATTGCCAGCTTCGGGGGCGACCCCGATGACAAATCCGGCTTATAACGGTGAAGCCCAACTCAAAAGGAGGGGTAATACCGTGGGAAGTCGTGCTGAGAGAAATCAAAGCATTGACCCCGTAACGACTTGTGCGCTGCTAGCCAGTGGCGCACAGATAACCTAGGTAGTACAATTATTGTATGAACGGTTATAACACGCCGGCTCTCAAAAGAGATCTAGCAAATTATTTTTCAGGTTATGTTGATGGCGAAGGATGTTTTTCGGTCTCGTTTTCTAAACGGCCGAAGCTCCTCGTCGGGTGGGAAGTAAAACCAAGCTTTTGTGTCGGTCAAAATTATGACCGGCGCGAGGTCTTGGACTTAATGCATCAATACTTCGGTTGCGGGCACATACGCCGCGACTGGGGCGACAGAACGCTCAAGTATGAGGTTCGAAAACTGGATGACCTTCTAAACAAAGTGATTCCGCATTTTGAAAAATTCCCAATAAAATCAGCAAAGCAAAAAGATTTTCTACGTTTTGCGGAAATCTGTGTAAAAATAAAAAAGTTAGAGCATCGTAAAGTTGCGACATTGCGCAAAATCATGCGCGGTGCGTATACGATGAATGGATCAGGTAAGCGGAAACGCCCGCTTGAAACATTACTCAAATCTCTTGAGAAGAAGATATAGTCTAATGCCCGCAGTAATGCGGGGAAGGAGATTCTACACGCGCAAGTAGGACAATCAAACTCAAATGAAGTTCAGACGCGCACGAATAGTGTAACGACTGGGGAACTGTCTCGGAGCACAGCTCGGTGAAAATACAGTACCGGTGAAGATGCCGGTTACCTGCAGATAGACGAAAAGACCCCAGAAGCTTTACTGCAGCTTGATATTGCGTATACGATTGTGTTGCGTAGCATAGGTGGGAGAGGTTTGATGGTTACGGTTTTGGCTGTGATCTACTCAACAGTGAAATACCACTCTACATTGTTGTATGCGCTAACCTCTCGGGCAAAACCCGGGAGAGACAGTATCTGGTGGGCAGTTTTAGTGGGGCGCTATCCTCCTAAAAAGTAACGGAGGAGTGTATTAAGGTCCTCTAGGCGCGAATGGAAACCGTGCCGATAGCGCAATGGCAAAAGAGGGCTTGACTGCAAGGCGTGAGTGCCGAGCAGGTGCGAAAGCAGACCATAGTGAACCGACCATCCGTGTTAGAAGCGGTGGAAGATTATCTGATAAAAGCTACTCTGGGGATAACAGGCTAGTTCCGCCTAAGCGTCCATAGCGACGGCGGAGTTCGGCACCTCGATGTCGGCTCATCACATCCCGGGGGTGAAGAAGCTCCCAAGGGTATGGCTGTTCGCCATTTAAAGTGATACGCGAGCTGGGTTCAGACCGTTCAGCATCTCAAATCAAGGCCGGGCCTTGATGCTTGGGGAGTTGGACCGTCTGAACCGTCAAGAGAAAAGAAAACTGTTTAAAATGTTTCGTTTAATCTGAATATATAAAGAGAAAGAGAAGTAGAACTAACCAATCACGGCGGTCGTACTTCTGCGCATTACGCATCAGTACGAAGAAGCTGACTGATATCGGAAAAATCCCAACCGGGACAATTCCGAGGGAAACATAGTGAATTTCAGAGAGAGTCGACACTCTCTGTTCTTTCCGGTCAATTCCAAGGCGGAGTTATGCTCCACAAGGTGGAATTGAGGGAACCTTCATTTGCTGAAGCGGCGTTGCTGTTTCAGTATCTAGAACCCCTGGGTAGTCACCAAGAAAGACTACCCCCGACCCTTCATTGGCTGGAATTTTTTCCAAATTCCAGCTCTCTCTGAAATTCATTATGTACCCGTAGAGACTAATTGTTAGCCTTCCAAAATTTTTGGAAGAAGTTATAGTCCGTTCCCGCGAGTAATTGCGGTGTTGCTAGTGGCTAAACCCTAATCACTAGTGGCTACAAAAAAGCGTGAGACAGGTTGGTCTCCTATCTACTGCAGGCGTCGATTATTGAGAAGATTTGCTCCTAGTAAGAAATTGCTACTTCAGAAAGAAATTTCTGATGACAACGCAGCTTATAACGGTGGAGTCGTCTATCGCGTTCTAGTTTGAGAGTTAGTATCTGCTCTAGTCCAGTGAATATATAACTTGCTTGAGGACCAGAAAATCGATACGATAATACCGTGGGAAGTCGATCAAATACAGACTTAGCGTACATTGCAGGGTTTCTTGACGGCGATGGTAGCTTAATGCTTCAGATAAAGAAGCGTAAAGATGGAAAGATAAAATTCCGTTTTATGGCGACCATTTGTTTTTATCAAGACACTCGGCACGAAAAAACATTGTACTGGATTAAAGAAGTTTTAGGCATTGGGTATATCTCGCGCAGATCAGACGGCATGTCCGAGTTGCGAATAAATGGATATATGCAAGTCAAAGGCATTCTCAAAAAACTCTTACCCTATATTAAATTTAAAGCTATACAAGCTAGGAGTTTGATACAGGCAACAGAAGTGTTATCCAGTATAAAGTTTAGTATGTTAGAAAAGAAACAACTGCTTTTGTTGGTGAAACTCACGCTCATTATGCAGCAAGAGAATTACGTCACAAAAAAGAAAAAGACAAAAGAGGAATTGTTTTCTGTGCTTGGTTTGACCCCGTAACGACTTGAGTTGAAAGACACTCGGACTTATATGACGGCGAATCGCTCCTTTGAGAGCGACGGCTCATATAGGTAACATGCTGCCGTCCTCCTTCGATTTGAAGAGGATGAAGATATAGTCTGCACTCCTGGAAACAGGGGGCATCGCGACGAGAGGACCGGAGTGAACGAACCACTGGTCTATGAGCTGTCCTGCCAAGGGCATTGCTCAGTAGCTATGTTCGGATTGGATAAGCGCTGAAAGCATCTAAGCGCGAAGCCGACTTCAAGATGAGTAATCATTAAGATCCGTGAGAGATGATCACGTTGATAGGCTTTAGATGTAAGCGCAGTAACGCGTTGAGTCGAGAAGTACTAATTGATCAAGTTTTTCCTTCGCTTGTAGCGAGGGAGAGGGACTTGAGAGTCGCAATAATTTGTTGTCGTAACTTTCGGTTTTTAACCGATTGCGAAGATACCGAGGCCAACAGGCCGAGGTATATATGTTTTTAATTTTATTTCTCTGAAAGATTTTTTTAGACGTTCTACTCTGGTGGTTCAACGGCGGGGCCACACCCGTTCTCATTCCGAACACGGAAGTTAAGTCCGCTAGTGGCGATGGTAGTCTCCTTAATCGGGAGGCAAGAGTAGCTAACCGCCAGAGTAAAGCGCCTAAAAAGAAAAACCCCGCCTAATGCGGGTTTTTTCTTTTGCGTTACAATAAGTATCATGGCGCTAACGTGGAGCGGGCGGAGGCAGTTACTGTATTACGGCGTCGGGATTATCGTCCTTGCCGCCTTGGGTGCGCTACTGTGGGTTATATTTTTTAACGTGCAGCCCACGTGTTTTGACGGCAAGCAAGACGGCGGCGAGCTTGGGGTCGACTGCGGCGGCCCATGCGCACTGTTGTGCGCCGACACCGCGCATGCTCCCGTTTTGCTTTGGGCGCGCGCATTTCAAACCGGCCCGGCCTCATACACCGCTGCGGCGTATATCCAAAACAACAACATAGGCGCAGGTGCAAAGAATGTGGCATACTCCTTCCAGCTTTTTGACGCTAACAATAATCTTGTCGTTGAGCGCGACGGGATAATCGACTTGCCGCCGATCACCACTATCCCGATTATCGAGCCCAACATCATGGTCGGTAATCGTACGGTTGCGCACGTACAATTTGCTTTTAGCAATACACCTCCCGCTGTCTGGAGCAAGGTGCCGGCAAGCAGCATCCCAACTTTGAGCATCGCCGAGCAAAACCTCAATACTGATGCCTCGCAGCTCGGTGCCACAGTGGTAAATGACACGCTGAGTGACGCACAAAACATCACCGTGGCAGCAGTGTTGTTTGATAATCAGGGAGTGGCGCGCGCCGCGAGCAGAAGTCTCATTGTCGATATCCCCGCCAAATCATCGGTGCCTGTCGTATTTACCTGGCAGGGCGGCGTGCCCAACATTGTCCGTGCCGAGATAACCATACTCCCATCTTTCTGATGTCTCCTCTGCCGCTACATACCAAAACAAGCCACATCGATTGGATAACGCTCGGCGCCGCGCTGACACTTTCGTTGCTCGGGCTTCTTACTATGGACTCGTTTGCGAGCCCCAATCCTTTTTTTGGAAAGCAATTGGTGTGGATAGGCATCTCGGTGCTTGTTTTTTTTGGCGCAAGCGCGGTCGACTGGCGCTTTTTGCGCCGCCCGGCCGTTGCCGCAAGTATATTTGGCGTGCTCATCGTGCCGCTGCTCGGGCTTATTGTGCTCGGACATGCGGTAAAAGGGGCCAAAAGCTGGTTTACGTTCGGGAGCCTCGGCTTTGAGCCGGTAGAGTTTGTAAAACTCGCGCTCATCATTGCACTTGCAAAATATTTTTCGAGACGGCACACCGAAATACGCAACATACGTCACATCTTCGTGTCTGGAGTCTATGCAGCTATCGTATTTATATTGGTAGCGCTCCAGCCTGACTTTGGCGGCGCAATCATCATTTTTTTTATCTGGCTCGGCATGGTGCTGGTCTCCGGTATTTCATATAAGCATTTAGGTGCCGTACTTGGCATCGGTCTCGTAGTGTTTTGTGGGTTGTGGTTTTTTGGCTTCCACGATTATCAAAAACAGCGCATCATTACCTTTCTCAACCCCACTGCTAATATCCAGGGCGCCGGTTACAACGCCTATCAATCAACCATTGCCGTGGGCTCCGGAGAGCTGTTGGGCAAGGGCATTGGCTACGGCACGCAAAGCAAGTTGCGCTTTTTGCCCGAGTATCAGACCGATTTTATTTTTGCGGCGTTTGCCGAAGAGTGGGGATTTGTTGGCGTCCTGTTTGTGTTTGCGCTTTTTGGAGTTATTTTTTGGCGTATTGCGCAAGCGGCAGAGCGTGGCGCGACCAATTTTGAGATGCTCTTTGCGCTCGGCGTGCTGTTTTATTTCTTTGCGCACTTTTTACTCCACGTGGGCATCAACCTCGGCGTCTTGCCGGTTACCGGCACTACCATACCGTTTATGAGCTACGGCGGCTCGCACCTCTTGGCGGAGTATCTGGCACTTGGTGTGCTTAGCGGCATGAACGCCTACTCGCGCGCGACGCATCCCGATTTGCTCAAGCGCGAGTTTGAAGGCGGTTACGATATGTAGATTGCGATTGTCTTTTCGACCATGCGCGCAAGCATAAACTCGGCTCGCACTTTATATTGGAGTTGTTCGGCACAATTTTTGCGCAATACATCATTTTTAATCAAGAGCTCAAGCTTAGTCGCCAGTTGCTCTTTGTTTTTTGGCTCAAACAATAGTCCCGAGACATTCTCATCGATAATATCGACGTTCCCCGGGATTTTGCTCGCAACCGCTGCCAAGCCAGCTTGTCCAGCCTCAAGCAGTACATAAGGCAAGCCTTCCTTGACCGAAGGAAGCACGTAGATATCAAACGCTTTAAGATACCGGTATCCCTCGGGCACAAAACCGGCAAGATATACGCAATCTTCCAATTTATTTTCTTGTATGACGCTCTCGAGCAGTTGCCGCTCGTCGCCCTCGCCGGCAATACACATCACAAAACTTATTTCTTTTTTGCGGAGCAAGCTCGCTGCGCCCACGAGATATCGCAACCCTTTATTTTTTGTCAGCTCGCCGAGTGTCCCTATCCACGGGACCGCAAGGTGTAACCTTCGCTCAGGACTCTCAAGGTTACACCTCGCGGCCAATTCTTTGCGCGCTTCTGTTTTGCTTAAAAACTCCAGCGTCGGCAAGCCGTTGTATATCAAGTGAATTTTGCGCGCACAAAACGGGAATGCTCGCGCGCGACGATACGTGTCTTTTGATATGACGATAATGCGCGTGCAAAGCAAGAATGTTGCCCATGTTGCCAGCCATAGCCCCGCGCGTGCAAGAAAGCCGCGGTCTTCGTCATACGCGAGGCCGTGCGAGGTAAAGACAATTTTTTTGATGCCAGCGAGCCGTCCCGCAAGCGCGCCGATGCCTCCCACTTTGGATGAATTGAGATGCACGATATCGGGCCTCTCTCGCTTGCATATGCGCACAAGCGCGCGAAACGCGCGCCAGTCGTTGCGGATGGAGACGTCGCGACCAAGCTCGGATATAAAAATCGTGCGGATGTTTTGCTCGTGAAGCTGTTGTGCCAATCTGCCGGCAGGAGCTCCCGCCACCCCCGTGCCGCCAAAGGCAACCGCTATATCGAACTGCTCCCGGGGCAGGACAGTAGCGAGGTCAAACACGTAGCGCTGGGCGCCTCCCCAGTTGGATTTGGTAATAATAAACAAGATTTTTTTCATACTTCGTATGCGACTTTCTTTTTATCCATTTTGTTGTATTATATATGAATTATATGACGCCGGCATTACGTCCTCGGACCTCGGTCCTTTTCCTGGGGGATATCGTCTTTTTTGTATTTTCGCTCTGGCTGTCGCTCTTTTTGCGTGTATTTGAGGCGCCTTCGAGCGAGCTGTTTATGGCGCACCTCCGGCCGTTTTCGCTCCTGTTTGTGGCGTGGGTCGGCGTCTTTTTTATCGCGGGACTCTACGAGAGCCGCTCCATTATATTGGAGCGTCGGGCAATCTCCGCAACGCTCCTTACCGCGCAGATAGTCAATGTGATTATTGCGGCGCTCTTTTTCTTTTTTGTTCCTCTCTTTGGTATCGCTCCCAAAACACTCCTCTTTATTTATCTCGCCGTTTCCTTCCTGTGCGTATTTTTGTGGCGTGTAGTGCTCTTTCCTCAACTTGGTTTCCAAAAAAAAGAAAACGCAATCGTGGTGGGAGCGGGGGCTGAGATAGACGAGCTTGTTGAAGCTCTGCGTTTGGCGCGACACGCTCCCGCGCACATTGCTGCCGTGATAGGGCCTGACAAAGAGTCGCTTGCAGCAGCAGTTAAAGAAGCGGTGGCGCGCTACCGCCCGCGCTTTATCATTGCCGATTTTAGCGACAGGGATGTGTTGGAAGCCTTCCCCGAGTTGTATAACTATCTAGCGCAGGGGATACGTTTCTTTGATGCGCTCACGCTCTACGAGGAAGTGTTTGGTCGCGTGCCGCTCTCCGTGTTAAACGAGCACTGGATTGCCGACAATGTTTCGCGCACATCCAATCGGCTCTACGATATTGTTAAACGGATAATGGATATCGTTGTCGCAAGTGTCGCCGGCGTGGTTTCTCTCATCACGTATCCTTTTGTGATGCTTGCACTCAAAATACAGGATGGCGGCTCGTTGTTCGTGCAACTCGATAGGGTGGGGAAAAACAATCAGGTCTTTAAGCTCATTAAATTTCGCAGCATGTCGGGCAACGACAACGCCGACTACGGAAAGAGTGGCGCCACTAAGCTCATTGTCACACCGGTGGGCAAGGTGTTGCGCACCTCGCGCCTCGACGAAATAGTGCAATTTTGGAACGTCGTTAAAGGAGATATGTCTCTCATCGGACCGCGGCCCGAGGCGCCTGCGCTGGTTGCTTTGTACGAAAAAAATATTCCGTACTACGGTGCGCGGCATCTTATCAGGCCAGGACTCTCGGGCTGGGCACAGCTTTATCATGACAATCATCCGCATCATGGCACCGAGGTTGAACCCACGCGCGAAAAGCTCTCGTACGATTTGTATTACATAAAGCACCGCTCGCTTTTGCTCGACCTTACGATTGCGCTCAAAACCATAAAGAAACTTCTTACGAGGAGTGGGGTATAGTTTTTTATATGATCATAGACGGCAAAAGAATATCGCAGGAGATTATTGAGTCACTCGAGGCCGAGCGTAACACACTGCCGCCCGTTTTGCGGCTTGGGTTTGTGCTTGCCGAAGGTAACGAAGCCTCGGCATCTTTTGTGCGGATGAAAGAGCGTTTGGCAAACAAGTTGCAAGTAGTTGTCTTGCGAGAGGAAGTACATGAAACCGAGCAAGCTATATACGCGGTCGAACGCCTCGTAGGTCGCACCGATGGAGTCATCGTGCAATTGCCGTTGCCTGCGCACGTTGATACTGACGCCGTTTTACGCGCCATCCCTCCGTCTCATGATATTGATGCCGAAAACCCCGGCACGCATTCGCGCTTTGTGCGCGCTCCTGTCGCAGAAGCTATTTCAGAAATATTGGTGCGGATTAATTTCTCTGCGGCAAATAAAAAGGCGGTTGTGATAGGCGCCGGCAGACTGGTTGGGACTCCCGCTGCAGCATTATTCAAAGAGTTAGGGGCGGATGTGTCGGTGATAACTCATACCAAAGGCTCACTCAATGAACTACAAGATGCCGATATAGTGGTGCTTGGCGCGGGCGAGCCGGGCTTGGTCAAGCCGGAGATGCTTAAAGAGGGCGTCGTATTGATAGACGCTGGCACGTCAGAGTCGGCAGGCAAGCTCGCGGGCGATGCCGACCCACGCTGCGCCGAGGTTGCCTCGGTATTTACGCCGGTACCCGGTGGCATCGGCCCCATAGCGGTCGCTATGCTGTTTAAAAATCTTTTTGCGCTTGTGCGGCTCTCTAAAGTTAGTTAATTGCCGTTAACGGTATATATCACTTTGGTACCGTTGACGAACACCGCGCTCAGTACCGGAGTATTGCCCGCGCTGTCGGCTCCAAAGCCGACGCTAAAGGTTTGCGGCTTGTTGGAATCGGCGCATGAACTGGTAGCTGTGGTGTTAACAATAAAAGCAAAGCGGACGGGATTTTTTGCATACGTCGGCGTCTGTACGCTTACCGCTTGGCAGGAACCGATGGCAGGCAACGAGCCGCTGTAGTTGACCAAGGTACCCATGCCAGTTACATGCTGGGTTGTCCGAGTAATCAAGAGCGGCGAGGAAGTTGAGAACGTGTAGGGATTTTGAGCAGGCAGCACAATGGTATTGGTATTCGCCGAAGGTACAGGCATCCCCGAAAAAAACATACGCAACAGCAAAAAACAAACCACCAACAGTGCCACGCCGAGTACCATTACGATAACGTGCTTTTTGGAAAGGGATTTTTGATCCATACGTATACATTTAGTATACCTGCGAAAGAAAAGTTTATATTAGTTATCCCCATACGTGTTTAAACCGGCTGCGGTCAGGGGTATACTAACAGCAAGTATGTATATGAACGCTTTTTTGCTTAAACATGGCGTGCGCCCTATTTTTCTTGTATTGCTGTTGTTGTCTACTTTTATGCTTTTACCTCTCGCGGCGCACGCGCAATCGCTCCCGTATCCTTTGGAAACAAACTTAAACCTCAATTGGCTCTGCTACAATCGTGCAGACCATTTACCAGCTTGTACTCCGGATCAGTTTGCTAACACGCAAATGGTAGGAGAGTTTACTATCACCAACACTTCGGGTTCCACTGCCGAAGGCTATACTCTCGGAAACGGCACGGTAGGATATGTGGGCTCTTCTATTATCGCCTCTCCTGGAGAACCCCTGACGTTGTCGTGGTCGTTCGATCTCGCGCTTACACAACTTGATTGGAAGTGTACCAATGAAGTTCTTGGTGTATGTGTCGGTTATGGATTTATACCAGTTGTCACCAACACGTTTTATAATTACGGCATAAGCAGCAACTTTGGCCAAAGCTCGCAATACGGCACAACGGTAATTGCCGCGCCCTCAAGCGGGAGCGCCACCTATACTATAGGTGGCATATTTGGAAACGTGACTTATACGACATATACAAAACCCTCTTTGTGCATGACGGAAGATGAGAGCGGCATGTGCATCTCGTGGGGCTGTCCTGTCTTTATCTATGGCTCTGGCTGGACTCTTGTAGGGGACCAGTATTCTAGTTCCTCTTATTGTGAAAAAACTGTAGCTATTCAACCGACAACAGTAGTTAATCTCTCTCTCACGGTAAATGTATCAGGGACTGCTCCGCCGCCTATGCCAACAGCCAGCCTCACTCCTGCATCGGAGACGATTGCCGTCGGACAGCCAGTCACGTTTAACCTCTCCGCTACGGCAGGGACTGGCGATTCCATAACAAACACCGCTATCACCGAGTCGACCGATGGCGGGGCAGACCAGACGCCGGTCGTATCTGGGAGCGCCACAAGCCAAACCTACTCGTTTACGCCGACCGCCGCCGGCACCTATGACTTTTATGGCTTGGTTACCACTGCCCACTACGCCGCTTCCAACCCGTCGGGCGCGCACACCACCCTCACGGTAAACAACCCGCTTTGCTCCGCAGCCTCAAACGGCGGCGCCACTGGTACTTGGCCAAACTGTGTCTGCAACAACGGCGGCACCTACACCTCAAGCACCAATAGTTGCGGTAATCCACCACCAGCTTCCTGCACCTTTAATGGCAATACTATTCCCAGCGGCAACTCTGTTACTGCCTATCAAACCCCATTGGTTACGTTTCCTGCCACCTGCCAATCACAGATACGCACCTGCACCGATGGCACACTCTCCGGCTCGTATGCATACCCCTCATGCTCGGTGACAATCCCCGCAGGCTCCATCAGCTCCTTTACCGCAACGCCGAGCCGTGTCCACCCGGGAGGCTCCACCACGCTCACCTGGTCTACCGCCAACATGGCTTCCTGCACGGTTACCTCAAGTGACACGCCACCACAAACTTTGAGCACCGCGCTCAACTCCACAGGTCTCCTTGTACAAAATATCACGCACGTCGAGGTCTACACGCTTTCATGCCTCGACAACAACAGCGCTCCTTTCGTCAGCCAAGTGAAGGTTAGTCTGGTGCCGGTTTACCAGGAGCTGTAAGTTTACCTTGTTATTAAACGGTCTTTGCGCATATAAGGGAAATCTGCTATTCTCACAGCCATGTTTGCTTTGCGTTACAGCGCCGTCATTATTCTCATTGTCGCCGGGGCATTGGGGTTTTTTATATGGCACACCACCGGCACAGGCGGCCGCTTTGACTTTAAACTCGGGCTCGATCTCTCGGGCGGCACCGAGCTTACCTATAGCGCCGATACCAGCAAGGTGCCCGCAAGCCAGGTTGAGGATTCGCTCGCGTCGCTCCAAACGGTCATCGAGCGCCGCGTCAACGCCTTCGGCGTTTCCGAGCCGCAGGTGCAGACCGCACAGGGCGGCGCGCTTGGTACCGGCCAATATCGTCTCATGATCGACCTTCCGGGCATTACCAATGTCGACCAAGCAATTGCAATGATAGGGCAGACGCCGCTTTTGGAGTTTAAATTGGTCAAACCCGGTTTTGAAGCATCGACCACGCTGCCCGACGGCACGCCAAATCCCGCGGCGTTTGCCGACACCGGTCTTACTGGCGAGTATCTTTCTTCGGCGGCATTGCAGTTTGGCAACGGCTCGAGCGCGCTCGCGACCGCGCCGTTAGTCCAGATCAACTTTAACAGCCAGGGCGCGGCGCTTTTCTCGCAGATTACCGGCAGCAATGTTGGGCACGAGCTCGCCATCTTCCTCGACGGGCAGCTCATCTCGGCTCCGGTTATCGATCAAAAAATAGACGGCGGCACAGCCGTTATCTCGGGCAACTTTACCGCCGAGAGCGCCAAGTCGCTAGCCGACAATCTTAACCTCGGCGCGTTGCCGGTGCCGATTACGCTCGTCTCAACGCAAACGATAGGTCCGACGCTTGGCGAGCAGGCAACGCACGCAGGCGTCGTGGCGGGCATTATTGGCTTTATTGTTCTCTCTATCTTTTTAATACTGTGGTACCGCTTGCCGGGCGTCGTGGCGGTTGTCTCGCTCGTCATCTACTCGATACTCATGCTCACGATTTTCAAATTAATCCCCGTGGTGCTCACGGCTGCGGGCTTGGCAGGCTTTATACTCTCGGTGGGTTTGGCGGTTGACGCCAACATCCTCATTGCCGAGCGCATGAAGGAGGAGCTGGCCGCGGGCAAAAAGGCGGATGTGGCTATTCGCGAAGGATTCTCTCGGGCATGGCTTGCCATCCGTGACAGCAACATTGCGCACCTGATTGCCAGTGTCATTCTCTTTTGGCTCGGCACCTCCATCATCAAAGGTTTTGCACTCGTGTTTGGGCTCGGCGTCATCGTTTCGATGTTCTCGGCCATAACTATTTCACGCACCTTTCTCTTGGCGCTCGGCATCAACACAGAGAGCCGTGTCGGCCGCTTCTTGATGCGCTCCGGTTTCAATACATAATATGAATTTAATGAAGCACGAAAAACGATTGCTCTTGGTACCGGCGGTACTATCGCTGTTGGCGGTCATCATGTTGCTCCTGTGGGGGCTCAAGCCGGGCATTGATCTTACCGGCGGCTCGCTTTTGCAGGTGTCATATCAAACAACAAGCCTGCCGTCTATTGTGCAGGTGCAAAACGCGGTTGCGCCGGTAGCCGCCTCGCTCAACCTCGGCGAGGTGCGGGTCCAGCCGACCGGCACCAACGGATATACGCTCACCGAGCGTGCGCTTACCAATAGCGAAAAGAACGCTCTTGAACAAACACTCGGCACGCTCGGACCCATCCACGAAGACGAGTTTACCTCGGTCTCGCCGACCATCGGACAGGAATTACTCGATAAGGGGCTCATTGCTCTCGGGCTTGTGGCGGTATGCATCATCCTCTTTATCGCGTTCGCTTTTCGCAAGGTGTCTAAGCCGGTTGCTTCGTGGAAGTACGGCATCATCGCTATTATTACCCTGATACATGACATTTTAATCCCCACGGGCCTTTTTGCGCTCCTCGGTCATATGGCAGGCGCCGAGGTTGACTCGCTGTTTATTGTGGCGCTCCTGACTTTGCTCGGCGTTTCTATCAACAACACTATTGTTGTCTTTGACCGCATCCGCGAAAATCTCGGCAACGTCGGCAAAAAAGAGACCTTCGACGAAACGGTCGGCCGCTCAATCATGCAAACGCTTACCCGCTCCATCAACACCTCGCTCACGGTGGTCATCGTGCTTGCCGCGCTCTACTTTGTAGGCCCTGCCTCGACGCAAGATTTTGCGCTCACGCTCATTGTGGGCATGGTCGCCGGCACCTACTCGTCTATCTTCCTCGCGTCTCCGCTCTTGGTTGCATGGGAGCGATTTTCTTCCGCTCGCAAGCTCGCTCCGCAGTCTCGCAACTCTAAATAATTTGGTATTATAGTGCGGATGATAATCGGCATTGCAGGAACACACGGTGCAGGAAAGCTCGAGGCTCCAAAATAACCTTGCGGGGCAACGGTTTTTTTGCCCCCACGAGGAGCTTGACTCTCTCCTCATTATGACTATACTGTGCCTACTGCCTTTGGGCGGTTTTTGTTTGGACTGGGCAGTGTTCGTTGACAATTGAATACGTAAATTGAGAAATGAAAAATTGTAAACTATAGACAATTGATCACAACTTAAGCAAGAAACCAAAGTCCTCCCGATCTTTTCCACCGGGAGGCAGCAGGAGATTTTCTATCAGTCGCAAGGCTGGTCGCCTTTCTCTTGTTCCGTTCATCGAGCTAAAAAAGAGAATTTATTTTCTTTAATTCAGAGTTTGATCCTAGCTCAGGATGAATGCTGGCGGCGTGGATAAGGCATGCAAGTCGAGCGGACCGCAAGGTCAGCGGCAGACGAGGTAGTAATATACAGGTACGCACCGAAGAGTCGGGCATAGCCAGCCGAAAGGTTGGGTAATTCCCGATAGTCCTTCCGAGGTAAAGGAGTCTATTTATTTAGACTTGCGCTTTTTGAGCGGCCTGTACAGCATCAGCTAGTTGGTACGGTAACGGCGTACCAAGGCTATGACGCTTAGGGGAGCTGAGAGGCTGACCCCCACCGATAGCACTGAGACACGGGCTATACACCTACGGGTGGCTGCAGTCAAGAAACTTCCACAATGGGCGAAAGCCTGATGGAGCGACGCCGCGTGGTTGATGAAGTCCTTCGGGACGTAAAAACCTTTTATGAGGGAAGAAGTAATTGACGTTACCTCATGAATAAGGGGCTCCTAACTCTGTGCCAGCAGGAGCGGTAATACAGAGGCCCCAAGCATTATCCGGAATCACTGGGCGTAAAGGGTGTGTAGGCGGTCGTATTAGTCTTTTGTTAAAGTTCCGGGGCTTACCCTCGGAAGTGCAGGAGAAACGGTACGACTAAGAGGGTGCGAGAGGTAAAGGGAACTCATGGTGTAGGGGTGAAATCCGTTGATATCATGGGGAACACCAAATGCGAAGGCACTTTACTGGCGCACTCCTGACGCTGAAACACGAAAGCGTGGGAATCGAACGGGATTAGATACCCCGGTAGTCCACGCCCTAAACGATCCTAACTGGTTTTGAGGAGTATCGACCCTCTTCGAGACGAAGCCAACGCGTTAAGTTAGGCGCCTGGGTAGTACGATCGCAAGATTAAAACTCAAAGGAATAGACGGGGACTTGCACAAGCGGTGGATCATGCGGCTCAATTCGATGACAAACGAAGAACCTCACCAGGGTTTGAAACTCTGACGAAATCCCATGGAAACATGGGACCCCGCAAGGCGGCAGAGCAGGTGATGCATGGTCGTCGTCAGTTCGTGGCTTGAGTTGTTCCCTTCAGTGGGGTAACGAACGCAACCCTCGTTGCCTGTTTTATATGTCAGGCGAGACTGCCCCCTCACGGGGGAGGAAGGTGAGGATGACGCCAGATCAGCATGTCCCTCTGATATCCTGGGCTGCACGCATGATACAATGCACTCGACAACGGGTTGCGACGGAGTAATCCTGAGCTAATCCTTATAAACGAGTGCTCAGTTCGGATTGAGGTCTGCAACCCGACCTCATGAAGCCGGAATCGCTAGTAATCGCGGGTCAGCTATACCGCGGTGAATACGTTCTCAAGTCTTGTACTCACAATAAACGCGCACAGCAGCGCGCATATCTACGCGGTTAAAATCCGCGCCTCCAATTCGTCGTTGGAGCGTAGCATAAGGGCAGTTCTACTATCCGCGAGGAATAGGGCGGAGGGCCCGGACGCAAAAAGCAGCCTTTGCAACACAAGAGCTACTCGACCTACCAGTAGGCGGTGAGGGTAGGGAAGAATCTTACAAAGCTCGCATTGGATGTTTGGAATAGATAGGTGCGTAACCTGTGGAGATCTGGTGCTGCAATCCTAAAAGTAGGATACAATAAATCTGACGCAGCGTCAGAAGTCAGCTGGGTCGTAGTATTCCGAAATAATTAATAATCGGAAGAAGGACCCTCTCAATGAAAAATCTAGAGTCCTCATATGTAGTTGGTTTGGTAGACGGCGAAGGAAGCTTTACCGTCTATGTGCGAGATCCTGATGTAAAGAAAGTCGCCCGGAGGCGAGTAATAGTAGAGCCAAAGTTCTACCTCAAGCTCATTGAGCGCGACAAGGAAATTCTCTTTGCTTTACAACGTTTTTTCGGATGCGGGAGCATCTACTTTCAAAAAGATACCCGCCCCAATCACCAACATTGTTACCGATTTGAAGTCTTCCGGTGGGAAGAGCTTCAAACTAAAGTAATTCCATTCTTCAAGAAACACACTCTCAAGCTCAAATCCAAAAGAAACGATTTTGAAGTGTTTTGTCTAATGATGGAGCTTCTGTCAAAGAAAGCTCATTTGACAAAAGCAGGACTTAGAAAGTTGCTCCAGTTGAAGCAACAAATGCATTGAGCTCGCCCGGTGCGGTAAATCCGCTCGCCGGGTGGAAACTTCAATTCTTAGATTTAAAGAACAAAATCGCCCGTCAACTCAAGGGAGCCGGGAGCACCCGAAGTTCCACTATGTGGACCCACGGTAAGCTCGGTGACAGGGAGTAAGTCGTAACAAGGCACGGGTAGCGGAAGCTGCTCGTGGAATAATTCAAATGAACAGCGTTCTGTCCCTCGTACGAGGACAGAATTGAATCGGCGATCTCTTTCTTGTCTGCGCAAGCAGGCGTAAGAAAGAAGGAGTGATGATGCTAACTCTATATTGCATCCGGTACGCCCTTTGACCGCAAGGTCAAAACCGCAGGGCCTCGATGGCTCGAGAGTACTGTTTAAAAGTACAGAGCAGGAAGCCGAGCAAACAACGGAACAAGAGAAAGGTGTGGAAACTCAATGTACGTATTCAGTTGGAAACGCAACAGGCAACAAAAAATCCCCCGCCACGAGTGGCGGGGGATTTTTGGACGCATTTACTTCCGCAATGTGTACGAAAGATTGTAGTCGCTTGCCTTAAAGAACTCTTTGGCAAACTCCGATGCTTCGTACGGGTTGTAATATTTGCAAGAGAAAATGTCTAAGTAGGTTGTGTTGGTTGCGTTGGCAAAATGTGCCGATATGCACGACGTTTCAATGAGCTGTACCATCGAAAAGCCCGCCACTTTTTCGTCTTCGCCAAAATCAACCACCGTACACTCGCCAAAGCGCTTCATCTCGATGCGTTCGCAGAGCTTTACCACAAATCGCTTTATCTCCTCCGCGCTCCGGATAGTATCCGGGTTGCATTTATGGAGATCAATCGATGCCAAAAGCCCCCAGGCATCCTGGTTCTTATAATCCTGGCGCAAGCCAGAGTCGTCGCGGGCGATGTCATCTAGCGCATTGTTATGCAACGCCACGCGCGCGGCACTTTGTGTTTCCATTTCTTATATGCATGCATTAATTGGCTGACAAAATTGTCCCTCAACATGGCTCGGGACGAAACTTTTTTACTATACGCTCTTGTGCCGCGAGCGCAAGGGTTTTTTGGCCCCTAAATCAAAATGTGTGGATAACTCGGCGAGCCGGTTTTCATGTGCTGGCAAACCGGCGCACTTTTTGTTATTATCGCACGGACGCGCGCTTAGCTCAGTTGGTAGAGCATTCGACTGATACTCGAAAGGTCCTAGGTTCGATCCCTAGAGCGCGCACCAAGCTATTTGCAGCACCAGTTTTAGAGAAGCACTTAAGGATTTTTTGGTGTAAAGTAATCCGACGGGCATGTGGCGGAACTGGTATACGCGTACGTCTCAGAAGCGTATGGAGCGATCCTTGGGAGTTCGAGTCTCCCCATGCCCACTAAAGATACAAGAAATAAACGCATGATCGGATTTTTTGACTCAGGCTCCGGAGGTTTATCGGTACTTTCCGTGTTCCGCGCATTGGCTCCGGAGGCCGATACTGTCTATTTTGGAGATATCGCCAATGCTCCCTATGGAGAAAAGACTCAAACCAAGCTTGAGACGTTGACGAAAGCGGGGATAGAAAAATTACAGGAGTTTGGCGCGACTCAAATTGTGGCCGCCTGCAACAGCGTTGCCTCCTCGGTGTTGGCCGGAGCTGCGGGTACTATGCCGGTGATTGAAATGACCGCACCAACCGGAAAGTATATGGCGCAATACGCAGGCAAAAAATTTTTGCTTATCGCGACTCCTGCAACAGTTGCATCGGGTATTTATGATAGAGCACTCGCTTCAATCGTTACACTTGACTCGCTCGCCATACCCGGGCTTGCCGGCGCGATAGAGTTTGGCGCTCCGGAGGCGGAGATACGGGCACTGGTGCGCTCGGCATTGAGCACTAAAAAAGGCACAGCATACGATGGTATGATACTTGCGTGCACTCATTACCCGCTTGTATTCCCGACCTTAGCCCAAAAGGCAAAGGAAATACTCAACATCGCTTTGATTGTCGACCCGGCGGTTGCAGTTGCTACAGAAGTTGCGAAAAGGTTTGATATACATGGGCAAGGAGCCATGCAGTTTCTCATTTCGAAAGAATCCGATATATTTCGCAGGCGCGTCGCAGAGTTGTTTCCCAATGTTTACACTATAATTAGTGTATAAAAACCCTCTACTTATTAAACTTCTGTAACTCTTGTTTCCACGCGTCCATGAGGGGGACTATCCGCTCTTCGTCGGTACGAGCGCTCGCTTTAAGTTTTGCAGTGTCGGCAATCCATTCGCTGCCGCTCCACCACTCAAGCGGCTCAAAGTTTGTTTTGTACAAAGCCTTGGCGCCGTACACCGTGCCGAGGTAGTAGTGCTCGACGCCGCGCGCCGCTGCATCGCGGATGCAGTCAAGCATGAGCCACATGCCGAGCGATTGCCGCACAAACGAGAGATCATAAAACGAAAACCAGTAGTGCGTCATGCCGGCGTCCTCGACCTCGAACACGTAGGCCACCGGCACGCCGGCTTTGCAATACTCAACGATTGTCGTGATTACGCCGCAGGCAAGCCAATAGCGTATGCGCTCACGCGGCGCGGCGCGCTCGCCGTGCTTAATTTTAAAATACTCAACGCAAAAGGAGAGAAACACCTCGTCATTGATATCAAACTCGGCGAGCGGAATGCGCTTTTTATCAAACTGTCCGTCAAACTTTTTGGCGATGCGTCTGTTTTCGCTCGTGAGTGCAAACTGCGGTAATGGTACACGCGCACTGCGCGCCATGTAAAAAATGTTTTGCACATCCGGCGAGCCGGAGTAGGGGAGATAGCCGAGCTCGTATATATGCGCCAATGAGTCACCCTGCTCGCGCTCACAATAATTAGCATAGCCAAAGGTGTAAGAGCCGTAATTGTGTCCGAGCTCACTCGAAAACAGCTTCATGTTATTTGGGGAACTTTTGTTCGGCTAATGCAGGGATGCTCTCAATGAGTCCGCCCATCGCTCCCGACGACGAGAGGAGGACGGCGTCGTTTGCTTTGAGCTCTTTCTCGAATATGTTGAGCATTGCCTCGGGCGTATCCACCGCAACCGCCGGCGTGCCGTGTGCGCTCACACGGTTTGCTATCTCCTCGGCACCCAGCTGAGTTTCTTTGCCGTCGTGCGGCGGACTAAAGATAAACACATGATCGGCTCCGAGAAACACGTCGTCGTACTGATGCAAAGATGCTTTGTTGCGCCAGGTAAACGTGTGCGGTTCAAACACCACCGTGAGCCGCCGGTTGGGGAAGTGCAGCTTCATTGCGGCTACTGCCGCTTTTGCCTTTTCGTAGCTTGAGCCAAAACCCTCATACACCGCAACACTCGAGCGTGGCGAGAGATACTCCATACGGCGCCTAACTCCCTCGAAGCTCATGATGCCTTTCGCCAGTTCCTCGGACGTGAGCAAACCTTTTTCGAGCAACACCGCGCTTATGCCGACGATGTTTTCGATATTATGCGCGCCCAGGAGCGGCGTAGTGAGAGAAATTATTTTTGTACCCTGATGCATGAGGTCAAACGTGCTCGGCATGCCATAGACAATGTTGTGCGGATACCACTCGGCTGGCTCAACGTTGCCGTAGGTGACTACCTTGCCGGCATATGCGGCCGAGAGCGCGAGCGCGTGCGTCTCGTTGGCGTTTACCACAAGCAGGCCACTCTGAGGAAGAATAGATATTAATTTTTTAAATGGCGCCAGATAACTTTCGTGCGTTGGATACACGTTGACATGGTCGTGCGTCGCAGAGGTGAGGAGCACGGTATGCGGATTGTAATGCAAAAACTTTGAGTTCTCGTCCCAATTGGCCGAGGGATACTCGTCGCCCTCGAGCACAAAAACTTCTCCCGTGCCTTTGTGCGCGTGCGCTTCAAGCCCCTTGGTAATCTCGCCGATAAAATAGCTCGGATCTTTGCCGGCGTGCAAAAGGCACCACGCAAGAAGCGCAGTCGAGGTCGACTTACCGTAACTGCCCGCCACCACAATGTTGTCGGTGTGCAGGGTGAGCTCGTGCAATACATCGGGAAATGACAAAACTTTTTTACCGCTCGCGAATGCCGCGGCAACCTCCTCGTTGCTTTCCGGCACAAGCTTGGCATTTTTGCCGATTACTATTACGTCAGCGTCTGATGGAATATTTTCTTTTTTATAGCCGTTGTGGAAGGGAATATTGGCCTCTGTAAGATAGACGGAGACCGGGGGATAAAAACCCTCGTCGGAGCCGGTTATTTCGACACCCGCCTCGCGTAAAAGCAAAGCCACAGCGCTCATGCCTTTGCCGGCAATACCGATAAAGTGCGCCTTTGTAATATCCATGGCTCTACTATAACAAACCCTCAGACAAAACTCAGGGTAAATGAAAAAGCCAGTCCCGGGTGGGGCTGGCTAAGGGTTATTGACGAACGATCGCTACGAGATAGCGCCCGCCGCCGTTGCGGGTGTGCGGCAGACCCTCAGGCATATGCCGATAATCTAGATGGATATTTTCCCCGAGTACGCCGCATTTGACGGCCTGCGCATAAGCAATGTTCGATAAGTCGATGTAGATTCCGTGCTCATCGATTTTGCCGGCGTAGACCCCATATTTGTGGGGAAGATACTCCGCCGCCGCCCGATTGTATTTCGCATGCTTTGGATCAGGATCATCAAAACGGTGGTAGAAATCCGAAGGCTTGATGAAGAAGAACGGCCACACATGGAGATCCTTCGGCTTACCACCGATTGCCTCTATGACGTTTTCGACAACGTCGGTGTGACGGTCTTCTTCCTTCCCGCGTGTCTTAACGCGCCGCCAGTCGAGCAAGCTTTCGCGCCCAGCATGAGCAAATACAAGATCATAGCCGTTTGAAACGACAATGACACCACAACCTCCTGCGCTGAATATACCGGCATGCCCTCTCATGGAAAGATTCGTTCCATCGGCAGGACAATCTTGCTTACGCCTCATATAGAGACGTTCTCCCAGCATGAGAAAACGATCCAAATCGCCTTGTTGGATTATTTGTGCATTGAACTCCGTTGGGTTAGGCGCAAATGCACAGACCGCTCCAATGCTGCGCAGAGCGGAGGCGACTTTGTTTGCCAACGGCCGATTGGCCGCGATATCATTTGGCCATTGCAACGGGCTGAGTGACCAGTCCTTGCCTGCAAAGCATGAGGCTGTAAAAATGAGCCTGCTTCCCGGCACATGGATGGTATGTGTGACATACAGTGGCGCCAAGCGTTGATTCATTGCGCTTCTCCAATTTTTCCGATTAGAACTATAGTCTAGAAAAAATGTACCAGACTTTTCTTATTACGTCAAAAGTGTTACTGTAGCGCTCATGGTATCGAAGTCCGACACACCTGTAGGCAAGCTCTCGATGGTGGCGACACCGATTGGCAATCTTGAGGACATCACACTGCGTGCTCTACGTACGCTCAAAGAGGCCAACATTGTGGCTTGCGAGGATACGCGCGTGACAAAAAAACTGCTCGCGCATTTTGACATCCACACACCGACCGTCTCCTTCCACGCCCGGATCGGCGCTAAAGGGTTTGAAAAGATAATAAAGTTGCTTGAAGAAGGCAAGCACGTTGCGCTTGTCTCCGATGCCGGCACGCCGGGTGTGAGCGACCCGGGATTAGAACTCGTATCAGTGGTGCGCGAACATTTTGCAGAGAATTTAAATCGTTTTGAAAAAAAGTCTGGAAGCCCCTCGGACTCAGAGGCCGGGGGCGGCCCGAGGACTTTTTTGAGAAATGATTTAAATTCTCTGGTAATCGAAACTATTCCGGGCCCAAGCGCATTGACGGCGGCCATATCCGTTGCAGGCTTGCGCGCGCCATCGTTTACCTTTTACGGATTTTTGCCGCAAAAAAAAGGAAGGGATATGATGTTTAAAGAAATCGGTGCAAACGATCGCGCGAGCATTTTTTACGAGTCGCCGCATCGGATTATGAAGACACTCGAGTCTTTGGTGGCGCACCTGCCCGCTGGAAGGCGGATTGGGGTCTTTAGAGAGCTCACCAAACTGTTTGCAGAGTCTGTTGTCGGCTCGGCCGAGGAAGTGCTGGTCTATTTCACAGCCAATGCTGACAAGCAACGCGGCGAGTTTGTCGTAATAGTGGAAGGTGTGTAATATAAGAGTATGTCTAAAGAAATGGGTGTTATTTTGCTTGGGCTCTTTGTGCTTGTACAGCCGTATTTTGGCGTGCCCAACAGCTGGCATACCTTTTTTGCGGTAATTGCAGGTATTGCTCTTATGACGCTCGGCTTTTTATTGCGCGGCGAGGCGCTCGGCCGCGGCGGGGCAGTTGAGGAGCCGCGCCGCAATTTCTTTGTCGAAAACACCACGGTGTTTGTCGAGCAAGACCGCTCCGAGCAATAATATTTTTTGAGCAAGCGTGCCGCCTGTGATGCTATAATTAGCTCAATGCAGGAGGACCCAAATAAAATTACGTATTTTGCCACCACCAACTCGCGCGGCGAGGAAAAGCCTTTTGGCATCAAAAAAAAGGACCGCGGCAAGCACATGTACATCATCGGCAAGACCGGCATGGGCAAGTCGACCCTGCTCGAGAACTTGGCGATACAAGACATACGCAACGGCGAGGCGGTGGCGTTTATCGACCCGCACGGCCAAACCGCCGAGCGCTTGCTTGAGTACATCCCCGAACATCGCAAACGCGACGTGGTGTATTTTGCGCCGTTCGACATGGAGCACCCCATCGGTTTTAACGTGATGGAGGATGTGGGTTACGACAAGCGGCACCTTGTGGTCTCCGGTCTTATTACCGCGTTCAAAAAAATTTGGGTCGACGCCTTTAGCGCGCGCATGGAGTACATCCTCTCCAACACGCTCTTGGCGTTGCTTGAGTATCCCGGCGCCACGATGCTCGACGTCAACCGCATGTTGGTCAACAAACACTACCGCAAAAAAGTAGTCGACAACATCAAAGACCCAATCGTCAAAGATTTTTGGAACGGGGAATTTGCCAGCTACTCCGATAGGTACACACAAGAGGCGACACCCGCTATACAAAACAAAGTGGGGCAATTTACCTCCAATCCACTTATTCGCAATATCGTGGGGCAGGCAAAGTCCTCCTTCGACATACGCGAGATGATGGACCAAAAAAAGATTTTAATCATCAACCTCTCCAAGGGCCGCGTGGGCGAGGTCAACGCCCAACTCCTGGGCTCGATGCTCGTGACCAAAATTTATTTGGCGGCGATGTCGCGCGCCGACATCTCGGCCTCGGTGCTTGCAACACTCCCGCAATTTTATTTTTACGTCGACGAGTTTCAAAACTTTGCCAACGAAAGCTTTGCCGATATCCTTAGTGAGGCGCGCAAATATAAATTAAATTTAATTATTGCGCACCAATATATAGAGCAGATGGATGAGGAGGTGCGTGACGCGGTGTTTGGCAACGTCGGCACGACCATTTCCTTCCGCGTCGGGCCGTTTGACGCCGAGGTGCTCGAAACAATCTTCCAGCCCGTGTTTATGGCGACCGACCTGGTCAACTTGGGTTTTGCGCAAATATATTTGACGCTCATGATAGACGGCGTTGGTTCGCCGCCGTTTAGCGCCGCAACGTTGCCGCCGTTCGACCCGCCGCCGCAAAGTTTTGTCGACGAAGTCATTGTAAACTCGCGCACGCAGTTTGGCGCGGCGCGCGCCGAGGTGGAGCGGGTCATCCAGCAGATACAAGACGACAATCCATTGGTGGCAGAAGCGTCAAAGACTAAATCCCGGCGCCTCGAAGGGGTCGGGATCCCGACCCAAGCGTCGGAGAAAACAGCGCCCACAGCCCACCCGGTTCACACGTCTGTTTCGCATATGCCAAAGCCTCTTATTGAACGGGCTGATGAGATCAAAAACGAGGTGGCAAGGATAATCCCCGAGTATCAAAAAGCAGCACCTTCATCACGGGCTCCAAACAAGCCTATCCAGTCCCAGGCCGCCGCTCGAAGCGGCATAAGTGTTTCCTTACCCCCAAAACCGCCTCTAGAGGGCTCCCAGAGCTTGAAAGAGGCTCTCGCACAAGCGCTCGGCAAAAAACCTCAGAATGATAAACCTAGGCCGCAAAGCGGCATAAATGTGCCCTTACATACTCCCGACCTCAAAGCCACGCTCCACGCGGTTGCGCCAAAGGCCGAAGCCAAGGCGCCAGCCGCGGCAAAGTTGCCAGAAGACGAGCTGCGCTCTATGCTAGCCGTCGATGAAGGTTTGGACAACGAAAAGCCGTAATACACTCCTTATTATAGGAGTTCTTTTGGCGTTTATGGTGCCCGCCAGTGCCTTTGCCTCAATACAGTTTACTGAGATTATGTACAATCCGCCCGGCCCAGACCTAGGCCGCGAGTGGATAGAAATTACAAATACGGGGTCTAGTACTGTTGACCTCGCGGGATATAAATTGTTTGAGTCGGGTGTTAATCATGGCTTGGTACTTACCGCGGGTACCAGCACGCTTGCTGCGGGAGCGTCGGCAATTATTACCGCCGACGCGCAAAAGTTTTTGGCCGACTATCCGGCATACACGGGCGTGATGTTTAAAAGCCCTTTCAGTTTGCTTAACACGAGCGGGAGTTTTGCACTCAAAGACAAAACGCTCGCAATAGTCGACTCCGTCTCCTACGCCGCCGCCATGGGTGCGGCAGGCGACGGCAACTCGCTCCATCTAAGCGACACCAGTTGGATACCGGGTGCGCCCAACCCCGGCAGTGATGCGCCTAGCGCGGCAATTGTAAAACCGGTGTCATCAGCAAAAACTACGGTGCCTGTGGCCTCAACGAAAAAATCTACTGCCACAAGAACATCCAAACCATTAAGCGGTATAAAATCCACGCTCGGCGCATCGCCACTACTTGCCGATATTTCGCCTGTCTATTGGTATGCGCTCGGACTTCTTTCAATCGTAACACTCGGTATCGGGACCGTGCTGTATGCAAAGCCCGCGCTTCACAAAAGAGTGTCTGAAACCGATAGTGAGACAGTAGAGTTTGAGTTAGAATGAGGTCGGGCCTCAATGGACACTGGCCCGACACAATTTTGCTAAATCGCATGAAAACAATCGTAGTTACCGGCGGTGCGGGGTTTATTGGCTCGCATCTGTGCGAGCGTCTCGTTAAAGACCTGTCTGCGCAGGCAGGCGGCTTTAAAGTCATCTCGCTCGACAATTATTTTACCGGCTCCAAAGACAATCACATAGCCGGCGTGGAGTATCGCGAGGGCCATACCAAAGACATTGCTAAGTTCATCCCCGAAACGCCCGACCTCATCTATCACTTGGGCGAGTATTCGCGCGTCGAAGTTTCTCTTACCGAACCGGCGCTGGTGTGGAACTTAAACATGGAGGGCACCTTTGGCGTGCTTGAGTATTGGAGAGAAAAAAATAAAGAGAAAAAATGCAAACTTATGTATGCGGGTTCCTCAACCAAGTTTGCCGATGGCGGCCTCGGGCGCGACCAGAGTCCATATGCGTGGAGTAAAGCAAGCAACACCGAGCTTATACGCAATTATGGTGAGTGGTACAAGCTCCCCTATGCCGTCACTTACTTTTACAATGTGTATGGCCCGGGCGAGCGAGCAGGCAAGTACGGCACAGTCATAGAGATTTTTAAACAGCTGTATTTAGCCGGGCAGCCGCTTACGGTAACTGCACCTGGCACTCAGCAACGCATTTTTACGCATGTCGACGATATTGTAGATGGGCTGATAGCGGTGGGAGAGCGAGGCGAGGGCGACGAATTTGGCTTAGGAGCCGATGAGTCTTATTCGATACTTGAAATCGCAAACATGTTTAATGTTCCCATTATCATGAGGCCGGAGGTTGGAGGAAACCGTATGAGCGCCAAGCTCGATGCTAACCGCTCGCATGCACTGGGTTGGCACGCTACGCGCAGGGTCGAGGAGTACATACGCGATATTGTCGCAAAAAAATGAAGCGCATTTTAATTTTCTCTCTCGCCTATTATCCGCATGTGGGCGGGGCCGAAGTTGCGATAAAGGAGATAACCGACCGAATCACTGGCATCGAGTTTCATATAGTGACGATGCGGTTTACTGTTCGCGATGTCAAAGAGGAGAAGATAGGCAATGTAGTGGTGCACCGCGTCGGCAACGGAGCGGGCTATGTTTCAAAAATATTGTTTGTACCGCGTGCTGCGCGCATGGCGTTGACGCTTAACAAAACCGAGCCGTTTGACGCGTGGTGGGCGATGATGAGCTATATGACGCTCCCCATTGTGTTGCTTCGGTCGATAGGGCTGCGATTGCCATATGCATTAACACTGCAAGAGGGGGATACATCGGCTCATATGTTTGGACGATTGCACATACTGCCATTTTTACCGTTTATCAACTATGGCTTTAGACACGCAAGCGTCGTACAGGCTATCTCCGTTTTTTTGGGAGAATGGGCGATTGAAAGGAAGTATACGGGACCGCTTGAAATTATTCCAAACGGCGTTGACGGTAAAAAATTTGTCGGAGAAAAAATACCGCATGAAGGTATTGTGCTCATTACCACGTCGCGTCTGGTGCATAAAAATGCAATTGATGATGTCATTAAAGCGCTCGCTTTTTTGCCTGCACAGGTTCGATTTGTCATACTCGGCATTGGTCCAGACGAATCTGGGCTCAAGGCGTTGGCAAAAAAAATGGGAGTAGAGAATCGTATCGAATTTGTCGGGCACGTTGATCACAAAGATATACCGGAATATCTCCATAAGGCAGATATGTTTATCCGCCCGAGCCGCTCGGAGGGCATGGGCAACTCTTTTATTGAGGCCATGGCCGCGGGGCTGCCTGTCATTGCCACGCAAGAGGGCGGCATTGCCGATTTCTTGTTTGATGCAAAGCGCAATCCCGGACTACAACCGACCGGTTTTGCGGTCGACAAAGATTCGTCCGAGCAGATAGCGGCGGCGGTACAGGAAATTTTGCAACATCCCGAGCAAACTAAAAAAATAGTAGATACCGCACGTACCATGGTATTTGAAAAATATGATTGGGATGTCATTGCTAACGATATGCGGCAAAAAGTTTTTGGACGCATACTAACCGTATGAAAATAGTTATTGCACTCGGTAATACGGCAGACACCGGTGGTCCAACCAAATATGCGCAAAATTTGGAGCGCGAATTTATAGCGCGCGGCCACACCGTGCGTTTTGTGAGCTATGCACCGTGGATGTGGCGCCTCCCAAGCGGAGCGCGGCATCTCTGCTATATGGCGCGGCTTCTGCCAGCCGCAGCTACAAGTGATTTTGTGTTTGCTTTTGACACGATGACTGTCGGCGCTCCTGCAGTGCTTGTCTGCACGTCCACCCGCACGCCGCTCATCATCCGCATTGGCGGCGACTTTGTGTGGGAGCAATATGTGGAGCGTACGGGCGATTTGGTAAAGCTCTCAAATTTTTATCGCGATACAGTCGATAAACTTTCAACCAAAGAGCGGCTAGAAATTTGGCTCACGGGCGTCGTAGTGCGGCATGCGGCAATGCTTTTGTTTAACTCGCAAAAGCAGCGCTCCATGTGGCAGCCGGTGTATCGTTTTAATTTCAATAAATCAAGTGTGCTCGAAAACCTCTACCCGCCGCGCAAGCAAGGGTTCCCGCCCGAGCAGCGCGTGTTTGTCTCCGCAGGGCGGCCCATCAAACTTAAAAATGAGCCGCTGCTGCGCCGCGTGTTTGCCCGACTGCAAAAGCGCTACCTCGATATTGTTTTAGACACCGAGTCTTTGCCCGCCAAAGAGCATGCTGAGCGTGTTGCGCATTGCTACGCGGTTATTGTTGCTTCTATTAGCGAGGTAACCTCAAACGCCATTATCGATGCGGTTGCGTACGGCAAACCTTTTATCTGCACCAGCGACACAGGCCTCGTTGAGCGGCTTTTGGGTACCGGATATTTTATTGATACCCAACATGAGCAAGAACTGGAGCATGCTATAGAGCAGTTACTTAACAAAGAGGAGTATGAGCGCGTTGCGGCGCGCGTGCGGGCATTTGCATTTGTTCGCACCTGGGACGATATTGCAAACGATGTGCTCGCTATTGCACAAAATATATGCGCGTTGTAACCATCAGCACCGATAAAAAAATACTTGAGCCGGAGAGCACGGTTGCAGCCCGCATGGTTCTGCATGCCGCTCTGTGGGAGTACTCAACTATTATCGTGTGTACCACCGGCCATTTTGCGCCGGTACAGCTTGCACCAAACGTGCGCGTGCTCCCCACCAATTCGGCAAGCAAGCTGCTGTATGGATTACATATAGTGAGGTTGGGGCTCCACTGCGGCCGCGATGCATCGGTTATAACCGCTCAAGACCCGTTTGAGGTTGGGCTCGCGGGCGTGCTGTTGGCCTCTTTTTTGCGCAAGCCATTGCAAGTGCAGGTGCATACCGACTTTCTCTCCCCGCATTTTTACAAGCATTCTTTGGTAAACCGAGTGCGCGTATGGATTGCGCGGCTGGTGCTGCCGCGCGCATCGCGCGCGCGCGTCGTCTCTTTGCGCATACAACGCTCGCTTGCGGCGCACTACAAAACCCTGCCGCCCATAGATGTGCTGCCGGTGTTTGTCGATATCGAGCATGTGCAAAGCACCAAGCCGAGCGATGCGCTGCACGAGCGTTTTGTCCGCTTTGCAAAAAAAGTACTGATAGTGGCGCGCCTAGAACCCGAGAAAAATGTGATGCTCGCCATAGACGCGTTTGCAAAGGCCGCACCTACAGATACGTGCTTGATAGTGGTAGGCGATGGCAGCGAGCGGGAGATGCTGCAAAAACGTTCACAAGAAAAGGGAATTACTGACAGAGTATTTTTTGAAGGCTGGCAGGATCCGGCGCCGTACTATCATTTAGCCGACCTGCTTTTGGTGCCCTCCGTATACGAGGGATACGGCATGGTCATTACAGAGGCGCACGCGGCAGGTTTGGCTGTACTGGCAACCGATGTCGGCATCGCGCGCGAGTCGGGCGCCATGATTGCCGAGCCGGATACTTTTGCCGAAGCGCTAAAAAGCTGGTTTGCCGGCAACCTAAAAGAGGGCGAAGTGCAGCACTATCCGTATCCAACAAAAAAAGAGTACATGCGAGCCTACACGGAATGCCTAAGAAACCTTTAGCTGCAAGGCGGGTTGTAAAAGTTATCTCATTGCAGGGCAGGAGTTTTTCGACTACAGTGCTTGGTATTTATTAACAGGGTTACCGAAGGGTTACCGACTCATCAATGAAAATTTTAGTAACGGGAGGCAAAGGCGCTATAGGAAAAAAGTTGATGACTAAGCTCGCCGAACTTGGGCATGAGGCTGTGTCCTATGACATCCTCGACGGGCAAGACCTCTTTGACGTGCCTGCGCTCGAGCAAGCAATACAAAAAGTTGATGCCGTGTACCACTTGGCCGCCGAGGCAAACCTCAACTACATGCGCGACATCGAGGGCGCGCATCGCGGCACGGTGCTCAATCTCGGCACGACCGACAACGTCGCATATCTGTGCGCCAAATATAAAAAGTGGATGCTCTACATGTCGACCATGTGCGTGTATGGCGACGTAGAGGTGCATCCCGAGCGCGAAGATGTCACCCTGCCAAACCCGTCGGAAATTTACGCGGCATCAAAATACGCAGGCGAGTGGATAGTGCGCGGCTACGGCAAGAGCCTCGACTTGCCGTACACTATTTTGCGCATCGCCACTCCATACGGCCCCGGCACGCGCATGGCAATGGCGGTGCATGTATTTTTTAAACAAGCGCTTAAAGGCGAACCCATTACCGTGCATGGCACAGGTAAACAAACACGTACCATGACGTATTTGGAGGATGTGATAGAAGGGTGTGTTGCGCCGCTCCAACATAAAGACGTTGCGTTAAGTCAAATTTTTAATATTTCTACTACCGAAAGCACCAGCGCACTCTCGATGGCGACCCAGATAAAAGAGCTGACCGGCACAAAGTCGGAGATCGTATTTATCCCGCAGCGTCCGCACGACACCCAGAGCGAAGAGGTCGACGTTTCCAAAGCAAAGCGCCTGCTCGACTGGGAAGCAAAAACATCGTTTGCCGAGGGGCTCAAAAAAACGCTGCCGTGGATAAAGAGCCAGCTCTAGCGCGTTGATGGTATTATTCAGCAACACCTCGTATGCAGATTGGCTTTATAGGGCAGGGATATATCGGCAAAAATTATGCCGACGATTTTGAGCAGCGCGGGTACACTGTTGTGCGCTATTCGCTTGAGCCGCAGTATGCGGGCAACCGCGAAGCTATCGCCGCGTGTGATATTGTTTTTATCGCGGTGCCGACACCCACCATTCCCGGTAAAGGCGGCGACGATAACCTGGTACGGCGCGTGCTCTTGCTCATAGGAGAGGGCAAGATAGTGGTCATTAAATCAACTGTGCTTCCCGGGACAACCGAGTCTATACAAGCGGAATATCCCACTAAAACGGTACTTCACTCGCCCGAGTTTTTAGTCGAGTCTACGGCCGCTTATGACGCCGCACATCCCACCCGCACCATTGTCGGTATGCCGCACGATACGCCGGCGCATCGCGATGCCGCAAAGCTGCTCGTTAGCATACTCCCCAAGGCGCCTTTTGAGCTTGTGTGCTCGTCTCGCGAGTCGGAGCTTATAAAATATACAAGCAACTGCTACTTGTTTACCAAAGTGGTATTTGCCAACGTTTTTTATGATATTGCCCAAGGCTTTGGCGCCGATTGGGAAAAGGTGATGGCCGGCGTCGGCGCCGACCCGCGCATCGGTCCCTCGCACTTAAAGGTGGCAGACGCCAGCAAACATCCAGGCGCAACGATAGGGCGTGGCGCGGGAGGGCACTGCCTCCCCAAAGATTTTGCCGCGTTGCGGGCAGCCTATGAACATCTCACCTCCGCAAACCAGAGCAATGTTGCGTTATTGCGCACATTGGAGCAAAAAAATATAGAATTGCTTAAAACAAGCGGCAAGGATCTCGACCTTCTCGCACAGATATACGGGAGTTTTTAATTTTAACGCGTATGCGCCTTTTAATCCTTACACAAATCGTCGATCGCCACGACTCTAACCTCGGCTTTTTTCATACATGGATAGAGGAATTTGCAAAACATTGCGAGAAGGTCACCGTTATCTGTTTGCAAGAAGGCGAGCACGCGCTTCCTTCCAACGTACAAGTATGTTCACTCGGTAAACCCTACTCCGCCAAGGCTTCGAAGGGCGCAGGAAAAAAGTTTTTATATGTGTTTCGTTTTTTAAAGTACATATATAAGTATAAAGATGAATATGACGCGGTTTTTGTCCATATGAACCCGGAGTACCTGGTACTCGGCGGCTGGTTGTGGCGCCGATGGAAAAAGCCCACGGGTCTATGGTATGCGCATCGCAGTGACACGTACAAGCTCCGCATGGCACTCGCGCAGGCAGACCACGTGTTTACCGTCTCCCAAAATAGTTTTGCTATTGCCACTCCTAAACTCCACGCAATAGGGCACGGTATTGATACCGAGCTTTTTAAACCCGCCATGCGCCACGAGAGCACGCAGCTGCGCATTGTAACTGCCGGGCGCATAGCGCCGAGCAAACATATAATGGAAATGTTCGAGGCGCTTCAGGAGCTTCATGTTCGGCATGAGCCTTTTACTTTTACCGTCGTTGGCAGTCCTATTACTGATGCAGAAAAGAAATATGCAAAAACATTACACGAGTGGCTTACACGCGTGCCGTGGCAAGAGCAGGTGCTGTTTGCAGGGCCGATACCTCATGCAGAGTTGTCGGAGCTGCTTAACAGCCAAGATATTTTTTTTAACTTTAGTACTACCGGTAACATGGACAAGGCCGGCCTCGAAGCGCTTGCATGCGGCATACCGCTTCTATCCACTAACCCCGCGTTTCTGCCGCTTCTCAAGCCTTATGGGCTGTATGTATCGAGCATGCACCCTAAAGAAGTGGCCGACGCTTTGCTGAACTTTATGCAACGGCCCAACCGGCCCGCTGTGTTAGCGACCTTGCGCAATAAAGTGGTGGCCGAACATTCGCTTTCAAATCTTATCCCGCGTATTCTTAGCGTACTAACATCATGACCTACTCTCCTCAAGTGGACGTTGCCCATTACACTACGGGCTCTTACCGCGGCAAAGACCGCTGGCTTTCATATTGGTACCAGCTTAATCTTGTGCGCGCCGCAGCGCCTCGTAGCGTAGTTGAGATAGGTCCCGGCGAGGGCGTGGTAACGCAGGCTTTGCGCCGCGATGGCATTATGGTAACCACTTGCGATATCGCTGTCGACCTTTACCCAGACGTGGTTGGCTCGATAACCGCGTTGCCGCTTCCTGATAAATCTTTTGACCTCGTGCTGGCGGCGGAGGTGCTTGAGCATATCCGATATGAGGATCTGCCGGCGGCTCTTGCCGAGATTAAGCGCGTCGCGCGGGTAGGTGCGGTTATCGCGCTGCCGCATGCCGGCTACACCTTTGCGTGTGAGTGGAAGCTGCCGCTTCTGCCGCGCATGGAAGTGCTTTTTAAGATTCCGTTTTTTTGGAAGACGCACGCATTTAACGGCCAGCACTATTGGGAGCTGGGCAAGCGTGGATTTTCGATACGGCGGTTTATCCGCACCGCACACGATGCCGGTTTGCATGTGGAAAGGCGAGAGAAACACGCCGATGACCACGCACATCGCTTCTTTTTATTTTCAATCTAAGTATGCCACTCACGCCTATCATTTTTTTTGTCGATCCTGCATGGCGCCGGGAGAGTCTACGCCACATTCCTCTTTTATATCCTTTTTGGGGCAACTCGCTTACCGAGCAAACGCCATTTCAACGCACGTTATTTGAGCGGTACTCATTTGATACACGCTACTATCGCATTACCGGCGTGGCCGAGGAGGCCGATGCAGTGCTTATGCCATACAGCCACAATGTCGCTCTACAGTATGCGCCGGATATCCTTGAGGCATGTATTAAAGCCTCAAAGCAATTAAACAAGCCGCTTTTTATCGATGGTATGGGCGACATTGAGCATCCAATAGCGATACCGCATGCATACGTGCTCCGATATGGCGGTTACCGTTTTTTGCGCAAAGGCAATGAGATTATAGTGCCGCCCTATACCGACGACCTGCTCGAGGCGTATTGCGGCGGCGCTCTTCAGGTGCGCCGCAAGAGCGCAAAGCCGATAGTCGGATTTGTAGGATGGGCGGAGGTCTCTTTGCTACAAAAGTTCAAAACAATAGTAAAAGAATTTCCCAACCGCTTGCGCACACTCGTAGACAGCCGCTACGGCGCGTGTAAAAAAGGCGTCTTTTTTCGCATGCAGGCTATCGGCTTACTCAAGCGCTCCCCGCTTGTTGCAAGCAACTTTCTTCTCCGCCCATCGTACTCCGGCCACCTCAACACCGCGGCAGACGCGCAAGAAACGCTACGCAGAGAGTTTGTCGACACGTTGCTCGCGAGCGACTACTGCCTCGATGTGCGCGGCGATGCCAATAACTCCATGCGTCTGTTTGAGATACTCTCGCTTGGCCGCATACCGGTTATCGTTGATACTGAACGCAACTTTCCTTTTAGCGAGCATCTTAAGTATCAGGAGTTTTCGCTCATGGTCGATTTTCGCGATATTAAAAAGTTGCCCGAGCATATAGCCGAGTTCCACCGCAACCTTACCGAGGAGCAATTTGAGAATATGCAAAAAAAAGCGCGCGCGGTGTATCTGCAATACTTCCGCATCGATGCGCTTATGCCGTACATAGCAAAAGAAATCTCAGAGCGTATGGATGCCTTCATTCCTATATGAACTTCTTCTTTTTGGCGAGAGCTTGAAATTCACGTAGGAACAGAGTAAGATGCCTGCAATCATGCCTACCGTCACTCCCCTCCGGCGTGTCTGCTTCTTTCTTACGATTTATAACGAGGAGTATGCCCTTCCGGGACTCCTGCAAAGTCTCTCGAATGTTTCTCTCCCTTCTGGCACCGCATATTCAATATATGCGGTCGATGATGCCAGTACCGACACAACGCCGGCAATACTTGAGCGCGCCAAAACAGCATATCCTATTACGGTATTGCGCTATGAAATCAATCGCGGCGTGCCTGCCACTATCAAAGATGCGTTTGCTTATTTTGCGCGAGAGCTGACGGATGATGATGTGGTGATATTTATGGAGGCTGACGGCACTTCAGATGTCTCACTTATTCCCCGTATGCTAGAGAAAATTGACGAGGGCAATGATATGGTCATTGCTTCGCGATATACAAAAGGCGCAATATCGCTTGGTTTTCCTTGGTATAGGCTTCTCGGCTCAGCATTGGTAAACTATTTTTTGCGCCTAGTATGGAACGTTAAAGGTGTTACCGATTATAGCATCTTCTATCGCGCTTATCGGGCGAGCCTCATAAAAAAATGTTTTGGACATGGTTATGTGCCGTTGCGCGCCAAAAAATCATTTGCGGTCATTGCGGAGTCTCTCCTTTTTTTTGATGTATATCATCCGCGCATTGCGGAAGTACCCCTGCGATACGATTATCGGATCAAGAAAAAGCCCTCAAGGATGAAATTACTCCCCACGCTCTTCGAATATATGCGTATTACTATACGCACGCCACTGCATCGCCAACCGATTTTTTGGATAGCCGTGGGTGCTTTTGTGCTGCGCGTATGGGGGATGATGTATGGGTTTCCCGATTTGCTGGTTCAAGACGAGCCGGCACTGACGCGCGGAGCGCTCCTTATGCTCAAACTCCACACGCTTATACCGGCGCTTCATCCTGTTGACTTTGCTCCTATATATTACCCGCCGTTTACCTCGTACCTGTACTTACTCGTTTTGATACCTGTTGTCGGGACACAGTATTTGTTCTCCCATCTTTCTCTTTCGGCATTTGCCGCGCATCTTGTCCTTGACCCAACGGTGCCGTGGGCGGCAACACGCGTGGTCTCCGCGCTTTTTGGAGCGCTTACTGTGTATGTACTCGGGCGGCTGGGGGAGCGATTATACCACCAGAGCGGCATCTACGCGGCACTGTTTGCCGCGACGAGTTTCTTGTTTTTGACTTTTTCGCATGTCGCACGCCACTGGTCGCTGTCTGTCCTCTTGTTTTGTGGCATGCTCTTTGCGGCATATTACATATATTATAAGGGCACCTTGCGGTGGTATATCCTTGCGGGGGTGTTTGCCGGTCTTGCATTTGGCACGGGGGTCGTCTCGTCGGCGTTTTTTATCGTACCTATTTTCGCACACCTTGCTCGCGGAGAATCTTGGCGAGCAAAACTGCTCAACCGGTCATTTTTGGCCATGGGCTTGATAGCGCTCGTGCTCGCCTCTGTTTTTATGCTGCTTGATCCTCATACGACCGTTACTCACCTCATAGGAAACGCCGATCAGGATAATACTTACCGCGAAACAAAAACACTCCTAGGGGCTATCACCATACTAGTGGTAGCAGTGCGCGACCTGGGACAAACCGAAACCGTGTTGTTTTTGTGCGCGCTTATTGGCGTTCCGCTCTTGCTTCGGCGGCATCGCGTCTTCGGCAGCATCCTTTGCCTCTGTATGATCCTTCTCACGCTTCTTTTCTATATGGGGTATTACTACCTGCTCCACTATTTATTGTTTGTCTTGCCAATACTCATATTATTTGCCGGCGTTGGAGCGCACGAGCTCATTAATTTTGCAAAAACAAGAACGGCGCAGATATGTATCGCGATACTCATATTTCTGCTTCCTACGCTGATAGCGTTGCGCTTTAGTTATTTGTGGACGCAAACCGATACGCGCCAACAAGCCCGACAATATATCGAGGCGCACATTCCCGCAGACGCAAGAATTGTTTCCTATGTTCCGGATATGAAAGTTGTCTGGCCTACAGCTTCTTCGGTTCAAGAGCGCCTTGTGTTTGACCCAGCTTCTTCACGGTTGGTGGATACCACGCTCCTCGCTCTCCCCCAAGGCGAGTATCCGCAGCCGACATTCTCCGTGTTTGAGTTGGGGACGATATCCGATGATATGAGATCAAAGGTGGTCCCACAGTGGCTTCTTGGCGAGCATTTTGAGTACGCGGTTATAGATCGCTCAGCTGAACCCCTTCCGGCGCTCGATGCTCTCGCCGCGCAGGGCGAGATAGTGGCGCGCTTTCCGCGGCAAGGCGAGAGCATCAATATCATAGGTACTGACTTTGAAGATACATCGCTCGATGTGTTTAAAATCAACCAAATGGGTCCGGAAGTTGATATAATCAAACTTCCGCAATGAAAGAACTTTTCAAGCGACACCAATCGTTTTTGCAGGTAGGGCTTGTGGGCGCTATGGGCGCTGTTATACAGTCGCTGTGTCTTTTTGTGCTGGTTGAGTTTTTTGGGATTCATCCGGTGCTTGGCAATACTATTGCGGCCGAGATTGCCGTCATTTGCAACTTTATCGTCAATAATTTTTGGACTTTCAGGAATCGCAGCATGCACTCGCTCCCGAAGCGCTTCGTTATGTTCAATATCAGCGTACTCGGCTCGATTGTGATCCAGGCAATTATGGTTTCGAGCGGCATTTATTTCTTTGGAGTACGGTGGTATCTGCTCTATGCAGCGGTAGGCATCGTGCTTGGACTAATCCTCAACTACACGCTTTATGTGCGCCTCATATGGAAGTACCGTCCGGATGCGTTATCTGAGAAACTTGATAAGTAAGTTGTATACACCGCTCATCACCAGCCTAAAACGATATATGTTGTTGGTGCCGTCGAGCGTGTAGCGCGGCAGTGCGAATGCGTTTGCTGGCGACGGTATGTACGCAGGCTCGGTAGTGAGTGCGGCGGTGTATCCCTGCTCTTTTAGGATGGCTACGGTCTCGGTGGTGTAGTCACCCTTGCCGCCATTGGGATAGGCAAAAATGCCGAGCGGGCGGGCAAGACGCTCCGCAAGTTTTTTTTGCGAGCGTGCAATCTCTTCCCGTGCCTCCGCCCTTGATGCATGCGAAAGTATGGAGTGCGTCACGGTGTGTGGTGCAAACGTCATACCGCCTTGCTCCATCTTTTGCATCTCGGCCCAACTCATCGGCGCATATGGGCTACTTGGCAAGACAGGTGTCAAATCAACACCCGTTTTGTCAATAAGCATGCACAAAAAGTTTTTAGTCTCGCTTGGTGAAAGAGTTTTAAAATATACGCGCACTGTTACGTCAGCCGCAATGCACTCTTGCCGCGTGCGGAGTTGAAACGTATGTGCCACACTCCCGAGTTGTAAGGTAAGGCTCTCGTGCGTGGTGGTGCCGATGGCGTGCTCGATAACGTCGACTCCGAGCGGAGCGCCTTCGATAAAGCCGGTAGTGATAAAAAAAGTGGCCGGCAATCCTGCCGCACGCAAGAGAGGAAAAGCGGCTTGATAATTGTTGGCATAGCCGTCGTCAAAGGTAATAGCAAGCGCGCTCTGGGGGAGGGTGCCGCTCTCCAGTTTGGAGACAAGCTCGGCAAGCGGCAGCACCGTGTAGTGCCGCTTAAAGTGACCAAGCTGTTTTGCAAATGCATCGGGAGAGATAAATTTACCGCGGTAGTTAAAAATGCCGCCGGCCCGTTCGCCGGTGACGCCATGATAGAGTACAATTTTATTGTGCGGCTGTCGCATCGTGTTAATTAGTATATATGAGACTTTATATTGTATGTAATGCCCGAATGCCCAATAAAAAGGCCTTTGGCATACAAGTGGCAAAAATGTGCGAGGCGTTTGTCGAGGCCGGCCATGAGGTAAGGCTCCTCGTCCCTCGCACCAGCGCTTTTACAACTAACCACTCGGTGCAAGAGTTTTACCATCTGCGCACGCCCGTGCCAACCATAGCCCTGCCGGCATTCGATTGGTACGGCACCAACTTTGTTGGGTTTGTGGTGAGCGCCTCCAGCTTTATGATAACGAGCACGCTGTATTTATGGTGGCAGTGGCTGCGCGGCGGCAAGGGCGTTGTGTATGCGGTTGATACGGATACTTTTTCTTATACATCATTATTGTTTACCCCCTATCAATATGCGGTCGAGGTTGATAGGATGCCTGCGACCTTTTTAAACCGCCTCGCACTCCGAGGGGCATGCGCCATTGTGGGTATCAACCGCGAGGTTCGCAAGGACCTTGTTGAGACTGAAGGGATCCCCGCGCGCAAAGTGACGGACAGCCCCAACGGGGTAGACCCGTCGGCGTTTGATGCGCCATCTCGCGTAGAGGCACGCCGCACACTTACCATCCCAGAAGGCGAGCGCGTCGCTCTGTTTGCCGGCCGTTTTTGGGGATACAAAGGAGTTCGTATTTTATATGATGCCGCACTCCGGCTCACTAATGCGCAGCTTTATATCATCGGCGGTAGTCGCGATGATTTTATGAAAGAGATCGATGTCAGTGAACTGCCATCCGCACTTCACATTATGGGCGAATGTAAAAGTTTTGAGGTGCCGACATGGCTTGCCGCCGCAGACGCGCTTATTGTCATCGGCAGCGCAGGAAATGTTTTATCTGCGCGTTATTTTTCACCTATGAAGGTGTATGAGTATATGGCGGCACATCGCCCGATTATCAGCGCCGATGTACCCGCGATACACGCTGTGCTGCCCGAGAAGTTGGGGTTGTGGTATGAGCCAGACAATGCCGTAAGTTTGGCCGAGCAGATAGAAAAAGCAGTCACCGGCACCCCGGAGATGTTAGCAATGGCGGAGCTTGCACAAGAGGAAGCTCGAAACCACACCTGGGCGCATCGTGCGCGGCAGATTGCGAGTTTTATGCAAAGCCGCATGCGCGTTTGATTTTATCCTTGTGTGAGAGGTCAAAATACGTATGATTGACCGTATGTCTGAAGTGCTCCCTTCTGTTGTACGACAAAAATCAATATGTGTTATTGGCGGTGCGGGATACGTTGGCGCCCGCTTGGTTCCTCGACTTATGGCAGAAGGGTACGCGGTCACGGTGGTAGACACGCTATGGTTTGGCAACCCTTTTGATGCTTCGGTTAAACTGATACAGCAGGATGCGCTTACGCTGCCGCAAAGTTTTTTTGGTGAGTTTGGCACTGTGTATTTTTTGGCGGGACTTGCAAGCGACCCTATGGCCGAGTTCGACCCGGCGCTCAACTTTGTAAGCAACCTTGGTGTACCTGCGTATGTGGCATACGCCGCACGCGCCGCAGGTGTGTCGCGTTTTATTTTTGCCGATTCATGCTCGGTATACGGCTACACCGGCGGTCGCGAGTGTACCGAGGCTGATACTCTCAATCTACCGCCGTATCCCTATGGCGTGTCTAAAGCGCAAGCCAATTGTGGGCTGCTTAAATTAGTGCAGCCGGGGTTTAATGTCATCGCTTTGCGCAAGGGCACCGTCTCGGGCTGGAGTCCGCGCATGCGCTTTGATTTGTTGGTTAACGCCATGTACCGCTCGGCGTGGGTAGACAAAAAAATTGTTGTTAACAATGCCGCTATATCGCGCCCGCTCCTCGCTATCGACGACGCGGTTGAGGGCTACATGGCGACGCTTAAGGCGCCCAGCGACATATCGGGCACGTACAATATCGTGAGCCAAAATGTCACGGTCGGACAAGTGGGCGAGGAAGTACAAAAACATTTTAAAACAGTGCACTATATTGACATCCCGCTTGAAATAAAAAACATCCCCGATGTGCGCGACTACAAAGCAAGCGGAGCTTTGGCGGAAAAGGTTTTAGGCTTTCATCCAATAGGCTCGGTGGCAACTATACTGGCGGGCCTCGATGAGCATTTTGGCCCCAACTTTGCAGGCTACAACGACGACGTACACTACAATATCCGCACCTTTAAATCATTGCGAGAAAAAAAGGTGTTGTAACTATGTCCGCCGATATGTCAGATACCTACTATGTAACGCTTGCCAGTTGTCTAGCGTGCCAAGCCGCAGACCTGGTGCCCGTGTTGGATTTGCACGAGCAACCGCTCGCCAACTCGTATCACAAAGAGGGCGAGACACTGCCGGTGTTCCCGCTGGCGCTCAACGTGTGCCCGCACTGTTTCCACGCGCAGCAGGCGGTGGCGGTTGATCCCGACCTCATGTTTAAACAGTACTCCTACGTGTCGGGCACGAGCCAGACACTGCGCGACTACTTCAACTGGTTTGCGGCGGATGTTGCACAAAAATACGGCAGTACCTTTACGCAGCCGCCGTCGGTGATGGATATTGCATGCAACGACGGCACGCAGCTTGCATCGTTTGGAGCGCTTGGCTGGCAAATGTTTGGAGTCGACCCGGCAGAGAACCTGCTCGAACGCTCGCAAGCGGTCGGCGCTCGTGTGGTGTGCGATTACTGGACACCGGCAAGCGCGCAATCGTTCGGAAAAAAGTTTGACATCCTAATTGCGCAAAACGTGTTTGCGCACAATGCCGATCCGTATGGGTTTTTAGAGACGGCAAAGTTGGTAATGCACAGCGGCTCAAAATTGCTCGTGCAAACGTCACAGGCCGATATGATCCCGCGCGGCGAGTTTGACACCATATATCACGAGCATATCTCGTTTTTCTCCGCACGCTCGATGCAGGCATTGGCTCATCGCGCAGGCTTGCAGGTGGAGGATATCTACATTACGCCGGTCCACGGCGGGAGCTATGTATTTGTGCTCGGTTTTACTGCCGACGAGAGCAAAGCGCAGGCTCGGCTCGAGTACGAACAAAAAGAAGGCCGCTACAGCCTCGGTTTTTTTGAAAAGTTTGCCGCCACCGCCAAAGCTGCCGTGGCAGAGCTTACGCAAACGCTCAAAACCTATCGGAAGCAGGGCTATGCGGTGGTGGGTTTTGGCGCAGCGGCAAAGGGCAACACGATGCTTAACTTTAGCCGGATTGTGCTCGACTATATCATTGACGAAAATCCGCTCAAACAAAACTTGCTCACGCCGGGGATGAACATTCCTATTTACCCGGCAAGTAAGCTGGCAGAGCAACAGGGCAAGGTGGTGATAGTGCCGCTCGCGTGGAACTTTTATGACGAGATTCATCGCAAAGTAAAAAACTTGCGGCCCGGGCAAGATGACCTGTTTGTCACGTATTTTCCGGAAGTAACAATTAGGAAGTAAGTAAGTATGAAAACACTCGTTTTTTTATATGAGCCCGAGCAGGTTGAACATTTTTTGCGTTTGCCCAGAGCGGCCGCAGGCGAGGAGCGCGAGGTTGTTGCCTGCGAGCTTGGGGTAGAATTTTTACTGCAAGAAAAAAGCATATCGTTTAGCTCCGCTCGAACCTTACGCCGCACTCCTGTAAGCGAGCGTCTTACGTATGGTGGCGCGTTGTCGCGGGCGCTTTTGCATGACCCGCAGCTGTCGTTTTTTTCGTATCGGGGAGTCGCACTTGGTACCGTTTTTTCTACCGCGCTACAGTATTATCTCGCGACGTTCCTTTACTCTCTCGATATAGTTGCAGGCGCTCTTGATGTATCGGCATGCGACCGCACGGTGATGTTTACTCCCACGTCTGAATTAAAAGCAGGGGGAATGCTCGGCGCATTTAGCATGCGCGCGTATGTCGACGCTCTGCAATTGGCGTGCGCGCAAAAAAACATTGAGTGCGTTATAAAAGATGTTTCTCCAAAACAGAATATCAGCGCATTTGGTATCAAGCGGCTGCTCTTTGGGTGGGGCATAGGAGCGCTCAATACGCTCGTTTCTGTAACGGTACCCCGCAAAAAAATACGCATCCTCGCCAGCGAAAACTGGAAAAATATCGCGCCTCTTATGGCAAAGCTTCCGGATAGCGAGCTCGCCCTTTTTGATAGGACAGAATCATTGGTGGTTGGTTTGCGAGGCATCTGGCGCAATCGCACGCGTTTTATCCATAGCGACCATTTTCTTTCGTCAAAAGTGCGCAGCATCGCAACAGAAAAATCGCGCGAATGTATAGCAACGTGGAATGTTTTAGAATCTACATACCAGCCTCTTTTGGGAGCATTATTTTGCGGCTATAAACTTGAGCCTTTACTGCAACGCGTGTTGTTGCACTTGTTTGGCCCCGGAGCCGAGCAGGCGGTATGCGACATAGAAGGAGTCTACACCTTGTGTGCCAAACTAAAGCCGCATGTTGTTATTGTGCGCGCCAGCGCCTCTGCACAAACGCATTTTGCGATTCTTTGCAAAGTCGCCAAGCAGCTTGAAATTCCTTCGATTGAAATTCAACACGGCACTCTTTATTTTGGTTCCGGATCTTACTCACAAAATCCCGCCGCGGAGTATATAGCCGAGTACGGTCCTTTAGTGCATCAAGATTTTAAAACAATAGGCTATGATGATGCGCACTTGTTTGATGTAGGCTCGCCGCGTTTCGATTTATATACAGCAGTGAAGCCTCCCATGCGCAATGCCGCGGCAGGCAGATTTTCCGTAGTGTGCATCGCACCCAACATTACGCATGGTTTTGTCACCGACTCATATGACGTGCTTGATTTTTTTAAAGGTCTTGCATGTGCGGTGCGCGATCTTCCCGGCATCTTTCTCATAATAAAGTTGCGCGCAGACCATCCTAAAGAGGCGCTTACTCGGGCAGTTATAGATAAGGCACTAAGCGGCGTCCCGTACGCTATCTCGCAATACGACTCTTTGGCAAATCTGTTTGCCGAATCGGATGCCGTGGTGTCTTGCCCGTCGACCGCGCTTATCGAGGGCATGCTTGCCGGCAAGCCGACTGTTTATTTTTCGGCAGGATTGCCTTTGTACGATGTATATGCCGCCACTCCCGAAAATAATGCTGCGATACGCGCAGGCGCACTGATAGTTGCAAAAACATCCGAGGAACTTGTGCAAGTTTTTTCGCACCTTGCTAAAGACAAAAGTGCAGGCGAGCGCATCGCGTCTCTTGAAGCGGCATTTATAAAGCAACAGTATTCGTTTGACGGAAAAAGCGCCACGCGTTTGGCTGAGGCTGTGCGCACCTTAGCACGGCGCCGAGTTTGACTTTAAAGAGAAAATAATTTATTGTATTGCCACCATGGCCGCCGACGATAAAAAAATAAAAATTATCGTTACCCTCGGCCCCTCCACTCACAGCGAACGCGATCTCCGGTTCCTTAAAGCCAAGGGAGTTGATTTTGTGCGGCTCAATATGTCGCACTCGAGCACCAAAGATCTCAAAGCCGCCATCGAGCTTGCACAAAAGGTAGGCATTCCTTTTATCGTGGATACGGAAGGTTCTCAAGTACGTACCGGCCGCCTCAAAGAAAAAACGATCGCATATGAGGTAGGAGACGAAGTCCGCATATATGAGAAGCCCTTCCTTGGTACAAGAAACATTCTTAACCTCACTCCCGCTTTTGTGGTTGGAAAATTACAACCGGGGGATCTTCTTTACTGCGACTTCGACTCGCTTGTCATGTGCGTCGCCGACATAACTACGTTAAAGAAGCGGAGATTTATTACCGCTCGCGTTATTTCAGGAGGCATGTTGGGGAGCAATAAGGGCGTTTTTATTGACCCTGCTTCCGGACGTTCGATTGACATGCCGCCGCTCAGCTCCAAGGATTATGAGTCCATCAAAATCGGTTTGGCTGCGGGCGTTGAACATATTGCCGCATCGTTTATGCGCTCGGGCGGGGCGGTTAAGGCGGTGCGTAAAGCTACTAAGGGCAGGATGAAGATCATTTCCAAAGTGGAGTGTATCGACGGGCTTAAAAATCTCGACGACATCATTGATGAGTCGGAGTACTTGCTTATCGACCGCGGAGATTTGAGTAAAGAGATTTTTGTCACTCGTATTCCATTTACGCAAAAAATTATAGTCCACCGAGCGCGCCGCAAGCACACGCCCGTTATTGTGGCGACGAATTTTCTTGAGTCTATGGTGCATAACCGCCGTCCGACCCGGGCCGAAATTCATGATATTGAAAGCAGTATTACCGATGGAGCGGGAGGTCTTACGCTTGCCGCCGAAACAGCGATAGGCGCGTATCCTATGGAGTGCCTTGCGGTGATGCAAAATGTGATACATCACGTGACGTCCGCGATTGACGTTAACAAATATGCCGCTAAGGAAGAAAAACTCGTATCTTATCTTGAAAAGCAAAATTACTTGCTCGATTTCAACACCCATTCCTCGCTTATTCCTCCACACGGTGGCACACTTGTGGACCGTACGCTCAAGGTAAAACCGGATGACGGTATCCTAAGAAGGCTCCCGAAACTTCAGCTTTCGGAAGAGTCTCAGATGGATGTTGAACAGATCGCTATCGGCGCTTATAGCCCGCTTGATGGTTTTATGGGTAAAAAAGAGCTTGCGAGCGTTCTCGACACCATGCGCCTACCAAACGGCATCATATGGCCTCTGCCGATACTGCTTGATGTAAGCGCCGAAGAAGCTGAACCGCTGAAAGTTGGCGAAACTATAGTGCTGCTTGGCGATAAGCAAAAGCCGATGGCGCTTTTACATTTGGAAGAAAAATATATTTTTAATACCAATGAAATTGCCGAAAAACTTTACGGTACAAAAAACATAGAACATCCCGGAGTGCAAAAAATCAATTCTCTAAAGCCGATATTTCTTGCGGGGAACATAGACCTCGTTGAACGCCGCCAAAAGGACACGGCTTTTTTAGAACTAACACCGCGTCAAACAAGGCGGCTGTTTGAGGAGCGCGGATGGAGCCGCGTTGTCGGTTTTCACACTCGCAACGCAATTCATCGAAGTCATGAGTTTATACAGCTACGGGCGCTTGAGAGCTCATATGCCGACGGTTTGTTTGTGCATCCGGTGATAGGCAAAAAAAAGACGGGCGACTTCAATTACGAGTATATCGTTAAGAGTTATGACATCATGATGCGTCAGTTTTATCCAAAAAATAAGGTGCTCTTCGCCGTGCTTGCGACCTACTCGCGCTATGCAGGCCCCAAAGAAGCTTTATTTACGGCCATTATTCGGCAAAATTTCGGATGCAGCCACTTCATTGTCGGCCGCGACCACGCCGGCGTGGGCGACTTTTATCCTGCAGACGCATCACACAAGATCTTTGACCAGTTTCCCGACTTGGGGATTATCCCCGTGCGATTTAGCCAAGTTTTTTATTCAAAAAAATTGAAGAGCTATATACATGAGAAAGAAGATAGACACGCGCACACCGCAGCGCAGAAGCTCATGATCAGTGGCACCGAGGTGCGCAAAATCCTGGCAGGCGGGAAAGTACCGCCTGACTGGTTTATGCGAAAAGAGATATCCGCTATGATTGCGGATGCCATTAACAAAGGCAAAAAAGTGTTTGTACAATAATGCACATATGAGCACGGTACTCTGGTTTACGGGTTTAAGCGGTGCAGGAAAAACAACCATTGCAGAGATTCTCAAAGCGCGCCTTGAGGAGCGCGGGAAGAGCGCGAATATTTTGGATGGCGATGTGGTACGGGAACTCTTGCATACCCATTTGGGTTTTACGCCGGAGGACATTAAAGAAAATAATCGTCTTATTGCGGAGCTTGCAAAAGAAAGGATGAATCATTTTGACTTCGTATTGGTGCCGATCATCTCGCCTTTTGAAGAATCACGGAAGCTCGCTCGAGAGACGATAGGCTCCGCGTTTAAGGAGGTGTATATAAACGCATCCAAGGAGCTGGTTATCAAGCGGGATACTAAGGGATTGTATAAAAAGGCTAAAGAAGGCAGAATTACTAACCTAATCGGCTATCATGCCGAGGTGCCATATGAGGCCCCGGAGTATCCGGACATTGAGGTGCGCACCGGAGAGCTGAGTATCGGCGAAGCGGTAGATGCAATCGAGAAAAAATTAGCGCTATGAAAAAACCATCATTGATACTTGGCCGGCGTACGCCGCTGGTTAAAAATTTGCTTCTTATTGAGGGATTAAGCCGCTCGGGCAAATTTTTGCTTGCAAATCTTGTCAATGGTTTGGCTGATGTTGAGCCGGTGCAATATAGCGGGATACTTGAGCATATTCCTTTCATGATTAAATTTGGGCTTATCGACAAAGTGGCAGGGGAGGAGCTCTTACATCACGAAGTTGATTTGCGAGCGTATGAAATGCTCATTGGGCGCACTCTTAATCATCGCATCTCTGACAAATCATCTATTTTTAATGTTGCAAATGCGGCGCACTATCTTAGAAGGTCTAAGACGTTGGATACTAAAAAAGAATTGCGGCGGTTTTACAAACGGGGAACCTACAGCCTCTTTCTTATTCATGAAACACTGCCGGAGCTGCAGATATTTTTTAATACCTTCCCTTGCCTTAAAGTGCTCTATCTTCAACGCAGCCCGGTCGATTTGACTTACTCGTGGCTCATGCGTTACGACATCAAAAAGTGGGGCAAAGATCCAACCTTTTTCTCCATTCCTGTGCAGGGGGAAAAGACTCTTATGCCGTGGTATATGCGCCAGTATGCCAAAGGGTTCGAAGGATTGAGCGCGGCGGCGGATAAAATAATCCTTATTATGGAAGTGCTTTTTGCCTCGTACGAAAAGGCATATAAGGCTTTTCCTCCCCGACAAAAAAAGAACATACTGCTGTTGCGTTACGATGATATATTGGCCGAGCCGCATGCCGTTATCAAAAAGCTGGAAATGTTTTTGGGCAAAAAAGCGCTCCCGGGCATGAAAAAAATTCTTCAGCGTGAAAAACTTCCCAACCCGTCTGCTTTGTTCGACGGTAAGGACAAAAAGATTGCTCACTTGCGATTAGCAGCCTCCGCGCCGTACTTTAAAAAACTTATGGCGCTTGAGCAAAAATATACTCGTGCATCATGAAAAAAGTCCGCGTTATCGCACGGCTCGATGTCAAAGGTCCCAACGTAGTCAAAGGGGTGCAGTTTGAGGCACTGCGCGTGATGGGCAAGCCCTCCGTTCTTGCACGAGAATATTTTTTACAAGGAGCGGACGAACTGCTTTATCTCGATATCGTGGCAAGCCTTTATCGGCGGGATAACTTGCTCCACATCGTGCGCGAGGCATCCAAAAGTATTTTTATTCCATTTATCGCAGGCGGCGGCGTGCGCTCGGTCGAAGACATATACGACCTTTTGCAGGCCGGCGCGGAGAAGGTGGCTATCAATACCGCGGCAACAAAACGTCCCGAGCTCATTACAGAAGCTGCACAACGCTTTGGTTCGCAATGCATCGTTGTCTCTATCGAAGCTAAAAAAAATGACAACGGAGGATGGGAAGCTTTTACCGACAACGGTCGTCAGGCGACCGGGCTCGATGCTGTTACCTGGGCAAAACAGGTAGAGAAGCTTGGTGCGGGCGAGATACTCCTTACCTCGGTCGATCAAGAGGGCACGGAGCGCGGGCTTGATACCAAGCTTATCGCAGCCGTTACTTCGGCTGTGTCTATTCCGGTTATTGCTTCCGGGGGCGCCGCATCGGCCGAGGAAGTGGCCGCAGACATTGCGGGCAGCGGTGCCGATGCAGTGGCAGTGGCCTCGATGCTCCATTATGGCAAAACCAGCATCGGAAGCCTCAAAGATGCGCTGATAGGTAAAAAAATAGAGGTACGGAGACCAACGGCAAGCGAGCGAGCCTATGTTCCAAAAATTAAAGAAGAAGCCGATATGTTTGACTATAATCGATTTACTCGCCAGCAAATTAAAGACACGGTAAGCATTGATCCTGCCGCCGGTGAAGCTGTGGCGACAGTCTCTACCTCTCCTCGCGATGCGGATGTTACCGTCATCGATTATGGAATTAATAATGTACGCAGTGTTGTGATGGCGTTTGAGTCTGTAAATAAAACCGTTGCGGTTGCGACCACTTCACAGGAGGTGGCAAACGCTCGGCGTCTGGTATTGCCCGGAGTGGGTGCTTTTGGCGACGGCATGCAGGCGCTCCATGAGCGCGGGCTCGACGCCGCTCTAAAGGCCAAAGCCAAGGCGGGTACACCAATCCTCGGCATTTGCCTCGGTATGCAACTCCTTTTTAGCGAGAGCGAAGAGTTTGGTACGCATAAAGGGTTGGGCCTCATCAACGGCCGAGTCGTGTCATTTCCTGATCCAAAAAAAGTTTCTCTGCCGGGTTATAAGCTTCCTCACATAGGATGGGGCGAACTGCGTCCTGGCAACGGCGCATGGCGGCACACGATACTCGGCTCTACTGAAGCGGGAGAGTCAGTCTATTTTGTACACTCTTTTTATCCGGTACCGGAAGATCCAACAATCGTGCTTGCATACAATAGTTATGGAGGTGTGGATTTTTGTGCGGCTATAAAACAACATATTATTTCCGCAACACAATTTCATCCCGAAAAAAGCGGAGCCACGGGGCTCCGTATGCTGGCGGCATTTTGTGAGAAAGCGGCGCTATGATACCATAAGCCGGCATATGGATATCAACTACAAATTTCCAAAACTTGCTATAGATGACGCAAAGTACAAGAGCTACCCTTTTGCCACCAAAGATGCGCAACTCTCCCAGTTGCCGCCCATAGTGCGGTTTTGTAAAAAGTGCGTGATATCCAATCAGCGTCCACGCACCGATTTTGACGCCGACGGCATCTGCAACGCCTGTAAATATGCGCAAAAAAAGTTCCACGGCGGCATCGATTGGAACGCGCGCGGCAAGGAGCTTGAGACACTCCTCGACAAACACCGCTCCAAAGACGGCGGTTGGGACGTTATTGTCCCCGGCAGCGCCGGCAAAGACAGCGCTTTAGTGACGCATCAGTTAAAAGAGCGCTACGGCATGCATCCGCTCGCGGTAACGTGGGCGCCGTTTATCTATACCGATATCGGCTGGCAAAACTACTACAATATGATACAGAGCGGCTTTGACGGTCTTGTGGCATGGCCTAACGGCATCCTGCACCGCAAGCTTGCACGCGTCGCGTTTGAACTCAAGGGCGATCCATGGGAGCCGTTTACCTTCGGGCAAAAAGCATATGCGTTCCAAATCGCGCAGCGATTTAACATCCCGCTTATTTTTTACGGCGAAAACGGCGAAATTGAGTACGGTGGCTCATTTAAGAATGAAAATAAGCCGTATGAGTCTCCCGAGGACTGGGACGAGCTGTACTTTAAAGGTGCCGGCATACAAACGCTGCTTGATGAGGGTGTCAAGATGGGCATCTTTACCGAAAAGGAAGTTAAAAACTCAAGTTTTGACTTTTATCGCGCGCCTAAGCGCAAGGATGTCGAGAAATTGGGGCTCCAAATGCACTGGTGGTCGTACTATAAACTATGGGTTCCGCAGGAACACTTTTACTACGCGTCAAAATACACCGGCTTTGAGGCGGCGCCTGAACGCACCGAGGGCACGTATACCAAGCATTTAAGCATCGATGACCGCCTCGACCCGTTCCACTGGCTGCTCGCCTACATTAAGTTTGGCTATGGCCGCGCAACGCGCGAAGCATGCAGCGAGATACGCTGCGAGCATATTACGCGCGAAGAGGCGGTTGCGCTGGTGCACCGCTATGATCATGAGTTTCCTAAAAAATATTTCAATCAGTTTTTGGAGTATCTTGGGATAACCGAGGAGCATTTTTGGGAGGTGACAGACCGTTACCGCATGCCGCACATTTGGTGCAAGGAGGCGGGAGTCTGGAAGCTCAATACCATTGTCTCGAACAAAGGCCCTGAAGGAGAAAAACCAACCGAAGAACAAACTCCGTACAGTGGACAAAAGTAAAATAAGATTGTAAAGTGCGGACTATGAAACGGCCTTCGGTATTAGCGTATATACCCGCCCGCGGCGGGTCCAAGCGAATTTCTCATAAAAATACGCGGCTGTTTGCCGGCAAGCCTCTTATCGCTCGCACCATTAAGCAAGCAAAACAACTGAAATTTGTTGACCGGATTATCGTCGATACCGACTCCGCCGGCATTGCCGACATTGCAAAAAAATATGGAGCCGAAGTGCCGTACCTGCGCCCTGCGCGCCTTGCCGGCGACAAGTCTCCGGTGGTCGAGAGCATTCTCTACCTGCTTACGCATCTCGCAAAAGAGGATTATAAGCCCGCGTATGTGCTGCTGCTTCAAACCACCTCGCCGCTCCGGGAACTTACGGACATCGAGGCGAGTTGGAAAAGGATGCAGGAAGGCGACGCAACTACCGTGCTTACCGTATGTCCGACCCACCCGCAGCTCTATTACTTAAACCCGAAAGGCGAGCTGGTATTGGCTAATAAAAAAGCGGTGGAGCACTCCAACACGCAAGCGTGGAGAGCGGGATATATGCTCAATGGTTGTTTTGTGTATATCATAAAAACCGCCGCGCTCCTGCGCGAGCGGAAAATTATTACCAAAAAAACGAAGGCGGTAGTATGTCCGCGCTGGCGCTCGGTTGATCTCGACACTCCAGAGGATTGGATAATGGCCGAGTTTTTGGAACGCAATAAAAAAAAGATAAAACGCGCAATCGAAAATTTTACATAACACTATGGCAAAAAAACTCACCATCGGCGTTATCGGTTTAGGCTCGATAGGCGAGCGGCATGTGCGCAATCTCCAGACGTTGTATCCTACGGCTTCTATTGCTATCTTGACTAAGCGCAAGAGCTGGAATGGCGTTGCTAAAAACACGCGTCTGGTACAGTCTGAAAAAGAGTTTTATAAACAATCTCACGATGTCTATTTTATTACCAACGAGACGGGCAAACATGCGGGCGCTGTCCTCGCGTGCTTACAGCAAAAACCAAAAGGGATTTTTGTCGAGAAGCCTCTTTGTGTAAATACTACAGAGGCCAAAAAAATAGGCACTGCGCTCAAAAGCTATAGGGGCGTCTTTTTTGTCGCGTACTGTCTGCAGTTTTTTAAACCTCTGCGCGAGCTCAAAAAAATAATTGATGAAGGGCTTATCGGTGATGTCATGATGGTGCGTGTCATGGCAGGCAAAGACATGCGCACGTGGCGCGCGCGCGACTTTCGTAAAAGTTACTCGAGCAGTGCTGCTGATGGAGGAGTCATTTTAGATCTTGTGCATGAGATTAATTATCCTGGGTGGCTTATAGGCGAAACGTTCGAGTACCTAGCTGGTGCATATGGGCGCGTGATGTTGCCGATTGGCGCCGAGGATATAGCTATGAGCACCTATCGCTCCAAGCGCGGCGTGTTGCTCTCCATACATCAAGACTATCTGCAAAACCCCGGTATGCGCTCGTGCGAGGTGTTTGGAACCAAAGGCACCGCACTATGGTCGAGGATGCTGCGGCGAGGCAGCGATATCAACGAGCTGCGTATCGAAACTCAAAAAGGCAGCCAAACAAGGGCAGTTAAAGCAGGCGGCAACGACATGTATATTGCCGAAACAAAATTTTTTATCCGGCAGGTTACAAAAGGCGCAAAAGTGAGCAACTTTGCAGAGGCGCGGTTAGATATAGAGAATGTAGAGGCATTCAAACGCCGCGGTGTGCATGTTGCTAACAATACATACTTATGAAATCCGCTATGCTGAATAAAAAAGTAATAGTGATCCTCGGCGGGGCGGGACTCTTGGGGAGTGAGTTTGCGCATGCGGCTGCGCGTGAGGGGGCAGTGGTGGTAGTTGCCGACACGGATATAAAAAAAGGAGAGCAGGTTGTAAAAAAAATTTCTACCGCAGGCGGACATACGGTCTTTATGGAATGTGATGCTACTAACGAAGCATCCGTTAAAAAATTTGCGATTGAAGTTAAGAAGCGTTTCAAGAAAATTGACGGAGTCGTCAACACTATCTATCCGCGCACTCCTGCATGGGGAATACCCTACGAGGATATTTCATATAAAGATTTTATCACTCATGTCGGGCTTCAAACAGGCCCGCAATTTCTTACCGCGCAAGTATTCGGCTCAATCATGAAAAAGCAAAAAAGTGGCTCCCTTGTGTTTATGGGTTCAATCTATGGAATCTATCCGCCGCGATTTGAAATATATGAAGGAAGTGCTGTTATGCCCCCAACAGTCGAATATGCAGTGGCTAAGGGAGGACTCTGGGCCCTTACTCGTTATTTGGCAAAATTTTACGGACCGCATGGTGTACGCGTGAACATGCTTTCGCCGGGCGGCGTGTGGGATCATCAAGACAAAACGTTTGAAAAGCGATTTAATAAACATGCAGTATTGGGCAACCGCATGGCCAATCCCGACGATCTCTCTCCAGCACTAGTTTTTCTCATGTCCGATGCGTCGAAGTACATGACCGGCCAAAATCTCACCATAGATGGCGGCTGGACACTGTAAAAAAGTATGAAAAAAATTACAGCGATTAAGATTGGAAAGTTTACAGTAGGTAAAGGGAAGCCCGTTTTTATTATTGCCGAGGCAGGGGTTAATCATAACGGCAGGCTCGACTTGGCGCTCAAGCTTATCGATGCGGCAGCACATGCGGGGGCTGACGCGGTAAAATTTCAGACTTTCAAGGCCGAGCAAGTGGTTACAAGCGACATGCCAATGGCTGCTTATCAGAAGAAGAATTTAGGGCTGGAGGAGGGACAACTTGAGATGGTGCGGAAGCTTGAACTTAAAGAAGACTGGTATCCAAAACTTATTAAGCGCGCAAAAGAAAGAAAGATTATGTTTATTTCTGCCCCGCATGGTGGCATTCCGAGTGCCGATTTTTTACGGTCGCTTAATATCCCGGCATATAAAATAGCTTCGGGAGATTTAATCAATACGCCACTTCTGCGTCATGTAGCGCAGTTTAAAAAGCCAATGGTTATTTCAACGGGCATGGCAACCCTCGATGAGGTAAAAGAAGCAGTGCGAGAAATACGCAATGAGGGCAACAATGCTATTGTGGTGCTTCAATGTACTACTGACTATCCACTGTCGCCTCAGGATGTCAATTTGCGTTCAATGGACACTATTGCAAAGGCAACACACTGCTTGGTTGGATACTCCGATCACACCATGGGGGCTACTGCATCGATTGCCGCAGTTGCAAGGGGAGCCATAGTCATAGAAAAACATTTAACCCTCGATAAGAAAATGTACGGACCAGACCATAAAGCATCACTCAACCCCGAGGAATTTAAAACCATGATAACTGAAATTAGACATACTGAAACAATGCTTGGTTTGGCAACAAAAAAACCAACTCAGTCAGAAAAGAAACTAATTAATATCGTGCGCAAGAGCGTCATCGCACTTCGGCCAATCAAAAGAGGCGAACGCTTCACGAATAAAAATCTGGGAGTCAAACGTCCCGGTAATGGCCTGCATCCGCGTGAATACTTCAAACTTATAGGCAAAGCGGCAAAACGTGATCTCGCCGAAGATGAACTACTTACCAAACGCGATTTATGAGCACCAAACAGTCAAAAAAAAAGATACTGGTAGTAACCGGTACGCGCGCCGAGTATGGGTATCTGCGCCCGGTGCTCCAAGAGATAAAAAGAAGCTCCAAACTCGAATTGCGGCTTTTGGTAACCGGTATGCATACGCTCAAAAAATTTGGGTATACAATCGATGATATTAAAAAAGACGAGATGCCTATTACCGCAGTGGTGCCGATAAGGGAGCAGGACACCATGCTTCAGGCGCTCGCTAAAGAAATTAAAGGGATTGAAAAATGTTGCACGCGCGAGCGGCCCGACCTAATGTTGGTTATTGCCGACCGCGACGAGCCGTTTGCTGCGGCGATAGTTGCGGGACATCTGGGTATACCCGTAGTACATCTTTCGGGAGGGGATACAAGCGGCTTTGGTGTTGATGAACCTATTCGCCACTCGATCTCTAAATTTGCGCACGTTCACTTTGCGTGGACTCATACAAACGCCGCGCGCCTGCGCGCCATGGGCGAGGAGCCATGGCGAGTGCAAGTGAGCGGCTCTACTTCCTTTGACACCTTGCGTGAGTTGCCGTTCTTAAACCGTATCGACTTGGCAAAAAAGTTTGGTTTAGACGAAGACAAATCATGGATACTGGCAGTCCAACATCCAACGCCGCTCGACCGCGTGCCGCTTACAAAACAGTTTGGTCCCACGCTTGCGGCGCTGAAGCGGTTTGATGCCGAAAAAATAATTATTTATCCCAACTCAGACACCGGCTCGGAACTCTTTGTTAAGGCACTCGATGCACTGCGCGGCAAGCCGCAATATCATCTGTATCGTTCACTCCCGCACCGCGACTACCTGGCACTGCTTAAACACTCGCAAGCTATGGTGGGTAACTCAAGCTCGGGCATGGCCGAAGCGGGTTACTTTAAGACTCCGGTGGTTGATATCGGTAATCGGCAAAAAGGCCGCGAGCATGGCGGCAATGTGATGCATGTGCCTTATAGCAAAAATGAAATCATCAAAGCAATTCGCCGTGCGCTTTCTGCAGAGTTTGTTTCAATAGCAAAAAAATCTAAGCACCCGTATGATTACGGCAACGCAAGCAAAAAAATAGTTAAGGTATTGGAGCGGTTGCGCATCGATGAGAAACTGATGTATAAACAAGTACCGCTTACGTAAGCCCATGCAATCCCTTTTCTTTCAAGACAATCAAGTGCACTCCACATGGAGCGATGGAACTTTTTCGCTTGAGGAGATCTTTGAGTATAACCGTACGCATGAGCGGCTTGATTTGACCGTCTCGGACCACGTCGACAAAAACACCGACTGGTTCGAGCGCTATGTTGAACATCTCTCGAAGTTGCGCAAAAAATATCCGGAGTTTAGCGTGCGCATTGGTTGCGAAGTAAAAATACTCGACGACGGGACGCTCAACGCTACCGACGTGATATTAAAACAAGCCGAGGTAGTGCTCGGTAGTGTGCATCATTTTGAAGGGATAAAGGCAATGAGCCCCGATGAACTTATGGCGCGCGAGTATGAGCTCACCAAACTTCTTGCACAAAACAAGCAGATAGACATTTTGGCGCATCCATTTAACATGAGTGTGCGGTTTTATAAAAGCAATCCGTCCGCCGCTTGGGTTAAAGATGTTTATACTCTTTGCGCAAAAAACGGCATTAAGTTTGAGTACAATCATAAATACGCTCCGCAAAGTGTAAAGGACTTCGTCGCGGCACTCGTTAAAAAAGGTGAGACGAAACATCTCTCATTTGGCAGCGACATGCACCACAATCTTACAGAAATAGGGCAATCTGGTTTTAAAGCGCAAGCACCTGTCACCATTTTAGTAACTGGCGCCGGTGCCGGGGTTGGGCAAAGCATACTCAAGGCGCTCAAACTCTCGCCGGTATCGATGCGCATACTCGCCGCAGATGGTAGCGAGCTCGCTGCGGGGCTCTACACGGCCGATGCCGCTTATATCGTGCCCATGTACCGCGATACTCGCTATATACCCCGCATTATTGAGATTTGCAAGAAGGAAAAAGTCGATATTATATTTGCGGGAACAGATGTTGAGCTCGAGGCACTCTCGCAGAACGCCAAAAAAATAAAGTCGGCGGCGGGCGCCGTGGTAGTGGTAAGCAACATGCATGCGGTGCGCATTGCAGACGATAAATGGAAGACCGTGCAATTTCTCAAACAAAACGGCTTCCCTTATGCCAAGTCGTGTCTTGCTAAAAATTTACCTGTCTTTTTAAAAACAGCTACGTGGCCGCTTATTGTTAAACCACGCATAGGAGCCCGCTCGATAGGGGTGTGTAAGGTAAGTACCAAGGAAGAGCTTACGGACGCTGTTGCGCGAACACCCGGCGCCATTATCCAAGAGTATCTTGCTACTGATGATAATGAATACACTTGCAGCGGCTTCTTTTATAAGAGCAAAAGTTATGGTGTGTTGTGCGGACAGCGATGGCTGCGCAATGGCGATACCTATAAGGCGCTCTTTAAGCACGACAAGGAGCTTGAGGCATTTATCGCCAAGGTCGGGGCAAAGCTTAACCTCTTTGGACCGTGCAACTTCCAACTGCGCAAAACCAAGCGCGGTCCAGTTATCTTTGAGATCAATTGCCGCTTCTCCGGCACCACGGGGGCTATGAGCTACCTGGGCTTTAATGTTGCCAATGCATTGGTTCAAATACTGTGTCTTAAACGCCCACCCTCAACGTTGTATTGTAAAGAGTCGTACATGTTTCGCTATTGGAACGAACTTTTTGTGAGCGAGGACCAAGTAAAAACACTTGGCAAAAAAGGCGAGTTAGAAGATCCACATTCCGAAAAAAACTTGTTCTGAAACCTTGACGAGACGGCTTTTGTTTACTACTATGAGCACCTCTATTTGGTATGAAAAGGTCAGTATCTGCACGCACGCCTAAGGCAAAACAAAAACGTATTCCAGTTGCCCAACCGACTCTGGAGGCGTTTGCCGCGTATACGCCTTTGTTTAAGGAGAGTATCAAAAGCGGCATGCTTTCCAACAGCAAACATGTACGGTTGTTTGAAAAGAAGACAGCCGAGTACTTGGGAGTTAAGCATTGTGTCGCGGTGTCCTCCTGCAGCTCGGGGCTTATGTTAGTGTTAAAAGGCTTGGGGCTCACGGGCGAGGTTATCCTACCAAGTTTTACCTTTTCGGCTTCTGGTCACCCGCTTTTGTGGAACAATCTCACGCCGGTATTTGCCGATATTGACCCGCATACCTACACTATCGACCCTGCCTCGGTTGAAAAACTCATTACTAAAAAAACCTCGGCGATACTTGCAACCCATGTGTTTGGCGTCATGTGCGACGTTAAAAAATTAGAGAAGCTCGCCCGCACATATAAGCTCAAACTTATTTTTGACGCGGCGCATGCGTTTGGTTCCGAAACTGGAGGAGTCCGGGCGGGCAATTTTGGCGATGCCGAAGTATTTAGCTGCAGCCCTATAAAAATTTTAACCGCCGCGGAGGGAGGCATTGTTGCAACCAATAATGATGCATTGGCTCGGTTTGTCCGCCTCGGGCGCAACTATGGGGATGACGGCACCAACAATACGGTATTCGCGGGTTTGAGCGCGCGGATGTCGGAGTTCCATGCGGCAATCGGATTGCGTTCTTTTGCAAAGCTTGCAGCAAACCTTAAAAATCGCCGCTCACGGGCGGAACGGCTCATAGAAGGCTTTAAAAAAATAGAGCCGAAGATGCAGTTTCAGGCGGTGCCGGCACATACTTCAACAACCCGTTACATTTTGTCGGCATATATAGACCCGGGTTTGCTCGGTTATACGCGCGACCAACTGTTTGATTTTTTTGCTTCGCGCAATATAGCGACGCGCAAATATTTTTATCCGCCGCTCCATCGGCAAGATACCTATCGCGCGTTTGCGCCAAAAAACGCAGCCCTCCCTGTAACAGAAAACGTTGCGCATAGGGTATTGTCGCTGCCGTTGTACTCGCATATCTCCAAAGAGGACCTCGATCGTATTATCGGCACGTTTAGAGAGTTTACCAACAGTCTGCCGCGCCACTAATACAGTATGGAAGACGATTTTAAAAATAAAGTGGTGCTCATTACCGGCGGTACCGGCTCGATAGGCTCCGAGATAGTGCGCCAGTTGCTTGCCACCAATGTCGCGCAGGTGCGCATCTACAGCCGTGATGAGCACAAGCAGTACGTATTGAAGCAGGAATTGGGTGATGATATACGGCTGCGGTATCTTATCGGCGACATACGCGACAAAGACCGTCTTGATTTTGCGTTTCGAGGCGTCGACATATGCTTTCATGCGGCGGCGCTCAAACATGTCCCCATATGCGAGTACAATCCGTTTGAAGCCGTTAAGACAAATGTGGTCGGCACGCAGAATGTCGTTGAGATAAGTATTAAGCACAATCTTGAGAAGGTAGTAGCCATTTCCACTGACAAGGCGGTGGCTCCTGAGTCGGTGTTGGGGGCGAGCAAGCTCATGATGGAGCGTCTTATTACTGCGGCAAACGTTATAACCGGGCAAGGTCGAACCAGGTTTTCCTGCGTGCGATTTGGCAATGTCCTTAACTCGCGCGGCTCGGTTATAGAGTTGTGGCGCAAACAAATAGAGGCGGGTGGTCCGCTCACTATTACGCATCGTAAAGCAACCCGCTATTTTATGGGGATACCGGAGGCAGTAAGCCTTATATTTGACGCTGCTCGATTAATGGAGGGCGGAGAAATTTTTGTGCTTAAAATGAAGCGCCGCCCTATTGTGGAGTTTGCAAAGGAGGTTATACAAAAGTTTGCTAATGGAAAAAAAATTAAACTCACGTACATCGGCCTCCGTCCGGGAGAAAAGATGCACGAGGCTCTCCTGACTGCCGATGAGATAAGCCATACGCTCGAGAGCAAAGATATGTTTATTGTGCTCCCCGGGAACATTGCGCAACTTTCAAGCCCCGGGAAATTGCGACAGTATCCCGGAACACGGAAGGCTCGCCGAAACTCGTACGTTTCAAACTCATAATAAAATGACTTTGTTAAAACGCATTATCCCCGTGCGATACCATTACCGCTTGGTGCAGATTAAAAATATTTTTACGGGGTATCGACAGACACATTACTCGCAATTTGGCGAGGATATTGTTTTGCAAAAATTGTTTGCCAATCAAGCAGTGGGCCGCTATGTCGATGTGGGCGCGCATCTATTTTTATGGCCAAGCCTCTTTATTAATTATTTAATGCAAAAACTGTGGTAGCCGCTCACTTGGCGGCTATTTTTGTAGAAGAGGTTATCGAGCCAGTTAAACATATCGGTGCGACGCGAAAAAAAAGGCAGTAGATTTATTACGGTGGCAATGGGCCCTCGCACGGGAGCAAGCTCCGAGCTCGAAAAGTTGCGGGTTAAATACTTGACCCCGTCGTACGTAAAGCGGAAAAAGTCGCTATAATATCCGGGCGCAGGGTGGTAGTAGTAAATAAACGGCGTGTACATAAACAAGTAGCCGCCCGGTTTAAGCACCCGGTACATCTCGTCGACCGCTTTGTGCGGCTCCTCCACATGCGCTAAAATGGCAATGCAAAAAATAGCGTCGACGCTGTTGCTTGGCAAGGGGAGCGCGCGTATATCGCCCACGATGTCGGGGTTGTAGTCGGGTACCTTGTCGAGCACCTTATAGTCTACGGTGGGGAGATACCGGTTAATCCACTCGTTTGCCTTTTCGTGCCGGTTGGACTTTTGTATGCGCAAGCCGCCGCCTATGTCGATAATGGTGTGTTTCTCTTTAAAAATCTGTTCCGTCTTTTGACGGGCAAATTGGTCCCAGGCGTTCATGCAACTAGTATACTAATATATATGTTATAACAATACTGCTCATGAAGCCGACCAAAACTTTTTCGGTGCTGTGGAATACCTTTCGCAAATATCGCTGGCATATCGGCGTGCTTACCGTGCTCGGTTTTTTAGGCGCAATACTTGAGGGCATTGGCATCAACGCTATTATCCCGCTGCTCTCCTTTCTTTCCAGCAACGGCCAGCCGACCGATGTTATTTCGCGCACGATTGAGGCTCTGTTCCGTCTCATACATCTCTCATTTACGTTTCGCAATTTGCTCGGGCTCATTGTGGCGCTCTTCCTCCTGCGAGCCGCCTCGGTGGTGCTATTTGGCTATGTGCGCGGCTGGATTGTTGCCGACTTTACCAACAACGAGAGTTCGGACATGCTGCGCCGCATATTTTTTGCTTCGTGGCCGTTTTTGCTCAAGCAGAAGCTTGGCACGGTGCAAACCACCGCCATACGCGATGTGCAGCAAAGCGGCCGGCTGCTGGAGTCTCTCAGCCAGGCTATACAATCATTTACCGGGTTTTTTATGTATGTGCTGGTGGCGATTAACATCTCGCCTTTGCTTACGCTGTGCACCGCGGTGGGCGGCCTTTTGCTGGTGGGAGTGGTGCGCCCGTTTTTGCTGCGCATTCGCACGATAGGAGGCCAGCTGACCGGGACCGAAAAGTACATTTCTCATTTTTTGAGCGAGCATATTATCGGCATGAAGTCGCTCAAGGTTATGAGCGGCGAGGAGCGCGCGCTCGAGCGCGCGAGCTCCCATCTGGACAGTCTGCGCGACCTCCAGGTGCGCAGTACGTTTTTTAAAACACTGAGCTCGAGCTTTTTTCAGCCGTTTAGCCTGGTATTTGTGATTGTTCTTTTTTCGATTATGTACAAATCGTCCAGCTTCAGCCTCGTGTCGTTTGCGGCAGCGCTTTACTTAATCCAAAAAATATTTACCTATCTCGAATCGGGCCAGACATCGCTCGCGGGCATCGAGGAGCTGGTGCCGTATGCGCAAAATATGAGTGCGTTTAAAGAGACTTTGGGCACCCATCGCGAGCCGCAAGCGCAGGGAGACAAACCTTTTAACTTTGCTAAGACTCTTGCGTTTGAGCATGTCTCCTTTTCGTACATCGAAAACCGACTGGTGCTTACTGACCTTTCTTTTACCATTGTGCGCGGGCAGACGGTTGCGTTTATCGGCCCGTCAGGCGCAGGTAAAACATCGGTTGCCGATATTATCCTCCGCCTTTTTGAGCCAACTTTGGGCCGCATAACGCTCGATGGGGTGGCAATACAAGATATATCGCTTGAGAGTTGGCGCAAAAACATCGGCTATGTATCGCAGGATGTTTTTATGTTTAACGGTTCGGTGGAGGAAAACATCCGTTTTTACCGCGCCGAGCTTACCAAAGAAGAAATTGTTACCGCCACTAAAGAGGCGAATATTTACGATTTTATTATATCCCTCCCGGAGGGTTTTGACACGGTGGTAGGCGACCGAGGCGTGATGCTCTCCGGCGGACAGCGCCAGCGCATTGCCCTCGCTCGCGCGCTTGCCGGGAACCCCGCGCTTTTAGTGCTTGATGAGGCAACCAGCGCGCTCGACACCGAGTCGGAACGACTGATACAGGAGGCAATCGGCAAACTTCACGGCCAAGTCACGGTGTTTATTATTGCCCACCGCCTGAGCACCGTGGAACATGCCGACGTTATTTTTGTACTTGATGACGGCCGCATTATTGAGAGCGGCTCTCCCGAGGCTCTACTCAAAACTCCCGCTTCCTATTTTGCAAGGCACAGCGCGGGGCGCTAAAATTAGGCCAGCGAAGACGCTTGACAGATTAGTATATTTTATTTACTATATTCACCAGAATGCACTGGGTCTCTAGACCCATACATATAGGAAAACGAGGTGAGAAATGTTCCTTGAGACGCTCGCGCGGAGGGCGTTTACTGTGCCTGACCGTAAACCGCGAAACCCCGATATCATCGTCCCCTTGGGCTATGGGTGCAACCACGATGCGCTTGCCCGGGCTACCACCGAAGCAATGCAAGTTGCGATTGAGCAATTAGCCTTTTATCCGAGGGCTTGCGTTGCCTTTGGTAATTCTTCGCATTGCTACTCCGGTTCGGAACTATTCGAAGCGAAGAAAAAACTGCTCATGCTCGAGAGAGCCGGGATCCGTTCTGCACGGATTATCAATGCCGGCGCAATTACTAACACGGTCATGGAGGCGCGCGCAATCAAGGCCGAGATACTCCGGCATCCCGAGTTGAAGCTAAGCGAGGTTTTGCTCATTGCCGAGCATTTTCACGCCTACTTTGGCGCCGACGCGGTCTGGAAAAAAACGTTCCCCGGAGTCGTAATCTCTCTCAAAAAGATTGCAACGCCGGCATATCAAAAAGACCATGTATTTCCGGCACAGCAAACCTTCAGGGGATGGCTCATGGCCGGTGTTAAGCGCCGAGCGGCGCTCAAAATCATGGGCATTGATTGGGTGGGCAAGTTCAAGCACAAATCATGATCGGTGCGTTTAGCAGTTCAAGAATAGTAATTTCTTGAGCTGCTTTTATTTTATATACTTACATACAATGCATTGACAAAAAACAAGTATAGTATATCAAGAAGAATCTATGATCCTCATTATTCCACTCACAAAAAGTCCGCATTTCACAGGTCGATATGGCCCGGTTGAGTGGCAAGATTGGTACCGTGGGCTGGTCAAGGCAAAAACGCTGCTGGAGCTATATAAAGCTCAGGGAGTTCCGGCTAAAATTTTAGTCCTCAGCGCGGTGCAAGTGACCAGTGAGAAAAGCGAAGTCGAAATCTACACTTGGGCATTGAAAAAACTCGGAGTTGATGATGGTGATATTATGGTCATCAACAAAACTCAAGAGACCATCGAACAAACTGAAATGGTCGCGATGTTCATTAAAAAAGGAATACAGGTTGTTATTATTAGTACTTGGTTGCATTACTTGCGAGTGCGTTGGCTGTGCCGCGGACTCAAAGCAAAACATTACATCGTCTGGGGCATCCCGCGCCCTCGCGAAGCGATAACAGACATTATGCTTACCGTACTTTTCCCTCCCATCGACTTATGTGGCGGGAGAGAATGGTTTCTTAAAAAAACCCGCGAGCGACGCCTCGCCGGCAAGTTTTAAAAACTGACCGCTCTTGTACGAAAAGCGCAAAACTGGCATACTCCCCGGTAGACTTTGCCCTTTCATAGGAGTGTTCACATGGATACGCGGCGCGTTTGCCTCATCATCCCTCCTTCGCCTTTTTTGCTCGACGAGCGGGTGTTTCCGTTCCTCGGGCCGCTCAAAATTGCGGCAGTACTCGAGAAGGCTGCTGTGCCGGTTGAGGTGCTAGACCTCTCCGGCATCAAAAACTTTATCGAGGTGATTGAGGACCACATGCAACAAAGTGCGGCAACGCATTTTGGTATCACGGCGACTACGCCGCAGTTCCCGGCGGCGGTGCGCATCGCCGAGACGATACGTACATGCCGCAAGGACGCGGTGCTCATCATCGGCGGCACGCACGCGACTCTTGTCGTGGCGGCACACAAGCTTGAACAAAAAGAGCGGCGGCTCGGGCGGGCACACACAGCGTTTGCCCAGCTCGAGAAGTATTTTGACGTTATCGTTGCGGGTGACGGGGAAGAGGCTATCTTCCATGCCATCAAAGATAGTGCCGAGAAGCTTATCGATGCCGATGACCGGCGTTCATCGCTCTTTCTTGATAATGAACGGCTCGACGCAACTCCGTTTCCGGCTCGGCATTTAATCGACTTGTCGAGCTATCACTACACCATCGACGGAGTGCCTGCGCTTTCACTTATCGCGCAGCTCGGATGCCCCTACAAGTGCGGATTTTGTGCAGGCAGGGCCTCGCCCATGCTGCGCAATATCCGCATGCGGAGCGACGAGAGCATTATCAACGAGATGACGCTTATGTATCGCACCTACGGCAACAGAGGCTTCATGTTTTACGATGATGAACTCAACGTAAACCCGCAAATGGTGCAGTTGATGGAAAAAATCGCCAAGGTCCAACGCGACCTTGGCGTGAAGTGGAAGCTGCGCGGGTTTGTAAAATCCGAGCGGTTTAATGAGGCGCAAGCGGAGGCTTTATATGAAGCTGGCTTCCGCCAGCTGCTTATCGGATTTGAGTCGGGCAGTTCTCGCATTTTGGAGAATATTCAAAAAATTGCGACACGAGCCGACAATACCCGGTGCATGGATATTGCGCGCAAGTATAACCTCAAGGTTAAAGCTCTTATGTCGCTTGGCCACCCCGGCGAGTCGCCGCAGTCGGTTGAAGATACAAAAATCTGGCTCCTTGATGCTCGGCCGTTTGACTTCGATGCGACGGTTATCACTCCGTACCCCGGCTCGCCGTATTACGACCGAGCGCTTCCATGGGAAGTGCCTAGCGAGAACGGCAAGCCGGTGTGGGTGTACACCGTTCAAAAAAACGGAGACCGCCTCTATCAAGCGGAGGTCAACTACGCACTCGAAGCCGACTACTACAAAGGCGACCCCAACGACGGGTACGCGTCGCATGTGTGGACCGACAACCTCTCCGCCGCCGAGTTGGTGGCAAAGAGAAATGAGCTTGAAGCAACTGTACGCGAGACGCTCGGGATACCGTTTAATCCCGGTGCCCCTGCTACACCCTACGAGCACTCGATGGGGCAGAGCCATTTGCCCTCTCGGATACTTCGCACGAGCAATGCGACAACTCTCTCCGCTTAGGCGGGGAGTTTTTTATTTAATCGATAAAACGCGTTTTCAAAATAGTCCAGAGGATTTTAAAACCGTGTTTCCACGTTATTTTTTTACCCTCGGCATAACTGCGCGGGTAGTAGTGTATCGGTACGTCCACCGTTTTGTAGCCGCGCTTAAGCAATTTGCATACAAGCTCGTTATCGTAGTCAAAACCGTTGGCGGCAACGGGTATGGAGTCAATGAGGCGCTTGGTAAAGGCTTTATAACAGCCCTCATACTCTCCGGCGTTGTTCCAATATAGGATGTTTGTAAGTGTGGTGATGGCAAAGTTACCAAGTCCTCCTAAAAAAGAGATAACAAAACGGTTGTTGTCGCGATGCCTCTCTTCGATGCGTATGCCGAGCGTCGCTTCCGTATTGCCGTTGAGTATAGGAGCAATCATGGCGGGGTAGTCTTCCGGTTCATATTCCAAGTCGGCATCTTGTATCAGGAGCATGTCGCCGATTGCCTCTGCAAAGCCTCGCTTGACCGCCGCACCTTTGCCGGGAGTACGCTCCTCGAGCACCCGCACGCCGGGTATACTGCGCGCGATTTTGCCGGTGTTGTCGGTGGAATTGTTATCAACGACGACAACAATCTCTTTTTGGATATCTCCCAAGTTGACCGCTTGTACTTTGGCGAGTATCTGTGCAATAGTACGTTCCTCGTTGTAGGCGGGTATGATGATCGATAGTTTTTTCATGAAAAGCGTTTTGTTCTCCATGAGCGTATTACGTGCCAGCTCGCCTGCAAACCGAGGAGCGCAAAGGTCAAGATGAGCGGCTCAACCGGCATTCGGTAGCGCGCGGTAACCCCAAGGCCGCCCACGATGCTTGTGAGCGCAAAGTAGGCGATGAGGCCAAATACAAAAAGCGTTTTGGCGTCACACAAATTTTTCCAACGGTATTTTTTTGCATAGGCAAGACAGCCAATAATCAAGAAAAAAGTTATCGCGATCCATAGGAGACGGAATATAAATATGAGTATAAAAGGAGTAAAGGCAACGCGGGCAAGTGCCGCAATAAGACTAAGCGGCGCGCTAAATAAGAGCGAAAGCGCCGGCTTAGCCAACAAAAAGCTTGGATTAAGCCCAACTTGCTGGAGCACCGAGAGCAAGCCGTCGGTAGTAAAAAAAGTAATCATGGTAGTGCCTATCGAAAGAAGCACCCCT
>JBEKSG010000003.1:0-98843 GCA_049997855.1 Minisyncoccia bacterium
TGCTTCACGCGTGAGAAAAAAATTGATGAATCCCGCATCGGCAACTTCAATTTTTTCTATGAAATTTGGCAAATGTTCTTGAGAAAAAGTCTGGAAGCCTACAGCGGCGCTTTGGACGCTGAGGCGGCCCGAGGACTTTTTTGAGAGAATATTTGCCTTAATTTCCTCCGCAATTTCCTTTGGATTTTTTTTGAGAATTTTTGCGGCGGCAAGCGCGGCGTTGGTGGCGTAGTCGCCGTGCTCCATCTCGGCCGGCCGCTCCACTACAAAACGTGCCTCCGACACTCCAAGCTCGGCAAGCGCCTTAGTGATAGCAGCTTTTATGCCCTCCTTAATCATTACCAAAGAGTAGCAGAATTAGCGACATATAAAAAGAAAGCCGGTCACCCAAAGGGTGGCCGGTATTAGTCGAACGAATGTACTTATATTTTTGATGGCTTACTTCTTGCCCTCTTCCTTGTCCTTGCTCGAAGGCCCAGTCTTTTGTCCAGTCGGGCCCTTCTTGGGCTGAGCCTCGACACGCGCCTCCCGGTTGGTTGCACGGCGAGCTTCGATTTCCGCACGACTCGGACCAGACTTTGTCGGCGGCAACCGCGTGGTGATGATCGATTCTTCCCCGCTCGGGGCGGCCATCCACCCGTAGTAGGTGAAATCGCGAACGGCGGAAAGTACCGCTTTGAAGTGTCGCGCGACACCGGGCCGGAGCCCGATGCCGTTGACGAGTTTTTCGGCCGTCTCGATAATCCGCCGATGCATGAATTCAGATCCTCCACGCACCATGAGGATCATCGCGGCTAGTCCACGCAGAGCCGCGTCCTCGCTCTTGACACGGCGAGTGGCGTCTTTGTGCTCCGCCGCCGCATGGAAGTTGCTCTCGAGCAACTCCAAGCGCGCGAAAAGAGCGCCGTCGACGTCGAGGTAGAAGCCTTTGATGACTCCTTCTCTTAAGTCGGCGTATTTGAGGATGCCGACAGCCCCGTGAGAATAGAAGACTTGGACGATGTCTCCTTCCTTCATTTCGACGAGGGCTTCGCACTTGCCGCGGGCGACGAGCTTGCCGCCGTGAGTTCCGCACCAAAGCTCTTCGAGCCCGGAGCGGAGCTGCATGCCCGAGGGCATGCCAAAGTGCACGTGGACGAGCTTTGTCTTCGACTCGCCGTCGATCTTCCGGAGGAGAGGAATATTCCTCTCTCCGTACATCTCCACCTTGGCGCGACGCACGATGGCTTTACCGTCGCTGATTTCGTAGAGAGCGCCGCGATGGGCGAAGACATCGCGCATGATATATCGGCCTTCGCCGAGAATCAGCGCGGGTTTGCCGCCCATCATCGGATGGTTCAACTCGATGATAATTCCCTCCGTGACCACCCCTCCTAAGAGGGTGAAGCAGTTGGCAGGCTTGGCCCGCTCGGCTGCGAGCAGTTTCCGTGTAGTGCTTCCGCGCTCGTGGATCTGCGAATCGGTGCCGGAGGCGAAAGACAGGCTGTTCATAAGGAACTCCTATTTTTTGATTTTCGGTTATCAAAAGGCCGCCTGATGCGACCCGTTTCAACCTTCTATAGGATACCACACTTTGTGGTTAAAAGTCAAGTTTCCCTTGACATCAAAATACCCCTACAAATCAAGCTTTTTTGAGGATTTTTTATTTACAATGTCGTGCTGTCTAACATGAGCGCGGTTCCTTGCACAGCGGTAAAGCTGGTGCGCCCGATGAGCGCGCCGCTTGCAGTCTCTACATCGCAGCGCCACTGCCCGGGGCTCGATAATGGAAATTCGCTAAAGCCGCGATAGCCGTCGGGGCGGCCGCCTGCTATATCAAACGAGATGCGCGCCATCTCTTCCCAGCTTTTGGCACTTGGATTGTAATACTCCCAAACGTGATCAACCGGCGTGTTGAGCGCGGCGGGCGCATACACGCTGGAGAAACAATAGGCGCTCTCGCCTGCCATGTACGTAAACACCGGACTCGTGTCCTGCCAAAACTCATACCACGGCGCCGGCTCGTACATCGCCAGATAATCTCCCGACGAGTATTTAAGCACCGAGTGATAGATGCCGATATCCTTGAGCGAGAGCGGCACCGGCGGGATGATGTTTAAAAAATAGAACCCATTAAAAATAACAAACACGATTGCCACCATGAGGCTTATATCACGCAGGCGCTTTTGGCGCTCGGCTCCACGCAATACCGCCGCAAAAAGCACAAACAAAAAAAACGTTATGACGGCGAGGCTGATGCCGCCGCTCAGCAAAAAACTTTTTGCACCGATGGAGTGGAAGATAAACGTGGGCGCGGCAATGGTGCAATAGGTAAGAAGCAAAAAATAGTACACGCCGACATTAAAGCGCAGTTGCGCGTAGCGGTTGCGCAAAAACTCGTTGCCAAATACCAACGCCAAGAGGAGTGCAATAAAAAACGCGTCAGCGGCAAGCGTGCCGCTTTTGCTGTAGAGCACAAACATGTTGCTAGCCAAACCTCCGAAGCAAAACTGGAGGATGAGCAAAAAAACAAACGGCTCGCCTAGCCCCACCTCGCGCCTGCGGCGCACAGGTGCGATGTTGAGCAAAATGATGATGGCTGCGGCAATAAAGAGATAGCACACGAGCAAAATGTTGTCGACGACGCTCGCCGGGCTCTTTGCCAAAAAAAGATCAAACGAAAAGCCCGCTAAAAGAGCGCCCACGCCCAAGTGGTGCTCATACTTTTTCCAAAACCCAAACACACTGCCCATGACAGACATGTGCCTATTGTACCTCCAAGCAGCCTAATGCGGGAGCGGAAAGCTTTTGGTGAAGAGATGGATTTCTTCGCGGATTTTTTTAAGATTTTTGTTGGCGGCAATGTCTTTTTTAAACTTTTCCAAATACGCTTGGCGCTCTTTTGCGTCGGTTGGCAAACGATACGCACTCACCTCTTTAATGGCGCGCGCTATCCACTCGCCCACTTTTCGCATCTCCGGCTCCTTCATGCCGCGCGTCGTTATGGCCGGCGTGCCAAGGCGCACGCCGCTCGGATAAAACGGCGAGGCCGGATCTTTGGGAATCGTGTTTTTGTTGGCGGTCATGCCGGCCGCCTCAAGCGCCTCGCTGGCAAAGATGCCGCCGCCTGCGCCGCAGGTTGGCACAAGATTAAGAAGCAGTAAATGATTTTCGGTCCCGTCGCCCACAAGCGCGAGGCCGTTTTGCTTCAAACTCTCGGCAAGCGCTTTGGCGTTTTTCACCACCTGCTTGCCGTATGCCGCAAAGCCGGGCGTTGCCGCCTCTTTAAGCGCAATGGCAATAGCTGCGGTTTGATGGTCGTGCGGACCGCCCTGGAGCCCGGGGAAAACGGCCTTATCAACCTTTTGCGCGAGCTCGGCGTCTTTTGCGAGCCCACGCGCAGTGACCATAATCATCCCGCCGCGCGGGCCGCGCAGGGTTTTGTGCGTGGTGGTCGTCACGATGTGCGCATGGGACATCGGACTCGGATGCGCGCCAGCCACGATGAGCCCCGCGATGTGCGCGATGTCCGTAGCCAAGTATGCGCCTACATTCTCCGCTATCTCGGCAAACTTTTCGTACTCATACTTATACACATACGCGGTGCCACCCGCCCAGATGAGCCTCGGTTTGTGCTCTTTGGCGAGCGCCCACACCTCGTCGATGTCGATGCGGCCGTCTTCTTTTACATGATACGGGACGCTCCGGTAAAACATTGCGGTTGCTGAGACCTTCCAGCCGTGCGTTAAGTGCCCTCCGTCGGGAAGGCTGAGGCCCATAATCGTGTCGCCCGGCGTGCATGTGGCAAGATACACCGCGAGGTTTGCCGGAGAACCGGAGTAAGGCTGCACATTTGCGTGCGGCACGCCAAAAAGTTTTTTGGCGCGATCGATAGCCAAACGCTCAATGTCGTCGATAAACTCGTTGCCGTTGTAATAGCGTTTGCCGGCATAGCCTTCGGAGTATTTGTTAGTGAGTATCGAGCCCATCGCCTCCATCACGGCGGGCGAGGTGTAATTTTCGGACGGGATTAATTCGAGACCGTCCTCTTGGCGCTTTTTTTCGCGCCCGATGGCGTCAAAAATTTCGCTGTCTTCGTGTTGTATGTGTTCGTAGAGATTCATGGTAAGGGATAGTAACCGGATAAAGTCCGTTAAAAGAAAAGTCCAACATCTCTCGATGACTAAATCATGTAGGCAGTATAGCACTTACCCGCGTGGCTTTATACGCTGGCTTTGCCGGTAGGTTTGTTGTCGAGGCTTCGGAGACCTGCCACGGTGAACTCGGCTTTAATCGACGGGTGCGGGTCATAGCCCACGAGCGTCACATGCTCGGGACGAAAGGTGGCGAGACTCGTCACTTCGTCGCTGATGACAATTTTTGGAAACGGTTTTGGCTCGCGCTCGAGTTGCTGCCGTATTGCTGTTTCATGGTCTTCATAATAGTGAACATCGCCAAAGGTATGCACAAAATCTCCAGCTTCGCGCCCGACGATTTTGGCGATGATCATGCATAGCAGCGCATAGCTCGCGATGTTAAACGGCACACCAAGAAAGATGTCGGCGCTTCGCTGGTAGAGCTGGAGCGACACTTTGCCGTGCTTGATGTTGAGCTGGTACATGTTGTGGCAAATAGGAAAATGGCTGACCTCCTTCGGCTTCGCCATCGAGTAGAGATACTCCGGATTCCACGAGGTTACGATGGCGTTGTGGCACGAAGGGTCGCTTGTGAGCTCGTCGACGACCCACTGGAGTTGGTCGATCTGACGGCCGTCTTTGGCGGGCCAGCGGCGCCACATCTCGCCGTAGATGCGCGGTAACTCGCCATACTCGCGCGCAAACTCGGCGTCGGTTTTTATTTTTTCGATAAACTCCTCCTTGCTCATCTCGCTTACCTCGCCCGCTTTTGCAAGCTCGGCATACAGGCGGTATGGATAGTCGTCCCAAATGTGCACCTCGTTTTGCACCAGGTAGCGGATGTTTGATTGCCCGGAGAGAAACCAAAACAGCTCGTGTAAGACGCCTTTCCAGTACACTTTTTTGGTGGTAAGCAAGGGGAAGCCTGCAGACAAATCGAAACGCATCTGCCGTCCAAACACGCCGATGGTGGCTTTGCCGTGTCCGGCATCCACTTGCCTGTCTCCCTTGTCGAGAAGCTCCTGCATCAAATCGAGATATTGTTTTTCGGGATGCGCCATATTATTTTTTTATTTTTTTAACCTTGGATTTAGCAGTAAAATTGTTTTTCCAATTGTCACCGACAAAACGCCCGGTCTCTTTGTAACTTTTGCGGGTAGGAGACGACAACCTCGAGAACGTAAGTTGGGCGATCTCCATGCCGGGGCGGAGAATAATGGGCACGTTGTTGAGATTGCACAGCTCAAAGGTAATATGCAAAAAATGTCCGGGATTAATGAGCCCCGCCGTGTTGTGTATCATAAGCCCGATGCGCGCCAACGACGACTTCCCGCCTACCTGAATGAGGAACTTGTCGGAGCCGAAATATTCTTTGGAGACGCCCAGCACCGACACGCCGGGGTGTAATACAAACACGCCGCCATCTTCGACGATAATCTCGTGGCTTTTGGCGTACACTTTTTTTACCGGGTCGATAAAAAGCGTATTGTTTTCGTCATTGACGACAAATTTATTGCCGAGCAAAATATCGTAGCTCGCGGGCTGGAGCCGCTCTTCGACAAACGGCTCGAGCGTGATCGAGCCTTTTTTAATTTCGGTAAGAATGTCTACATCGGATAAAAACATATGATTTAGTCGAAATCATGTCGCGCAACGTCCATTGAAGCGCAACGCTTATAATCAGCGAACAGTAAATACTTTGTCGGTACCGTAATACTCGCCCCAGTGCGCGTTGTAAAACGCAAACATTCTTTCCAATCGATCCTGCTGGAGCTCTTGCACGCCGCACTGCTCCATCAGCGCGCGCACTTCTTTGCGTGCGAGATCGAGTTCCCTCTCGTCTTTTACCACTCTTTCAAACTCGGCGAGCCAGCCATAGCCCGCGTTTTTGTCGAGCGTCACCGCAACACCTCGGCAAAGATACTCCTCGCGCTCGCGCGACCATTTGGCTTGATACACACATCCCGCATCGAGCAGCAGCTGGTCAAGCTCATCGAGCGAGAGCGATACCTCCTCCTCAAACTCCATCCGCGTGATGCCGTTCTGGCTCGTGGTGTTGTCGACCGATGCTTTGACGACCAAAAAAACTTTGCCGTCTTTGTCTCTGGTCCTAATCGAAAATTCTTTTCCTTTTTGTAAGATATCTTCGAGCTTTTTATATGTTTCGCCGGAAAAATACGGCTTCACCTGTTTGGCAATCAAAGAAGGAATACTGTTCATAAAATAGTGATTAAGCTGTTTGTTGCGAGCCGTGAGCACAGTGGCAGAGTCGACATGCTTCATCCGCTCGCGCAAAGTTTGAGCTGCCTCCTCGTTTCCCAAAAGCGACTTAACTTCTACCTCAAAGGTTTGCATAGTGCTATTTTAGCTCGGGACACCGCTCGCTTCCAGCTTTTGACGCAAGGGGTTAATATTACGCAATGGTAAGCATCATTGCCGCAATAGGCCACAACCGCGCACTGGGTAAAAATAACGAGCTTTTGTGGCGCATCCCCGACGATCTTAAACGCTTCAAAGCATTGACGCTTGGCCACCCGGTTATCATGGGGCGCAAAACATTTGAGTCGTTGGGCAAGTCCTTGCCCGGGCGCACCAATATTGTGATTATGTATGCCGATGAATATCACGCGGACAATCTGCTTTATAATGTTGAAAACGTAATTGTCGCCTACTCGCTTGAGGAAGCAATCGAAAAAGCAAAGACATTGGATAACAAGGAGATTTTTATCGGCGGAGGCGCTCAAATTTATACACAGGCTTTGCCGCTGGCAGACCGTTTGTACCTAACATTGATTGATGACAAAAAAGAAGCTGATGTCTACTTCCCCGAATATGAGCGCTTGTTTACTAAAAAATTATCTGAAGAGCGCCGCGAATATAACGGGCTGAAGTATAAATGGATTGATCTGGAACGGGAGTAATCATTGTTTTCCTCCCTTCTTCCACTTCGTTTTTGTAAGAAATTGGGCGAATAAATCTTCTTTCAAGGGCACCACAAATTTATTCCATTTTCCCTTACTCTTCCGTTTGTGCCATATCTTTTCTGCAACCCCGCGGATGACAACCAACGGCGTTTGTTCGCCACCCTCGCCCATTATTACTACTGCCGCAGCTGCCAAAGCATCCGCTACGTTTGCTTGCTCATATTGCAAAGGCCGTCCGAATACATCTTTGATTCCTCTATAATCCGAGAGAGGCTCAAACCCAGTCCACGCCAGCGCAAATCCAATTGCTCCACGCCGCAGTGGCGTGCTTATCGAGTCGGTAATAATGACTCCTAAGCGAGACAGTTTATACTCTTGCATCAATTTTTTGCGCAACAAAGCTGCTGAACGTTGGGGGTTATGAGGCCAGAGAATATAGTGGCCGTTCCCGTTGCTTTCATCTATGCCTGCGGCACGGATAAGCACACCCTTGGTGATAGTAAAAGAAGATCCCCATTTTGGTTTTTCATTTAAATACAAAGAAGATTCCCGACGAGCGAGCGCTTCCTTTTTTATAGAACCTACACGCACACATCGGCCTTCATTGATACTTACTACTTTAGAAGTAACAGCAATAATATCGCCATCTTTGGGCTTAAGAGACGAAGCAATAATTTTATGAACCAAATCGTCCTTTGGAGGCACTAAGACACCTATCTTTATTGGTTTGATATTCACGAATGTATCTTATCTAATTTTCTCTACTTCGAACAATAGTTACTCCCGGCACGCCGTTTTGCCACACTTCGGGTTTTTGGATTGTCACTTCAACTGTTTGTATGCGTTTGTCCTCCAGCACTTTGTGAGCAATTTCTTCGGCCAACGTTTCTATCAAAAACCTGCTGCTGCCTTTTATCACCGCTCGGATTTTATCTTTTACTTCACTGTAATTTACTGTGTCAGCAAGATTGTCGCTTTGTGCCGCGTTGCTGGTGTCAACGCCAAGTTTGACCGACAAGGCGAATTCCTGCTCAATGCGGCGCTCTTTTGCAAAACAGCCGTGCTTGCCGCGAAACACCAGGTTGTCGATGTGGATGTAATCCATGAGCCCCATACTATACCAATAAAAAAGCCCGGGAATTACTCTAGAGGCCTTTTCTGCAATCCAAATTTATGTAACGTCCACGCCCATGGAGCGGGCGCTGCCGGCTATTGTTTTCATCGCTTGCTCGAGGTCGTTGGCGTTGAGGTCAGGCATCTTGCGCTCGGCAATCTCCTTAACCTGCGCCTTAGTGAGGGTGCCAATCTTAGCCGTGTTAGGCTTGTCGCTCCCTTTTTCTTTACCCAAGGCCTTTAAAATGAGGCTCGATACCGGCGGAGTCTTGAGGACAAAGGTATAGGTACGGTCCTCGTAGACGCTGATTTCGGCAGGCACCATGTCGCCACGCATATTCTTAGAGGCATCGTTAAACTTTTTTACAAACTCGCCGATGTTGATGCCAGCGGGGCCAAGCACTTGGCCCATGGCCGGCGTGAGCGTTGCCGCACCGCCTTGCGCGATGATCTTTATTTTTTTGACTATTTTCTTTGCCATGTGATGCTTCATCACCCTGTCGAGGGTAGGTTTGGATATTACATTAATTTTATATTTTATGCCAGTTTTTTCTTTCTACCCCTCGCAAGGCCTCGGGGTCAAAGAATTTATAGTCGCTTTGCTCCTTAAATTCTTTTGACCTGCAAAAAGTCGAGCTCCACCGGCGTTTCGCGGCCAAACATCGCCACCAGCACCTTAACCTTGCCGCGGCTCTCGTCTACCTCGCCCACTTTGCCGTCGAGATCCTTAAACGGGCCGTCGACAATGACTACCTGGTCGCCAACCGCCATATCAATGGCGTGTTTGACACTGCCCTCGGCCGCGTGCATGCGGCTCAAGAGCTCATCTACTTCCGATTGTTTAAGCGGCACCGGATTGACGCCGGAACCGACAAAGCCGGTGACGCGCGGCGTGTTGCGCACGACAAACCACGACTGATCGTCAACGATCATGTCTACCAACACGTAGCCGGGGAATACCTTCTCTTCCTCCTCGACGCGGCGGCCGCCTTTGATTTTGACCGTATGCTCGGTGGGCACGATAACGTTAAAGATTTTTTCTTGGAGGCCGAGGCTGTCGATGCGTTGTTTAAGATTGCGGGCAACGGCGTTTTCGTATCCGGCATAAGTGTGTATCGCATACCACGCGCGCCCGACCGATGTGTCTTGTTTGCTCATATATACGAATGTTACGAATTATTACGAATACTACGAATTAAACCAAATAAGTCCTAAATGAATGCTGCAAATTTATTCGATCTTACTTGTAGGATTCGTAGTTAAATAATGTATTTTACAACTGCGTCAAACACATAATCGAGGAGGCCGAGGTACACGGCGGTTGCGAGAGACACGGCAATTACCACGATGGTGTATACGATCGCCTGATTGCGCGTCGGCCAGGTAACGTGTCTCATCTCCGCGCGAACTTCCTTAAAATAGTTTGGCATAAAAATTTTGGCAATTTTAAAACCCCTCCCGGGGCCTGTTATAAACCAATCCTAGCGCCTTTTTTGTCTAGTGTCAATGCATCAAAAACGGGAACTATATATAATCACCCAATGTCGGACACGATGTGTAAAACGCCCTGCGCAAATCATTGCAAGGCGTTTTTATGCATTTTCCTTACGGACGTTATGGAAGTATGTTTGAAACTTCCTCCCATTTCTTTCAAAGAATAGTTCGACGCCGCAGATGACCGTTGAAGGGGTAGTAGCTGGATCCCTATATATGGGTTGAAAGCCTACATTTTCCTTCGTGTCCATGATCATTGCCTGATATCGAGGTTTGCCAGCAAAGTTCTCATTGGTTATCACGACTCGCCACTTTTGCCACGAGCCTCCTTTGACCAAAGGCGGCATTGGACGCTCAAGAGTATAGACCTTACCCACGACAAGGTTTGGCAGGACCATGTCCCAGGATTCTAGGAATGGTATCTTCATACAGTCTCCTTTCACCCGACTTAGCAGAGAGACAATAACAGCCTCCTCCATAACCTTAGAACATTGGCAGGAAAAAGCTATTCCTGTTGTTTCAACTATTTAATCTCGTAGGTGATGGTGACGTCGTCGGTCGTGGTGTTTTGGCCGGGCGAAATGACCGGAGCTGTTGCGGCATTGCCGCCGCTACCGGCCGCCATGGAGTACGCCACCGGCTGCGGGTAGCTGCCGCCCGCGTTTTCACTAAAGGAAACGACGCGCACCAATGTCACACCAAGCTGCTGAGCAAGCGCTTCGGCTTTGCTCTTGGCATCGGCAATTGCTTTGTTGCGCGCCTCGGTTTGCACGGCTGTTGGATCGTCAAAGGTAAAGGTGAGACCGGAAACTTCGGTAGCGCCTTTGGAGCCGACACCCGCAAGCAGGTCACCCGCTTTGCTGGTGTCGCGTACTTTAACTGTCGTGCTCTGGCTCACTTCGTAGCCGGTGAGCGTCTGCTTGCCGGGCGGACAATATACTATCGCGCCCGAGGAAGTGCCGGAGCCGGACGAGCCGCCGGAGTTTACAACCACATCGGGGGTCGGCGCGGTCGGCACTTGTCCACTCATTGGGCACGCCGCGTTTTGGTAGGTGTATTGTGGCTCTATGGAGTAGCCGCTCGTTTGTATGTCTTTGGTATCTACGCCTGCACCGGTGAGATAGGCGGTAATGGCGTTGGCCACGGCGGTGGCGTCGGCTTGCGCACCGGCAACGGTTGCTTCGTCGGAGACGACGCTAAAGCTAAAGGTGGCGATGTCGGGCACAGCCAGATCCTCGCCGTGGCCGGAGACGCTGATGGTGTTGGCGGCGGCAACGCCGGTGCCGATGTAGCGAAGCCCCACGAGTGCGCTCATGGTCTGTACCAGCAAAAACGCGGCGAGCAACACAACCGCCGAGATAATCCCCCAACGCAACCACACTCCTTCCCTTCCTTCAAATATATTCATAGTAACGAGTGTTAGTTAATAATTTACTGACCTGCTTGTGCTTGAGCGATGACCGCCTGTATCTGCGCGAGCGGCAATGCGCCCGAAATCGGGTACTGCTTGCCGGTTTTGGTGTTGATGACAACCGTAAAAGGCGTGCCATTGCCGCCATTGCTCTCCGCATCGGCAGTCTCGGTTTGGATTTTGCCCAAGTAGGTGGAACTTGCGATGCATGAGTTGTACAAAGTCATGTTGGCGCCAAATTGCTTGGCAAGCGACGCCGAGTAACTTGCGCTCAAGCTCGACTGATTGTTAAACACCGCATCGGCATACTCCCAAAAGCCGGTGTTGCCGAGCTGTGCCGCAATGCACTCGGCGGCGTTGGCGGCCGGCATGGCTTGCGGATGTATCTGGTACAGCGGAAACTCACGCATGACCCATGCTACTTGTCCGTTTGATTGGCTCACGATTTGCTTGAGTGAAGGATAGATCATCTGTCAGTACGGACATTGAAAGTCGGAGTACTCCACGAGCACGATAGGCGCGGAGGGCAAGCCTATGATGTGGTCGCTCACCGAGGGTGCGGGCACGTTGGCGCTTGTGGTAACACCTTGCGCGACTGCCGCGGTAGCTCCCGTAGAAGGCGCCGGATGTTGGTTGGCAAAAATAATGGCTCCGGCAATGATGACACCCGCAATAATGATAGAGACCGACGGAGTGAGTTCAATCGAGGGGAGCGTGTGATGTTTTTGTTCTTCAGGCATATAGGCAGTGTATCACTTTTTGAGCAAATCGCGGATTTCGATCAGCAATTTTTCCTCCGGGCTTTGTTTGGGCGCCTCGGGCGGACCTTTAAAACGCGCCGTGAGTTTATTGACCGGTAATACGACAAAAAAATAAATAGTGACGGCTACGATAAAAAATGAAACGAGCGCGTTGATAAAATCGCCATAGAGAAACTGGCTGCCGTTAAGGGTAAAAACAAGCTTCGAAAAGTCGGGCTGCTTTACAAGCGCGGCGATAAAGGGGGTCATAATATCTTTAACCAAGGAGGTAACCACCGCGGTAAAAGCGGCGCCGATCATAACGCCCACGGCTAAGTCGACAACGTTGCCGCGCAATATAAAATCTCTAAATCCTTTTGTCACTTTTGTCATGTGCCGCCATTGTAACACTTTAAAGTGAGCGGTATAGTGCGGGCGGATAAAGTTCATGGGAGGCGCGCTATGCGCGACGGTATGCGTTACGGCTTAGTGATTGGTATCACTTTTGTAACTGCCGTCGCCGAAATCATTGGCTCCGGCACAACAGACAGCAATAGTCTCCTTTCGGATGCGCTACATCTGTTGGGAGATGGCATCCCGTTTGTGTTGGGGTTTGCGCTCGGGATCGGCTTAATGCAGGATGAACAGACAAAAAGATTCGTCGAGTGGATGATTACTTTGCTCAACACCATCTTTCTTGTCGGAGCCGCGCTTTACATAGGCTATCGCGGTATCTCTAGGCTTTATCATCCAGTTGGAATAGAGCCGGTCATGCTATGGTTTGCGCTCGCAGGGCTCGCGGGCAATACGGCACAACTGTGGTTCGCGCGGGGGCTCAAGCACGCACATAAACATGCCGGCACGTATCGTGGGTTGATGCTTCATCTTGCTGCCGACTTGATGGCAAGCATCTTCGTCGTATTAGCTGCGAGTGTGATTATGACAACCGGTTATGTGAGAGCCGACAGTATTGCTTCGCTGATCGTGGCGGCCATCACCGCTGGTGCGGCATGGCAATGCTACAAAGAACTCCGGTATGGTGAATGAAATGCCAAGCGCGGCCCTCAAAGGGCCGCGCTTTTTTCTTTATCTATTTTTTCTCTACGCGCTCATGTCGGCGTTGATGCTGTTGACCGACGATTGGATGGCTTCTGTAGTCCATACATAGGCAAGCCATATCGTGATAAGTGTTGAGGCTGTCAAAATAATAATAGCGATGGTGCCGATAGACTTTGCCTTTGGGTCGCTCGATTTGTAGTACGTTATACCCGGCCACTTGGATACCATGATAAAAAGAATCATGGGGAGGATGGCGCTAAAAGCGTATATCCACGCTTGCGTTTCGAAAGAGGTGGAGAGCGGCGCCGACGTGAGCTTGGTACCGCAGTTGGGGCAAAAATAATAGCTCGGCAATACCGGCTGATGACAATACGGACATATCATATTCTAGACAAATCCGAAGTACAGTAAAACCACACCAACAATAAAAGCAACGATGCCGCCAAATAGGAGCACACCGTCTTTATTGCACTTCCGGTACAGCGCGATTGCAGGGCCGGGAAAAAGGAGAAGAAAAGCTCCTTTTATGAGAGTCAGCCAACCGAGGATCGTAATGAGCAACGCAAGGCCGGACGTCCAAGAATTGTTCATCACAACGATCACGGCACCCATGGACAAAATAAGAAAGCCCCACAACCACAGAAACCCACGATCCTGACCTATCTTGTCGAGAGCAACTGACACATTCTTTCTATCGAAAATTACCGATAAACCCATTATTGCGAGAACTAACCCCAATACTTGAGCGATAGCGATTGAAGCATTCATGCTGTTAACATTATTAATGATAATCAAACAGATTCGACCTCTCGCTATTATTATAACCCCGCGATTGAGTTTCATCACAACACTCACTTCAGCGGTGATATAATGCAGCGCATGATTAAGCGTCTTCCGCTCTCCGTGTATGCCGTCGGTGTCCTCGTCGCGTGGGCGATTGTTCTGTTTGTCGTGTCGCAATTTAGCCCAACAAACTTCGAGACAGCCATCGTTCTCTGCACCGGTTTCTTTCTGGGTGTGCTGTATATGTATCTCCGTATACGCGTATCACACCTCGATAAGTGAGGAGCCGAAAAAACGGGGTGCCTACTGGGAATCGAACCCAGATTGCGAGTTCCACAAACTCGAGTGTTGACCTTTACACCATAGGCACCATGTGCGCGCCAAAAAAATCTAGCGCTAGGCTCTATATATATCTTTTTTAAGGTTAAAAGTCGAGACCGGTTTATTTACGGGTGGAAGAAAAACGCGACTGCAATGATGGCGTACGCGGCGAGGAGTTGCACGCCCTCAAACCAGTTGCTCTCACCGTCTTCGGCAACGGCGTTGACGATAAACACCGAGAGGATGATAGCCGCAAGCTCGAACGTGTTAAACACGAGCGCCATGTGCTCGGTAAACAAGAGGCTCGCGAGCACCAAGACGGGCGCGGCAAACATAGCTATCTGGATGGCCGACCCTATAGACACTTGGAGTGCGAGATCCATGCGGTTTTTGAGCGCAACCGTTATTGCCGATACGTGCTCGGCAGCGTTGCCGATGATAGCGATAAAAATAACACCGATAAACAACTCGCTCCATCCCCACGCTGCCACTAACGGCTCGATGGCGCCAACCAATAACTCACTCATGTATGCAACGGTGATCGTTGATACAAAAAGTATCACAATGCTTTCGGTAACGCTCCATCGTGGCTCATATTTGGTAACCTCCTCTTCGTACAAATGTTTATGTGTGTGGAGCGTAAACCAAAGGTTGGCAACATACGCCGCTATCATAATAATGGCAACAATGATCGAAAGTTGCTCGACAATAGCCGGCGAAACGGCGTTGGACGATTGCAAAAAGATGGCCGGCATCACGAGCGCGATAATTGCAAGGAGGAGTGTCGAGCCGGCTGCCTTGGCGGCTGTTGCGTTAAACGTTTGCTTGTTCTTTCTCCACCCGCCAAAAAGGATTGCCGTGCCGAGCACCAAGAGTAAGTTGCCCACAATGGAGCCGGTGATAGACGCTTTAACCACCTCGATGAGTCCCGCGCGCAAAGCAAAGATGCCGATAATGAGCTCGGTCGCGTTGCCAAATGTTGCGTTTAAGAGTCCGCCGAGTGCGGGATTGGTGCGGCCAGCAAGTTCTTCGGTTGCCTCGCCGATATATTTGGCGAGCGGCACGATGGCAAGCGCCGAGAGAAAAAACACCGCTTGTGGCGCAACTCCCGCATAGTAGGCCAGCACGGTTACTGGCACAAACACGAGTAGACCCAAAAAAAGTTTGTCCATATATATGCCTAGCTTATCAAGCTATTGTACAATACAAAGGTCATGCAATACTTCCATCAAGCAACTTATGGTAATGCGGGCAGCGTGCACACGCGACAGCCGCAGATGGTCATGCAAGGCAACGCCGTATACAACACGCGCTATAACCCCGCCGGCGCCTCGGCGCATCCGGTGTATATGGTGCACGGCGGTCAGATGTATCGCACCGCGTTTCATCCGGAGGGAAAAAGTGAGCATCCGCTCTATGAAATCCGCGGCGACAAAGTGCACACCACGGTGTTCCACCCCGAACACAATCCAAGCCAGCATGTGTTTGAGCTGCGTTCAAAATAAAAAATTGTATTTGGTCACAAATAACTTTTTGCCGTCGCAAAAAGTTTTTGCGACCCCGACTCGCGGTTCCGCTTGCTAGCGGAACATCGCTCCGTCCCACAAAAAGCAGAAAAACCCGCTCAAGCGGGATGTTTCTGTCTTTTTGTGCCCGGGAGAGGACTTGAACCTCCATGCCTTGCGGCACATCCACCTCAAGGATGCTTGTATACCAATTTCAACACCCGGGCAGGTATTTATTATGCCTCAGACTTTTCGGTTTGAGGAGCGTCTGAAACTTCTGCTTCAACAATCGGAGCTACCTCATCGTCAATAACGGCAACACGCGGAGCGACGGCTTGCTGGCGGCGCATTGCGCGCTTAACCTCGCTCGTGGCTTTTTCGCGGATAAAATAAAGCTTGGCGCGGCGCGTGCGGCTGCGGCGCAAAACTTCTATGGAGTCTATCATCGGCGAATAGAGCGGGAAAATTTTTTCGACTCCTACGCCCGAAGAAACTTTGCGGACGGTAAACATCGCGCCCGGCTCGGTGCCGTGCTTGACCGCCAATACCAAGCCCTCAAAAGCTTGTTTGCGGATGTTTTTGGTCGTGACCATTTTTTTGTTGGCGCCCTTGCCCGTTTTTAGCTCCTCAATTTTTTGCCAGACGCGCACGGTATCGCCCGAGCGGAGACGCAGGCTTGCGCGTTCCTTTATATCAACAGGAGTGTGTTTTACGCCGGATTTCATTGCTCAAAGACTTTAACATATAAGGACAAACAGTGCAAAACTCTCTTTTTTTCTTAATGCAATGTTAGCCGAAAGTAGTTTCTCAGCCCGTATAAAATCCTCCGGCAAGGGCGCCTCAAACTTCATCTTCTTGCCGTTAGGATGGGTAAAAACGATAGAGAATGCGTGCAGTGCCAGCCGCTCGAAACCTAAAATTTTAGGGCGGCTCAGCGCGTAGAGTTGGTCGGCAACAATAGGATGCTGCACCGCGCTCAAGTGCACGCGTATCTGGTGCGTGCGCCCGGTTTTTGGGAACACCTCTATCTCAGTAGCAAGAGTAGCTCTTGCTACGACGCGATAGGCCGTGGTAGCCTCGCGCACGGTGCCATGCGGCAGCTTTGCCGAGCGCGGCCCGCGGCCACCACGGCTGCTGCCTATCGGTTTGTCGATGACTCCCCTGTCTTTGGTAATCGAGCCGTATACAAACGCGCGATAGGTTTTTTGTATCTCGTGCTCGGCAAATTGCTTTTTTAAAAACTCATATGCGGCCTCGGTCCGCGCCACCACCAATACGCCTGATGTTTCTCGGTCGATGCGATGCACAAAATGAAAGCCTGCCTGCGCAGGCAGGTTGCCTACACCATATTTTTTTTCAAGCCAATAACTCAAAGCCGGGTACTCATGCTTGCCGTCGGGATATACAATCATCCCAGCCGGTTTGTTGATGATCAGTATCTCGGCATCTTCATACATAATTTTAGGCTCCTGCATATTTATATATTCTCCCATTCGTTACTTGAAATACCGGCTTGACGTAAAATCTCTGACAGTAAAGAGGATGAGATATCATTGTGATGTGGATTGGGAATATGGATTTTAAGAGTATCGCGAACCATAAAAAGATGCCGACCTCCCGAGTAGGGGCCGTCAAAACCGAGCCGTCTAAACTTTTGAACTAGTTTTCGCCAAGAGATGCTCCTAGCCATTCTTAACCAACGAGCGACGATCGGTCTTTATTTGAAAGCCGGGGACCACTTCTCTGCTCTGCACTTTGAGAAGGAGCCAATCCTCAAGCACTTCACGGAGTTCAACCCGACAAGCAACCAAAGTGCGCGCATTGGCCCACACGCCGCGCACGCCGGAAATCTCACCAAAATAGCTACCGTCTTTGAGGCGCTTATAGCGAGCTTGTTTGAGTTTTTTGGAGAGAAATTCGGTCAACATGATGTAGCCATCATAACAAAAAAGGTCCGCGCAGGCAACGACACAGACCTAGTCAAGCTGTTTTATCAAGTCAACAACTTTTTCTTTTATTAAATCACGTATATTTGCATGAAAGAGCGCGCCAGTGCCGCCAGCGTCCGAAACATCCCAAAGTTCAAGTTTTGGTGAGCGAAGTAAATAATCGGGGAGCTCCTCCTTGGCGTTTAAAGCAATCACCTTATCTGCTTTTGCGACCAGTGCGGGCGTGAGTTTATTTCTCAATTTTTTTCTTACATCAATCCCCACATCGTCCATTGCCGCAATTACTTTTTCTGTAACGTTTGATATGGGTTGATTTTCCTCCTCTAGCTCAACATGCGTGCCTGCGCTAAAGGCTTCGTGCTATGGCGCAAGATCAGCCAAAAACGCCTCCGCCATTTGGCTACGTCCGACATTTGCTTTACAGATAAATAAAACTTTCATGTGCACGCTGCAGGACTCGAACCTGCGACCATCCCGGTGTAAACGGGGCGCTCTACCAACTGAGCTAAGCGTGCAACGCGCACTTTAATGCACGCCTTTATTTATACCCGTTTTTGAATGATTGTCACTGCATGCGAGCCAGAGGCGAAACCTCCTTACCACCCCCAATACCACCCCCAAGAGGAAGAAGCCTTAACCACGACCCTTACCCACTGTGAAGATGGCAACCATCTGGCTGTGGGATATTGATTTGTTCTAGTAACCGGGAGGAAGTAGTACGTCCCGGCAGTTGTAGGTGTAAAGGTAAAGTTGAGCGGATTCTGCACGGCGGTGCCTACATCCGAGCCGGTTTCCAAACCGATGATTTCAGCGGCAGGAGAAGGAGGAATTTCGTTGATGGAGTCCATGAGGAGCTGGTCGCCCGTGCCGGGAGTAAATGTTGCGTGGATGGTAGTCGATTGGCCGGTGTACAGGGTAGTTGCACCTGCCGAGATGGTCATCGTGGGCGGAGCTGCCGGAGTAGTCGGGGTCGGAAACACCTTGGGCGAGCCAACGAGAAGCGTCATAACTGTCGGATCGCTTAGGTCTATGCCATAGGCATAGAGCGTGTGCGAAGCGGTCAGATACGATGCCGGCAATTGATACACGAATCCGTGATTGCCCGTGACATGCATGACACTATCCACATCAGGCCGTGAGGTGTTGGCAGGGATTGTGGCAACCAGTGTCCCGACACCCTTCGGGCCATCCGCATAGATGGCGACATTGACGGACGTGGAGGATGCATTGGGATCAAGCGACCATCCCGAGAGGACTCCTGCACTGCTTACAGAGTCAAAAAAACCGATAGGGGGGATGTTGTTCGGTGCAACGACGCTTACTGTAACTTGAGCGGTATTGGAACCTTGTGCATTGGATGCAGTGAGGGTGTAAGTCGTCGTCTGCGACGGAGTAACTTGCACCGAAGTGCCGGTTACCGCGCCGATGCCGGATATGGAGAGCGACGTCGCTCCCGAAACAGACCATGAGAGCGTGATGCTTTGACCTTGGGTGACCGATGCGGGCGTTGAAACGAATGATGAGACGGTGGGAAGTGGAGGTGCGAGATTGGCAGAGCAATTAATACTTGGCAGGGTAACTCCCTTCCATGCCGCAACCGCTTGTTGCACGGCAGCCATCGGACCGCAGCCGAGCGCGACAGACGGCTCGAGATCGTTGGAGAAGTTTGTCGTGTCTTGGTCGGAATGGATCCACTCGTTAAACTGGGTCAGGATGATGATTTCCGGATTATAGCTTATGGCGGTGCTCCATTGCTTGTTGAAGGTAACCGCATAGTTGGAGGCCGTGCTCGAAGCATTTGTCGTGCCGTCGCGGCCTGCCAGCGTTGGGACACCGTCATAGGTAGCAGGACAGCCAGCAGTAGTCCATCCGCAACCCGGATACGCTTGAGTCACGGTTATCGCCTCGACGCTGCCACTGCTATTGGAAGGCCGCGGATTGCGGTCTTCCCAGCTCCAAATATCGCTGTTGCCCAAACCTTTTAGATACGGCTGTTCAAAAACCGACACGAACCTCACGGTAAAGCGCGAATCGTTCCATGCCGGATTGATGACGCTTCCTTTAGCAGTAGGAATCCCGGTATACACAAGGAGCAGCGGTTTGCCGTTGAGTGAATAATAGATGTTGGGATATTGCGTGTACATCTGGTATGCGTAATCCGCTTCATTTTGGAGAATTGACTCACCGTTTAATTGGGGGAATTTCGTATTGATGACTTGGCTTTGGGTTATGCTGCCTTCGTCTTGCGCTGCCAGTGTTATCGCGATTCTCGGATACGGCTTGCCCTCATTTAAGAGGTTTTGATACTCGGTGAACAGAACGCTGGTATTTGTGCGCGAAATAGTTTCGGGCGATGTATTGCCCGCAACATAATTTGCAGCGCTATTGGTCCAGTCAAGGATGACGAAGTTTACGCCAAGATCGTTCAGCCATTCCGCATGCTTGTCGATAATAGCCGTATTGGTCGAGGTGTAATCGCCGAGAAGCGGCGTGCTCCATGTGCCCCAATTAGGGTCAGTCCATAGGTTACCATTGCCTAGTGACGGGAACCATATTTCGTACTCCATCGCGATGCACTTTGATGTGCAGTTTGGCGTTACCGCGGAGAGTGCCACTGCCGCGCTCTGAGAAGCATTATTACGTACATAAAATACACCGAACGCGGCGACTGCCAAGACAATCACAACAACTATTAAAAGCAACCATGTGTTGCGTCCCCATGTAAATTTCTTCATGTCTTTAGTATAACATGCCTAAAAAGCATAGGGGGAGTATACGCCTCCTCAAGCGGCTCATTGGTGCCCCCGCGAGGAATCGAACCTCGAATAGCGGCTTAGAAGTCCGCAGTTATATCCATTTAACTACAGGGGCGTAGGTGCTATGGGTGCCAAACACTGGCACAATACCATAGTACCGCTATTATTACGTGACATATGTTTTTGCGCGAATCGTATTGGCACGAACTTTTTGAAACGGGCGTTTTGCTCAAGGCTTTTAACAGCGCGTGGGAAATTACGGGCGGTTTTCTCCTCCTGGCCAACGTGCGCGGCTGGTTCCCCCACTTGTTTGTGTTGCTCACGCGCGCAGTGTTTTTGGGCGGCCACGGCGGCTTGGTGCTCAATATTGTTAATGCTCATGTGCACAACCTCGCACCCGGCACGCAGCTTTTTGTCGCCGCTTACTTGCTCTTCCACGGCATGATGAATCTCTTTCTTTCTTACAACTTATACAAAAACCATCTATGGGCATATTCTTTTACCGCGGTGTTTACGAGCACGTTCCTTATATATCAGGTGTATCGTCTCGCACATACCCACTCGCTGGTGCTCTTTATCGTAAGCATCCTCGACTTTATCTTTATCATCCTCACCTGGCACGAGTACAAACATCAACTCGCTAAAGCAACACGCCATGCATCTCACGCTTGACCCGCTCGCGATTATCACGACGCTCGGCTATGTTGGGCTTTTGGCAATTATATTTGCAGAGTCGGGGCTTTTTTTTGGATTCTTTTTCCCCGGCGACAGCCTCCTTTTTACTGCGGGGCTCCTTGCAGCCACGCATGTGCTCAACCTTCCTGTGCTTTTGGTGCTGGTGCCGCTCGCTGCAATCCTCGGCGACTCGGCGGGTTACGCGTTTGGCGCATGGATCGGTCCTAAGATTTTTACCAAAGAGGATTCGTTTTTCTTTAACAAGCGGCACATCGAACGCTCCGAGGAGTTTTACGAAAAATACGGCGCGCGAGCGCTTGTGTTGGCACGTTTTGTCCCGGTGGTGCGCACCTTTGTGCCGATAGTCGCCGGCGTGGGCAGGATGGCTTACGCCACTTTTATCATCTTCAACGGCATCGGCGGCCTTTTGTGGGGCTTGAGCATCACGCTGCTCGGTTACTTTTTAGGCAATGCCTTCCCTGCCACAGAGAATTATTTTACGCCGATTATTGTGCTTATCGTTTTTATATCAATCCTGCCCATCGTGCGCGAGCTCTGGCTCGCGCACAAAAAAACATAAACAAAACAATGAGCGTTAAGTACCATGGTTAATCAATTTCATAATTTTTATGATTTTTTATCCGATCAAGATAACTTTGTAATATCACCGCCGCCGCCGAGGCATCGAGCTTTGACTCCGACGCTTTGGTCGGAGCCCCGACCCTTTCAGGGCGTCGGGGTTGGCTATAGTCATGGTACTGCCGCGCGGCGGCAGCGCTGCTTAAAAATTCTGCCTCGTACACCACCGGCACACCTGCAACCTCCTCTAAGTCTTTTTTAAACCGCTCGATGTCCTCCATCACTTTGTTGGCCTCGCCCTTAAAATTGCGTGACTCTCCCAAAATTATTTTTTGCGCGCTTTCTTTTTGAGCTATCGCGGCTATCTCGCCCACCGTATGCGGCCCGGCGACAATAGTAACGAGCGGGAAAGCGATTGAGCCGCTCTCATCGGAGCGGGCAAGCCCAATGCGTTTGGTGCCGTAGTCGATGCCAATATATTTCATTGCCCCCTTAGCATAGCCAATAAAGCACAAAAAGTGTATTGTTTCGTTTATTGGAGGGGTGCGTGAGTGGTTGAAACGAACAGTTTTGAAAACTGTCATACCGCAAGGTATCGAGAGTCCGAATCTCTCCCCCTCCGCCAGAGCAAAAGGAAGCGAGTGATCCGAGAGCTTCGGCAAAATTCTCCTGACCGCATCAAAAGGACTTGTTGGGGGTTGGCCTCAAACCTCTGAATCCTGACTAGCTCGCAGTCAGACTTTTGTATCGGACCAACCCCGCGGCCTTAGAAGCGAAGGTGCAACCTTGAGGGTTGTTTGGCTTAGATAGAAAAAACCCAGCGTCGACTGATGACGTTGGGTGTCAGGTGAGCAATCAGCCTTGGAACAGATGGATGAGGCCGCCTATTATTGCGATGAATAAGCTGCTGTACGCCACCACATTCAGAATTGGAATCCATCGCTCTGCGAAACGATGTGACTGCTCGCTGCGAGCATATGCATCCGCAATTGCTGTTGCGTATGCGGCTTTATCTTCCTCAGATAGACTCATTGGTATCTCCTGGGTTGCGTTACTTGAAGAGAAGATAACCGTTGTAGCACAGCGCGATAATCCAAAACCCGATAATGATCGCGGCGAGGGGTATGAATGAGAACCGCGTTGACCATTTGCTCCGGCGCTTATTGCCAAAATCGGGATCACTGAATATGCGAATACGGACTCTGTTCGTTTCAGAATCGGTATCGAGCCCCTCAAGCGCCGCCGATTTTCCATCCAAATAATCTGTCCATTCATTGGCACGAATCGCGCCGAGCAAGACAGCGTAATGGACAAGAATGCCCACAAGGCTCAGCAATGACTTCACTCCCGAAGATTGTGAGCTAGCCAGCACGATAGGTATCGCAATGGCATTAAATGTTAGAAACAATTGCAACCGGGCCCATTGTCCTTAAACATAACCGTTACGCAAGGTCGCAAGAGCGGCATATATACTCGGTTCGCCGTTTTGCATCGAACTCTCCTGTGATGACCTATTCCGAGTCCATTATATCATAATTCAGAACTTAAATCAAAAAACTGTACTCGTCCACCACATTTGGCACTCAGACGCTGTTAATGTACTCACAATATACTGCAACGGGAAGCGCATTCCAAGGCTCTCATGCGGGCGCTCTCTAATACCCTTTCTTGCAATATTATTAGTTTGGTATAACTTTTTAAAGAAAATAAGGCGAGCTCCTCCGAAGGAGCCCGCCTTTATTTACACATGGAACAGCTACTACGGTCGCTCACGTGGAGGCTTTTTTATTTATTTACCTGCGGGTTATACTTCGAGCTGGAAGTCATGAAAAGTATTTTAGAAAAAACTGCCGAGGAGCCCGCCGTACTTTTGGAGGAGAGCGTCGAGGAGGCGACCTGGCTCGAAAAAAAGTTCATCGGCAAGCGCCCCTTTAAGCGCGCCGAGGAATATTGGGAGACGCTCGGCCCCGGGCTCATCACCGGCGCCTCCGACGACGACCCCTCCGGCATCGCCACCTACTCGCAAACGGGCGCGCAATACGGATTTCAGCTTTTGTGGCTCGCCGCGTTTACGTTTCCTCTCATGGCAATCGTGCAGGAAATGTGTGCGCGCATCGGCGTTGTTACCGGCAGAGGTCTTGCCGCAAACATACGGCGCCATTACTCGCGGCCGGTGTTGTACGCAATCACTGTGCTCCTGTTTGCCGCCAACACGTTTAACATCGGCGCCGACTTGGGCGCCATGGCGCAAGGCACGCGCTTGCTTGACCCAAACCTCAGCGTTCCTCTGCTCATCATATTGTTTGCGTGCGCCAGTTTGCTGCTCCAAATTTTTACCACCTACGCGCGCTATGCAAAATATCTCAAGTATCTTGCGCTCGTGCTGTTTGCCTACGTGTTTTCCGCATTGCTCAGCCATCTCGATTGGCACGCAGTCGCGTTTCATTCGCTCATACCGTCTTTGAGTTTTACCAAAAGCCAAATATATCTCGTGTGCGGCATACTCGGCACCACCATCTCGCCCTATTTGTTTTTTTGGCAGACTTCGCAAGAAGTTGAGGAGGAAAATCTCCGCAACGGCAACAACCACGCCGAAAGCCCAGAGCTTCACCAACATCCGGCGAAAAAAGGTCTGCGACGCTTGAGGATAGATGTGTGGTCGGGCATGTTTTTTTCCAACGCGGCGATGTTTTTTATCATCGCCGCCTGCGCGGGGACGCTCTTTGTGCACGGCATAACCAACATCACGACGGCTGCCGATGCGGCGGCCGCTCTGCGGCCACTCGCGGGCGACGGCGCATACTTCCTTTTTGCTATCGGCATCATCGGGACAGGCTTGCTTGCGATACCGGTCTTGGCGGGTTCAACCTCCTACGCCATTTCCGAAAGCTTTGGCTGGAAGCACGGCCTCTATCGCAAACTTAAAGAGGCGTACGCGTTTTACGGCGTGATCATCATCTCGATGCTGTGCGGTATTGTCCTCAACTTTATCGGCCTCGATCCTATCAAAGCACTTATCTATTCTGCGGTTGGGAACGGCCTGGTGGCGCCGGTGGTGCTCGTGCTTATCGTCCGCATTAGTGGCAACAAGCACATCATGGAAAACTACGTTAATAATCCGGTCATCATCTGGCTTGGATGGTTGGCAACAGGGATCATGGCATTAGCGGGCGTGGCAACTATCGTATCGCTGTTTTTCTAGACATCGCACGTAGATATCCGTTGTATACTATTGGTAATGCCGCAAACGGAGGGACATAACATCTCCTGGGACGTGGTGACGCACGTACACAAAGAGCGCAGCAACGATTGGTATTGGGCGCTCGGTCTTGTTGCGTTTGTGGGCGCCGCACTCTCTTTCTGGCTTGGAGACATTCTTTTTTCAATCATCATTATTATTGGTGCCGGCTCACTCGGCGTGCTTGCGGCCCGCGGGCCGCGTGAGCATGGCGTGCATATAAGCGACAAAGGCGTCGCGATAGACGGCACGTTGTACGACTATCGCTCGATCAAATCGTTTTGGGTCGACAAAAATCCCGATCGACCGCGGCTGTATCTCATGACGCACGGCATCGTGGCGCCGCACATTACCCTGCCGCTTGAGAGCGTCTCTCAGGCCGACCAGGTGCGCTCGTTTTTGCGCAGCAAAGTTGAGGAGGTTGAACAAGAGCCGCATTTTGGCGAGCACTTCTTAGAGCTCATCGGGTTGTAACAAGCTTTACTAAAAACGTTTTTTAACGTATTTTAGTTGGACGCTCCCGTCGTTCAATGGATAGGACGTATCCTTGCGGAGGATATGATGTAGGTTCGATTCCTACCGGGAGCACACTATAGGATTTTTGGAGTAGATTTCTTCAAAATCTGTTTGTTTCATTGTGTTTCTTACAGGTTCTAACCGTTCGTGAATACCTTGCACTTCGTGTGCTAGTGATTTCATAGGCAAGAGCGTTTTTTCCGTGTCCATAAAGAGTTCCTGGAGACTAAGCACGAGGTTCGAGCCGAGTGCGAGTAGGATGGCTTTTTGCTGGTTTTTCGGGCCTTTCTCAAACCTGTCTTTGGCTTGGGTCACAAACTCAAAGGCGCTTTGCATGTTGTCGGCCCAACTCGTGATACGCCCATCCATGTCGTTGAGTAGATCGTTGAGTCGCACTTTTTCTTTGAGGGCGGCGTCCTTCTTCTCGCGGTATTCTTCCTCGGTTAACTCTTCCCGGGCCCGCATCTCAAGATACCGGTCTAATTTTCTTACGGTGTCATCGTATGCTTTGCGTTGCAAAAAAAGAGTAGCATCGCGTGTACGCGCTTCTTTCGTATTTTCCTGTTCGATCCATTTCATTGCCCATTGATGAAACTCATCGGGTATTTCCAGCTCATTGAGCCGTTTCAATCCCTGGTTGATGATATCTTTTTCTTTAACAGACTTCTGGCTGCATTTCATTTGGCTACGTTTTGAACAATGGTAGTAAGTGTAGCGGTGCACGTTGCCATTTTTTTGCGTCTTGATCTTTTCCTCCGCTGTTATTGCCATGCCACACTCTGCACAACTCATGGTGCCTGTAAAAGCAAAAGTGCGAGTTTTGGGCCGGGGCCGGCCTTTTCTACCGAGTAGCACTTGTACCTTGTCATACTCCTCCATCGTTATCATCGGCTCGTGTGCCCCTTGATACCACTCTCCACCCCACTTAAATGCCCCGTAGTAGAACGGATTGGCAAACATGTGATATACATTGCTCAGAGAGAGCTTTAACCCGCTTCTAACACGTAAACCCCACTGCTCGGTGGCCATTTCGTGTATTTGATGAGGTCTATATGCCCCGGTGAGCATCATGTCCCACATTTTGCGCACTAGGTCGTAACGCTCTGGATCTTTGTAGATATCGTTACTGCCTTTGCTTTTTATTTTACTGTTGAGGTAGCCGAGAGGAGGTTGCACGGGGTACCAGCCCATCTCCGCTTTCTTTTTCATCCCACGGGTTACATTGACCGACAAGTCGCGCGAATACTGGTTGGCTACGCCAAGCTCCAGACTCATCAAGAGCACGTTATCTTGGGGATAATAACTTTTATCAAAAACACGGATGTGTTGGATAACGCCTGTTTGGAGCATTTGGATTATGCCACCACCGTCGATAAAGTTGCGGGCAAGGCGGTCAAGTTTCCAACACAAGATACCCTGCGCCTCTCCCTTTGAGATACGCTCCAACATTTTGGCGAATATGGGGCGGCCGAGCGTCTTTGCTGAGCGGGACTCTTGAAGCACATCAATTATGGTCAGCCCTTCCTGGTCGGCAATTCTTTTTAGCTCATCAATTTGGGACTCGATTGAAAGAACTTGCCGATCTTCCGACTCGGTAGATTTGCGGGCATACAAGATATATTTTATTTTCGTTTCCTTTTTCATAGTAGTTTCGACGTCGAAACGCCGAACGGGCACCCTTGTGTTGACCCACGCTTGCTCACGAGGTGAGTAGTTTGCGGCAAGGATGCCCGTACGGCCCACAAAAGGCACAAAAATGCCTCGTGAATACGAACGCGGGTCAACATGGTAATTGTACTCCTCAAAGGATGAGTTGCAATTCGAGTTGCAATCCTATACCCCCTCGACTTCGGAGAAGTCGAGAAGTTAGTTTTAGTCTCCTTAACCATTCGTCTCATTAGTCTGGCCAATATGGCATCTATACTACTGGAGTATTTACCCACGACCTGCTGGAATTTTCTTCCAGTTGTACTGGAAATTTTAGCATTGTTAGTTTTAGTCATTATCATTTTTGGGTTTTGTAAATGGATTGTTTGGATTTGGCTTTAATAGATCATCGTCGAAACTTCGATGCCAGAGAGCGTCGTCTTCATCGATATTTACGCGGTAGTAAAGACGGTAGTAGACTCTTTTGTTTTTATTATGGAATTTCTCCAGTGAACCTTTTTCTTGAAGACGCCTTGTCATTTTAGATATGTAGTTTACGTCCTTTACGCCGAGCAAAGCGGCTATCCGTTCTCTACCAGGAAAAATTTCACTTGTGGCTTTGTACTGAAACCCGGCCAAAGTAATCCACAACGACTTTTCTTGCGGCGTTAGTGCATGGTCGACAAGAAATTTTCGTGGCACCATTACAAATTTTGCTCGGTCGGTTTTCGTGGACGCTAAAAAACTCCTATATGATGCCATTTTTCTCGACATGATTTTCTTTCAAGACCACTCTGTATAGATTCAGAAGATTTGCCGCGCGAAAAGCAACCTCCTCGTCAGAGAGTTCGACCCCATATATCTCTCGATATATCTCTCGATATTCTTTTAAGGCTTCTTCCGGCAACATAAATTTGCGCGGAGGGCAAAACAAAAGCCACTGAGAACGCGACGAAGCACCTCAGTGGCTTTTATTTCGTCGCGTATCAGATTTTTGTTGCTCTCCTACAAACTTGTGCTGACATCTCAGCGAACAAAGAAAAAACTGTTGTTCCCCAACGGGTTAGTGTTTCTTATTATGCTATTTGCAGCAGACATTTTTCAGTCTTTATCCCCTAAAGGGGTCTCGTACTCAAGTTCTTCATTGAAAGACATACCCGAACGTCGCAACTTTTCTTCTCGTAGTTCCGGCTCTGGTCTTAGCTGGAAGCGCGGTTTATATATGCCACCTCTTGGGTCGCTCTTGTAAGAGGATATAGGGTCATCATCTAGCCCGAAAATTTCACGCAGGGCGTGGCCTAGATTCTTTTTTATTTGGTGTACTGCCGTGTTGTTCTTAAGTTTTAGTGCGTTTCGGATCCCTGTTACTGGAAGCCCGTCAGATAGCTGGAGTAAATTTGCAAACAGTCGGAGAAGTTTCCATTGAGCATCAGGAGTTTTTGATGCTGTGGTGGCTTTGTAAAAGCCTAGCATGTCAGCATCATATTTGCCTATAAGTTTTTTTCTCACACTTATCTGGATACTCTGCGGGCCAACAAACGAAATGAGCACATCTCCCCATCTAAAATCTTTTGGGAGGCCCGGCAGGAGGGTGAATCTTTTGCCGGTTATCTTTTTCAGATAGTTTTCAATGTTAGCCAGTATTTTTTCTTTATCCCCCTTAACCTGTATGGGAGTGCCCCACATATTTTTGTGGAATGTAACACCCTTTATTGCAGGGATGTCTTTCCGTAAATTATTGATAGTCGTATACAGCCATTTATTGTCCGCATCATGATATAGATACATAGTGCGTTCGGAAATACCTATACTGAGCCACTTTCTACCGGGTACGGCGTTTGTTGGGCTTTCGTTTTTAAGGCAATACCGCAGTATCTTAACGGCAGCTATTGCTGCATCCTCGTCGCGCTTCATAGACAAAGTGTAACGCAAATAGAAGGTTGCAACGACCTCCTAAGCGTTGTACTGTTTCTTTGTACAACTGAATAGTGCGAAGGACCTAACCCGTCAGTAATGGCGGCAAGGTCGAAAAGTCTCACACCTGAATACTAACCCCCGTGTTAGCGACTCAGGTGTGAGCCATACCCCGAAAGAGGCATGGGGCCGCAAGGCCTAAAGCTAGCGCGGGGCTTAGTGCGTTTTAACCCCGCCGCTGGATTATTTGATAACGCCAGTGGTATGAAAAGACTCTCGATACCAATTTTTATTATCCTCAGTTTTCTAATTGTTTCTCCCGCGTTCGCTACCTCCGGTGCGTGCTCGTATCACAGCGGCGTAAACTGCACTCTCGGCCCTGCCACGAATGGTGACGCGATTTGCAATGATGGCACCGATAGTGCGACTAGCTACTATCTAACGCAGGAGTGCCAAGTAAACATCTGCGCACCGCAATTTGCCAGTACCACCTACCAGGCTTATGTAACCTCCAACGCGTCTTGGCGCAGCAGTTTGAACACAATAATTAGCAGTCTCATCAGCTCCCTGCAAAGCGTGGTCGCGAGTGATCAAGATAGTGAGAAAGTAGCAGTCGCGGCACTCACACAGTCTTACAACGAGGCTATACAGCAGATTCAACAAGATGAAGATGCGGCAGAAGCAGAGTCTTGTGTCTCAGGCTGTCTTGGAGGTAATGCTTCTGCTGCACAGTCCGTTCAAAGTACCTATCAAGGCTACATAGCTGAAGCCACAGCCTCGTACAATGCGGCGGTAGCACAAGCGGAAGCGGGTGATAATGCATCAGTTGTTCAAGCTTGCATCAATCTTTGGACAAGCACCCAGACTAAAATGACCACGGCCGAGTCATATTGCACCAACACCTACGGACCAAACAGCGCACCGCTTCCTAGCAATTTACTTTCGTGTGCTTGCGGTAGTGGGGACACCCTCCAAAACGGTGAGTGCGTTAGCTATTTAAATGCTTGCCAGGACATTTATGGCCAGAGCGCTTTCGCAAACAACGACGGGTCTTGCGCTTGCCCGATAGGATTTAACCCCGACGCTACAAATCACACCTGTGATTATGTAGGACAAACTGCTACGCCATCTACTCCTGCACCGGTAGCAATGCTCACGCCTGCTCCTGCGTCCGTCTCAGTCGCTCCAGTATCTCAACCTATCAGGAACACTACAGCCAGCATTGCAGTCAAGCCAGAGCGAACAATAGAGCCTGCGAACAACACAGCGTTTCGGGTCCCAACGACCACTGCGGCTTCAAGCGTTCCTCCAGTAATAAGTGACAACGCACAATCCCGGGCTTCTGTTTGGCAAACAATAGGCGGCTGGCTTTTGAAGCTCAATCCGTTTTCGTGGTTCACTCACTAAATCAAAACTATGGAAACAATACTACTTTCATTTATTGCAGGGGCGCTGTCGGCGGCTGGTTTAGCATTTTTGTCTTCTGACGAAGACTATGCCGCTCTGATTCTTTTTTTTGGTGTTCCTATTTTAACCGTGGTATTCTTTTTTGCCTCCTTTTTCCTGTGGAGATATGAGTATGTAATGCTAGGTGCACTCAGCGGTTCCACAACGAGTATTTCGCAAGAAGGAGACGCTCGCATGTTCGGTAAGACGGTATATGTGTTGTATAACGGTCAGTGGATCATCCCTAACGGATATACAGCGACACAATTGGAACAAGCAGGAGTACCAAAGAAACCTTAATTTCTATGGGTTATATTGCTCTATTAGGCCTGTTGGTTCCCATGATTGGCTATCTTCTGTACGGCCTTTGGGGCTTTGCTATTGGTTTTTTTGCACAGTGGTTCATTATAGAATTACTATTTGAGCGCGAGGCGTATCTTGAACTTTCTCGCAAGGACAATGCCCCAAAGGTATCTTTTGCGTGGACACTTTTTGGTCCGCCTTTCTTTCAACTTATTGCTTTGTATGGGGTATATACGTACTACGGAATTTTTGCCGTACTGGCGGTGGTGGGATTGATGTATCTGACCCATCTATACGTCATGTCCTAAGTGACAGCGAGCATTTAAAACAAGCTACAATCATCCCATGAGCCGCGACTCGCTTTTAATACTCTGTGCTACAGGAATTGCGCTCATACTGATTTGCGGCAGTTACTTTCTGTGGCACCAACAAAAAGAAATACAAGCCCTTACGCTTGAAGCGGCGGTGGCGGGCACAGGGGATGCCTCTTTGGTTGCAGAATGGACTCCGATAGTTGTCCAGGTCGATTGCAGTTGGAAAGACTCTTCGCAGGATGGCGGCGGTAGCGGTATCTTATTAAAGCGTTCAAATGGTAATTTTTATATCCTCACCAACGCTCACGTCGTTACTGATAACACAGGAAAGAGGATAGCTCAGTCGTGCGACACCGTGTTCCCGGATGCGGTAAGCACCACCTATACGGTTGATCATAAGAACATAACGACCGACCCAAATGGTGCGGATGCATCACTACTACAACTTCCTGAGGACTCATATCTCACGGGGCTAGTATCTACCAATCAAAGGAAAATCTGCACTACACCTCCCGCCATCGGGGACGACATGCTTTTGCTTGGCTACCCGGATGCAGGCTCAAGCAACGGCATCACGGTTACCGATGGTATCGTTGCCGGTGATGAGGGATACGATTACGTTTCGTCGGCAAAGATAGACGGTGGAGATTCGGGCGGCGCGGCTATCGACGTGAAAAACGACTGTTATTTTGGGATACCTTCTTACACGATTGATGGCGACTACACAAATCTGGCTAGAGTTCTGAAATGGGGCACAATGTTTATTGATGACCCCGGCAAGCTATCTGAGGCGAGGTTGTAATATGCCCCACAAGGCTACATGCGCTGTTTAAGGCTTCAAATTCTGCACGATAGGGCTCATGTCGCTCTAAGCGCTAAGAAACACCACCACACCCTTCAGAAGAGCCATATCTGCCTTATTCTGTACTGTATCTAAGCGCGTATATGCTATTTCTTTATAGCTCTCCCTCTGATGTGGGTGGCCAAAAACGATAGGGACGGCACAAAAAGCCTTACGCCGTTTCGACGTCGAACATAACGATATGATAAACGATATATTGTGAACGAAATGTGATAGTATTTTTACGCGTCTATGACACAGTTTTCAATTGAAATAACAGCCAATGCAGTTGCGTGGTATGGGGCAATCGTGGCCACTATCGGCATTATTATTTCCCTTCTTAATTTCGGTTTAAATTTCTGGAAGGAACGCGTGCGTATAAAAATAAAGGTAACTCAAGGATTTCATACGCTAGGAGGTCCAGTCAGCGAGATATGTCTTTTTGTTGAGGCCATGAATGTAGGTTGGAGACCTGCCACCCTTAATACAGCTGGTTTTGAGCTGGACGACGGAAGCAATCTTATCCTCACTCGAACGGCTGGGGAACAGCTACCTTACGAGCTGCGAGAGGGTAAGTCCCACATGAGTTATGTTGAGAAAGAGAAAATAGTCGAAACTCTGAAGGAGTCCGGAAGAAAATTAACGTACGCATGGTATACGACTGCAACTGGGAAGATATATAAAACAAGGAAAAATGTTGCAGCGATTATGCTGAAAAGCAAAAATTAGGAGAGGGGTGGAAATTCAAATTTATATAGATAGGAAAATATTTCGGTCTGATTGCCCTTTTTGTGTAGATCTAGGAGAAGTGCCCCGGGTATTTGCCCTTTGTTTTCAAGCACCAATGCCTTGAGGGAAAAATCACAGCCTATTTTTGGCGTTCCCATGCTGAAAAGGGCCTGCCAACCATCGCCCTTGTTGGCAAGCGTTGCAGTCATCCAAGCCTCCATAATGGGCAACCCTTGTTTCTGAATCTCGGCATACTCCGCGTCCATATCTACGGCGATATCCTTCTTGGCATGGACCAAAAGAATAAAATGAAATGGGTAAGCCTTCCCCGCGAGTTTGTTTTTGACACGTTCGCTCAGAGTCTCTTTGCTGTGAGCCTCCCAATCGGTAACTTCGATAAAATATTGCACCGTCTGCTGGCCATCGGGGATATCAGGGTGCGGTTGGAATCGGTAAGCATAGACGTCCGGCACTTCATCGTAAGAAGGTGCGAGCCAGTACTTTTCGTTGCCCACCACTAGTTTACTTCGGCCCAATAGAAAAATTGCGGTCGCGTGCATTTCCCGCGCCTTCTGAAAACGTCTATCTGTCAGTACTAAGTCTTTTCCGTAGAACCTCACTGCTCCCTCAAAGCGCTCGATTACAACGTAAGGGGTAAGCAGTGGACTTTCGGGGAAAAGCAGTTTTTCAAATTTAGTTGCAGCCATATTACCTGGTGCTATGAACACGGAAACCGCACGCACGGCAAATACCGTTGGTGTGCGAATAGTTGACGAAATATTCAAATTTCTCTGCCTTACATACCGGACACATAACGCGCCCGCTCTTTTTTCCGGATTCTTCAATAGTTTTAAACACGCTCCGAACATTGAGCACGTACCCATTTATCTCATCCCTGTTGCCGAGATAACCTTTCACCCACAGATCGGTCGTGATCCGTCCGGCAGAAGTTTCTTTATACAAAATTTTTCCTTCATTCAGAAGTTTTTCCCAATACTGCCGTGAGTTACCATATGTTGCGGCAATATCTCGAGAGGACATCAGACGCGCATTAAAGGGAATATAGCCCTGGTGCTCCATGTGTTTGTATATCTCCTTCAGGCCTTCGGCAAGCAACGCCTCCTTTTGCTTTTTAGTGAGACCTCCTTCATAGCTCAGATCCATGCTCAACGTGCCTCCGCTGCTTGACGTGGCACTCCAATAAAATTTCAGTGGCGGTTCTTTCATGCGCCCAGTATACACGAAGTGGTTGCTTTTGGCAACCTGTTCATTTAGTTAACTAAAGACGCCCTGTGGCCCGGATATCGCGACTGGCATCTCACAGTCCGACATTATGTGAACCCCGGAGATGGTGGGGTACTGCACCTGGGCCGCTTATCTCAAAAACTCCTTATTTTACTTGCCAACTTTTAACAACCGCGACTAAAGACGGGGTCGGTGACAGCATAAAAGCAGTTCTAACGTCGTATAATAGGGAGCACTAGGTTGAAAAAGCAAACTGCTTTGCTTTTTCATACACTTGTGCTGGGCGGAACGCTGCCCTGCAATTGCAGGGCCGTGAGCCGGGGTCGCGAGTAAATTTTGCGACGGCAACATTTAATTTGTGACCACAGACACAAAGCGAGCAAGGTCGACTTATGGCCACAAGATGTGTACAGTTGAGTTGATCGCTCTCGTAGTTTAATGGATAAAATACCTCCCTCCGAAGGAGGCGATGCAGGTTCGATTCCCGCCGGGAGCACAAACAAAATAGTTATACCTTAAGAGCTCGGGCGACTTTTGCTTTGCGCCTTGCGGCGGTATTCTTTTTTATAAGTCCGCGTTTGGCGGCTTTGTCTATTGCTTTATAGGCGGCGGCAAGCGCCTTAATTTTGTCATTTACACTGAGCGAAGTCGAAGCGTCAGAGGCGCTCCGCACGGCTTTAAACCCCTCGCGGAGTGCTTTGCGGCGGGCGTCGTTCATCGCGTGTTTGCGCTTGCTTTGGCGGATCGCTTTTTTAGCTCCTTCGGTTATTGCCATAGGTAAAAAGATACTAGCACAATACAGGCAATACGCACAACATTGTTTAGCTGAAGCGACCGTTCTACTATAGAGCCATGATAGGCAAACTTACCGGCCGGTTTGGAGGCACTACCCCCGAGGGAGCCGTGATAGTGGAGGTGGGCGGCGTGGGGTATGTGGCGCGTGTGCCGCTTTTTGCCCTGACGACGCTGCAGGAGCAGGCTTTTGGTGAGATATCTCTTTTTATACACACCTCCGTGCGCGAGGATGCGCTCGACCTCTACGGCTTCCCCACCGAGGACGAGCTCTCATTTTTTAAACAATTGATGAGCGTTTCCGGCATCGGCCCTAAAACCGCGCTTGGTATTTTAAATGTCTCCGATGTGGCAACACTGCGTCGCAATATCGCCGCTGGCGACGCGGCCGCGCTTACCAAAGTGTTTGGCATCGGCAAAAAAAGCGCCGAGCGCATCGTGGTTGAGTTGCGCGACAAACTGGCAAAGGAGCAGACGGCGCGCGGCGAACGTATCGAGGGTGACGATGCCGAGGTTATCGAAGCGCTCACGGCGCTCGGCTACTCGCTTGCGGAGGCACGCGGTGCGCTCAAGCTTGTCGACTCTTCCAAGAAACTCGGGATAAACGAGCGGATATCGGCGGCGCTCAAAGCGCTCGGCACCGCTCCCGCACTTTCATGATGTATCGCATTAAATCTTGGCTCAGGTCGCTTATGCCCGCTTCGGTGCTTGATCGCTATCATTACACCATGGCGATGGCGGGTGCATTGTATTATCGCTTCCCCTCCCGCCAACTGTTTGTTATCGGCATCACCGGCACCAAGGGCAAGTCGACTACCGCCGAGCTTGTGGCGGCCATGTTAGAGGAGGCCGGTTTTACCGTAGCGCTTGCCTCCACGATACGGTTTGCTGTGGGCTATGAAAGCGAGCCGAATCTTTTTAAGATGACGATGCCGGGCAGGTTTTTTTTGCAGCGCTTTTTGCGCAAAGCGGTGCGCAAGGGTGCCACGCATGCAGTGGTCGAGATGACCTCCGAAGGCGCCAAGCAGTATCGGCACAAAGGCATCGCGTTTGATGCGCTTATTTTTACCAACCTCCAGCCCGAGCATCTCGAGAGCCATGGCGGCATGCAAAAATATGCCGAAGCCAAGCTTTCTCTGGCAAAACATTTGGAAAGTTCGCCTAAGCGCCCGCGCTACGTCGTAGCTAATGCCGACGACGCATACGGTAAGGATTTTTTGGCAGCCGAAGTCGAGGTGTGTGCGCCGTTTAGCCTGCATGATGCCGAGCCGTACAGCACCGACGAAAAAAGCGTGCGCTTTGTGTGGCGCGGCGGCAATTTGTTTACCGTACCGCTGCCCGGCGTATTTAATATCAAAAATATGCTGGCGGCGCTTACGCTCGGCGACGCGATGGGCATCGACGAGCAGATTATGAAGCGGGCGCTTGAGCATATCAAGCCGATAGCCGGTCGCGCCGAGCGCGTTGAAAAGAGCCAACCGTTTACGGTGGTAGTCGACTACGCGCATACGCCTGACTCTTTGCGCGCGCTTTTTGAAACGTATCGCGGCTCCATACGCGCGCACCAAAAAATAATCGGCATCATCGGCTCTACCGGTGGCGGCCGCGACACGTGGAATCGTCCCGAGAAAGGCAAGGTCGCCGACGAATTTTGCGACATCGTGTTTATCACCAACGAAGATCCGTACGACGAAGACCCGCAAAAAATCGTGGAAGCTATAGCAAAGGGTTTTACAAAAAAGAAGCCGCTTATCATACTCGACCGCCGCCAAGCCATACGCGAGGCGCTTAAAGAAGCTAAAGAGGGCGATGCGGTGCTTATTACCGGCAAAGGCACCGACCCGTACATCATGCTCGCATACGGAGCAAAAGAACCATGGGGTGACAAAAAAGTTGCCGAGGAAGAATTGATAAAATTAGGGTATCATTAACGCATGGCAGATGAAAAACCCGAAGGTTCCGGCCCCCTCAGCGATGCTATTTTTATCCTCGGCGTCATTGTGGTGCTCATTGTGCTGTGGTTTGCACAGGGCGCGCACAAAGCAGCCAACCTCGAAGGCATCTTTCTTCATCCGCCGGCGCCGGTTGGCCAGGGAGGGTCCTATGGCCCAACCATCGGCACCACGAGCGCCACATTGCAACAAAATTAATCGATAATCCAACCATATGTTAAACGTATTTCCTTCCTTGCTTGACTACTCGTTTTTTGCGCCGACACTTTTACGCATTACGGTTGCATTGGTTTTGTTTTCTCTTGCCTACCAACAATGGCAAAGGCGGAGCGAGATTGCTCACCTTCGCTCGGTCGGATTTCCTGCACTTTCCATTATCTTCAATGTCGTCGTGGGAGCTGCACTGTTTGTCGGCTACTACACGCAACCGGCCGCGTTATGTGCGATTGCAGGATTTTGCATCGGACTTTGGGCAAACCGCCGTTATCCGCAGGTGGTTATCATACCCGGCTCGACGGTTGTCGTGTTGATAGTCATATTAATTAGCATTCTCTTTACCGGAGCCGGTGCGTTTGCGTTTGATTTGCCACTCTAGTAGCGTAAAAACGAAAACAAAAGTTGGTGAGAAAAAGTCTGGAAGCCTACAGCGAGGCTTTGCGAGGTGAGGCGGCCCGAGGACTTTTTTGAGGCAATTTTTGTTGGAGAAACATGCTTACACTCATCCTCCACAACATCCGAAGCGTACACAACGTAGGCTCTATTTTTCGCACGGCCGATGCGGCTGGCGTATCCAAAATTATTTTGAGCGGCTATACGCCAATGCCGCTTGATAGATTTGGCCGCGAACGCAAAGATTTTGTTAAAGTATCGCTCGGTGCTGAACAGTCGGTACCATGGGCACATGTTAAACGACCCGCATCCGCGCTTACTAAATTAAAAAAAGAGGGCTACACGCTGGCGGCGTTGGAGCAAGACAAAAACTCAACGCCGCTCTTTGCGTATAAATCTATAAACAAAAAGATAGCACTTATCGTGGGCAACGAGGTACGCGGTGTCTCCCCCGCTCTACTTAAAAAAGTTGATGCGATTTTAGAAATCCCCATGCGCGGCGCAATGGTTCGACAAGCTCACCATCCTCGCAACAATAAGCGAGGAAAAGAAAGTTTAAACGTGAGCGTTGCCGCCGGCATAGCGCTCTTTGCGCTGCTTAGATAAAGAAAAAGAGCGCCGATGAGGCGCTCAGTTTTTGGGCTTGAGCCCGCTAGTTGTTGACGGACTCGGACGTCTCCGAGACGGGGATTTGAGAGTCCTTGTCCGCCTTCGTGCCGATGACCGACAGAGAAGCGATGATGAAAATCGCGATGAGCGCCGCGATCAACGCGTATTCGATGCTCGAAATTTTCATAACCATGCCCTCTTTTGGCGAGTTTGGGAGACCATCCCCCAAACCAAACTTTCTATAAAATTATACTCTTAAAGACGCCTCCTGTCAAGTCGACACCACCCCTTTACGCATGGCAGGGTTTTTGCCTTTATTTTATGGCTCATTTTTGATATAGTGCGCTCAATCGCCCGCATGGCGTGTTTGCGCCCATAGCTCAGTCGGTAGAGCGGCTCCCTTTTAAGGAGAAGGTCGTTGGTTCGAATCCAACTGGGCGCACAACGTTGTTATGAACCCCGGCGACTCAATACTTGAAAAATCAGATGCGGAGATACTTGCCATCGCGCACCAGCTGCGCGTCGCTTACAAAATGAAGCGCACTTTGCGCTACGGTACCACGCGCGACTTTGCCGTGCACAGCGAGTCGGTGGCCGAGCACGTGTTCGCGCTTATTTTTTTGGCAACATATTTTTTACCGCTCGAAGAGGTTGGTACCTCGCTCGACAAAGTAAAAATCTACGAGATACTGCTCTACCACGATTTTGGCGAGATCATCCATGGTGATGTTTTAACCTATCACAAAACGGAAACCGATAGAGAAAGAGAAGCGGCCGACGCAAAAAAAGTTTTTGCTTCGTTGCCGGCTTCGTTGCAAAAAGTTGGATATGAGCGTTGGTGCGCATATGAGGAGCAGACCTGTCCTGAAGCTCGTTTTGCCTATGCATTGGATAAAGTTGAACCTGTCTTTGAATTGCTCGATCCGATAAACGAACTCTCAGTTAAGCGTTTTAAAATTACTTACCTCCGGCACTTAGGACACAAACTTGAAGCAGCTGAGGCCTATCCCGTAATGAAGCGTTTTGCCAACGTTATCTCCAACGACATGCGTGAGCGTGGCGTCTTTTGGCCAGAAAAATAAAAACAAAAGTCTGATTTTGCTCCACTTGGCAGCTCGCAGCGCTCGCAAAATCAGACTTTTGTTTTTACTTAGAACGTAAGTGCAAAGCGCTCGAGCAACAACTCCAAACTGCCCGCGCCGCGGTGCGAGTCGTGATACATAAAGGTAAGCGTGCGCGAGAGTTTGATGTTGCCCATCTGGCGAGCCTTCCATGCCAAGAGGCTGGCTATGGCCTCGGCTCTTTCTCCCTCGGCAAGTGCAGCGGTAAGGTTAAGCCACAACTTTTTTTTGTCGTACGCGCCAAGCGCAACGGTAAGGCCAAATGGATCGAAGCCTCTTTCTTTTACGGCAGCTTTTTTAGTCACCTCGATGTGTGCGCCTGCTTTTTCGAGCGTCACTGTAGGCGCTTTTAACAACTTCTCTTCTTCAAAAATAAACGTATGCGGCGACTCGGCAAGCTCTTTGGCGATATCTAAAAATTCTTCCTGCCGCTCGCTATTTAACGCACTGACCAACAAAAAAGTTTGTGCTCCGCCAAACATGCTCTCCGTTGAAGCAAGCGAGAGCAGTTCGTCAGTGCTTATATCTTGCCACTTTAGTTCCTCAGGCGGAGCAGAAAACTTTTTATGAAATAGTCTGGGAGCCGCCGAGGACTTTTCAGAAAAAGTTTTCTGTGCAACTTCTACAACAACATGTATCATATCTTTTTCATCTCGCCCCAATTTTTGCCTACTTTTCCTTCGGTAATAAACGGAATGCCGCGTGTCTCCTTCTCCGGTATTACACCCTCCATGAGCGCTTTTATTTGGGGCGCGAGCTCATCAACGACGCTCTCCTCTATCTCAAACACCAGCTCGTCGTGCACTTGGAGCAGCTGAAAGGCGTGGCCTTTCGCTTCCCGCTCGAAGAGCTCGTCTATTTTTATCATCGCGAGCTTAACCACGTCGGCTACAGTACCCTGCATTGGCGCATTGATCGCCATACGCTCGGCCGCGGCGCGTACAAACGGTATCGGTGAGCGGATGCCATCAAAGTAGCGGCGGCGGCCAAAAAACGTTTCAACATAGCCCTCCCGCGACGCGTCGGCTTTTATCTCATCGAGGTAGGCGGCCAAGCGCGGAAACGCCGCAAAGTATTGATGATAAAACTCCTGCGCTTCGGCGCGGCTCGTGCCAAGCGCCGCCTGCAAAGCCGTCACCCCCATGCCATAGAGGATGCCAAAGTTGATGACCTTGGCGCGGCGACGCTGCTCATAGTTGACCTCGTTGTCACGCACATGAAAGACACGCGCGGCAACCTCGGCATGTACGTCGCGTCCGTTTTTAAAAATATCTGCGAGTGCTTCATCGTGCGAGAGGAGCGCCGCGACGCGTAATTCGATTTGCGAGTAGTCGAACGACACGAGCATAAAGTTTTTGTCGGCGATAAACGCGCGGCGTATGGCGCGCCCGAGCTCGGTTTTAATCGGGATATTTTGCAGGTTTGGGTCTTTGGAAGAGAGGCGCCCGGTTGCCGTGCCTGTTTGCACAAACGAGGTGTGTAAGCGGCCGTTGTTGTCGAGAAGCGCGGGGATGACATCAATGTATGTGGAGAGCAGTTTTTGCAGCTCGCGATACGCCAAAATGTCGTCAACGATCGGATGGAGCGCCTTCATCTTTACGAGCTCCGACTCGCGCGTTGAGCGCGCTCCGCCTGCCGTCTTTTTTTGTTTTTCGGGCGTGAGACCAAGCCTGTCAAACAGCACTTCACCCAATTGTTTTGGCGAGTTGATATTAAACTCGCCGCCCGCCGCTTTATAAACACGCTTGGCAATCGCGCCGAGCTCTTTGGCGTACTCTTTGGAAAGGTGCGCAAAAAAACTTTTGTCTATCAACACGCCGCGACGCTCCATTTTGCGCAACACCGGCGCGAGCGGCACCTCGATGTGTTCGTACACAAACCCGAGCCTGCGCTCTTTTATCTCCGCCAGGATATGGTTAAACGCTTCGTCAAATTTTTCGGACTTCCCCATCCGATGTATGTCGTCGAGCGTGGGCTCGGTAACGTTCGAGTCGAGAAGCCACACGGCTATCGCGGCTTTGTTGAGCTCATCCTCATCAACTGCCTCGCGTGGCGTATTTTCAAACAAACCGTTGGCTTCAACCTGTTGTGTATCACCCCCTTTCACATCAAGCAGGAGCTTAACGCGCGGCACGAGCGATCGAAACTCAAACTCGGCAAGCATGTCGAGCGCTTTTTTTGTTGAGACGTTCTCTTTCCACTCTTTTTTGGGCAGTGCAAAATCTATCGGCGCGTCGCGCCGTATTTCGGCCAGCATTTTGGAAAACGCTGCGTCCTCCTCGCCCGCTGAGAGCTTTGCAATGACTCCCTCTTTAATGCCCGCTTTTTTAAGAGCGTTGGGATTTTTTTTGAGTGTTTTATACAAATCTTCTATCGAGCCAAAGGAAGCAATGAGTGCGCTTGCGGTTTTCTCGCCAATGCCTGTCACTCCTTTAATGTTGTCGGAAGCGTCGCCGCGCAAACCTTTGTAGTCGGGTAAAAGGTTGGAGGCAAAGCCAAACTCTTCTTTGAACGTACTTTCGCCATAGAGCACCATGTCGGTGATGCCCTTGCGCATCCGAAATACGCGCACATGATTATTGTCGAGCAACTGGAGCATGTCCATGTCACCCGATGCGACCACCGTGTCCACTGTTTTACTTTTGCGCATCTTTTCCACTATCGTGCCGATGATGTCGTCGGCTTCAAACCCCGGCGCCTCGTAGTGCGGGATGCCAAACGCGTCGAGCACTTCGCGGCTTTTGATAATCTGTGCCACCAAAACGTCGTCGGTTTTTGCGCGTTGTGATTTGTACTCTTCATAGGCCACGTGGCGATAGGTGGGACCGGGCAAATCGTAGGCCGCCACAATGTAGTCGGGTCCCAGGTCGGTAATGATGCGCACGAGCATCGAGACAAGCCCAAACAAAGCGCCGGTTGGCTCGCCCTTGCTCGAGCTAAAGTCGGGCAAAGCGTGATAAGCGCGGTGCAAAATCGCGTGCATATCGAGTATTACCAAACGTTTATGGGTCTTTCCCTCCACAACGGTCAGTATAACACTGGCGGCTTTTTACCCTGAGCTGTGTCGAAGGGTGGGTTTTTACTTCAATAACCCCAGCTGGAGTTTGAGTATATATTCAACGTCGGTAAGTTCGCTTGCAGAAATACTTCCTATCCTCTTATCTAATCGCAACTTTGAAACAGTGGTAATTTGTTCCGCAACAGCTTTGCTTTTTTTGCCGAGCACGCTAACAATCGTTTGACTTGGATACACAGGCATAATAGTGCCCGTAAGCGGCACTACTTGTATTTGTTCTGATAATTCGTTGGCATCATCATTACTTACCACGATGGCTGGACGTGTCTTTTGTATCTCGGTACCCATAGACCTATCAAACGATACCCACCAGATTTCGCCACGCAAAGGGTAGCCGTCTTTTTTGCTCATATATCGAGGTCGCCAATCATTGCCTCGCTCCACTCATGAGCCTCGCGGCAGTACTCTTTATCAGCTGCCATCGCTTTATATCCTTCACGCAACGCTTCCCGCGACAAAAGATGCGGCCGGGCCACATCGCTTAAAAAGCGGCCGATATTCCCCCGCCCCACTTGCTTTTGCAGAGCACGATAAACATCCGCTTCGACAAGAATAGTCAACTTTTTTGTTGTGGTTGCCATATACGTACAATTATACATACAATATATTTTGGTGCAAGCACCTCCGCGGCATAGCAAGGTGAAACCTTGATGTCTTAAATTGTGGATAAGAATGTGCGGACATAGTAACTATAGTAATATACTAAACCCATACTCATGAAGGGCACAGCTGGCACTGCGGGGGGGGGTACGACGAGCACTGTCTGTAGCTCTCCTCTTTTGTAGTGCTCTCCTTCTTTTCTCTAACGCGATTCCAGCATCTGCCGCCATCTTTACCCGCCCCCTCTACCTCGGCACCAAAGGGAGTGACGTCTCTGCTCTCCAGCAGTTTCTTAAATCAAAAGGCTACTTTACCTATCCAACCATCACCGGCTACTTTGGTGCCGTTACGGTAAAAGCAGTAGAAGCCTATCAAAAAGCAAACAACCTTGAGCCGGTAGGCAACGTAGGACCCAAAACCCGTGCACTGCTCAATACCGCGCTCACCACTACTACCCCTGCATCCTCAACCCCCCCAACCTCTACCACCACGCCAACCACCAGCACCACAACCATTCCCTGCATCCCTGGTTGGTGCACGCTGCCAGGTTACGCACCAGGGCAGTTTGTTGGGGGAGGAGGAGCTAATCGTGATATCACGCCACCGAGTGTCTCCCTTACTACACCCACCAGTGGCACCACCGTCGCAGGCCCGGTCACGCTTACCGCCTCTGCTTCTGACAATGTGGGGGTCACAAGCGTACAGTTCAATGTCGATGGTACAAGTATCGGGTCTCTCTCTTCTGCTCCGTACACCACTACATGGAACAGTGGGAGTGTTGCTGACGGTTCACATACCCTCACGGTCACAGCTCAAGATGCGGCAGGTAATACCACCACTAGTGCAGGCGTTGCTATTACCGTACGCAATACACCCCCTATTATTACCGCCATCGCCTCAAGCTCTATTGCTTCCACGACACAGACTATTACGTGGACTACTGATGAGCTTGCTACCTCGACCGTCTACTATGGCACTACTACAAGCTATGGTAGTGCTTCATCTTCAGCCATCCTCACCACGAGCCACTCAATTACACTTACCGGTCTCACTGCCTCAACTACGTACAACTTTGTTGTTACCTCCGCAGACGCTTCAGGCAACATTGCCTCTTCCACCAACCAATCCTTTACCACTGCGGCCTACACCTATTACGTGGATAGTGTAAATGGTAGTGATGCGAATCCTGGCACATCTCCGTCCTTGGCACTCAGAAACATCACAGCACTTCCTACCATCACAGCAGGGCAGGGTGTTGGATTGGCGTATGGGTCGCATTGGAGACAGCAGCTTACTATCAATGCAGCGAACGCAACTGTTATTGGCTATCCTACAACATACAACTCAACCAATTTACCGATTCTTGATGCGTCAGATGTCATACCCAATGCAAATTTTGTCGCGGCTACCGGAGGTAACACCGGCGCGTACTACACAAATAGTGCCCTTTCCTTTCTAAGCGCTGGTTCAGGAGCAGGATGGATCAATGTGTTTGAGACTGGCGGTCCGGGCGATTCCACTACAGGACGATTTCTGACGAATGTCGTTAGTGAAGCCTTAGTGGCGTCTACACCTTGTAGTTACTACGTTCCTGGCATATCTCAAGGATCTGCCGTCCCTGCAAGCGGAGTTATTTACCTTCATTCTTGCGATGATAGTTCGCCAATTACTAATGGATATTTATATGAATTTAGCAATCGTGCCACCGCCCTTACTATGAACGGCTATGGAGGTAAGGTAAGCAACCTAGAGGGCCGCAAAAATTCCTCTGAAAGCGGCGCAATTGTTCTTTCCGGAGATGGTAACTCCTACATTGTAAATAACATAATCGCGCGCGATGGGAATGACCATGTGATGTTTGTGCCATCTGGTACGACCATATCAAATTCACAATTCATTAATGCCTATTGGGGGCCAAACATCTTTAACAATTTACTGGTCGTTTATGACGCAAATGGAACCGGATTGCCTTTCAGTTCATCTAACAATATTTATCAACAAGACCAAAATATGAGCGATTCCGTTTATGGCGTTATTGCTTTGATGCAGCACACTAACGGCGGTACGAGTATTGGTAACGTGACCTCTACTGGCGATTGGTTCATCGGAAAGAACGGTGCCATTATGACGGCCTTCGGTGTCAGCAATACTCCATCACTTATAATGAACAACAATTACGCGAGCCAAGTTGCACATATGGTCTCGGTAACAACGTCGGTGGTTGACAATGGATCACAATTTGTAGCGAGTGGGGGTGATTTTCTAGAATACGCTGCCGCAAATCAGACAGTCACTCTTAATAACACTCTTATTTGTACAACTAATAGCCCATACGGCGGGCCGTTGAATATTGAGAACGCTGCAAACAGCACGCTTAATATTAATGGCGGCGTAACGTATTTAGACACCGGAAAGGGCTGGAACGTAATCTCCGATAACAACGGCGAAGGCACCGCGAACGTGCATCTGAACATCAACAACCATATCTTTGGTGGCCCAGGTCAATACTCAATGAACGCGTATGATTTCACTGGTAGCGGTGGAGTATTTACGGGCGGAACGGCAGGAAACGCAAATTCCTATTCGACCGGCTTTGGATTCATGATCTTCAACAACGTGCAATATAACAGTCTTGCGGCATGGAAAGCGGCGGTTACCCCGCAAGACGCAGTGGCTGTCTCTATTGCACCAACTGTAGGGCAAAGTGCCTGCACACTGCCGACTATACCTACAGTAAATTAGTTTTTATTTTTCCACCTCCACACTGCGCTCGCCTTCTTGCATCCCTTCGGACGAAAAGTTTATCACGAGGTCGGGTTTGGGGAGCTCGCACTCTACCCTCTCGGGCCATTCTACACACACGAGTATTTTTGGGTCTTGCAAAAACTGCTCCGGCTTAATTGCGGCAAATTGTTTTGGATTTTCTAATCTGTAGGCGTCGATGTGCACTAATTTATTAAAAGGCGTCGCCTTAACACCAGGGCTCTTCAAGGCAACGCCTTGGGGGATGTCGTAGCTCTTCATCAACACATACGTGGGGCTTTGCAGCGTTTCGGTAACACCAAGCGCTTTTGCGAGCGCTTGTACAAACGTGGTTTTGCCCGAGCCCAAATCGCCTCGCAACGCAACAAGCGTTGCGTGCGGCTTGTTTTGCTCAAGCGACTGCAAAATATCCAACACTTTTTGTGCAAAAGCATCCACGTTGGCGAGCGGTACCGTCTCCATACTCATCAGAGTACCAAAAGGCGTTGTACAATACGAGCATGGCCGGACAATTTGATGAAGCGGAGTCGGCAAAGCGGCTCGACTTTTTGCGCAAACGCGAAGAGGAGGAACTTGCGCAAATGCTCTCGAGCAGATATGGCGTCGAGTATGTCGACCTTTCGCTTGTGGCTATCAACAGCGACGCTCTGCGCATTATTAGCGAGGAAGAGAGCCGCGCCGTGGAGGCGGTGGCATTTGGACGTGTTGGTAAAAGGCTCTCGGTTGCCGTGCGCGCGCCCGGCAAAAACGAAGTTAAGGCGCTGATGCAAAAACTCACCGAGCAAGGCTACGAAGTCACATTATTTATTTGCTCCGAAGAAAGTTTGAAGCGTGCCTATGCGCGCTATGCCGACCTCTCCTATGCCACCGAGTCAAAAGCGGGCGTCTTTGAACTTTCCAACCAGGAAGTTGAGGACCTTGCCGAAAAAGTTAAAACGCTCGAGGACATCGGTGCGCTCATCAACGATGCAATAGAGATGAAGCGTGCCTATCGCATCACGCGAATCCTCGAAGTTATTTTGGCAGGCGGTCTCTCAACAGGCGCCTCGGACATCCACTTTGAGCCCGAGGAGGTGGCCGTGCGTTTGCGGTACCGACTCGACGGCGTGCTTGTTGATGTGCTCACCTTTGACCACGAAACCTATCGGCTTACGCTCTCACGCCTCAAACTGCTCTCGGGATTAAAGCTCAACGTGACCGACGAGGCGCAAGACGGCCGCTTTAGCATAAAAATAAAAGGCGATGAGATAGAGTTGCGCACCTCGATACTCCCTGGCAACTATGCCGAAACGCTGGTGCTCCGTATTTTAAATCCTAAATCGATCGGCGTGCCGCTCGAAGATCTCGGCATCGAAGAAAAATTGCGTCTGCGGATTGAAAAAGAGATTGCAAAACCCAACGGCATGATACTCACCACCGGCCCAACTGGCAGCGGCAAAACCACCACGCTCTACGCGTTTTTGCGCAAGATAAACGACCCGGGCACCAAGATTATTACCATCGAGGACCCGGTGGAGTATCACCTGCCCGGCATCGTGCAAACGCAGGTTGATAAAAAAACGTACACTTTTGCGGCAGGCTTGCGCTCGGCCCTGCGACAAGACCCCGACATCATCATGGTCGGCGAGATCCGCGACGACGAAGTGGCCGCGACCGCCATCAACGCGGCACTTACCGGACACCTCGTGTTCTCAACGCTCCACACCAACGATGCGGCCGGGGCTTTCCCCCGCCTCATCGACCTCGGTGTGTCCGAAAAAGTGTTGAGCTCGTCCATCAATGTTGCTATCGCTCAGCGCCTTTTGCGCAAACTCTGCAGTGCGTGCAAAGTACAACGCGCGCCAACGGGAGATGAGCAAGCAATAATCGACCGCACGATTGCAGGCATTGTCGATAGATCGTTCGTGCCCGCTACCACCAACGTGCTGTGGGGCGCGTTGCCCAAAGGATGCCCCGAGTGTCACGGTCGCGGATACAAAGGCCGTATCGGCATCTTTGAGGCAATATTTATGGACGCAAAAATTGAGGAAGTACTACGCACCAAGCCAAGCGAGCGCGAGGTGGCCGAGGCCGCCAAGCCGCAAGCAATACCCACCATGGAACAAGACGGTGTCTTAAAGGTCCTCCGCGGCGTGACTTCATTAGAAGAGCTCGGCCGCGTTGTTGATTTAACGGCAAAAATATAGCCTGCCGCACGATGCGATTGAGTGTGCCCTCAAAACACAAAACTCCCGCTGGTCAATCTAGCCGATTGGCCAAACGGGAGTATTGTTAAGGGAGTTTGGAGTAGTACACCCTCAAGCAATGCACAGATTCGACTAGCGAATAAGCGGAAGCCGCTTCTGAGGATAGCCCCCGCGGCTATGTATAAAACATGGTGCCGGAGCATCCTTGGAGCGGTCCCAAAGCGATTAAGCCGCACTGCTTGAGGGTGTACTCTTCCCAACAAAAAATCCCCCATGCAAGGGAAGAGCAATGCTGGGCGTATCTTAGCATACCATTATTTTATGTCAAGCCTCTCGAAAGACCCTAGCCAAGAGCTCAAAAACGAGGCGCATCTCGACCAAACGTTGCGCCCGGCCTCTTGGAGCGAGTATATCGGGCAAGAGAGCATTAAAAACAACCTCCATATTTTGATTAGCGCCGCCAAAGAGCGTTCGACTCCGCCGGAACATATCCTTTTTTACGGGCCGCCGGGTCTCGGCAAGACAACGCTCGCGCATCTCATTGCGCACGAGCTTGGTGGAGCGTTGCGCGCAACCTCCGGTCCCGCTATCGAGCGCGTGGGCGACTTGGCTGCACTACTCACCAACCTCAATCCGGGCGACATTTTGTTTATCGACGAGATACACCGGCTTAGCCATGCCATTGAGGAGGTGCTCTACCCTGCCATGGAGAGCAGCTCGCTCAACATCATCATTGGCAAGGGGCCGAGTGCACGCACGCTTGATTTGCCGCTGCCGCCGTTTACCTTAATTGCCGCTACGACACGCGTGGCCGACCTCTCGGCGCCACTGCGTTCGCGGTTTTCGGGCGGCGTCTTTCGCCTCGAGTTTTACAGCGAGGATGATATCGCGCACATCGTGAGGCGCTCGGCAAAAATACTTGGCGTTGATATCGAAGAAGGCGGCGTTGCCGAGATCGCCAAACGCGCGCGCGCGACACCGCGCACCGCCAACTATCTCTTAAAACGCGCGCGCGACTGGGCGCAGGTCAAAAAAATCCCGCTCTCGGCAAAAGCGGTGAGCGACGCGTTGGCCATGCTCGAGGTAGATGAGCTGGGCTTGACCCCGCTTGATAGAAAACTGCTTGAGGTGCTGATAGAGCGCTTCAACGGCGGCCCGGCGGGCGTTTCGGCACTGGCGGCAGCGCTCGCCGAAGAGCCGACCACGATAAGCGAGGTGCACGAACCATTCCTCCTCCAACTCGGTTTGATTGAAAGGACTCCAAGAGGTCGCGTAGCCACCGTTAAGGCCTATGAACATACAGGCAAACAAGCTCCCTTCAACTTAAACGAAAAGCTTTTATAATTTTAGAAAAGAGAGGTATAAATCTTATATGTCAGGACACAGCAAATGGGCAAAGCTCAAGCACACCAAAGGTAAGACTGATGCCGAGAAGGCCAAACTTTTTAGCAAGCTCGTGCGCTTTATCACTATCGAGGCAAAAAAAGCCAAGGGCGACCGCAATGCGCCCGGCGTGCGTGTCGCCATTGAGAAAGCCAAGGAGGCCAATATGCCTGCCGATAACATCGAACGCGCGCTGAGCCGTGCCTCAAGCGACGACATCGAGATGGAACAGGTTACCTATGAGGCTTACGGCCCCGGCGGGTGCGCAATTATTGTTGGGGGCTACACCGACTCGCGCAATCGCACCAATCAGGAAATTAAACATCTGCTCGCGCTCCATGGCGCCACGCTTGCCACGCCGGGCGCAGCCATGTGGGCGTTTACTAAAGGAGCCGACGGCAAGCTCGAGGCAACCGTGCCGGTTGAGCTCAGCGACGAAGACGCACGAAAAATGGCGCAGCTTAGCGACGCGCTCGAAGACCACGACGACGTGAGCGAGGTGTACACCAACGCTGCGTAATCTCTTTTTTCTTATTTTACTGTGATTGCTATACTGCATCTATGCGAGTGCTAGCTTTTGACCCGGGGTTTGAGCGGCTCGGCGTTGCCGTGGCTGAAAAAAACAACGGCAAGGAAACTGTCCTACACTCCGAGTGCGTGCGTACTGATGCCTCGCTCCCCTTTAGCGAGCGGCTCCTCACGCTCGGCACAGCCGTTGAGGCACTCATAAAAAAGTTTAAGCCCGATGTAATAGCGCTTGAAGAGATCTTTTTCGGCAAAAATGCAAAAACCGGCGTACAAATAGCCGAGGTACGCGGCATGCTTACTTATATTGCCACAAAAAAGGGGCTTACTGTATATGGCTACACACCGCTTGAGGTTAAAATAGCTGTTACTGGCTATGGTAAGAGCGACAAAAGTGCCGTCGCAATGATGGTGCCGCGTCTGGCGAGCTTGCCAAAGCGTCGGCGTCTTGACGATGAGCTGGACGCTATCGCGATAGGGCTCACCTGCTTGGCCTGCGAAGCTCACGGAGCAAAGTAGGCTCTTGCGGAGCGTGCGTTTGGGTTACTATTATCCACAGTCGATGCGCCCAAAACGGTTTGCAAAACGTATTAGTTTTGTTACAACACAATGCATCGGAGCCATCACTATAATTACAAGATATAAAGACGCGCTTTATGAACGACGAGTACGAAACAGAAGGTTTTTTGCTTAGCGAAAGTGACCCGGACGATGAGGATACGGACGACACTGAGGGTGACGGTGCAGAATTAGAAGAAGAGGAGGAAGAAACCTCCGGTGTCATTGGACTTGATGGGGAGGAGGAATAAGTTGTTGCAAGTTAAGAAATAAAATAAAAAAGGCTTCGTGTAGGAGTTTCTCGTTTATCTCTCAGGAGCGAAGCCTTTTTTATTTTATTTTACGATTATTTTTAAGAAGCGGTGTTTGCCTATGCGCAGAGTTATATCTCTTGTAACGGACGCAAGGGCTTCTGTTATAACTTCTCCGTCAACTTCACTTATAGACCCTTGTTGAAATAGTCTCCGAAAATTTGATTTCGATTCACCGAAAGCACTAGCGAGTACATCAATGTACGGTATACCTGCAGCACTATTAACTTCTTTGATATCTTTTGGTATGCCGCCTTCACTAAACGTGCCGACCCAATCTTGCTCGGCTTCCTCTGCGTCTTTTTGAGAGTGGTACATCGCCACTATCTCGCGTGCAAGGCGCATCTTGGCCTCTTTAGGATAGCCTTGCATGACGCCCGCAACTTCATCCATTGGTATGCGTGTGCACAGGATAAAATATCGCCCGACAAGTTCATCTCTAACCGACATGATCTTGCCGTACATATCCTGTGCCGCATCGAGAATATTCACTACGTTCCCCCACGACGAGCTCATCTTCCGTCCATCGGTACCCTCGAGAAGCTCAAGCGTCATGACATCCTGTGGTTCCTGCTTATAGAGCTTTTGAATATCTCTGCCTGCCAAGAGGTTAAATCGTTGGTCGGTGCCGCCAAGTTCAACGTTTGAACATACAGCAACCGAATCATAGCCTTGCATGAGCGGGTACAGAAGTTCGTGGAAGGATACACGCTGGCCGGCATCCATCCGTTTTGCGATAAGTTCGCGAGATGCAAATTCGTTGAGCCCGAAGAGGCTCGCCATCCTGGTCAATTCAATAAAACCGAGTTTGCTTAACCATTCGGAATTGTGGTGCGTTTCAGTCTTATCTGGATCGAGTATCTTGAAAGCTTGCTCAAAGTACGTCTGCATATTTTTCTCGACCTGCTCTTGGGAGAGCATAGGTCTTTCCGCTTCCTTGTCGGATGTGTCTCCAACAACTCCTGTTGCGTCTCCGATTATAAAGACCGCAGTGTGCCCAAGATCTTGAAATGCCCTGAGCTTCCAGAGCGCTATCGCACGGCCAATGTGGAGGTCGGGCGACGTTGGGTCGATGCCGAGTTTAACGCGCAGGCGCCTGCCGGAGAGCAACTTTTCGCGCAGTTTTTCTTTAACAATAACCTCGGCAACGCCGCGCGAAAGCAGCTCGTCTATTGCTTTTTGGTCGGTCGAAACGGCCGGTGTTTTGGTAAACAACCCCATGCATTTACTCTATGCTAAAATGAGCCGATGCGCCAACGCTTAACTCACCATCCTCACAAGATATGGCGGTGGGTAAAAAAACACAAAGTAAAAACGCTGCTGTACGCACTTGGCGTGTATTTTGTGCTCATGGGCATCCTCTTTTTGTGGGCGGCAACGCTCCCCTTGCCCGACTTAAACTCGCTCTCGCAAATACGCGTTGACCAGTCGGTTAAACTCTACGATCGCACGGGGCAAGTATTGCTCTACGATATCAGCAATAACAACATACAGCGCACCAGTGTGACGCTCGACCAGGTCTCGCCCAACATTCAAAACGCAGTCATTTCTATCGAAGACCCTAACTTTTATACCAATAACGGTGTCGAGTTTAAGGCAATCCTGCGCGCCATTTTTGTCGATATCACACACGTGGGGCTCGACCAGGGCGGTTCGACCATCACCCAGCAGGTGATTAAAAACACCGTGCTCACCAATGACAAAAGCATTGTGCGCAAGCTTAAAGAGTGGATATTGGCGCTTAAACTCGAACAGGTGCTTACCAAGCAGCAGATTTTAACGCTCTATGTTAACCAAGTGCCTTACGGCGGCACGATGTACGGCGTTGAAGAGGCCTCCGAAACTTTTTTTGGCAAGCATGCAAGCGAGGTCGACCTGGCCGAGGCCGCCTATCTGGCTGCAATCCTCCCTGCGCCGAGCTACTACTCGCCTTATGGACCCAACAAAACCGATCTAGACGCGCGCAAAAATCTCGTGCTCGACGAAATGTACACGCACGGTTACATTACCGCCCCCGAGCGCGACGATGCCAAAGCCGAGCAAGTGGTGTTTATTCCACAACAAAGCAGCTCGATACAAGCGCCGCACTTTGTGTTTTATGTCGAGCAATATTTAGAGCAAAAATACGGCGAGGATGCGATACAAACGAGCGGTTGGAAGGTCACCACGACGCTCGATGCCAACATGCAAGCCGAAGCCGAGTCGATAGTAAAAGCCGGAGCGCTCAGCAACACCTCCAAATTTAACGCAAGCAATGCCGGCCTTATCGCACTCGACCCCACAGACGGACAAATCCTCAGCATGGTGGGCTCGCGCAACTATTTCGACACTCAAATAGATGGCGCATACAACGTGACGCTCGCCAACCGTCAGCCGGGCTCGGCGTTTAAACCCTTTGCCTACGCCGAGGCGTTTATCAAGGGCTACACGCCCGACACCGTGCTGTGGGATGTGCCAACACAATTTTCCACTAGCTGTTCGGGGAGTAACTTTAGCAACGTTGCGCCGTGCTACTCGCCGGTTGATTATGACAACAAATTTAGAGGTCCGATGACGTTGCGCGACGCCATCGCGCAGTCTATTAACGTGCCGTCGGTTAAGGTGCTCTATCTCGCCGGCATTGCCGACACGCTCCAACTTGCCAAGTCGATGGGCATCTCGACACTCGGCAACGCCGACCAATACGGCCTTACCCTCGTGCTCGGCGGCGGCGAGGTAAACTTGCTCGACATGTCGAGCGCCTACGGAACCTTTGCCACCGACGGCACACACTACCAACCGACGGCGATACTAAAAATTGAAGATTCAAACGGCAACGTTATCGAAGACGACTCGCAACCAACCGGTACGCAGGTGTTGCAGCCGCAGATAGCCGAAGAAATAAACGACGTACTCTCCGATCCGGTGGCGCGCGCGCCCTTGGGCGAAAACGAGTATCTCCAATTCCCCGGTTACGATGTGGCGGTTAAAACCGGTACTACCAACAACTATAAAGACGCGTGGACCATTGGCTATACGCCAAACCTTGTGGTAGGCATTTGGGCCGGCAACAACGACAATAGCCCCATGACGCACAACGTGTCGGGCTTTATCGTCGGACCGATGTGGAATCAGTTTATGCAATACGCATTGCCTACGCGCCCCACGCAATACTTTACGCGCACCATAGTAAACGAGAGCGGCCTCAAGCCGATATTGCGCGGCGACTGGCAAATCCCGGGCAGTGACGGCGCACTGCATGAGATACTCTACTGGCTCAACAAAAACGACCCCACAGGCCCGACACCGCCCGACCCAACCGACCCGCAATATAGTTTGTGGGAAACAGGGTTAAGCCTGTGGCTCACACACAACACGCCCGCCGGTCTCTCAACAACACCAAATTCGGGCCAAGTACAAACATCAGGAGCACCAATGATCCCTGTTGGCCCCGTGACGCAATAAAAAAGGCTACCGTTTTGAATATGTCACGACAACTTATTCTCCAATCGAAATTTGGTAGGACGAATTTTAATTGCAAGTTGTAGATTCAATTCTTTCGCCAAAGCAAAACAAAAATGACAAAGCCGCTTCGAGTCAAAATTAGTGAGTAGCCATAAGCCGTTTTTCAATTTTTTTCTAAGTTTTGCTTCATCACTAGATTCGAGAACGTCTTTTATTAATAACTGTCTGTCACCCCCATCGATAAAACTAAGGGTGCTTTCGGTCAAGACAAATGTTTTTGAATACAATTCAACTAGGATAACAAACAGTTCAGACCACGTCCCCCCTTCTTTGAATTTTTGGCCACCTAACGAATAACTTTCTGGCTTCGTGTATCTAAGATCACCATACTTTGCATAATTACTTGTGTTTAGTTCAGATTTATATTCTAGCTTTTCACCAAAAGAAGAGTGACGTAATTTATCTAGAGAAGACGGAGATTTAAAGAAATATTGATAATTGTTGAAAGTTGGATCTTGTCGTTGAGTCGCCATTGCAACACTAAGAAGATTCATGACTCTCTCGCTGTTTTTCTCAAATTCTTTTTTTATCTTTTCTAACGAACCCTCTTTTGTAGCCATTTCTTCGAGAATAATACCTTCTGGTATTAACACCCACAGCTTAAAGAGTGTCAACAAATGCAAAAGACCGGTACTAAACAAACTTAATTCATCTAAGGAATAATTAGGTCGATTTTTCTTCAGTTTCTGCTTGAACCATTCGAGAAGTTTGAAACTTATCAACAAAGAGTGCGCACTAATTTGATTATGAAAAATAGTCGTGTAATACGCATTATATATTTCAGCTTTTTTATTCTTTGCCTCAGATGGCCTCTCAAGAAAAAGTGACATGTACGCTTGGGCAGCTTTTTCAAGATCAATGATTTTTTCTTTTTTTACATTTCCATCGTTAGTGTATAATCCCCTTTTCCTTTGGTAAAAATATCCAAGGGAATTAAATTGGGCCTCGAGTTGTTTTTGTATATCATCTTCACTAATTAGGTCTCTATTGTTTACCGTCGATTGTGTGTTTGATGCTTTGATAATTGCCTCTTTTAGTTTTGGATCGGAAGATTCAATTATCCGCACCAACACGTGTCCGGTATTTTCTTCAATTTTCCCAAGTTGATAAACGTCTCTTATTGTACTCGCAGTTTGGCAACCGTTGATTAAGGATGGATTTGTTAACTCAACAATTTCATTACCAACCTTGATTTGATAATTATCGCAGAGAATGGTAATTCCATTATTTAAGTAGATAAATGTTTCTATTGCTTCCTTGTCTAACAAAGTTTTCTTTATTTGATCGTTTATTTTATTTTCACCAAGGTACCCGCGGACATTAGCGTTAAATATGTTTGGTTTGTCCTCGACTAATTTAGCAATCTCGAATACGTCGACACGTACAACCTTTCCTTTTGAATGATTAATATCCGGTAGATCTAAAAAAGTTTTTGCACCAGCGCCCGTATCTTTAACAACTTTGATAGATACCTTACCCACAGGTTTCGTTGAGGGAGGTAATATCAATTCTGCTACGTCCTTTTCAGTAAGAATTTCATAGTTGACCTGCTTATCGCTTTCATTTGAAAATCTTTCTAATTCCTCGTAGAGCGAAGCTTGCGGTCTTTTGCCATTAGTTAGAAAGAGAAGTTTTATTTTATCGATTTCCCCTGATTGAAAGGAGTTTCTGGCCGATTCTATACGAGGTTTGAGTTTAGGATTCAAAACATTTGTGGGAGCATCACCTAATACATAATTCCGAACAGTTTCGACCATTAAAGTTTTAGCTGTTTCGTCTAGCGAATTATTTGGGTTCTGTGCAAAATATTTTGACTGCACAATATAAAGAATATTATTTCCATTCTCGTCGACCTGGATGAAAATAGCATCAATCCCCTTATCGTTGCCGCCATCGGTTATCGCTTCTTCAACTTCTATCTCATCGAGCCCGTAAATATTTTGAAGACAAAAAATTATGAAAGCTGTTGACGGCTGACAACTAAATTCTTTTGCCGTCTCTTGAACTCTTGCAGCTAGAGTGCTTTGAATACGTGGGTTTGACATATTTTTAATAATACTCAAGCTTAAATTACCGGTTCATTGGCATGGCTAGGTAGAGGAAGCTCTCGTCGGCGGCATCTTTGATGAGGAGCGGTTTGCCTGCGCCGTTGGCGCGTATGCGCACGCTGTCTCCTGTGATTGCCTGCAAGCTGTCGGCGAGGTAGCGGCCGTTAAAGTTCATTGTGCAAGGCTCGCCCGATATGGTGGCGCGCACGGTTGAGATTTGCTCACCCACGTCCGGGTTGCGTGACGAAAGAAAGATTGCCTTTTTTGCCGGGTCTATCGTAAAAGTAACCTGCGCAAACTTGTCGGCAAACACCGAGAGCGATTTGAGCGCCGCCGAGAAATCCTCGCGCAATACCACTGCCTCAGAAATAAATGACTTGGGGATGATTTGACGATAGTTAGGAAACGCGCCGTCGATAAGGCGGCTCGTGTAATACACGTCTCCCACGTGGGTGGAAATTTGGTTGTCGTTGTAATACAACTCAACCTCGACGTTTGCCGTCTCTACAATGCGCATGAGCTCGGCCGCGTTGCGCGCCGGCACAAGCAAATGTGCCACACTGCCGCCGGAGCGGAGCGGAATGCTCTTTTCGGCAAGCCGGAAGGAGTCGGTTGCTGCGGTGGTAACCTTGCCTGCTTCACCAAACAGCAGGACGCTCTGTTGCTCGGGTTTAATCGCCGAAGTCGAGGCACAGTAAGCCACACTCCTAATGGCGCGCGTGAGATCGCCTGATTTAACCGTAAACGAGCGCTCAGCCGACACGTGCGGTAAAATCGGGAAGTCGTCATGCAGGATGGTTTTGATCGAGGCCGACGCGCGCTCGGTTTCGATTTTAAACAACTCACCCACCAACGCCGCTGAAATATTTTTACCCCGTGCGTTCGACAAAAACCCAAGCAACACTCCTCCAGGCACAGCCGCAACGCCATCGTGTAAAACTTTTGCCGCAAAGGTTACCTCAACACCACACTCAAGGTTGGTGGCCCGCAGTACTATCCGCCCACCATCAGCTGTTATCAAAATACTCCCCAACACCGGCAGATTGGCTTTGCGCTCAACAAAACGGGCGGCAGTTGTCACTGCTTTAAGAAGTTGTTCGGTTGTGCATTCAAACTTCATATGTTCTTTATAAAAAATCTATTACTACTATTAAGGGTGTGAATTGGTGGAAAAGTGACGGTAAGGATTGCGTTGTAAGAGTTTGTTGTTGGAGCGATGTTTGCATACGCGGTGGATAACTAAGCGCTCATATGTTTGGTATGTATTGATTGGTTGATTTTACACACTTGTCCACAACACTGTCCCCTTCTATTACTACCACTTATCCACTTCATTTCAACATGAGACGGATTTGGTGCATTTCTTGATTGAGCGCGCTGTCGGTGTGTAGGTCGGTTTTTATTTTTTCGCACGAATGAATGACGGTGGTGTGGTCGCGGCCGCCAAGCTTCTCGCCAATGGTTGGAAAGGAGATGTGGAAGTCCTCGCGTAGGAGATACATGATGACCTGGCGCGGCCGTACCACCTCTTTGCGGCGGGTTTTTTCATAAATGCTGTTTTCCTCGACACCATAAAAGCCGGAGATTGCTTTGACTACATCTTGCACCGACACGGCTTTTTTAGTCGAACTGCTCGCGCTCCGGAGGAGCGCTTTAGCGTCGTTAATAGTGAGAGGTTCACCGCGCATCTCAAACTGTATAAGGAGCATGTTGAGCGCGCCCTCAAGCTCGCGGACATTGCCCTCAATAGTGGCTGCTAAGTACTCAAGCACCTCGTCGGGGAGCATTACATTATGGACGGCGGCTTTTGCGCGCACGATGGCGAGGCGCGACTGGTGGTCGGGCGGCGTTACTGCGACGACCATCCCCGCCGCAAGGCGCGACTTCAGTCTGTCCTCGAGGTTTTGGATCACATTTGGGTGTTGGTCGGACGAAAAAACAAGTTGCTTGTTGTTGTCGTGGAGATAGTTAAAGAGATGAAAAAATTCCTCTTTTATTTTATCGCGACCCGCCAAAAACTGCACGTCGTCCATGATGAGGAGGTCATACTGGCGGTACCGCTCTTTAAAGTTTTGCACTTTGTCCGCTTGGAGGCTCGATACGTAATCCATCGAAAACTTTTCCGACGTGACATAAAACACCTTACGCTCAGGCGTTTGTGTCCGAAAATAATTGCCGACAGCTTGTATAAGGTGCGTTTTGCCGAGGCCGGTTGGCCCGTATACCAAAAGCGGGTTGTACGCGATGCCCGGTTTACGGATAACCGCCTGCGCCGCGGCGTGTGCAAGCTCATTAAACGGCCCAACCACAAATGATTGCAGGGTAAAGCGCGGGTTTAAGTTTGTTTTGGCGTGCACGGTTTCGAGAGGCAGCTCCGCAGACGCGGGGGGTACGATGTGCGGCGGTTCCTCGACCGTTTTTTTGACTCCACGCGATATGACATACTCGACCGCGCGCACGCTGTCGGAGAGACCGCGCAAAGAGCGTAAAATGTCTTTGTGGAATTTTGTTGAAAGCCAGTCGCGGGCAAACTGGCTCGGCACGCCGAGCGCTACGGTGCCGTCCTCGACGCGCACGATATGCGTGTCTTTAAACCACGTATTAAAATTGGGTTTTGAAATAGTCAGTTCCAGTTCCACCAATGCATTTTCCCAGAGCTCTTTCGTGGTAGTCATAGTACGTTTCTCCCAGCATACGCGTGCGCGGCCTCTCCGTCAAAAACGGCATACCAGTGCATAAGTTGTGGAGAAACTGTGGATACAGTATATTTGACGCATGTCACAAACCTACCAGCCTAAAAAGCGTAAACGCGCGCGTGCACACGGTTTTCTTACAAGGAGCAGTACGCCCGGTGGGCGCGCAACGCTTAAGCGTCGCCTTCACAAAAGGCGCGCCCGCAAATCAGTAGTATAAGTAAACGTATGTTATGCTCAAAAAGCGCCTGCGTCTGCGTGCAGAAGAGGTAAAAGAGGTGCTGAAAGCCGGCCGCTCGGCGCACTCGTCTCATATGCAGGCCAAGTGGATTGTTGCCGAGGAGCCCCTGCGTAGCGCGGCGGTAGTTGCAAGGTCGGTGGCGCGCAAAGCCAACGTCCGCAACGCATTGCGCCGCTCCATATATCGCGCAATTGCCTCGGTCAGCACTACCGCTCCTCTCCCACGCGCTCGGGCGGTGTTCTTTCTCCGGGTTATACCGAGAGAGCGCTCGGGTACGATACTAAGAGAAGAGATTTCCTTCTTGCTTTCCCAGATAGGCAGGCCCTGGCCGGGCAGGCAAAAATAATATATGTATGTTTGAGACCATCCTCATTGCGCCGCTCTATAATGCATTTATATTTTTAATCGGCATTATGCCGGGCGGCAGCGTAGGTCTTGCCATTATCGCAATGACCATCGTCGTGCGCGCGGTGTTTTATCCGGCATTTAGCGCCTCCATACGCACCCAAATGGCCATGGCGGCTATACAGGGCGACCTCGACGCAATAAACAAAAAATACAAGGACAACCCGGACGAAAAAGCCAAGCAAACCATGGAGCTCTTCAAAACAAAAGAGGTCCGTCCATTTGCCGGTTTTGTGGCCATCTTGGTCCAAATCCCTATATTTATAGCACTTTATTATGCGCTCATACGCGAAGGGTTGCCGCACATCGCCACGCGCCTTTTGTACCCTTTTGTGTCCGTGCCCGCGACGGTTAACACCAATTTTTTTGGGCTAATAAATCTGCTCGCGTCACACAATATCGCGTTGGCGCTTGTGGTAGCAGGCCTCCAATATGCCGTGGTTAAACTTTCGCTCGTGCGCACTAAGCGCGTTACCACCGTGCCGCTTGCACCCGAAAAAGCGCAAGCTCAGGCGATGCAGCAGAATATGATGCTCTACGCCATGCCCGTGCTGTATATTTTTATTGTTTATTCTTTTCCTGCCGCCGCTGGGCTTTATTTTGCAACCAGCAACATTATTTCGCTCGGACAAGAGTTCCTGATCCGCCGAGAATTGCAAAGCGCAAAGTAGTGGAGTAGGCTGGGCGTATGGACGCCCAAGAACTCACCGATTTTGTCTCCGAGCTTCTTGCCGCGCTTAGCGCCTCTTTTGAGAGTGTAACCGTTACCACAGGCCACCGTACAGTTGTTGCTGTCAAAACGGCCGAGCCCGAGCGCCTGATAGGCCCGCACGGCGAGCATGTGCGCGCGCTTACCCTGCTTGCGCGGCGCATAGTCGAACAAAAGTATGGCGAGGATGCCTCAAATTTCCTTATCGACATCAACGGCTACCAGGAGGCCCAGCTTGAGGGCGTGCGCCAACAGGCGCGTATGCTGGCACAGCGCGCCCGCCTATTTAAACACGAGGTGGAGATGCCGCCCATGAGCTCATACGAGCGTTTGGTGATACACGAGCTTTTTGCCGATGATCCGGAGATAAACACGGAGTCGGCAGGCGACGGCAAGTTTCGCCATATAGTGCTCAAATATAACAGCGGCTCGCCTTCTATTGAGCAAGCCTAACACCCCACAACTCGCGGGTGCCTTTGGTAGTAAAGGAGAGGTAGTGTTCGTCCGGCGAAAGCGCCATTTCTAAAATATCGGAAGCAACACCGCCGTCTGTACCTCCCGGCGAGGCAACAACGTTTTCAGCGGCAAGATTTGTATATATCCTAAAAATATTATCAGCAGAACTGGCAAGCCCTTGATGCCAAAGGTCAAGGTAATTTGCCGGGACGGATTGTATAGGTGCCGCGCAGTACATCACGGTATTTGTAATGTTGTCCCAAATACATTGTTCAGGAGACGGATTTATAGGAAGAAGCGCATTAAGTCCGCTTTTCACATCATGTAAATATGAGGTTTTGGTTGTGCCGTCAGATATCTGATATAGGAGCATAGAGAAAGCAGAATTAGCCGTTGCCGTCAGCCCCTCTGCATATACCAGTGGCGTTACTGCCCCGCTTTTTGCATCGACTGAAAATACTATACCCGGTACTCCCACTGACAATTTGCTTTGCACTAAAAGAGTGCTTGGTGCCGGCCAGGAGACAAGCACTTGTGCAAGCGGAAGGGAAAAAAGTTTTTTAGCGCCGATGCCGTCGGATTTTGCAATGTAGCCGCTTGAGCCGTCTGATGTTTTGAGCAAGTAGGCAACGTTTTTGCCGTCAGGAGAGGCGGCGAGGTCGATGATATTGTCAGGCAAAAATTGTATGCGCGTTGCCGCAAGTTGAGTGCTCGTGGTCGCTGCGGGCAATCCGAGATATACGCTTTTAACCGTTGCTCCGTCGGTGTCGATATATTGCAAAATCGCGGCATTGCCCTGCTCAAGCCACACCACCTGCTCAATGCCCGGGATCGTTACATCAGAGACAACACGCGGCACGGCGCCCGGCACATCAAGAGGCGCATCATACACGTGGCCATCCTCCTGGTTTACATATCGCGCGAGCGTGGTGGTCGGGTGCAATGTTTGTATAAGCGTCGCTCCCGCAATTGGGCCGCCATTTATTTCAAATATTTTTTGCGTTGCCGATTGCGAAGCTGGCAGCGTGCCATTGGTTGCGGTGTTGGTGTTGGTGTTTGTGTTAGGCGTAGCCGTTGTAGTGTTGCTTGTCGAAGTGCCAAATAATGCGGTAGTTGATATAGTTGATGTGGCAGAAGAGCGGAAAAAGAAAAACCAAATAATTAACACCGAGAATGTTACAATCCCCACAAGAATTAAACTTAATTTAAGTGTTTGCGTCATTGTTTATAGCAATATTGTTGCCAAATCCACGGTGCCCATTTATATCCCGCGTTTGCGCCTGTAGCATCTGTAGCATTTGTGCAGCTTTCTGGTGTTGTATAAGCTGGCAAATAACAATAAGCTCCACTGCCAGAACCAATACTTGAACCCTGAGTCCAGACTGCTCCTTGTCCTAAATTCGAACATGCTTGCGCAGCTGCTTCGTCAGAGTTTCGCAAACATGTAGTAGTCCATATGCCGGCATTGGTTATGTTACCGCAGTACTGAGCCGTACCACAACCTTCCGGAAAATCGCCGCAAGGTGGTGCTGTAGCTTGCGCAGGGTTGTTAGAGTTATTGTTTGAGGTGTTTGAGTTTGCCGTAACTGTACAAAGTCCTTGTTGTTGCATGTCTTGCGTGCACGGATTTAAATTAAAACTAAGCAATTTAGGATTAATAGTGTTAAGGATAAGCCACGAAGCTGCGATGAGCACTATTCCCCACAATGCAGCTTGTGCTCTTTTAAGACCTTCTTGTTTTGTCTTAATTGTGCTGGAAACCATGTACTCGATGCCGCCGACGGTGAGCATGAGTACTGCAAGCAATGCGCCGACACTGATGAGGATAGTAAAAATGGCGTTCACAATAGTCGGCAGATTGCCAGGATTGGTAAGATCGGGGTTGGTAGTAAGCCCTGGTATAGGCTCAAGCGCCTGGTATGGCAGGTTAGTACCAGTATTTGCAGGCGCTGTTGCTGCCGGAGTTGCTGGAGCTGTCGTCTCTCCTCCTGTAGTTTGAAATTGATTCATAGGATAGCTGGTCACGGTAGGACTCGCTCCGTTAAGATTTGCTCCTCCTGTCGCAGAGTTAACGCCAGCTGTCGGCGCCGTGTAGGAATTTCCGCTGGTATCAATTGGTTGAGATGTCAAAGTAGGCGCAGCAGTAGTGTTGACCGGCGCTAGTGTGCCGTATTGTGCATTCGCAACGTGCGGAATGCCCAGTATTACGCTAAAAAAGATTAGAAAGAGTAGATTTTTTTTCATAGTCCAAAGAGGCCGCTGCTCGACGATTGCGTGCCAAAGATTATTTGGAGCGCGGCATTAGCTGCTTGTACCAGCTTGTCGGTATCGTTGTTTTGGAGTGACACGCCAAGCGTGGCGCTGCCGCTCCCCGAGCCGGATTGGAGCAAAGTGAGCTCTCCGTTTTCGGCGTTTGGCCCGGTGGTGTCGTTGCCGTTGAGCGTCCATGCATAAGTGAGCGCACCGTTTACCAAACTGCTGTTAGAAAAAAAGTATGGTACGGCCTGCACGGTGAGCTCGTTGCCGTTGAGCGAAATCCCGGCGGGCAGTGCCGAGTCAAAAATGATTCCGCGCAGGGGGTCTTTGTCGTAGAGTACGAGCTCCGGGTCGGTGGCAGGTATGACCACCGAGCCTGTGCCCACTTTGTTGGCGCCGTAATACACGTCTACCGACACGTCCTCCTCTTTTTGGAGTTGGCTGCCGGTAAAGGTGAGAGAGTTTTGACCAAGTCCCGACTGATCTGGCAGAGGGTCGCTGTCGAGCGTCCATTGAAACGAGAGAGCGCTTACAGAAAAGCTGCTGCCATTAACCGCGATGCTCGGGAACGCGACCACTTTAACATCCGAGCCACCGCTGTAGAGTGCTTTGCCTTTGTAGAGCGGCGGCACGGTAGTATCCGCCTCCCATACGAGATTGATTGATGAAGGGATAAACGTCCAACTGTTGGTGAGCGTGCCCTGTGTTGCAGAATTAACCGTTACTTTTATCTGTGTCTCGGTGCCGATTGACCCCGTAGTAAAAGTAAAGTCGCGCTGGCCAACGCCTTGTGACACTACCGTGCCGTTTTGGCTCCAGGTGATGGTTGAATTGCCGACAAAGGTGCCAACGCCTTGCACCTCGATGGTTACTTGCGTATTTGGTCCCGGTGTTTCGGGCGAGACGACATATTGTATAGGCGCAGGCACAACGCCCGATGTTTGGGCGTGTGCCGCTCCCCCCGCACAAAGCAATGCGGCGCAGAGCAAAAAAAGACACTTAAGCGGCTTTTTGTACATAGGGTTTAAAATTGTCGTTGGCGGCCCTCGTAATGCCGTCAAAGTTTTTCGTTTGGAGTGTTGGGCGTGTGTGCTCTTGCGGAGTTTCACTGTCGTTTGCGGGAGCCTGTGCGATGGTTACCGGTTTTGTGCTCAGTGTTGTGTTTTTTATGCCTTGCACGGTTCCTGTTACATTACCGCTTGCAGCAGCGGTAGCAGTCTGCACCAGTCCAATGGCTTTCCCCGCGAGACCTCCTTCTTTGCTCATATCCTGTACAATCCCCGCGATAACAATGCCTAACCAAAATGGTAAAAAGTCGAGACCGGGGATAAGGCTGCCAATAAATCCTGCCGGACCCCATGTGGGATGATACATGCCGTTTGTTACTAAAAGCAGCATGAGCCCGCTACCCATAGTGACATTGATACAAAAACTAAATACCAAAGCGAGCGCAATACCGACGCCGGGGATTAACACAAGTCCTGCCGAGACACCGCACGTAAGGCCTGTGATGAAAAGAGCGTAGAGAAGAAGAAAAATATACAAAGGCTTCATAGCGTTATTGTACCGCGTTTGGCGGAGTTCCCGATTGTGCATCGGCGAGGTCTGCGCGCTGTTTGCGCAAGGCCAGTACCTGGCTCGGGTCGGAGGTAATAATCTGATCTTCGGTGTAAGAGGCTATTACTTTGATGGCCACATGTTTGAGCCCGGCAAAAAATATTCCCTCCCCCACGTCGCTCTCGAGGAGCAAAAACTTTTCTTCGTCCGAGAGGTTAAAGGTTTTTTGCAGATTGTCGATGGTGGTCGGCGATTGCTTGAGCAAAATTTGTATCGATGAGTTGGTAATCATCGGCAAACCGTACGGCGACTTTAAAAAGTCATCGACGTCTTGGGTGATGGTTGCAAGGCCGAGATAATATTTACGGCCGCGCTTTGCCATGCTGTAAAGAAAGCTCGCCGTGTCGTCGCTTTTCATCATCCACCACGCCTCGTCAATAACCAGAAGGCGCTTTTTAAGATTTTTGCGGACCGTGTTCCATATAAAGTGCGTGATGATGTACATGGCCACAGGCTTCAAGTCATCCTCCATGTCGCGCACCGAGAAGACGACGAACTTTTTGTTGATATCGACGTTGGTTGGTTGGTTGATAAATCCGCTCCACGTGCCCTTGGTATATTTTGAGAGGCGTTGTACCAAACTCTCACTCCCCTCCATTCCGGCCAACACAAGCTCAAAGTCGGAGAGGAGCGGCGGCTCTATCTCGGCAAAGTTGCTGTCGACCGTAATATCCTTGAGCGCGTACGTTTCGGTGATAGCGCGGTCGATGATGGCATCTTCCTCGGGCGTGAGACCACCAAGCATGATGCGAAAGAGGCCCACGAGCGCCACGATGTTGCTGCGCAAGATGTCGGCCGCGCTTTCGTCCTCGCGCGGTGGCGCCAAGTCAAACGGGTTAATGTGGTGTTCGGAGTTGAGAGAAATGTTAAAGTAGCGCCCGCCGACCGCTTGCGCCAAAAACTCGTACTCGCGCTCCGGATCGATAACGATAACCTCGGTATCAAACATAAGCGTGCGCAAAATCTCAAGCTTGGTCGCGTAGCTTTTGCCGGAGCCCGACTTGGCAAAAATGACCGAGTTGTAGTTTTCCAAGCTAAACCGGTCAAACAACACCAGGCTGGCATTGTGGCGGTTAACGCCGTAGAGGATGCCTTTGTCGCTCGTGAGGTCGAACGAAACAAACGGGAAGATTGAAGAGAGGGGCGAGGAATTTAATTTTGAGTTGACGTTGAGTTCGTCGAGACCGATGGGCAACACGCTTTTAAAACCCTGCTCCTGCTGGAAGAGCGCCGGTTTGACATACACAAGCCTGCTCTCGAGCATCGACTTAATCTCGCTCTCGGCCTTGTCCAAATCCTCGGCGGTTTTGTCATAGATGGTGATATATACGCCGACATCGAAAAGTTTTTCCTGCGCCTGTTGGAGCTGGTCGCGCAAGTTCTCGAGGTCTTGGTAGGCGGTGTCGAGCACCGGGTCGCGCACCATGCCCTTTTCTTCTCGCACCATAATCTGGCTTTGCACCTCGGCCACCTTTTTTTGGAATTTTTTGAGCATGTCTGCCGAATCGAGCGGATGGATAAAAATGGAAATATCAAGCACGCGGTCGAGATTGATGACAGGCGCAAACCAGCTGTCGGTGAGGATGCGCGGGTATGACATGACAAAAAACGTGCGCGCGATTTTGTCGCCCAGGTTTATCTCGCGCGGCGTTATCTTAAGCGCGGAGGGCGCGATGACATCTTGAAGCTCGAGCACGCCCTCTTTGTATATTTGCTCGGGCAAAATGGGCGCCACCGGCACGGCGGCCGGAGTTTGTTTTGTCTTTAAAAAGTCGAGGAGTGCCATAGTGTTATTGGGCAATCTGTGTTACCTGCAAAGGCTTTTCGAGCTCGCCCGGATTAAAGAGCTTGTAAAACAACTCTATCACCTCCTCGGTGCCGAGGTTCACGATGCGCACGCCGGTGCGCACCAGCCCTTGCTCGACAACCGAGACGCGCTGCTCAAGCTGGGTGCGATATTGCTCAAACTGCTCGTTCGTAAGCGTGGCTGAGCCGCCCGAACCGGAAGGAAACAGTGAGCCAATCGCGCCGCCGATGCCGCCTCCGCGCACCATAAGCGCCGGGTCGTACGGCACCACGATAAAAAAGTTTTTGGTCATGATATTTGCGCGCGAGGTAAAGTCTTTGATAAACGCCATATACTCGCGTATTTGTATCTTCATCAAATCGTCGAGCTCTTGCGCATAGCGGTCTTCGAGGAGTGCGATGTACGGGCGGATGTCGAGGTCGCGGCTTTCGATAAAAAATTGCACGGTAAACTCGAGCGAGTTTAAAAAGTTTTGAAACTGTCCGATAATCGCCTGCTGTTCGTCGGCGCCCTTGAGCGCGAGGTTGATGGATGATGCCATGAGTATCGAGCGCAGAGAGCCATCTTTAAGTATGACAATACCGTCGCGTACCTCCTTGATGGGTACAAATTCCTGTGTGGCCTGCGCTTTTATCGGGATGTTGGTTGGCATATCTTTGGCACTTATATTTCAAAACCCGTGGGTGTGGTATCGACCACACCCATCGTGCTCCTGTCTTTTATATTGAGCGACCAAGCCAAATCTTTGAGCTTGCTGTTGGAAAGTTTAGGCACGCCGAGCGTGGTCATAGCCGCGGCGGGAGCCTGCGCGACCGCCGAGGGAGTTTTTGCGCTGTGCTGCCTCCACAAATAGAGCTTGTGGCCAAAAAAGTAGCCAAACGCATGTTCGAGTACCACGATAAACGGCCGCCCATTAACCTTGTAAAATGCAAGCGCGAAACCGAGCGCGATAAAAGGGAGCATACAAAGCACCGCGATGTAGAGCGGCAGCAGGGTAAAAAACAAAAGGCATATGCCGCCCGCGCCCGCGAGATAAATAAACTGCTTGAAAGTAAGCGGCCCAAATATCTTGTCTTCGATTTCGATAAATTGAGGGACCTGATAGCGCATTAGCTATAGTATATCGCAAAAATATCGCCACTCTCCCCTTTTTAGTCGATAGGTTCGCGATACGGATCGGCTTTGTATGCGGGAGCCGGATTTATTTTGGGCGCAACCGGCGCAGGCATTGCTCCCGTATCAACTTTTTTAACTTCGCCCTCGGGTGATTTAGCGACCGGCGGCAAACTCACCGTCGGCTCGCTCAACATCACATCGGCTTCGGGCATTTGAGGTGCAGGAGTAGCTGCTTTTGCCGGAGCCGAAGTTGCAGGCGCATCAATTTGCATATCAGTGGAGAGAGGAGCGGGCGCAGGGGTTGGTGCAATTGGAGCGCTTGGAGCACCGGCAGGAGCTGCCGCAGAAGCTGCCATAGCCGAAGACACGATGACAGACTTTCCGTTATCGGTTTTTTTCATTGCATCGCGGATTTTATCGAGCAGTAATAGATTAATATCTGCGACAATGGCATTGCTTTTTGTCATATCAACCTCCAATGTGTCGCTAATATTTTGCGGTAACTCTTGCAGCTGGCTAATACCAATCATGGCGGCGGCCACTTCGCTCTCCAACTCGCCAATTTGGTCTATGTGCAACTGATGTTTGGTGCCGATTTGCTGTATAACAGCATCCATCTGCGGGCTGTAGAGCAATGCTTTAACCTCTGGCGGCAAAGCGTCTATAAGCTTTTGTATTTCGTCTGAATTTGTGGAGTCAGCCATATGATCATTATACTACTTCCCTTCAACTTTAAACTCACCCTCATTGTTGGTGCCGCCGACATCTTTAGGGATGTCTTTAACTTGTTCTTCGAGCTTGGTAATTTTCTCGAGAGCTTTTTTAAGTTGTTTGGCGGCTAGGCCCGCTCGTGTCCTTTCCGCTCTTTCTGCGGGATCATTCATGTTGAGCGTTTTATCATCTCGAATTTTTTCCTGCTCTTCTAGGGAGTCTTCAATTTCTTTCTTCATCTTTTTCGCCGAACCTAAATTGACATTGAAAGTTGTGCCATGAACTGGCTTAACGGCGGAACCAAGCGTTTTTAGATCGACATGGAGCGTTTGGAGCTGTGTATGGAGCTCTCCTAGTTTTTTAAGTTGCTCCTTTGACTCGCCCAAGGGCGCTTTTGTGGACGTCTCGTTCCACTTACGTTCGAGTGTCTCCTTTTCCGTTCTGTTGTATTTAAGACTTTCCTTAATTGCCTTCATTTGTTTGTCGGATATGTGCTTGATTATCTTTTCGAGATCTTTTCCTGCTAGTACGGTGACTTGGGAGCCTTCCATTTTAGTCACATTGGCCATAAGCTGCTCACGTTGTGAGCGCAGAGGATCCATTTCTTTTTCTTTGAAATCAGCAATTTCGCCTTGTTTTTTTATTACCCGCGTTCCATTTATAGGATTACCAGGGAGTGACTGAAGTTGCGTTAGTTCATCCTCCTTAGCTTTAAGTTTCTTCTCAAGCGAATCCCATTTTTCATCTATCTCAGCGAGTTTTTTAGCATCCTCGCGATTTTTTATTTTAGCAAGACCAATTTCCTTGTTGGTGTTCATTTCCTTGGCTCTAGCGTCTAGGAACGACTGCCGCTCTCTAAAGGAAGACGCTCCAGTTCCGAGTGATGTATTGGCAAGCGGTTCGGTAACGTTGCGGCGCAGGCGATACCCGAGTATACCTCCAGGCGTACCGACACGATTTGCCCATTGGCTGCCAGCTAGTGCATTACTTGCTCCTGCAGCTAACCGACCTCCTGTCTGTTGCCACAAGGTTCCAGCGCCATACCCCCCCGCTCTTGAAGCAAGCCCCAAGGTGCTCGCTCTAAATGTTCTGCCTGCCCAGTTGCCTGCTTTTGAGGCTGCTCCCGCGCCCATGACGCTCACGCTGTCTGCCGCTTTTAAGCCTAAATAGAGGACGGCGATGACAAATCCGAGGCGTATGGCAACGTTGGCAAACGCCAAACCCATCACTGCTATGGCACTTGATGTGCCTCCGTTTGCTGCCGTAGGTAGCGAGGTAAAGATATCGTTAAGGAGACAGCTTTGAGAGCTCGTGCCTCCACTGTTGGTGCAGCTCCCCATCTGATTGGTAAAGTTGGTAAGGATGAGGAATATAAACAGAAACGCCACCGGATAAAAAGCATGTGAAATAAGCATGTCCTGCCAATCTTTGTAGTAGTGCCTCAGACTCGACTTATCGGGCATGGCTCGCGCCACAAATGCTAAGGGCGACGCGATAATAAGGAACCACAAAATCACGATACGCACCAAAAATTTGATGCCGACGGTAACAAACATCACCGTAAGTAGATAAAACATAATGGCGGCGCCAATATACAGAAAGGACAAGGTAATTACTGTCGTCAAGAACCCGGCCTGGCCTGAAGAACAGTTAGTGCCTTGAGGACAATAAAAATTTTGGAAGGAAGTGGTGTTAAAAAGATTCTGGAGCTGGAGCATCCCCATAATGCTTGCGGTTAAGTCTTTGGTTGGCTTTTGTGCGCCTGTTATGGAGGAAGCGACGGTGTTTACACCGGCCGCTACGTTAGAGGTTTGCGCGGTTGATTGTATGCTGGGCGCCTGTATGGAGTTGTAAAACTGTATCGAAAGAATGTTGCCCGCATCTATAACAAGGCGCGTAAAAAAGAAGCTAAAGTTGACCAAGAGCGCGATAACAATAACGCCTGCCAAAAGCGACATCGTATGGCTTGTCTCTGCCTCAAATATGAGCATAAATGCGATGTAAATGAGGATAAAAAGGAAGGCCATATTGGCGAGATCACGCGCGGTTGTCCAGCCGGTGGAGATAAACGTGAGCGCATAGATGGGGCCGTTAAGCGAGAGATTGACCGCAAGATTAAAAAAAGACGCCGCTACATAGGCAAAAGAACTCCCGATGCCCACCGTAAACACATACACCACGTTAGTGAGGCACAGGTCCCAATTACTGGTCCAATTGCATTGATAAGGACTGTTATATAGTGATTGTTGTGGTGTTGCTGCTAGAGTACTGTTACTCACGGTACCGGTACCTCCTACTGCTGCCGCATTTACTCCTGTCGTAGTAAAAGCAGAAACCCCCGAACCATTGCCTATTGTGTTTGATACCGTAACTGGTGCTGCTCCCCCAGTAAGCGAGTTAAATGTTGGAGTAAAAGCAGAACCCCCCGAACCATTGCCTATATTACCGGTATAAGTTTGTGCCTGCGCGATAAGCGGTTGGAAGGGTCCAAGCACCAGCATACATACCACTGCTCCCAGTAGCATTTGTTTTACATTCGGTATGTTAAAAATTTTTCTCATACGTTATTGGACAAGAGCCTGACATTGTTCGAGGCTGCTTTGCGTTGATGTATTGGTGGCGGCTAAGCTGCTCTGGAGCGTGGTGCGGTTTTGCTCCGCAGTGGTGAGATCCGTCTGCGAGGGGAAGGTGCCCGCGGATACCGCGGCATTGTAGCTGGCAGTTGCAGTTGAGACATCGGCATCCGAAGCAGCCGACGATATTTGCAATGCAAACTGATTGAGAGTCGCGATAGCGTTATTTACTTGCGTAATGTCATTGTTGTAGACGGTAACCTGGCTTTCCAGCGACTGGATGGTCGTGCTGGCGGTCGCGGCATTTTGCGCCGCAGAGGCGTTATTGGTCGACGCAGCCACGGAGCTCCAGCAGTTAGCGAGATTGTTTAGATTTGCTTGCGCACTCTGAATGTCGCTGATGCTTCCTTGGTATATCGAACCAAGCTGCTCCGCAATCGTCGTATTGCTTTGTATGTCATTGAGCAAGCTCGTGGCTTGTGACTCCGCGGCGATATCGGCGGGCGTTTGAGTCGTTGTCTGCGACAGCGAGGAGAGGCCGTTTTGGAGCATTCTCGTCATAAGCTGGGTGATAAGCGCGTTTATGATTTGATCAATATCGTTGGCAAGCCCCAGCTGGTCGATGCCGCTGCCGAGCGTTTTATCCAATGAAGCTTCGATAACGCTGCCCGGCGTAGCTACGCTGCAGGTGCAGCCTGATGGGCATGATATTCTTGCTGCCTGACTGTTTTGCAACGCGGTCGGAGTGCTATTTATGGTGGTGACGTTGTTGCAGCTTTGCGCCTGTCCGAACGATATGCTATTGAGAAAGCCGGTGGGCGAAATGTTATTTTTTGCGTTTGCAATCGCGTTTTGTTGCGCCGTTACTAAGCCTATCTGCGCATATGCATACGCCCCATAGGGATTATTGGTGGGAGTGGTGGTAAAGGAAAGCAAGCCCGGCCAACCTCCTTGGGAAAAGTTGCCGTTCATAAAGCTGTTTACATTATTAATGACTTTGGTGAGCGTACACGACATTGCCCCCCGGTTGGCATAACTTTGCGCTACGGCGATTTTTATCTGCAGTTGAAACGGACTGCACAAAAACGAGAGCGGACCGCCTTGGATAAATTGCCCAGCCGCTATGTCGGCGACGTTGGTAAAGAATTGCTGGAAGTTGGTCACAAAAGACGGCTGGCCATGGAAGCCGGAGTTTATCCAATTGACGACGCTGTTCGTTATCTGCTGGAGCGCAACCTTTGCTATGACATTGGTAATGCAGTTTACAAAACCACCAGTGTTTTTTGCTGTGGCGCTTGTGTTTACTGTGGTATATGTGATTACATTCTGTTGGCGAAGACCATAATCAGCAACAATGTTCGGTTCTGGACCAGGAGAAACCCCGGGCACAGGCGGAATAAGTGCTGCAGCTTGCATGGACACTACGCCTGCGGTAGATGCTCCCGTCGATAATGTGACAAGTCCCGCTTGTATGGCGCAGGTAAGCGAGCCGGCAATTGCCGTCGCCGCGAGCGCCTCCAAAAGAGTGGTGCCTCCGTTTCCCGGGTTGTTGGTTGTGGTGATGGTCGGCGTAAAGCCTCCTGCGCCCGACGAGAGGCCGTTTATGCCGGTTGCATTAAAAGGCGAGCCGAGCCATATAACTCCTGGTACGCTGCTCATGGTCCCCAACGTTGCGCCGGTAGTGCCGTTGTTAACGGTGACAGTGCCGGAACTGCCGCCCGTGCCGTTGTTATTGCCCGCGCCATTATTGCCGAGCGTGATGGTGCCGTTAGCGGCATTGGTGCCGTTGTTGGTGTTTTGGCCGAGGTTTGTCTCTCCGTTGTTGGAGTTGATGCTCGAAATCCCGTTTTGATTTGCGTTACCGGCGGTGCCAAATTGCCCGTTGTTTTGAGCGCCGCTCCCGCCGCCGCTAAAAAGCCAGCTCCAGAGCAAAAAAAGGATGCCAAAAGCAAGTATGGCGCCCAGTATCAAATAAAGGATTTTTTTGGTCATGAACTATTGTGTTGGCAAGAACATATTCCACGCGCTCCCCGGCTCGTCCTTGCTAAAAAGTATACCGTCTTTGGAGAGCTCTTGCGCGATATTTGTAAACAGGCGCGCGCCTTCGTCCATGAGCGATTCGTAGGTTTTAAGGCCCACCAGCCCGCGCAACGGGTCGGAGGAAATGGTTTGCATATCCGCGTATGTTGCACTGATGTTGAGAAAATTGTTTACAACTTCTACATGGAGCGGCGCGAGCGTCTGCGGCACCGGAACGGCGAGGAGCGACACCGCAGCCGCTTTATACGCAGCGCCTATCGAGGCAAGTTTTGCTCCTTGCGTTTTATCTCCCCCTTCGACCGCATAGTCTATCGAGAGGAATGTCGCTTGTTCGCTGGCAGCGGAATACGCGCTCAACGCCTGCATAACGCCGTTGCCATAGGCGCGCAGCGAGGCGTCCGACACGGGAACAATGGTTAAATTCGCAGCCGTATAAGTGCTGGAGCTTGCCTGCTGGCTTTTTATTTGCGCCGCCGCCGCCGCGACTATCTGGTCTTGAGTGGGTATATCCTCGCCGAGACCTTGCGACTCCGCGTTGCTTAAGTTGATGAGGATCGTTTTGCCGACCGTATCGGTAATGTTGGAACTTTGAGCCGCCGCCAGCATCTCGGCAACTGTTTGCGGCTGAGGTGTGCTAAGCGAACTCGAGGCGTTTTTGGCTTGGATGGTAGCCAGCGCGGCTTGCCAGTTGGAGTTGTCCGATTGTGCGGGATACGCGACGCTGCTTATACTGACAGACGGCGAGGATGGATGCGTGATAAGCTCCGCGCCGTATACCAAGCCGCCGGCAATCAATAAAGAAAGAGCAGTAACCGTAAATTGTGCGCTTGGTGCATAACGCCCTAAATTCATGTCTTTTCTATTATATAACGAAAAAGTGAGGTTACTTCTTTTATTTATCACTTAGCATCAGCCACTGTTCGAGCGGCACGTCCTCTGCCCGCGCGTTTTCGGCAATGCCGGCTTTTGCAAAGGCTTCTTGAACATGTGTGCCCAATATTTTTTCAACATTGCGCTTGAGCAACTTTCTTTTTTGCGCAAATCCGACTTTCACAAGCTCAAAAAAGCGTTTTTCGAACTCTGAATTTGCCCTCTGAGAAGTCGAACGGGTAAAATTGGCGCGTGAGATATGCTCAACGCGCAAGATAGCCGAGTCTACCGTAGGCGGCGGGGAAAAGGCTCCTTTTGGCACGGTCTTAATGTAGGCGGGCGTGCCATACACTTTCACAGAAAGAGAGAGAATACTCTCTTTCGTGACCCTGAGCGAAGTCGAAGGGTGCCCGGTTATTCTTTCGGCCACCTCTTTTTGGATTAAAAAGACCAACGTGCGGGGCTGTGTATGAGCAGTTAAAAATTTTTGCAGCAGAGCGCCGGTAATGTAATACGGGATATTAGCGACCACTTTATATTGTTGTGCCTTCGGCAAACACTTCGATATATCGAAGTGCAGCGCGTCGGCCTCATATAAAAAAAGTTTTTTGTTTTTTATTTCTTTTGCAAACTTTTCCTGCAATACCGGTATAAGGCGGCGGTCCTTCTCGAGTGCCACTACCGTGGCGCCGCGAGTAAGCAGCACCTGGGTCAAGGCTCCCTCGCCGGGGCCTATTTCCACTATATAGTCGCTCTGCGAAACATTTGCCGCATCGGCCATGAGCCCTAGATAATAAGTGCTATGCAAAAAATGTTGGCCGAGCGATTTTTTTGGAAGCATATCACTAGCTTAGTCGAGATAAATAGTTTTTCCCAATCGCATCGGCGACTCCCACTCCACTAAGTCGTTCGATATGTCAGACAAAAATTGCGAGGGCGCAGTACCGGTTTTTGAGCCAAACACCGTGCGATACGACGCGTATGAGAGAAACACCTTTTTTTCGGCGCGTGTGAGTGCCACGTACATAAGCCGGCGCTCTTCCTCTTGGTTGGCCTCGTTCCCATCCTCTTCACGTTCGTATGGAAAGAGCCCCTCTTCGAGGCCGGTGATAAAAACATAGGGAAACTCAAGGCCTTTTGAGGCATGCACGGTCATTAATCGCACTGCATTTTTTTCGTCTTTAATTTCGTCCTGATCGCTCGCGAGCGCGGCGCTTTCGAGCAGTTCTTCCAGCCCCTCGATAGGATTCGGGGCAACTCGGTCAAACCGAGTCGCAAGCGAGGCAAGCTCGCGGATGTTTTCGAGCCGCTCGGCGCCTTCGAGCTTGTCCTCTTTATATATTGTTTCCATGCCGCTCTCGACTACTGCAAATTTGATAAGCTCCGATGGCACAAGCATCGTTGCGGCCTCTTTTATTTTTGCGAGCAATGTTCGAAACGCAACCACCTTGCCTTGTACTGCGCCGGTGAGCTCCGCCTCCCTGCCTGCGAGCATCTTAAGCAAGGTTACTTTGCCGATGCCGCGCGGCGGAACATTTATCACTCGTGCCAAATCTGTGCCGCTCCATTCTTCGCCGTGGCTACGAAGGGCAAGGCGCACAAACGAGAGTGTGTCCTTGATTTCTTTGCGCTCAAAAAAGCGCGTGCCCACCACTTGATAGGAGATGTCGGCATTGAGCAGCGCTTCTTCAATGGCGCGTGATTGAAAGTTGGCGCGATACAGTATGGTAAAATCCTGCGGCTCGGCACCATCTTCGACAAGCTGGCCTATGATGCGTGCGATAAAGTTGGCTTCGTCGGTCTCGTCGTATGCCTGATAGAGCGAGAGCTTCTCGCCATCGGCGTTTGCCGTAAACAAGTTTTTTTCCGGCCGGTATTTATTTTTTGCGATGATGTCGTTGGCGGCGGCAAGAATATTTTTAGTCGAGCGATAATTTTGCTCGAGCACCATGGTCCGCGCACCGGGGAACTTTTTTTCAAACGTCATTATGTTGGCTATCTCGGCTCCGCGCCAGCCGTAAATGGTTTGGTCGACATCGCCCACCGCGCAAATGTTTTGCTCCTTCCCCACCAAGTGCGAGGCAAGCCTCGCCTGAATCTTGTTGGTGTCTTGGTACTCGTCGATATGCACATACTTCCATCGTCTTTGATAGACAGCGCGCGCTTGCTCGTTTTCACGCAAAAACTTTTCGGCGCGCAAAAGCAAGTCGTCAAAGTCGAGCGCCGAGTCTGCTGCAAGCGCGCGCTCATACAAGAGCCAGATGGCGGCAAGTATACGCTCGCGCCCGGTCTGCGCGGCCTCGGCATATTGGCCTGCCATGACACCCTCGCTTTTGTACCGTGATATTGTGCCAAGCGCCGCGCGCGGCTCCAACTCGCCGTCGACGCCTCGTTGTTTAAGCGCCTCCTTTATAAGGCGCATGCTGTCGGCACGGTCATAAATGCTCGGCCGACGCTTAAGTCCGAGCGCTCGAAAGTTTTCTTTGATGATTAAAAGTCCAAGCGAGTGGAAGGTGGAGACAAACGGCGGCTTGTGCACCGCAAAAGCCGGTCGATTTATGTCGTTATTTTTGGCCAAAAGCTCAAGCGTGCGCGTACGCATCTCCCCCGCCGCCTTGTTGGTAAAGGTAATAGCCAAAATCTCTTCCGGCGCGACGCCCTCTTTAACCAACTGGAGTATCCGGTGCGTGATAACGCGGGTTTTCCCCGCTCCAGCGCCCGCTAAGATAAGGAGCGGCCCTTTGGTAGCAAGCACCGCCTCCCTCTGCGCATTGTTGAGACCTTGTAAATGTTCTTGCAAGTGCGGCACCTAAGCACTATATCGTACAAATGCCAAAACGGCGGCATATTTTGTTATACACACCTTGCTTTTTGTCTAGTTGACTCTCAATCCTCAGCTGCTACGCTGGATAGGTACAGGGTGAAGGTAGGATGAATGGCTCGGTTGAGCCGCAAAACGAGGGAACTGGCTGCAATTCCCGCAAAATAGGCTTATAGGCTCTCATAATACAGACACTTCTTCGGCGGTTAAGCGGTTTTTCCTGAAGAAGGCAAATAAAACGTTATTTTTCAATCTCTTACTGGGGTCGGCATCTTTTGGTGTGCTTGTTATCCCGGTGCTTGCGCAAGCAAGCGCCCTTTCTTTTATAGGATCTCTTTTTAGTCAGACCGCTCAAAACATTAATGCGGCAAGCACAGCCTCCAACTCGCAAACCATGCCGCTTCTTTCCGCGGCGGTCAATCTCGACCCGCAGGCGGCAACGGGCGGCGGCGGCATTACCGTAGTCGACGGCTCGGCTTTGGAGCCCGACCAAGGGCCCGACGGCACCGCGGCGGACATTGCAAGCGAGCCGGCGAGCTCGCAAATCAGCGTCTACACCGTGCGCCCGGGTGACACGCTTTCGGAGATAGCCGTGATGTTTGATGTCTCGGTCAATACCATTGCGTGGGCTAACGACATACAAGGCGGCATCATCACGCCGGGCGAGACGCTCATCATCCTCCCTATTACCGGCATACAGCACACGATTGTAAAAGGAGACACACTCGCCTCGCTCGCCAGCACATACAAATCAAATGTGCATGACATTGCCTCATACAACGGCCTTGCCGACAATGACTCGCTCACGGTTGGCGACAGCATCATCATCCCCGACGGCGAGATGTCCGGCATTTCAGGTTCGTCGTCCTCTCAATCTTCCGGCGGGGGCGGCTCGCACACTTCAACTATCAGGAGCATTTCAAAAGGTAGCACCACCGAACCGTACTTGGGCGGTAGTGGTCCGGCAATCCCTGGCTACTTTGCGTGGCCGCTTGAGGGCGGTGTCATCACGCAAGGCTTGCATGGATGGAACGCGGTGGACATCGGCGCGCCAAAAGGCACTCCTATTTATGCGGCGGCAAACGGCACCGTGATTGTTGCGCAAGACAATGGTGCGTGGAACGGCGGCTACGGCAACTACGTGGTTATCTCGCACCCCAACGGCACCGAGACATTGTATGCGCACATGAGCAAAGTGGAAACGAGCGCGGGCACGAGCGTCTTCCAAGGCGAAACAATTGGTCTGGTCGGCATGACCGGCCTTGCCACAGGCGACCACCTCCACTTTGAAGTCCGCGGCGCCGCAAATCCCTTCGCAAATTAGGTTCTGAAAATAAATAAAGTAAAAAAGTGACTTGATATATCAAGTCACTAAAGGGGCGTATATTTCTATAATTCCATTCTAAACTCAGTTCCGTAGTTACGAAACCCAAGCCGTACATACCAATCATGCACAGCTTGCCTCGTACCGTCATTTCTGCTCGTAGCAATAAGTTTGTAACACTTATTGTGGCGAGCTTCAGAAATTATTTCTGCGAGCAACTCTCGGCCTAAGTTTAGAGATCTATATTTTTCGTCAACATAGACATCTTCAACCAATCCGAACGGTTCAGCGTGAAGGTCGTTGGTGAGCAAATATAAGTATCCTCGCGCCACTTCTCTTCCGTCTTTATTGATTGAAAAACGAGTTCCTCGCGCAGCAATTTCTTGCTTGTGCATCTCGGCCTTTCCCGTATTGAGCTTCCAAAGAATATAACTCGCAAAACTGCCGCTCGGTTGTAATTAATCTGTCGGTATTTTTTCGCACATGCGAAATTTTACCGTTTTAACTCCGAGGGTTTAACCCCCCATATCTTTTAATTAGTTTAAGCCACAATCCTCGATTGCTTTTTCGTATTGGAGCCGCAGCTGCTCGACCATTTCTTCGGTCGGGTTTTTAACTCCATATTTTTCTAAAAAAGTTTTACCGAGCCCTACTCCAAAATTGTATTGTAAACTCCACACGCCTGCGGCTAGATCGACTTCTTTATTGTCTATTCGCATGTCTTTCAAATCTATGTAGCCCGAAAATTTACCGTCTTTGATTATAAAGTTTGGCAAACATGCGTCACCGTGCACCAATACTTTATCCGCACCTTGCGTTCCAAACGGGCAGTCTTTGATATTGGTGTTATGAAATCTATGAAGTGCTTCAACTAAAATATTGATTACTTTTTCCAAACCCAGTTCGTGAGCAACACTTTTTAAATTTGCGCCCTCAAGGCTGGAAAGTAAAAGTGCGCCGGTGTTGCCAATGTTTTTGAAACCAATTACGTCCGGCACCGGCTGTCTTCCCTTCAACCACTCGAGATGCAGTTTTTCTTTTTCTAAACCTCCGCCAATTTTAAGAAAGTAATCTCCTTTTAGGGATATTAATTTAAATACGCTGCTTTGGTCGCCATAAGCTTCTTTAGTGGCAGAAACAGTGCCGCCAAGTTCTTGCGTCGCCCACTCAATAAATTGTTCTTGTTCTGATAAGAATTGGTACGCTTCGATAAGCCAGGAGTCTATGTCGCGGTTCTTTTCCCATATGTTTTTTGCCGCGTCAAAATATTTTGCATGTGCTGGATATGGTTTTGCATGGTTTGCATATTGCTCTGATATAAAACTCGGCTCGGACATCACTACGACATTAAACAACTCTGCTAGGTCCCAAAAGATTCCTGAGTTGGTATCCAACTTCTTAAAAATTTGCGGATATTTTTTCTCCGCATAGTCGTAAAAGAAAAAGTGCAACACCTCGTGCGCGGTTATATAATTTGAGCCGGACGGATGTTTATAAAACACTTGGAATGTTTTGGTGTCCAAAAATCTCGGGTTGCAGTCGAGTATTGAAAGATAGCCCGTGTATTCGCCTTTTGGCACTTCTGGGTTTTTAAAAATAATATCTAATTGCTCTATAAATTTTGTTTCGTCTTTATTCCAGTTTTTCTGCATTTCAACTACATACGCATTGAGGAGTTCTTCATGGGTTTTATAAAACTCATCGATATATTCATCTATAATTTGTTTTTGTGTGCCCGCGTCTTTTCCAAGCAAACTTTTTAGTTGTGGGTGAACGGTAATAATGCCCTGGGTAAAATCAATTCCTCCGGCCTTAACGCCTAAAAATTCAAGAGCCATTTCTTTATCAAGCTCTTTATTTAATTTGAAAGTGATATGGAAATCTTTCATCCTAGTAAGTGTAATACATCTTTGGTATTGCTGTGAAACAGGGTTTGGAGGTTTTACGGAAAACGACTCTTATCGGCGAGGTTAAACCTCGCCGATTGAGTATTTAACTAATTTACTTGGGTAACTATTGTTTGCGCTCCCTATATTGCAGCGCTTCAAGGATGTGAGATTCTTTTATTTTTTCTGCACCCTCGAGGTCGGCAATTGTTTGCGCAACTTTTATCACGCGATGGAATGCGCGCGGAGAAAGTGCAAGGCGCGTACCGGCTTTTTCTAATGTTGCGCGCACTAGTGGATCAAGCTCTACAAATTCCTCAAGTTCGCGCGGAGAGAGATCGCTATTTGTTTTACCGATTGTGTTATACCGCGCCGCTTGTCGCTCGCGCGCTTGTTTTACTATTTTGCGCGCGGCAAGCGTCTCGCTTGCGTCTGTAGATTTTTTGCCGAGCTCGGTTAACTCGACCGGGCCCATTTGTATCCACAGGTCGATGCGGTCGGCAATCGGCCCGGATATTTTGCGGCGGTATTTTTCGAGCGCGAAGGGGCTGCACGTGCATGCAATCTCCGGATGTCCGTAGTTGCCGCACGGACACGGATTCATCGCAGCAATGAGTGTAAATCGCGCGGGGAAAAGCGCGGTGCCTTTTGAGCGCGCAATTGATATCACGCGGTCTTCAAGCGGCTGGCGCAAAGCCTCGATGACGCGCCTATCAAACTCGGGGAATTCGTCTAGAAAGAGCACGCCTTTATGCGCAAGCGTTGCCTCGCCGGGGCGTGGTGTGGCTCCCCCGCCGACAATCGATACATAGCTCGAGGTGTGATGCGGCGCGCGTATGGGCGGCGTGGTTAAAAGCTCGCCGCGGAGCGTGCCCGCTACCGAATGGATGCTATTGACCTCGAGCATTTCGTCAAACGAAAGCGGCGGGAGTATCGAGGCAAGGGCGCGCGCGAGCATCGTTTTGCCGGTGCCGGGCGGACCCGAGAGGCCAAGATTGTGTCCGCCCGCCGCGGCGATAATCGCCGCGCGCTTGGCGCTCTCTTGTCCGCGGATATCCTCAAATGCAAACTGCGTTTCAATATCACTCGGCTCAAGTTTGGTTTGGAGCGCAGGTGTTAATCTTTTTTGCCCTTTGGTTTTAAGGTTCGACCTTGAAGAGCCCTGGTCTAAGGTCGAACCTTGGGAGCGGGACTTTTTTGTATCAAGATGTTCAATTATTTCGCGTAGCGTCTCCACGCCATACACGGTGATGCCGGGCACAAGCGCCGCTTCCCTCTCGTTTTCTTTGGGGACAAACACCGCGCGCTTCCCTCTTTTTTTGGCATCGGCGACGAGCGGCAAAATTCCGCGCACAGGGCAGAGATGCCCGTCGAGCGAAAGCTCGCCGATAAAAAGATACGGTTCCGGATTAAAACGGATGTCGTCGGATGCAAGCAGGTACGAAATCGCAATCGGCAAATCAAACATCGGCCCTTCCTTTTTTAAATCGGCGGGCGCGAGCGAGATAACAATTTTTTGGTTGCGGCTTTTTGGCGAGTCAAAACCCGAGTGTTTTATCGCGGCGGCCACTCGGTCGCGCGACTCCTCAACCGCTTTGTCGGGTAGCCCCACGAGCGTAAACGTGTGCAATCCGCGCGAAAGGTCGGTCTCAATCGAAACGAGGTGCGGCGTTAAAAGAGAGGTTTGCGCTCCGTACACCTTGGCATATTGCATAGCCAGGCGAGCTTACCAAATAGATTGCACAACACAAGCACTAAACCGTGGTGGCGCTTACGTGCGCGAGACAAGTGCGTGCGGCTGGGTTTGCCTCAAGGCGGTCCTCCTCGATAGCAATGTCGCATACCTCGCAGGTGCCGTACATATTTTCGTCTATTTTTTCGAGCGCGTGCTTGACTTCGATATAGCGGAGCTCAAGCGGTTCTATCTCCGCCTGATGCTCGCCATACTCCTCCTGGTTGTCGGCAAGCTCGTCCTCCTCCGTGGCGGTGCTGTCGAGGTCGGCAGTGGAAGTCTCCCACTCCCCCGTCTCGGGATTTTTCCAGCCCAACTCGTCGAGCTCGCGGGTCAGCGTTTTTAACTCGTCCTCGAGTTTCTTTTTAAAATGATCGGTATTCATGGAAAATAGTATATCATCCCGACGCTTTGGTCGGGACCCCGACTAGGCGTCGGGACTATTATGACTGCCCCGGGATGGGAGTTACCGGCGCCTCTTGTAGGCGCGATATAATCTCGCGCAACGTAGCGTCGTTGGTGGTTATTACCAAGGTATTTCGGTCGATAAATGTCCACAGAAAGCTGATATCGCCCGTGTTGTTTTGTATTACGCGCGCGTCGTGGTTTTCGACAATTTGATCAACAAAACCTGTTTGAATAAATTGCGTGGGCAGCGTGGTGGTGGCAACACCTTGCTCGGGTATATGCGGCGAGGGCGTGTAATTAAACAATGGCGAGAGATCGGCTTGCATCGTTGGCTCCCAAGCGAGCATGCTTGCATAAGCTTGCTCGTAAGAGTCGACGCTTATGATAAGAAACGGCTGGTTGCCGCTGTACACGTGTACGCCCAAAAGAAAGATTGGTCGCATGGTAAATAAAAGATTTTGTGGCATGTCGGGCGCTATGAGCGTAAAAAAACTCTGAGCATCTAAAGGCGCCAATGTTTGGCCGTTCGAGGTGCTAGAAGCGGTGGTAACAAGGAGCCGTGACATAAGCCCGAGCGAAAGCGCGGTAGCTTGCTTGGCGGCGGTGAGCGTCGACATAAGCGACACTCTCGTTGTATCTTGGTCTATCGTAATTTCTTTTGTGTCATCCACCGCAATGAAGGGAGAGGATATCACTTGTGGCGTGTTAACCGAGGTGGGACGCTCTACGATATACGCAAGTGCGCCCGATGCGGCAACTAAAAATAAAAACCCAAGCGCATATAAGCCAATATTTTTAATGAGTGTTGTTCTGTCTTGCGCGGGTGCGCTTTCGTCGGCGGTGGGTGTTTGCGCGCGCCGCGCGGCCTCTGCCGCAGCAATGGAGAGTACCGAAACATTTTTATCTTTTACTAAATCCTCGATGTCCCGCTGGTAGGTTTCGATCGGTTGCACGGTGGGGGTTTCTTGCGCGGGCGCAGAAGCTAGCGCAGGCTCTTTGGTGTCGCCGAGCAACGTGGCGTTTTGTTCTTGCTCAAGCAAAGCGCCCGCATTGATGCGGCTTGCGCTCGCGGGCGTTTGACCCGGCGTTTCTTTTTTAGGCAACAGTATCTTGCTTAAGTCGAAAGAGTTTTTTGCCGTTTCCGGCACGGGTATTGCCTTTGGTGTATCACCTTGGGGCTCTTGAGGAGTTTTCTCCGTGTGTTCCATTCGAGTTTGTTGATGCAATGAGACCCTTGCGCGTGGCAAAGTCCGGGTCCGCGGCTTTTATTGAGAGATTGATGCGGCCTTTTTCATCGATCTCTTTTATCATAACCCGCACATGCTCCCCCACGCTAACCGCCTGTGCAATGCGCTCAATCCGAAACGGCGCAACTTCCGAAACGTGCACCAATCCTTCGGCGTCTTTGCCGGGGCCGATGCGCACAAACGCGCCAAAGTCCATGAGGCGCGTCACTTCGCCCTCATATACCTCGCCCGGCTTGTATTCTTTTACCAACGATTCAATCATTTCCTTGGCTTTTTCGGCAGTGCCTCCTTTGCCGGTGATAAATATGGAGCCGTCATCCTCAATAGTGATGTCACTGACGCCGGTTACGTCTTTGATGCCGTTGATTGTTTTGCCGCCGCCGCCGATAACGAGCCCAATTTGTTCGGGACGCACGCGCATGGTGATAATCTCCGGCGCGCGCGGCGATATGTTGGCGCGCGGCGCGCCAATTTCTTTTTCTATTATGTCGAGCATGTGCAGGCGCGCGGTCTTGGCGCCTGCGAGCGCCTCAACCAATATGGGTACCGGCACGCCGCTGAGCTTGATGTCCATCTGTATCGCGGTTACGCCCGCCCGCGTGCCGGCAACTTTGAAGTCCATGTCGCCAAACTCGTCTTCCGGCCCCTGGATGTCGGTTAAAATTTTGTAATCAGCCGGAGTCAGTCCCGCAGAGCGGGATTTCGTAGGACTCAACATGAGACCCATCGCGATGCCCGCCACCGGTGCCACAATCGGCACACCGCCGTCCATGAGCGCGAGCGTCGAGGCGCATACCGAGCCCATCGAGGTCGAGCCGTTGCTTGCAAAACACTCCGAGACGAGCCGGATCGTGTAAGGGAATTGTTCGGCAGGCGGTATCACGGCGCTCAAAGCTTTTTCGGCAAGCGCGCCGTGCCCTATCGCGCGGCGGTTCATCCCGCCCATGCGACCCGTCTCGCCGGAAGAATATGGCGGAAAGTTGTAATGATGCATAAAGCGTTTTTTAACATCGGGGCTCTCAATCGTGTCGACAATTTGCGAGTCGCCCGGACCGCCGAGCGTGAGCGCCGTAAACACGTGCGTACCGCCGCGATAAAAAATGCCCGAGCCGTGGAGTATCGGCGAAAAGCCGCCCGCTTTTGCAAACAGCGGCCGCACTTCGTTAAACGCACGATTGTCGGCGCGTCTTCCCTCCTCCACCGCGCCGCGGTGTATTTCCTCATCAACTTTGTCTTCAAGAAAACGCTTAGCAACTCCAAAAGTAAGCGCAGGAGAAATGTCCTGAACAGATACGCCGACGCCGTCTTCGGCGGAGGGTAGCTGAGAGGGATTTTTCTCTGCAGTAATTTCCGAAGCGATTAATGTATTCATGCGCTCCATCCACTCATCTTGCACGGCGTGTATCGCGTCTTTGCTCGGCGCGCCGCAAAAAATAGCCTTGCTTAATTTTTGTTTGAATTCGTTTTCAAAAAGCTGGAGCATTGCCGCGGGCAATGCGGGTTTTTCGACAACACGCTTTTGTTTGCCAAGCTCCGCAATAATCTTTTTTTGCCACCCAATTATTTTGTCGTGCTCCTCAACCGCTTTTGCAAACCCGGCGGCGATATCGTTCTCGCTCACCTGCTGCGCTCCCACCTCGATCATGTTTATCGTCCTATCTTTGCCGCATGCGAGTATCTCAAGCGTCATATTTTTCGATTCGCGTTCGGTAAATGTTGGATTTATCACATATTCCCCTTTTCCTCGCATGCCAATGCGCACAGCCGCAATAGGCCCGTCCCACGGGATGCTCGATGTGGCAATCGCGAGCGATGCGGCATTGACCGCAACCGGATTAGGATCTTCTTCATCAACCGCAAGCACGGTGATGATTACCTGCACCTCGTTGCGCATATATTGCGGGAAGAGCGGCCGAATAGTGCGGTCGACAATGCGGCCCGAGAGTATTGCTTGATCGCTTGGCCGGCCTTCGCGGCGCATAAAGCGGCTGCCGAGTATTGCACCTACGGCGTAAAAACGCTCTTCGTAATCGACGGTGAGCGGAAAATGGTCGATATCGTCACGTATGTTATCGGACATCACTGCGGTGGCCAATACCGCGGTATTGCCGTAGCGCACGATGACCGAACCGTCGGCATTCTCTGCCAGGTCGGTAAACTCTGCTGTCATTGTCTTGCCGCCAACCTCCACGCTAAATCGTTTGCTTTGCATAGGGCTCTTTTTTTACTTAGCCCTCAGATTTTAGGCCTCAATCAATATTGAGAACTACCTATCCAAGGGTGCTTATATATTAATAGATACCCGTTTACTCTACGCCAAAAATATCCAAAACGAAAGCCCCGCAGGCTTGCCTGCGGGGCTTTTTTACGGAGGTTAAACCTCCGTAGTGTTTATTTTTCGTCTTCGGAGTTGTCATAGACCTCGGTACCAATGTCTATGCCTTCGTCGGCAGTTTCGCCACCGTTGTCGGCATTTTCATGAGACGCTGCAAACCCCGGTATCCAGCGGCTCCTTCCTTCTCCGCGGTAGCCAATAAGATAATTTTTAGGGTTGTCGCACATATCAATAAAGTCATCGACCACCTCTTTGAGCTGGCCCGAAGATGATTTGCCAAAAGATATAACCTCAACTTGTATGCCGGATGAATATCGCAGATACTCGACCAGCGGGACAAAGTCGCCGTCGCCGGTCGCGAGTATCACGGTGTCGAGCTTGTTGGCCATCGCAATGGCGTCTATCGCCATGCCAATGTCCCAATCGGCTTTTTTAGCGCCGCCGGCAAAGATGCGGATATCTTTAACTTTGGTCTCGATGCCGATTTTGTTGAGTGCGTCAAAAAAACCGCGCTCCTCCTCGCTCTCGGTGCGGATAACGTACGCCACCGCGCGTATGAGCACACGACCGGCGAGCGCTTCTTTAACAACATTGCCAAAGTTGACCTTGGCTTTGTACAAATTTTTTGCGCTGTGATAAAGATTTTGCGTGTCTATAAAAATGCCGACACGCTGGCTTTTATGTTTGATGATAGCCATAAAAAATCAAAAATGAACCTGCTAATAAAAATGCTTACCCCAAAACAAAAAAAGACAATTGCTACATACATAAAAGTAGCACGCTTCCTCTATCTATACGATGAAGGTCTTAAAAAAGACGCAACCTTCTAAAACCTATCATCCCCTATAGACTAAACCTATTTTTTAAGGCCGAGCTTTTTTACAAGTGCGTTGTAGCGCTTCTTGTTGCTTCCTTCCAAATACTTCAAATGAGTGCGGCGATCGGCAACCATCTGAAGCAGGCCGCGGCGCGAGTGCGTATCTTTGAGGTGTTTTTTCAAATGCGAGGTGAGCTCGTCTATTTTTTTAGACAAAAGCGCAACTTGGACCTCCGGCGAGCCGGTGTCCTTGTCGTGTATGGCCGCTTCTTTAATCGCGGCCGCCTTTTTCCGCTTGGTAAGCACGGTGTATATGGTAGCACAACCCAACAATTTGCGCAAGACCCTAGGGCGTGTTCCAACAGTATCGTGGTAAAATTGTGCGACCCTCCTTCGCTAAGCCTGCCTGCCGGCAGGCAGGGCTTCGGACAGGCAAGCACATGGTAAATCAGAATCTTAAAGAATTAAAAAACCAATTTTTGGAATATTTAGAGATCGAAAAGGGCCGCGGCGTCAAAACGGTCGAAAATTACGATCGTTACCTCACGCGCTTTTTGGCGCACACCAAAGTTACTTCCCCATCCAATATTACCGAGCAAATGGTGCGCGAGTTTAGGCTCCACCTCAATCGTCAGCCGGGCACGAGCGGCACGATGAAGTTAAAAACGCAAAACTATTACATGATATCGCTCCGCGCGTTTTTAAAGTTTTTGCGCAAGCGTGGGATAGAGTCGCTCAACCCCGAGCGCATCGAGCTTGCCAAGGTTGGCCAGCGTGACCTCGACCTCATCTCGAGCCAAGAGCTCGACCGATTACTTGCCGGCCCAAAGGGAGATACACTCCAATCGCTCCGCGACAAAGCGATACTTGAGCTGTTTTTCTCAACCGGCCTGCGCGTATCCGAACTATGTTCGCTCAACCGCGACCTCGACCTCTCACGCGATGAGTTTTCTATCCGCGGCAAGGGCGAGAAGGTGCGCGTAGTCTTTCTTTCTTTCAAAGCTAAAGAAGCAATCAAACGCTACGACGCAAAGCGCGTCGATATTGATGAAGCACTCTTTATACAAATGGGTAAAACCTCTAAAGGTGCAAAAGATTTGCGGATTACGCCGCGCAGCATCGAAAGGATTGTTAAAAAATATGCCACGCTGGCTGGCATTACGCGCAAAGTAACCCCGCACGTTATCCGCCACTCCTTTGCCACCGACTTGCTCGAGAGCGGCGCCGATTTGCGCAGTGTGCAGACGCTCCTTGGTCATGCCAACATCGCTACTACGCAGGTGTACACGCATATTACCGACAAGCATCTGAGAGAAGTCCACAAAAAGTTCCACGGCCAACGCAGGAAATAAAAATGAGAAAGAAAAAGGGCGCCGTCCGGTAAAGGATAGGCGCCCCGTGGACCTACTGAGGCTTGAGCTGCCTGGTTTGGAACTCGATTTTCTCGAGCTCCTCATAGTGAGAGAACTTGAGCAGGTCACGCCCGCTCTCGTCCTTCCCGACCACAATTGCCCGGCCGCTTGCATCACGCTCAAACTGCGTGCGAATAAATGCGACGCCGAGGTCGTGACGACGATCCACGAGCTTCATCAGCACGGGGAACGGCGCTTGCGCCTCGACGGCGACGACTTTGTCGCCGTTCGATTCGGTACGCTCGATGAGCGACCGAACCGATGCGACCGGGTCATCCCCGTAAGGGATGTCTTCGGTGACGATATTCGTATCGTCGCCGTAGATGGCTTTCAAGAAAGCAGTTCGATCGGCGTCGGCTGGATGGCGAGTAATGCGAAGAACGGTTTGCACGATTTTTCCTTTCTCGTGCGTTGAGGGATGAATTATTTCTCCCTTTCAAAATCTCGAATCGCTTCAAAAGCTTGAAAGGGAGGCGGTTCATTTACGAACCGCCGGCTTGCAATTCTTATATACCGTCCGGCAAGACAAACGGTGATTGTTTTGCCCCTACTGCCTCTTGCGAGTACTCGGGGCTTCTGTTGCCACGCCGGATTGCATGTAATCAGCCGGCGCCGTTTGGAGTAGCCAGGATTGATGGATCTGCAGTCTCCGTGCAAGCACAAAACTCGCACGTTACCTCAATCTTTTCCCCAGCGGAGTACTTGCTCCACAGCTCTCTCGACACTTTAATGGTCGCGCCGCATTCGCAACGGAACCATCTTGGTGTTTTGGTCACCGAGAAAAGTTGCAGAAGTTTCCCCCCGTACCATTCCGGATTTCGCCGGACCTCCTTCCAGGTCTTGCCTATCGCGTCACGATGTTCTCGTTCCGCCTCGGCAATTTTCTCCTGGACGAGAATCCACGTTTCCGGGGTACGATACTCCCGCAACAATTCAGCTGTGCCATCTGATAAGATAGCTTCAACTCGAATTGTTGCGTACCGAGTCTCGAACCGACGACCGGTCCACTTAACTCGGTGAGGCAGATGGGTGACGCGCACCTGCGAGACGCGAAGATTTGCAGTCATCCACTACCTCCATATTGTGATGTCGTGCAATTCATCGGCTGCACAACGTAGCCGGATAGTTTTGGATATCAGCCAAGGGATTATTCCCTTTCAAAATCTCGAATCGCTTCAAAAGCTTGAAAGGGAGGCGGTTCATTTACGAACCGCCATATACTCGGCGTCCTCAGATTGGTATCAACCCGAAATCCCACAAAACTGCCGCGGCAGCTAATGAGATCCAAATCGCATCCTCACCGAGGAGGAGAATGACGATGAAGAACAGTGCAGCCACTATAAAGCAGCTCATAATGCCCTCCGTTCTCGTTGAGTTGTGCGATTGTTCGGCTGCACAACTTGGCCGTTTGAAAAGAGCGAGCGCTGTCTCCGAAGAGACTTTGAGGTGCTACCCCGTGAATGCGCTCATCCACACCTCAACGACTATTTCACATTGAGGGTTACGGTCGACATCGTCTTTGATGGATACTCGGGTTAGCGACACCCGCCTACCATCGGAGGCACCGTTAAGGCCTCTAGCTATTGGGATCTTGCGATCCCTCTTTCCAGCACGATGGCGGCGAGTGCACGTAATTTTTTGGCAATCTCGCAAGCAATCCATACCTGCCGGAGAAGAGGAACAACATTGCAGTATGTGCCAAAGCACAGATTATTCTGCGTTATCCTGTTCTACCTATTTATTTGTCAGAGATCGTCCTCTTTCGTCTTTCTCGGCATCCCTCCGGTACTCGTATTAAGGATGACCACAGTATACACAATACAAACAAATTGTCAATAGTTTTGTTATAAAACTAAATCAATCTGTTATCGGAATGAGGCTTTATATAAAATGAATATTGATTTATAGGCATAAAAGTGTAACAAAGCACTTGACAGATTTTAGGAATCCACTATCATAATCATATGACATATGAGCAAAGCCTTACGCAGATTGGCCTTACAAAAGACCAAGCGGTTGTCTATGAGATCCTGGTCAAATTTGGCCCACTTCAGGCCCGTTACATACAGCGGCGCGTCGCTCTCACGCGTCCGCTTATCTACCGCGCCCTCAACGGCCTAATCGCCCTTGATTTAGTTGAAAAGAAAGATGAGCCAGGCAAGGTATCGGTCTTTCTCCCTGCACATCCACTTAAGTTGAAAGAATTTATTCGCAAGAAAAAAGAGGAAGCCGAAGACGCAGATCGATCGCTCAACGGCATACTCCCCAAATTGAGTTCTGATTTTAATCTCATATCAGGCAAGCCCGGTGTACGGTTTTTTGAAGGTGAAGATGGTGTACGCGAAATATATGATGATATCCTTGCGACTGGCAAGAATTTTCATCTCATACGATCCGCAGGAGTCGGAGAGTTTAAAGAAAAGATGGTCTCCATTCTTAAGGACTTTATTAAATGGAGATTGCGTAAAGGAATTTCTGTTACAGCGCTCACCCCTAGCAATGTGCAACCTGACGCCGAGCAAGACAAGGCATGGAGGTTGACTCGCACGGTCGTCCCAGTCAACGACTATAGTTCGCCTGTCGAGATTAATATTTATGGAGACAAAGTTGCCTTCATATCGTATAAGTACGAAATGGTCGGATTTATTCTCGAAAGTCCACAAATTGCGCAGGCAATGCGGGAGATATTCGTATTGGCACAAAATGGGGCGGCCAAATAGCGTTGTGCTATATTTTTAGGATGATGAGGCTCATTTCTTGGAACGTCAATGGCATACGTGCGGTGCACGCCAAAGGGCTTTTTGTACCTTTTGTTGAGAAAGAAAAGCCCGACATCATCTGTTTGCAAGAAACCAAGGCCGAGAAAGGTCAGGCGGTTATCGATTTGCCACAGTATGAAGAGTGTTGGAACTCTTCTGTCCGCAAAAAAGGCTATGCAGGTACCGCTATATTTGTCAAAAAAAATCTACCAGTACACCGGGTGCTTTTGGGGTTGCCCGAGGATATTTGCAATACATATAAACTGGAAGACGCCTATGGCGACACCAATGCCGAGGGTCGCGTGGTAGCGGTTGAGCTTGATAATTGTTACGTAGTTACCTGCTATACACCCAACTCAAAGCCCGACCTCTCGCGCCTCTCCTTGCGCTACAAAGGCTGGGACCCGGCGTTTTTGGCGTATATGAAGGAGCTGGAGAAACACAAGCCGGTGATTTTTTGCGGCGATTTAAACGTTGCCCACACCGAGGAGGATCTCGCCAATCCAAAGGCCAACGAAGGCGAGCACGGCTTTACCAAAGAGGAGCGCGAGGGGTTGGACAACATTATTGCCGCCGGGTTTACCGACACTTTCCGCCTTTTTACGCACGGCCCCGGCCACTACACCTGGTGGACGCATTTTGCGCATGCACGCGAACGCAACATTGGCTGGCGCATCGATTACTGGTTTGTCTCAAAAAGCCTTAAACATAAGGTCAAAACATCCAAAATACTCCCTGACATTATGGGCTCTGACCACTGCCCTATCGTGTTGGAGCTGGAGTAGTAGATATGAAAAGCCGCCGTCCGAGCGAACAGCGGCTGTGTGCCAATCTTTTAAGTCAATTTTTTCGAACAGAACGCGTTACCACTTTTCCAAAATTTTTTATCGAAGTTTGCAGGTTTGCGTACGATTCTTTTAAAAGTGAATTTAAAAAATTGCACCGCTCGTGTGATCACCACGAGATGTCGAATTGGTGTACAGGGCAAAACACCAAAACAACCGAACTTGTAGAAAGAACTTTTGGTTTAAAATTAATTTTGGTCTTGCAGGCAGCAAGAATGTCCAACAAATTTATAAACCGCGCCAAAATTAATAGTATGCCTGTAAAAGGACATTGTAAAGGACATAAAAGACACACCTGTGCATAACTTTGCGGTAAAAGTCGTCTAATCGACAAAATACTTCTTTTGTATGTCCTTTATGTCAGCCTCCTCAGCCTCTTCTTTGCGTTCTTTGCCCTCCTCCCCAAGCTCTTTGAGCGCCTTATCGTCAAGTTTTGAAAGCTCCATAGCTCTAGAATCCATGTATTCTTTGGTGTTTTTTGCCGGATCATCAAGCACCTCCTCTAGAAGCGCGTGTAACATCCATCCAAGGCGCGGGCCCGATTTTTCCCCCGTTATCTCCATCAATCCCCTACCGTCTATCTTTAACATTCCTACGGAAATGGGATCGCGCAGCGCCTGCTCTATCATGGCTTGATATTTGCGGAAGCGAAACGGCTGCTCTTTGGGCCGCCCCGTGCCGATTCGGTCGCATATCCGCAGTTTGACTAGATCGTCTATATTTTCCTTACCCACATTGGCTACGACGCGCCGCACCGCGGAGAGAGTTATCTTGTCCGGATCGCTAAAAAACATATGCCAACGGACTAGTTTTTCGGTTTTATCTATAGTTTCACGTGGAAACTTAAGATCTTCCAGGATTTTTGCGGCCATCCGGGCGCCTGCCACCTCATGACCATGGAAGGTCCAATCGTGTTTTTCCTCAGACCAACGCCGGCTTTTAGGTTTGCCAACATCATGAAACAGAGCCGCCAAACGCACCTCAAAGTCCCAGCCTTTGTCCGCCGCATGTTGCAGAGAGCGGAGGTTGTGCTCAAAAACATCGTATGAGTGGGCTTGATTTTGATCAATGCCTATCCCTTGCTCAAGTTCCGGTGATATATACTGCAATATGCCTAATTTATAGCTTAAAATAAGGGCTTTTTTTGGCTGTGGTGAGTTGAGAATGCGTACAAACTCGTCCCGGATGCGCTCTTTGGATATCTTTGCCAATTGAGAGGCGCTCTTCCCCACTGCACGCTCCGTTTGCTCTTCGATAGCAAAGTCGAGCTCTGCGGCTATGCGTACGGCGCGCAAAATACGCAACGCGTCTTCCCCAAAACGTTCCTTGGGCTCCCCCACGGCGCGCACGATACCGGCCTGTATGTCCTTTATACCGTCGTAAAGGTCAAGCAACTTCCCTTTTTGCGGGCTAAAGGCCAAAGCGTTTATGGTAAAGTCGCGTCTCTTAAGGTCGTCCTCTATGTGGGTACTAAACATAATGCTATCAGGCCGTCTCGCGTCGCTATACTTTCCTTCTACCCTGTATGGGGTCACTTCTATTACTTTTACAGTCTCATCTTCTGTAGAGTCGTTTACGACGCCTACAGTGCCAAATTCGTTGGTATAGAAGGTATTTTCGAACGACTGCTGTATCTGCTTTGGATTGGCGTTGGTAGTAACGTCCCAATCGTTTGGCTTGCGCCCTAAAAGCAGATCACGGACGCACCCGCCCACTATCCAAGCCTCGTGACCGGCTGTTTCTAAAGTTTCGGTTACACGTAAAACCTCTTTCGGTATGTGTTCTTTTATAAGCGGCATCCGCTCAATTCTAACAGATATTTTGAGCTTTGCTGCTTTTAGAGATACTATTGCCCTAGCCCACTGGGCTATGCTCTCGTGGTGAAATGGATATCATCGCTGCCTTCGAAGCAGTTGTTGGGGGTTCGAATCCCTCCGAGAGCACCAAAAAGCGAAGCCTGACCGAATCCCTGGCGAGTTTATAAAAATGCTATATACTGTTTCCGTAGACTCAAGCGGATATTGTTTAATGGTAGGACGCGTCCTTGCCAAGGACGAGGTGGGAGTTCGATTCTCCCTATCCGCACCGAGAGTGAGTGCCCTTCGACAAGTTCAGGGTAAACAACAAAAGGTAAAAGACAGCTAGAGTGGGGATAAAGAATTTGTTGTAAAACAAAGTAAAAAGTCTATTTGTGTGGATAACTCTGTGGAGAGGTGTATAAAAGACATATCTAAAAAGGGATAAAGGGAAGTCCTTAATGATGAATATATGAATTAGAACTAAAATGTACCACGTGAAACACTTTTCACATGAAAACGGAAAAAAGGCGCAAAGGAGACATAGGTGAGGATGTTACTTGTAAGTACCTTGAAAACAAAGGATATAAAGTGGTGGAGAGAAACTACCTCAAACCTTGGGGCGAAATAGACATAGTAGCGGAAAAGGGGAATATACTTAGTTTTGTCGAGGTAAAGACTGTTACATGTGAAAACCTTTCAGGTAACAACATGCGTCCGGAGGAGAACTTTCATATCAATAAGCTAAAACGGCTCCATAGGGCAATCCAGACATATCTTTTGCAACATAAGGTGCCTGAGTCGAAGCCATGGCAGATAGAGTTGGCCTGTGTATATCTCAATGTTACGAGCCATAAGGCGCACGTGGAGCTTATGGAGAATATTGTCCTTTAGGATTTATAAAGGACATAGGATACTATACTGTTGAGGAGCGGGATCAACCATTTGGTCGGGGCGTAGTATACCGGTAGTACGTCTGCTTTGGGAGCAGTTAGACCGAGTTCGATTCTCGGCGCCCCGACCAAGCGGTGGATCAAAAAGAACTATATGAATCGCATTACACTTATTACAAAACCATCGAGTCAGTACGAACTGCTTGACTCGGGCAACGGAGAGAAGCTCGAGAAATTTGGCAATATAACACTTGCGCGGCCGGACCCTCAGGCTCTGTGGGAACAAAAGCTTTCATATGAAACATGGCGAAGTGCGGATGGTTCTTATGTAAGAGAAAATGGCGAAGCAGGGAAGTGGGTGGGGAAGTTGCCGCAGGAATGGCAGATAGAGTTTGGCGGGTTGCAGTTTTTGATAAAGCCGACATCGTTTAAACACACCGGGCTCTTTCCTGAACAACTTTCCAACTGGGAGTGGCTTTCTGAATTGCTGGTGCGGAGGATTGCCTCCCATCTACCCTCCACCCAGAGTGGTGTCGGCGTATCTGTCCGTCAATTCTCCGCACCAGTTCTATCTGTACTTAATTTGTTTGCATATACCGGCGGCGCAACACTTGCTGCCGCACAGGCCGGTGCAGAGGTGACGCATGTTGATGCCTCTAAAACCGCCGTGACATGGGCGCGCGAAAATGCCGCGCTCTCTGACTTGAGTGACAAACCAATTCGCTGGATAACCGACGATGTGTTGGTTTTTGTGAAGCGCGAGATAAAACGAGGCGCAAAATATGACGCGATTATCATGGATCCTCCAGCCTTTGGCCACGGTCCTAAAAAGGAGTTGTGGAAGATTGAGGAGGACTTACTTGAACTTATAAAATTGTGTCGCGAGCTTTTGAGTGACAAACCTCTTTTTGTATTGATTAACGGCTATGCCGAAGGTTACTCGCCTCTTGCGTTTGCCTACAACCTTGCGTACTTCAAAGAAAAATGGGGCGGGGAAGTGGACTACGGTGATTTAACGATAGAAGAAAAAGGCAATGGACGCCTTTTACCCGCCGGTATTTTTGCTCGCTGGCGCGCTAATTAGAAACTTTATTAAGCACCGCCTCGAGCGTTTGCGTCTCATTTGGTGCAACGGTGGTATTAAAACTATTTGCCTCTGCGGATACATTTCCTGCAAGCACCCCGGCGATACCGCCTTGTCCTAAAGCGGCGAGGCTTCTGTTTACATGCGCAAGCGTGATGGCGTTTAAATCGCGCGAAGAGGTGGTGGTACCTTGTGTTTCGGTAGTAATAAGCCCAATTAACTGGCCGGTTGTAGCGTTGACGACCGCTCCTCCCGACGAGCCGCTTTGCGCGACTACTGTGCCTCCAAGCGAGACCAGGTCGACCTCCGAAGGGTCGTCAAATGTATAGAGCTCTTGCACGGTGCTGAGCGCCGACGTGGCGTATAAATCCATTTGTATGGTTGTCCCGCCCAAAAATCCCGCTGGATATGCGGCAAGAAATACGTTGGTATTAATGCTCGGGTCGGTGATGCTCATTGCAAGTGCGAGGAAGGTAGGCGGATACGGCACGCTGGGTGCCACCGGGCCGGTAATGAGCAAAAAGGCGTAGTCGTTTTCGCCGGTGCCCATGGCTTCTTGCGAAATAATTTGTGACGCGTTTGCCTCGATCCACGTCGGCGGAAGATACAAAAGTTCGGCGGTATACGCGGGCGTGGCGGGGCTGCCGGTGCGCACGACACATTGCACATCGCCCGGGCTGCCGTAGTTGGCGAGCAGGAAAAATTGCCCGACATGCGCATTGGTGAGGATAACTCCACGAGTGTCGACTATAACGCCACTTCCTGATATGGGCGCAAAAGAGCCGCCTGCTTTGGTTGTGCAAAGTATGTTTACCAATGAAGCTCGCGTTTGCGCGTTGAGTTGTTCAACGGGAATAAGAGTTACCGGGACGGGAGTGGCAGATGGGGCAGTTACAACCGTTTTTGCAGTGTGCACAGCGAGCGTTGATGTGTTATTTGTTTTTGCCGGTACTTTTGTCGGAGTGTTTGAGGCAGTTTTTGTGGAAAGTACAGGCAGAGAGGATGTCGCTATTAATTGTGGCAAAACTGGAGGGGAGACGGTGACAACCGTGTGGTTGCTCAAGGCTCCTACAAGCACTTGCATAAACAAAGCTAGGCTGAGTACAAACGCATGGACATAGCTTGGCAAAGAATTGAAAAACCCCATAACCAAAGTATACTGCAAAGGCGAAGAGACGCCCTTCTTCGTTAAGGCTACGGAGGGCAAGCGGGATTAGTTTAGTGGTAAAATGACAGTTTTCCAAACTGTAGTTGGGAGTCCGATTCTCCCATCCCGCACCATGTGCATATGCTATACTGAAAGTTCACAAGTATTTATAAGAAATATTTAATTTTGTCATGAAAAAATTACTCGGCGCTAGTTCTCTTATTCTCGGCCTTTTATTGTCTCTTGGGTTCGTTGCAGCGCCCGCTCAAGCGGCCGCTCTCACGAGCGCCCAGATCTCCGCGATTGTTTCTCTCTTGCAGTCGTTTGGTGCAGATTCGAGCACCATTGCCAACGTCCAAAACGCGCTTGGCGCTGGTCAGACCGCTCCGTCAATTCCATGCAGTTGTCCGATGATTCCAGTGGGATCGACCAGCTCGTGCAGCTGTCCTGGGGGAACGGGAACTACACCTCCGATTTTCTGCAACAGCGGTCTCTCACAAAACCTGGGCGTAGGAGCGACGGGATCAGAAGTTACCGATCTTCAGCAGTCTCTCGGCGTACAGCCGACAGGCTACTACGGCGCTTTGACGAAGGCTGCGGTCATGCAATGGCAATCCGAGCACAACGTTGCTGCGACCGGTTACGTGGGTCCTTTAACGAGGACGGCCTTCGTAATATGGTGCGGAGGCGGTGTTACACCTCCGCAGCCGTCGAACTTCAACGTCACTCCAACCTCCGGTGTCGCGCCTCTCCCGGTTGTCTTTTCAGGTTCACTTCCAAACAATGGTAGTAGCGGCTCCTATGCCATATCCTTTGGCGACGGCACTTCCAACCAATCAATTGGAGCCTATGCTTGCCCTATGGTAGCTACTTCTAGCGGTGTTTTTCCTTGTAGCTATCACATCTCTCATACCTATGCATCTGCCGGCACCTATACCGCCACTTTGCTCAACTCCGGAAGTGTCGTTGGTAGTGCGACAGTTACGGTCATTAATGGCAACGGTATTGCCTGCCCGGCTGACGCAATGCAATGTCCTAATGGCACCTACGTTGGTCGTAGCGGTCCGAACTGTACATTCACCTGTAACTAACGAAAAAACCCGCCAGTGGCGGGTTTTTTCGTCTCGAGAGGATAGAAAAACTATTTAACGGCCTCCTTTAATGCTTTTGCGGCCTGGAACTTCGGTACGCGCATCGAAGGCACGTGCACCGCCTCGCCGGTGCGAGGATTGCGTGCCGTGCGAGCGGCGCGCATTTTGGTCTTAAAAATGCCCAAACCCGCGATAGACACCTCCTCATTTTTTTTGAGGGCGCCGACGATAGTAGCTATCATCGACTCAACCGCGCGTTCCGCGTCGGCTTTGGTACCACCGAGCACGCTCTGCACCTTTTCTGCAATGTCCTGCTTGTTCATAATGGTTTACTAGACGTTGATAATAGAGACCGCCCTGCGCAGATTAGTATACAACCCCAGAAAAACCGCGCAATAGAGCCATTTGGATAGCGGAAAAGTCCCCTTTTGTTACTAGCGGGCAAATTCTATCGAGCGAGTTTCGCGAATGACGAGCACTTTGATCTCTCCGGGATACTTTAGGTCACTTTCGATGCGGTTGGCGATGTTGCGTGCCAGCTCGCGCGCGGCAAAATCGCTCATTTCGTCGGGTTTAACAAATACGCGCACCTCGCGGCCGGCGGCAATGGCATAGGATTTTTCGACGCCGGTAAACGAATTAGCTATCTCCTCGATGTCGGCAAGACGTTTGAGATAGTTTTCGACGCTGTCGCGGCGCGCTCCGGGGCGACCGCCGGAGATGGCGTCAGCAACCTGCACAATGACACTCTCAACCGTTTCGTACGGATACTCTTCGTGGTGTGACTGCATCGCCTTGACCACCTCCTCGCTTACGCCAAACTTTTGCAAGACTCTGCGGCCTATCTCAACGTGTGTGCCTTGCACCTCGTGGTCGAGTGCTTTGCCGATGTCATGGAGCAATGCGCCGGCGCGAGCCACTGCCGGATTAGCACCGAGCTCTTCGGCTATCATGCCGGAGAGGTGTGCCATCTCTACCGAGTGTTGGAGTACCGATTGTCCGTAGCTGGTGCGGAAGTGCAAACGCCCGAGTATCAGGATGAGTCTCGGGTCGAGATTGAGAACGCCCGCCTCAAATGCGGCTTGCTCGCCCTTTTCTTTAATTATTTTTTGTACGTCATTTTTTGCCTTTTCAACCGTCTCCTCGATTTTTGCGGGTTGTATGCGGCCGTCGAGTATCAAATTTTCGAGCGCAATGCGCGCCACCGCGCGGCGCAGAGGATCATAGCTGGAGAGCACGATGGAGCCCGGCGTATCGTCGATAATAACCTCACAACCAGTGGCGCGCTCAAAAGCCTTTATATTGCGGCCTTCTTTGCCGATAATCTTGCCTTTGATCTCGTCGTTGGGGATGGTTACGGCGGTAGCCATGGTGTCGGCGGCAACCGAGTTGCCCATGCGGTGTATCGCGGTCGTCAAAATTTCTTTGGCGCGGTGTTCGAGTTTTTCCATCCCGTCGCGCTCGAGTTTTTGCACGCGCATCATCAAATCGGCATCGCTCTCGCGTTCAACCTCAGTTAAAAGTTGCTCTTTTGCTTGTTCTTTGCTGAGCCCGGCAACTTGTGCAAGCGCCTCGGCACGCTCGCCAAGCAAGGCATCGGCGCGTTCTTTGATGCTTTTTACCTCGTCAATTTTGCTTTTGACGGCGGCAATCTCGGCATCGAGATCGTTCTGCTTTTTGTCGAGCGCTTCTTCGCGCTTAAATACGCGATCCTCGGCGCGGGTTATCTTTTCTTCCTTTTCTTGAAGTGAGACTTCAGCCTGAGCGAGCTTTTCGCGTGCGGTGGCTTCCGCCTCGGCGGTTATCTTTTCTGCGCGCTCGCGCGCATCGAGCAGCATGCGCTTGATCTCCACCTCAATAGAGTTGCGGCGCGCACCTACCGACAGCAAACGAAACACATAACCGATGACCGCTCCGAGCAAAGCGGTGACACCGAGAAGGAGGAACAATACTTTTAATGACATAGCGAATGGGGTGTCCCAAATCGCTTGAGCAATATATTCGTACGGACGCCCCGCTTTATGCGGAGCGGATTACTGTGAGGCACATGCTGTAGCGGCAAAGAATCGCGCGAGTTTCACAGAGAGTTCGTAAGATT
>JBEKSG010000004.1:0-70086 GCA_049997855.1 Minisyncoccia bacterium
GGCAACAGCACTTCTATCGCCTCAGGCAAGACCATTGCTTACTTTACCAATGCTGGCGGCACGGCATATCTATCCAACCTCGGCTTAAACGTTACGTCCGACATCCGCCTCAAGAAAAACATAGAGCCGCTGGCTCCTGTACTCGCGAGCGTCTTGCAGCTTCAACCGGTAACCTACAACTTTAACAGCGAGGCAAGCGGCACCCCAACACACACCGGCTTTATCGCCCAGCAGGTGCAGCCCATCTTTCCCGACTTGGTAAACACCGACAGCCAGGGCATGCTCTCGCTCAACTACGCCGACCTTACGCCATATCTTGTCAAAGCGATGCAAGAGATCGTTTCCATCTCCGGCGTGTTCGAACAAAACCTCATCGCTTGGTTGGGCAATGCCGCCAACGGAATCGGTAATCTCTTCGCCAACAATATCCACGCGCAGAACGAACTCTGTGTCGGGAGCACATGCGTGACGCCCGCGCAATTCCAAGCGATGGTTGCCGTAGTCGGACAATCAAGTAACAATGCACCGGCCTCCGCACCGTCATCACCGGCAGATGCGACCACCACCCCGCCGGTCATCCAAATCAACGGCGACAACCCCGCCATCATCCAAGTTGGCAGCACGTACGCCGACCTTGGCGCGACCATCACCGGCCCGCAGGCCGACCTCAATCTTGGCATTCAAACGTTCGTCGGCACCACGCCGATTGGGCAAGCGGTCATCGACACCTCGGCACCTGCCACGTATCACATCTACTATGTGGTTACTGATGCAAACGGTATCACCGCCACCTCAACTCGCACGGTGATAGTGCAAGCTGCCAATGACAATGAGGAAGCGACAACGACTGCGGCAAATGACAATGGGGAAGCGAGCTCAACTACAGCTACATCCACCACGGCTCAGTAGAAGGCAAAATAGTTTTTACAAAACATCAAGGACGGTCTTGAAAAGTTCAAAAAAACAGTACCTGTGATATACTAGGAAGCATGGCTACGATAACTATCCCTAAAAAGCTTGCCGGGAACGATGACCTTGTTATTATCCCCAAAAAGGAGTTGGATGCGCTCATTGAGCGTGCTGGAGACGAAGTAACCCCAGAGATTATCCTAGGTTGGTCGCACGATGCTAAAAAACTGCATCGTGCCGGCAAGCTGCCGAGGCTCGCTTAGCGCAGAGCATGACCATTTATCTCTACTCCCGTTATCAGCGAAACTACAAGCGCCTCGACCCGCAGTTGCGAGTTGTAGCAGACAAACATATCGATATTTTTCACGACGACCCTTTTGATGCAAGGCTTGACACCCATCGTTTGCACGGGAAGCTCAAAAATCAGTGGAGTTTTTCCATAGATTCGCGGTATAGAATTTTGTTTGAATTTTTGAATAAGAAAAAAGATGAAGTGGTGTTTTTGGATATAGGCAACCACTCGCTCTATCGATAACCTCGCCTGTGGAGTTTTTTATTACGATTGCGCGAGTGCGACGCAGCGCACTTCGGCGGCTCCTGCCGCTTTGAGTGCGCGTTTTGCTTCGGCAAAGGTCGCGCCGGTGGTCGTGACATCGTCTACCACAATGCACGTGCGGCCTTTAACCTGCTCGGGATGTATAACCTGCATCGAATTTTTTACATTTTTCAATCGCTCGCGCCGCTCAAGCCCTTGCTGGGTTTTGGTGTTTTTTATACGAACTAAAAGGCTCGGATCGTAAGCAAAAGGGCCAGCAAAAATAAGTCTATTTTTTCGGGCAAGCTTTCCGTTGCCTAAAAACTTTAACGTTGCTTCGCAGAGCAGCTCGGTTTGATTGTGGCCGCGCTCTTTGCGCCTTGCCTCGTGCATCGGCATGGGTATCAAAAGCATCGTGCCAATAGTATCCTCGGCCTCGGCGAGCAAAAGCTCGGCAAGATACGCGCCCGCAAGCTCGCGGGCGCGCGAGCGCGCGCGGTATTTTAACTCCCACACGAGCGCGCGCACGGCGCGCTCGTGATAGGGGAGTGAGCCGTCGTACCGCGCGAGCGACTGCAATTTTTCGAGTGTGAGTCGCTCAAGCTCCTTCTCAGTTTCGCGCGGCGGCGCAAAAAGTCCCGCGATAAAGTAAAAAACAGCGTTAATCGTTTTTGTCATATATATAAGTGGTATACTTTATCTAACGTATATGGATTTTAAGATCCCGTCCTTCTCATCACTCTTTAAACAAGAAGCCAAAAGCGTCATCGGCATCGATATTGGCTCCTCTTCCATTAAAGTGGTGCAACTGCGCCGCGCGCACGGCCGCGTGATACTCGAAACATACGGCGCCATCGCGCTCGGCCCCTATGCGGGGGTCGAGATAGGCCGCGCCACTTCGCTTCCCGCCGAAAAGATAAGCGAAGCGCTCAAAGACGTCATCCGCGAAGCCAACGTCACTACGGCCGACGCCGCCATATCCATACCATATTCTTCGAGCTTAGTCTCTATCATCAAACTGCCTGCCTCGGTGGAGAAGCAGCTTGCGCAAGTGGTGCCGATTGAGGCGCGCAAATATATCCCCGTGCCGATTAACGAAGTGTTGCTCGACTGGTTTGTGGTCTCCGGCGGCAAAGGGAGCCAGCCGTCGCCAGACGGCAAGATGGAGGTGCTCCTTGTTGCAATACACAACGACACTATCGCCAAGTTCCGCTCCATCGCGAGCGACGCGGCGCTCCAGACGGCATTTTTTGAGATTGAGGTGTTTAGCGCGGTGCGCGCCAGCCTCGACCACGGCATCGCGCCGGTCGCGGTGGTGGACATGGGCGCCGCAACAACCAAGTTTTATGTGGTGGAGCGCGGGTTGATACACGAGAGCCATATCATCAATCACGGCGCACAAGACTTAACGCTTGCCGCGTCGCGCGCGCTTGGGCTAACGGTGGTGCAGGCTGAGGAGCACAAGCGCAAGTTTGGGCTCAGTGACGCGCTCAAAGAATCGTTGGAGCTTTCGCTCACGCCGCTACTTAGTGAACTTTCGCGCACGGCAATCGCCTACGAGCAGCGGATGAATCAAACCTTAAGCGCCATGGTGTTTACCGGCGGCGGCGCGACGCTTAAAGGCCTCAAAGAGTTTGCGCAGCCAAAAATCCAGACCGAGTTGCGCCTCTCCGACCCGTTTGGCAAAACACAGGCACCCGCGTTTCTCGAAAAAATCCTTAAAGAAGCCGGCCCCGAGTTTAGCGTCGCGGTAGGCTTGGCGCTGCGCCGTCTGCAGGAGCTTGGATAGATTGTGTTAAAATTTGAACATGAAACTGCTTAAAAAAGTTCCTCCAATTGAAGTTAAGCGGGCTTTTGTTATATCTGACTATGTGAGTCATCAAAAATATTCCCGCCAACAGATAGGTGTTATTTCTCAGGCTCAATATCAAAAGCGTGTTACAAAAGCAAAAGAAATAATCTTGCAACTGCCCGAAACAATGCTCGACATGATTTTAGCGGGTGAGTATCGCAAACGTTTTACTGCTTATAACAATGCTGATTGGCACCTTGCGGTAGCCGACACAGACGAGCTTGGTGTGTGGAGAGGCGCAGGAGGTTTGCCAACGCAGTGGACACACGGGAACCTGGCGCAAACAGCCGAGCATGTGTCGGAGGCTTTAGATAAAAATCCCAAAAAACTCAAGCATCGCTCGTTTACTGCAATCCCCGGCATAATCAAAACATCTTTATCTGTCATACAAAAAGAAAAATATCTGCTGCCCATTGCATTTAAGGGCGGTACCGGCACTAAGGGTAGAAGAGGGCTAAAGATAAAAGTCGCGGGAGACCTCGATGACGGTTGTATGCGCTCGGTTGCTTTAGCGGTGAGTGGCAAGAAAAAGATAAAGCTCTATTTTGGCATTCCAAAGAAGAAGGGGAAGTAGTACTGAGGTTAGTTAGACTAACCTCAGGGCACTATGATATATCATAGTGCCCGACAAGCTGATAGACACGGCGTGTCTACCGGCTTGCATTGTGTACATATAGGTGTACAATAGGAATATGACTACTTCCATGTTCCAAAAAGTGCACAAAAGCGTTGATGTAAGCGACTTTAGGGCTGCTATGGCTTCGCATTTGGCCAAGGCAAAACATACCCCGCTGGTTGTTTCGGCGCGCAGGGGAGGTGAATCCTTCGTCGTGCTCTCGGTAGAGGCGTACAACAAGCTCGTGGAAGCCTGGGAGGATGAAATGGATGCTAAGGAACTTGCCCGTCTTGTGCGCTTGAATAAAGGTAAAAAGCTTGTACCATGGGAGCGCATAAAGGCGCGCTATGTATAATATATTTTTGACTTCTGCGGCAGTAAGAAATTTAGATAAAATTCCGCGAGACGAACAAAAGAAAATTGCTCGTGTACTTGAGACAAAATTTAAGCCCGACCCTTTTTCGCATACTCTAGATATTAAGAAATTAGAAAAGCCGGAAATTGGCTATAGGCTCAGAGTAGGTGACTACAGAGTTTCTTATACTATCGACACCGGAAAAAGAATTGTAACGATTTATAGAATCAAGCACCGTAAAGATGCATACCGATAGTGTGCATAGCCCTACGCTTGCTTATATTTGTACGATATACTAGAAGCAATGGATCCTCAGGTTCAGTCGTCATTTATACCCAAAAAGTCGCTCGACATTTCCACTTCGCGGAGTGAGGGCTCTTTTGGACTCCTGTTTCTCATCGCACTGCTGGTGTTTATTGCCTCGCTGGTCGCCGCGGGCGCCTCGTTTCTTTATACGGGATATTTAAACAATGCCATCGCATCTAAAGCTCAGTCGCTCGCGCTTGCCGAGGGAGCATTTGACCCGGGCACCATACAAGACCTCGTGCGTCTCGACAGCAGGCTCAACCAATCAAAAACGCTTCTCGCCAACCACGTTGCCGTATCGGGCGTCTTTGCTCTGCTTGAGGCACAAACGCTCGCCAATGTGTCGTTTAGCAATTTTGAATTTGACCTCAACTCCGACGGCACCGCAAAAATAACCATGACCGGTACCGCGAACAGCTTTTCGACCGTGGCACTGCAATCCGACCAGTTTGGCGGCAGTAAGTTGCTCAAAGATGTTGTCTTTTCAGGCATCACGGTCAATACCAACGGGAGCGTAGGATTTTCGGTAACGGCGACTGTCGACCCGTCGGTATTCTCATATGCCAACTCGCTTACCGCAAGCAACAGCACAAACGCACCGTCGCTCATGGTCGGCCTGCCTGCGCAGGCAGGCACGTCGTCTGTGCCTGTCGGTAGCACCACACCTGGCCTGCCTGCGCAGGCAGGACAATAATATGAGACTCTTCATGCCAACCATACTCGTCATTGCCGCCGTCGGCCTCTTTGTCGTGTACACCAACCCGACCTACCAAGCCACTCATACGCTCCAGGCGCAGGCAAGCGCGTACGACGACGCGCTCACCAAATCGCAACAGCTTCGCGCCATCCGCGACCAGCTCTTGAGCAAGCGCAACACCTTTTCGGCCGACGATGTGCAAAAATTGCAAGAGGTGCTCCCCGACAATGTCGATAACATCCGCTTTATCATCGACGTTAACAATATTGCCGCGCGGCACAATATCTCGCTCAGCGACGTACAACTCGGCACCATCGGCGGCACGGCACAAACAGACCAAAGTGTAGCCGCCGCGTCGAGCGGGGGCGCCGTTGGCTCGGTTGATATTGGATTTACGATAAACGCCTCATACAGCGATATGCTCGCCTTTCTTGGGGACCTCGAACACAGCGTGCGTCTCATCGACGTCGAGAAGCTTAGTTTTACCGCACCCTCAAGCGGCACCACCACCAACTACACTTTCGTTGTCCGCACGTATTGGCTCCATTAACATGCTACCCATATGAATTTTTTGAAACAAAATAAAATAACCATAGGAGGGATCATCGCAGTTTTGCTCCTGGGATATATTTATATTGTTTATTTTTCCGGCTCTTCCACGCCGGCGCTTACGTCGACCGACACCGACACCGCGCTCTCGCAAAACTTGCTCGTGACGCTTCAAAATCTGCAGACGATCAAACTCGACAACAGCATCTTTTCGGACCCGGCGTTTATCTCGCTTACCGACTTTGGCGTAACCATCCCGCCGCAGGCGGTAGGCAACCCCGATCCGTTTTTGCCGCCGAGTGGCGCAGTTTCGGCAGGCAAAGCGGGGAACTCCAACATGCTCCCTGCGATACAATTACCAACTGGCGGGAATTAACGTGATATGAATCTGCTTCAATTGCTCAGCGACAGCGGCGTTGTCGATGCAAAGGCTGTGCCGGAGATAGAGGTCGAGCTTCTAAAGCCGGGCGCCGACTTGGAGACGGTGCTCCAAAAAAACGGCGTCACGCTCGCGCAGATACTCAAAGCAAAAGGCGACTACTACAGCATTCCCACGCGCGAACTAAGTGGCAAAGCGGTTTCGTTTGACACCTTGCGCTTCGTGCCCGAGGAGAGCGCGCGGCACTATCGTTTTGCGCCGCTTGGCGTTGTCGATGGCGCGCTCGAGGTGGGCGTCACCGATCCCGACAACATGGAAGCGCGCGACGCGCTCACGTTTATATCGGCGAAGGTGGGCATGCCGTACAAAATATTTTTGATTACCGAAACCGATTTTGCAAAACTACTTTTGCAATATAAAGGCCTCTCCGGTGAAGTGGGCAAAGCGCTCGGCGAGTTTGAGACCGGCGAGGTGGTGGAGAAAAAGGGAGAGAAAGGGAGCCCGCGCCTGGTGGGCCTGGAAGAAAACGAAGTGACCGAGACCGAGACCTCGGCTATCACCGAGGACGCGCCGGTCACCAAAATTGTGGCGACCATTTTGCGCCATGCAAGCGAGCAGCGCGCATCCGATATCCACATCGAGCCTCTGGTAGACCAAACGCGCGTGCGTTTTCGCATCGACGGCGTGTTGATTACCAACATCACCTTGCCCACCAAGGTGCACAACGCCGTGGTGGCGCGCATCAAGGTGCTCTCCAACATGCGCCTCGACGAAAAACGCAAACCGCAAGACGGGCGCTTTAGCGCGCGTGTGGGCGGCAACAAAGTCGACTTCCGCGTCTCAACCTTCCCAACCTATTACGGCGAGAAGGTGGTGATGCGTATTTTAGGTAGCGCCACAATCGAACTCAAGCTCAACTCTTTCGGCCTCTCCGCGCGTAACCTCGAGATGATACGCGCCGCGATAAAAAAACCATACGGTCTCGTGCTCATCTCTGGTCCTACCGGAAGCGGAAAATCAACAACGCTCTACTCGATACTCAACGAGGTTGACAGGGAAAAGCAAAACGTACTTTCGCTCGAAGACCCGGTCGAGTACACCATCCCCGGCGTTGCGCAAAGCCAGGTGCGGCCCGAAATCGGCTACACCTTTGCCAACGGCTTGCGCACCACGCTCCGCCAAGATCCCAACATCATCATGGTGGGCGAGATTCGCGACGCCGAAACCGCCAACTTGGCGGTGCAGGCGGCGCTCACCGGCCACCTTGTGCTTTCCACCATCCACACCAACAACGCGATAGGCATCGTGCCGCGCCTTCTCGACATGGGCGTCGAGCCGTACCTGATACCGCCCGTGCTCATACTTGGCATGGCACAACGCCTCGTGCGCACATTATGCGAGGGCGGCGGCAAAAAAATGAAGATAGATGAGAGCATGGCGGCCATGTTTAAGGACCAATTTGCCGATTTGCCGCCTGAGTATCAAAAAGAGGTGCCGCCGCTCGACGAAGTGTATCTTAAGGATCCTTCACCCGATTGTCCGGCAGGCACGCGCGGCCGCATTGCCGTGTTTGAGATGTTCGACATGAACCTCGAGCTCGAGCACGCGATACTCGCCGGCAAGCCGGAGGATGATATGTTTGCCGTTGTGCGCAAACACGGCATGCTCACGATGAAAGAGGATGCTATCATTAAAGCGGCAAAGGGCGTCATACCGTTTGAAGAGGTCAACACGCTCGGCGGTCAGTTTGAGTTGCCCGAAGAAGACGAGGCCGACTACGGCGCGGCAAAGCCGGAAGTGCTCGGCGAGGATGTTAAAGAAGAGGACACCAAAGAGGAGGTCATCGCCAAAACCAGCGCCAAAGAGATACAAGCATAAGTCACTATGCCAAATTACAAACAAAAATTGCAACAACTTATCGAGGCGCTCATTGCCCAGGGCGGCTCCGATTTGCACCTTTCCTCCGGCATACAGCCGATGATGCGCGTCTCTGGCGTCCTCACCCCAATGTTAAGTGAGCCGCTTTTAACGAGCGCCGACATGCTCGGGCTTATCACCGAGCTTCTGCCCCCGGAGCGCAAAGACCTTTTCCTTAAAACGCAAGAGGCCGACTTTTCATTTGCCTACGGCGAAAAGGTGCGCTTTCGCGGCAACGCCTACTTTGAGCGCGGCTCGATAGGCGTGGCGTTGCGCCTCATACCGCGTACAATCCGCACTGTCGCCGAGCTTAATTTGCCCGCCGTGCTCGAAACGTTTGCCGAACGGCAACAGGGATTTTTTTTGGTGGTGGGACCGGTGGGGCAGGGCAAAACCACGACGCTTGCCGCGCTAATAGAAAAGATCAACCAAGATCGCAGTGAGCACATCATCACTATCGAAGACCCAATCGAGTATTTGTTTGAAAATAAAAAGTCACTGGTGGAGCAGCGCGAGGTGCACGTTGATACCGCCGATTTCCCGCAGGCACTGCAGTCGGTATTCCGCCAGGATGTCGACGTGCTCATGATAGGCGAGATGCGTACGCCGGAAACCATCGCGACCGCCGTGACCGCCTCCGAAACGGGGCACCTCGTCTTTTCGACCCTCCACACCAACAACGCCGCGCAAACAGTCGACCGCATTATCGACTCCTTCCCGCCTAACCAGCAAGAACAAATCCGCATTCAGCTTGCAGGATCTTTGGCGGGCATATTTAGTCAGCGCTTATTGCCGCGCATTGCGGGCGGCCTTATCCCGGCCTACGAGCTCCTGCTCAACAACAGCGCCATTGCAAACCTCATCCGCGAAAAACGCACGTACGAGATACAAACCATCATCGAAACCGGCGTTGCTGACGGCATGATAGACATGAACCGCTGCCTTGCCGACCTGGTGCGTCAGGGTGAGATAACCATCGAAAGCGCGTACGCCAGAAGCTGGAATCCCAAGAGCCTCGAGCGCTTGATGTAACATACAGATATCTCCTATGGAATTTACGTACGAAGGACTCGATAGCCAGGGCAAGCCGCAAGGCGGCATCGTTAATGCCGCATCGCAAGACGCGGCCATACAGAGTATCCAACGCAATGGCATTACCATTACTGCGCTTAGAGCAAGCGGACAAAAAGGCGGCCTCGTAAGCTCACTCCAGCACATCACACTGTTTGGCCGTGTGCGAAGCCGCGACCTTGTGCTTCTCTCGCGCCAAATCGCGACACTCTTTGAGGCACAAGTGTCTGCCTTGCGCGTCTTTCGTCTGCTTGCCGAGCAGGCCGAGAAGCCGGTCCTTCGCCAAGCCTTAACCGAAATCAGCGACGATCTCCAGGGAGGCACCAGCATATCCAAAGCGCTCGACAAGCACCCAAAAATCTTTTCCGACTTTTATGTCAACATGGTGCGCGCAGGCGAGGAGTCGGGCAAGCTCGACCAAACATTCCTTTTTTTGGCCGACTACATCGACCGCAATTACGCCCTCACCTCTAAGGCGCGCAACGCGCTGGTATATCCGGGCTTTATTTTCGTCACTTTTATCGGCGTGATGATTCTCATGCTCACGGTCATTATTCCCAACATAGGCTCTATTTTGACCGACTCCGGCGGCACCCTGCCGCTTGAAACGCAAATCGTGCTCGGGCTCTCCTCCTTTTTGGTTGATTACGGCATATTTTTGCTCATAGCACTCATTATTGGAGGCTATTTTGTCATGCAATACTTTAAAACCCCCAAAGGCAAACTCACGCTCGGGCAGCTCAAACTCTCGGTTCCGTACATCGGCGACCTGTACAAAAAGCTGTATCTCACGCGCATTGCCGACAACATGCATATTATGCTCTCCTCGGGCATATCGGCGGTGCGCTCGCTTGAGATAACCGCCGCGGTGGTGGACAACGAGATTTACGAAAAAATCCTTACCGAAGCGGTCGAGGGGGTCAAGGCAGGCAGTTCGATGTCGCAGACTTTTGCCAAATATCCCAAGGAAATCCCGGCTATTTTGGTGCAAATGCTCCAAATTGGCGAGGAAACGGGCGAGATGGGCAGTGTATTGGAGCGCCTCGCCAAGTTTTACGAACGGGAGGTCAATAGCGCGGTAGATACGCTAGTGTCCCTTATCGAGCCGGCGCTTATCATCGCGCTCGCGGTTGGCGTGGGCTTTTTGCTTGCTTCCGTGCTCCTGCCTATCTACAACACCACCGCAAATATGTAATATAGGTTCTATTCCCTTATTTTTACTATCCACACAGCCTCCTCTTGCATAGTACAAAAGACCAGTATACTTGAGGGGCAGGAGACTAAAGTCGTTTTATTTATTAATCAGTTAGTAACCTACAGATTAGATTATGTATAAAAAAGGTTTTACCCTCATCGAGCTCTTGGTTGTTATCGCCATCATCGGCATTCTCGCGTCCATTGTGCTCGTCTCTCTTAACAGCGCCCGCTCCAAAGGTCGCGATGCACAGCGCGTCGCCAACCTCCAGGAGATGGCAAAAGGTATTGCGTTGAACGATAGTGGCGCAAATGTTACCTTTGCTTCCCCTTGTAACGCCAAAAACGCAAACGTTACAGGGTGTGCCGGTCTTACCGGAGGAGGTACTCTTACCGGGATCACGTTTTCACAGTATACGGATCCTTCGGGCACCGCTGTGTGTACAAACGCTTCTACAGCGGTATGCCAGTACTCTATTGCGACTGATGCAGGTGCGGCGGGTGCAGGGACCGAGAACTACGAGATTTGCTCTTGGCTTGAAAATGGCAACGCTTCGTTTGCAAACCCCAACGGTTCCACAAATACTGGACTGGTCAGTGTTACCGACGCCACCTCGGGTGGCGTAATCGCAGGTTGCAAATAGTCTCTACTCCTTAGTTTTGGTTTTGAGAAATCCCCAACTCGAGGTTGGGGATTTTCTTAGGGGGTATACTAGATACATGAAATTTATTAAGGCAGGGAAGAAAGGCTTTACGCTCATCGAGCTCTTAACCGTTATTGCTATTATCGGCATACTCGCCTCAATTATTATGGTGTCGCTCAAATCTGCCCAATCAAAAGGGCGCGACGCAAAGCGCGTTGCCGACATCCGCACCATCCAGCTTGCGCTCGAGGAGTACTACAATGACAACGGTGCCTACCCTACCTCAATTTCTAATAGCGCTCTTGCAAACTACCTCCCCTCGGTACCTACCGACCCATCCACTAATGTTTCTTATTTTTACACCGTATACGACCTTACTTCGGCAGGAAGTTCAAACTGCACAACTCATCCGATAGTCAAATATCATCTAGCGGCAGCAATGGAAAGCACTGCTTCTACTAATTCAGCTCTGAATCAAGATGCTGATTGGAACGGCGATCCAGGCGCCGCCACATACACCAAATGCAGTACAGGCGGTAGCGGTCCAAGCGGTGGCGCGGTCTTTGACGGTCTCACGTCCAACTGTGTGGGCACCACTGAAGTTTCTGCTTCAGCCGACGGCTGTTACGACGAAACCAACTGATTTAGCTTGACCATTTTTACCATATTTTTAGTGGGTGCGACTTTGCTGGGTGTCATCGTCGGCAGTTTTTTAAACGCGCTCTCGTTCCGCTTTAACACGGGTGTGCCTTTTTTTAGCACGCGTGGCATGGGCGGGCGCTCGCGCTGTATGCAATGCGGGCATGCGCTCGGTGGCCTCGATTTGGTGCCCGTTTTTTCGTATATTTTTTTAGGAGGCAAGTGCCGCTACTGCGGCTCGCGCATCTCGGCGCAGTATCCGCTTGTGGAGATTGTGGCGGGAATGCTTGGCGCGGGAGTGTTTGTGAGAGTGTGGGATGCGATGCCTCCTCAAGGAGGCATCGCATCCGCTCTTGCATTTTTGTTTTGGTTTGTAATATGGATGACGCTTTTGTTTGTCGTCATCTATGACCTCAAACACATGATTATCCCGTGGAGCTGTTCGCTTGTGCTTGTTGCACTTGCGGTTGTTGGTATTATGTTCAACCTCGTAGGTAAGGGCACACTTATGCCGCTCACAGCGGCTCCAACATCAAACCTATGGGCGTTGCTCGCGGGGCCGCTTTTGGCACTGCCGTTATTTCTACTCTCTCTGGTATCGTGGGGCCGATGGATGGGGTGGGCAGACAGCGCACTTGAGCTATCAATAGGAGCGTTGCTCGGTTTAAGCGCCGGTGCGACCGCGCTTAGCTTCGCCTTTTGGAGCGGCGCACTCATAGGCGTCATACTCATTGCACTCTCGCGTGTTTTTTCTCGGCTGCATTTTTTTAGGTATACAATAAAGAGCGAGATGCCGTTTGCTCCGTTTTTGGTGTTGGGAGCCGCTCTCGCTTATTTTTGTCATGTCGACTTCTTTTCGTCGTTCACGCTCTTTTGATAAGCGGCCTGCCTGCGCAGGCAGGGGCTTTACCTTGCTCGAGCTTATGGTAACGATGGCTATTATGGTCATCGTTACCAGCATCATGCTGTTTAACCAGGCCAAATTCGACAGTTCCACTATTTTGCGCTCGCTCGCGTACAGCGTGGCGCTCTCGGTCCGCCAAGCGCAGGTGTACGGCACCTCGGTCCTCGGCACCTCGACGCCCCAGGTTGCATGCAGCGGTTTTTATTCGGCGGGGGAGTGTTATGTGTCCGCCTACGGCGTGTACTTTAACAGCGCAAGTCCCGGGCAATACATCCTCTTTGCCGACCTCAACAACGACGGTCGGTACGAGACGGGAGAGGCTATAAAAGTATTTTCACTCAACACCGACTATGTAGTATCGGATTTTTGTGCGGCACAATCGGGTAGTCCAGTGCCTAGCAACCCTTTAGCGTGGTGTAAAAGTACTGGCACGATAACCCAGCTAAGTATTGTATTTAAAAGACCAAACCCAGATGCTTGTTTTTCAACCGATTTGAATTCCAGTGCTTGTGCGCCTGGAAGCACGCCGTTTTACTCAAGCGCTATGATTTATTTAACCAATCAAGGCGATCCTTCAAGTGTGCGGAGCGTGATGGTTACCTCAACAGGACTTATATCGGCACAATGAAAATCTATTCGCACATATTTAAAACGCGCCTGCCTGCCGGCAGGCAGGGATTTACCCTTATCGAAATGCTCGTCTCGGTCGCACTGTTTTCGGTCGTGATGGTCATGGCGCTCGGCGCGTTGCTCTCGCTCTCCACAGCCGACAGGAAGGCGCAGGCGCTCAAGTCGTCGGTAGATAACCTTAACTTTGCGCTCGACTCTATGTCGCGCACGATACGCACCGGCTACAACTATCATTGCGGTTCTTCTTCCGGCGGAGATTGTAAAGCCGGCAACAACACGTTTTACTTTACCGCCAACAATGGCGTGGTAACCGCCTATCGGCTTGAGAGCCTCACGGTCGACTCCAACGCCGCGGCTATATGCGGGCAAACCATTGCGACACCCGGCTGTCTTGCCATTTCGGTCGGGGGAGGCGCATGGGCGTCCATCACGAGCCCCGACGTTATCATCAATGACTTGAGCGCCTCAAACAGCTACTCGTTCCATTTGTGGGGAACAACCACCGGGGACAATATCCAGCCGATTGTGGTGATTACGCTCAGCGGCTACGCGCAGGTGAGTACCACACAACAGTCGGCCTTCCATTTGCAAACCACCGTGACGCAACGCATTTATGATCAATAGTATGCGAATACCATTAACAAATATGCACACTCGCAAAGGTTTTACCCTGGTGGAGACTCTAATAGCCATCAGCGTGCTCGCGATTGCCATTACCGGTCCGCTCGTGATCGCGCAAGAGGGCTTGCAGGCTGCGCTTATCTCCAAAGACCAAATTACCGCGTTTTATCTGGCGCAAGACGCCATCGAATACATCCGCTACGCGCGTGATACCAACTGTCTGGTGGCTGGCTCATCATCCAGCGGGTGTCCGGCAGGGCAGTGGCTTGCCGGCAACGGCAGTGCCGCCCAGGACGTTAACCTCACTCCGTGCGTAAGCGCCAACGGCACCAATGCTTGCACAGTCGATGTGATAGCGCTCACACAACCGGCCGCATGCGCGGGCGGCGTATGTCCGGCCATTAACTACGACTCGACTAATAATTATTTTACCTACAAGAGCGGTTCGGCAAGTATCTTTACGCGCACGATTAGCATTACCTCTCCGGTATGTAATAGTGGAAACACGCTTTGCAACGCCAACGAAGCGGCGATTGCGGTGACAGTTTCGTGGAACGATCCGCTTTCTCACTCGATAACAGTCGGAGAAAATATAACCGATTGGCAATAAATAGCATGACTAAAGGATTTACTTTATTTTTTGCGCTGCTGGTATCGAGCCTCGCGCTCGCCATCGGGCTTGCCATTTATGACATCACTGTCCGCGAGCTCCAGCTCTCGGAGGCGGCAACACAGTCGCAATATGCCATCTACGCCGCCGACACGGGTGCCGAGTGCGCGCTCTATTGGGAAAATAAATATGTCGGTAACGGCGGCAGTAACAGCGCGTTTGCCACCTCCTCTTCGGACACATCAGCGCAAGTACCACAAAGTGGCATTATCTGCAGCGGTCAGGACATCGCCGCAGCTGCGGTTACCGCACACAACTGGCCACAAGCCGCCGATGCAAATGATGCAACCACCACGTTTACGATTAATGGCGCCACCACGGCTGCGCCTTGCACCATTGTGTATGTATACAAAAGAGGCAATCCATCGGTTACCACCGTGGTTTCGCATGGGTACAATACCTGCACCACGGGATCGCTTCAGATTGAGCGTGTGTTCCAGGTTACCTACTAAGCTAATTCGTTTATACTGGTGGCATGGTCCCCAAAGCCGTACACGAGCGATACGGGAAGCTCATTGAGGAGGTCAACCGCCATCGGCATCTTTACTATGCGCTCGAGGCGCCGGAAATATCCGACAGCGCCTACGATCTGCTTGAACAGGAGCTGCTCAACATCGAAGCACGGTATCCCGAGCTTGCCGCTGCCAACTCGCCAACGAGGCGCGTCGGCGGCGCGCCCGAGCAAGGATTTAAAAAAGTGCGACATGTCGTACCACAGTGGTCGTTTAACGACGCGTTTAGCGAAAAAGATATAAGTGATTTTGATAAAAGAGTAAAAAAAGCGTTGCAGGACTTTTCGCAACTCTCATACGTATGCGAACTTAAAATAGACGGACTCAAAATTGTTTTAACATACGAAAAAGGCGCGCTCACAACCGCGGCAACGCGCGGCGATGGCGTCGTGGGCGAGGATGTTACGCACAATGTGCGTACCATTAAAAGTGTGCCGCTCAAGCTCGCGCGACCGGTAGATATTATTGTCGAGGGCGAGGTGTGGATGAGCGAAGGGGAGCTGAAAAAAATAAATGCCCTTCGACGTACTCAGGGCGAATCAGAATTCGCAAACCCGCGCAACGCGGCGGCGGGCTCTATCCGTCAACTCGACCCAAAAGTGGCGGCTGCGCGCGGCCTCGACACCTTTATATATGACGTCGCGCAAACGAACGAGGAGCTACCACCCACGCAGGAAGGCGAGCTCCGCTATTTGCGCGAACTCGGGTTTAACGTCAATCCGCATTTTAAACGGGTGCATTCAGTCGAAGAAATAGTAGCGTTTTGGAAAGAGTGGCAATCGAAAAACAGAAGCCTCGGCTACTGGATCGACGGCATCGTCATCAAAGTCAACGAGCATGCGCTTCAAGAGCGGCTCGGCTATACCGGCAAGGCGCCGCGCTTTGCGATTGCATTTAAGTTTCCGGCCGAGCAGGTTACCACGGTGGTCGAGGACATCGCGCTCCAGGTGGGTCGCACAGGCGTGCTCACGCCGGTTGCACATTTGCGGCCGGTCCTGGTGGCAGGCTCCACGGTTTCGCGCGCCACTTTGCATAATGAGGACGAGATACGCCGACTCGGCGTGCGCGTGGGCGACACGGTGATACTCCAAAAAGCGGGCGACGTTATCCCCGACATCGTGCGCGTGCTCGCCGAGCTTCGGCCAAAAAACAGCAAAGCGTATGCGTGGCCTACGCGCGTAGCCGAGTGCGGTGGCGACGGCCGCATCGAGCGCGTGCCGGGCCAAGCCGCGTGGCGATGCGTCTACAAAAACTCTTTTGCGCAGGAGCGGCGCAAACTCCGGCACTTTGCCAGCAAAGGTGCGCTTAACATCGAGGGGCTGGGGCCGAACACGGTTGATGCACTGCTTGAGAAGGGTTTGGTTCAGCGTTTTGATGATTTTTTTACGCTCACCGAGGGCGATCTTTTGACGCTCGATGGTTTTGCAGAAGTATCAGCGCGGAAACTTGTCGAGAGTATCAAAAAAAGCGCGCGCGATGTTGCGCTCAGTCGTCTTGTTACCGGTCTCTCGATAGGGCAAGTGGGAGAGGAGACGGCCATACTTTTGGCACAAAAGTATAAATCAATAGATGCTATAGCGCAGGAAAGTATTGAAGGCTTTGAAAACATAAAAGGCATCGGCAACGTGGTGGGCCGCTCGATATACGACTGGTTTGCGGTAAAAGAACATCAAAAATTAATTGAGAGGCTCAAGAAGCACGTAACTATTAAAAATCCCGACTTTGCATCAAGGCCGGGCCTTGATGCCGGTCCGTTAGCAGGCAAAACATTTGTGCTCACCGGCACGCTCGAGGGGCTAAGCCGCGACGATGCCAAAGCAAAAATCCGCGCACTTGGCGGCGAGGTTTCGTCAAGCGTCTCCAAAAACACCAGCTATGTGGTGGCAGGCGAAGACCCGGGCTCAAAATTTGATAAAGCCGAGGAGTTGGGCGTAAAAATCCTCACCGAGCAGGAGTTTTTGCACTTGCTGTCATAAGGCTAATTTTTGTTATAGTATCCTTGTATGATTTCCAAAGAGGAGGTGGAACAATTGGCCGCTTTGGCACGGCTTGAGGTGACACCCAAAGAGATAGAGAGCTTGCAAAAAGACATCTCAAACATTCTCGGCTATGTCGGGCAAGTAGCGGCTGTCTCTGTCGACGGCAAAGAGCACGAGATACCTCTCGTGCGCAATGTGCTCCGCAGTGATGTGCCGCGCCTGCCTGCGCAGGCAGGCGAAGCGGGAGACACGATGGCTGGCAAAGAGGCACAGGTGATAGCGGCGTTCCCTAAACGCGAGGGCACTTTTAACGTCGTGCGCAAGATAATCCAAAAAGATGAGTAGCTTAAACGAACTTTCGATAGCAGAAGCGTCCAAAAAATTGCAAGCGGAAGAGATTACCGCGGTAGATTTGGCACGCGCCTGTTTGGATGAAATAAAAAAAAGAGACACAAGCTTGCATGCGTTTTTGGAAGTGTATGACGATGTCCTCGAGCAAGCACAGGCGGCTGATGAGAGGCGAGTCCGTTCGACAAGCTCAAGGCAAGAAGTAAGCCCGCTTCTTGGCATCCCGCTTGCGATAAAAGACAATATTTTAATCGAGGGGCGTAAAGTCTCGGCTGCTTCAAAAATGTTGGAAGGCTACGTTGCCACATTTGATGCGACCATCATTACAAAACTAAAAGAAGCGGGCGCCGTGTTTCTTGGCCGCACCAACATGGACGAGTTTGCGCACGGCGGCTCGACCGAAAACTCCGCGTTTGGCCCGACCAAAAATCCGCACGACGAGTCGCGCGTGCCCGGCGGTTCATCCGGCGGCTCCGCGACTGCGGTTGCCGCACACATGGCGCTCTGTGCACTTGGCACCGACACCGGCGGCTCCATCCGCGAGCCGGCAAGCTTTTGCGGGTTGGTGGGGCTCAAACCAACCTACGGCGCGGTCTCGCGCTCGGGGCTCATCGCGATGGGCAGCTCGCTCGACCAAGCAGGGCCGCTCACGCACACTGTCGAAGACGCGCAACTTATTTTTGATACCATCCGCGGCAAGGATGAGCTCGACAGCACCACCATCACGCCCGATTTTTATCCAAAAAAATCTTACGGCAAACGTATTGGCGTACCAAGGCATCTCCTTAAAGAGGGAATAGACAAAGATGTTCTGCAAGCGTTTAACAAAACACTCGAGACGTTTAAAGCGAAAGGGTATGAAATTGTCGATGTGGAATTGCCGCTCGCGGGCCTCGCGCTTGCGGTCTATTACGTCATCATGCCGGCGGAGGTCTCCGCAAATCTCGCGCGCTTTGACGGCGTGCGCTACGGGTTGTCGCGCAAAGGCAAAACACTGTTTGACGACTACGCGATTTCGCGGGGAGAGGGTTTTGGCCCCGAGGCGCGCCGCCGGATTATGCTCGGCACCTACGTGCTTTCGGCCGGCTACTATGACGCCTATTTTGGCAAAGCAACCGCCGCGCGCGCACAGTTGCGTGCCGAGGTTGAGCGCGTGCTCAAAGAGGTTGACAGTATTGTTACGCCAACCGCCACATCGCCCGCCACAAAACTTGGCGAGAAGACCGATGACCCGCTTGCGATGTACTTGATGGACATCTTTACGGTTACCGCAAACTTGACCGGCAATCCAGCTCTCTCGGTGCCCATGGGCACCGTCCTGCGCGAAGACAAGCATCTCCCGGTGGGTATCCAATGTATGGCTGCACATGGCGACGAAGCCACGCTGTTTAGTATGGGGAAAGTAATTGAAGCTTAACTTCAAAATCTCTTTTTAAAAATCCTTAACCCCACTTTTTATAGTCACTTCGCTCCTTAAAAAGCGGCACGCCCCCGCCTAGATTTTAAAAAAGAGATTTTGAAATATGCCTTATAATAGATAAATGGACTACGTTCATTTTATAAATCTCGAGTATTTTATTTTGCTGGCGTATCGGGTGTTTACCGGCACCAACATTGATATCTCGCAAATCCCCGCGCAGACGCTCCAGCTTACCGAGTATATCGCGTGGGCGGGCATTATTTTTACGGTATTATTTGCCGTGCTTTTTATATACACGCAACGGCGCATACATGTCATCGAGCACGAGGGTTGGCACAGACGTGCCTCAGAAGAGGAGCATCTTAAGGCACAACATACGGAGGAGATGCCTATTAATCCGCAATGGGAGCATATCATTATGCTCATCAGCACGCCGCAAGAAAGCGACTGGCGTCGCGCCGTTATGGAAGCCGACATCATGATGGGTAATATGCTCACCGCGCGCGGCTACCGGGGCGAGACCGTTGCCGACCAGTTGCGCGATGCAAACCCGATACAGTTTACAACGCTTGATTTGGCGTGGAAGGCACATAAAGTACGCAACGAGATAGCGCACAAGGGCGAGAGCTTTAGGCTCGACGAGCGCACCGCAAAAGCAACGATAGACCTCTATCGCAGAGTCTTTGAAGAGTTTCAGTATTTGTGATATCCTGGGGCCATTAGAGGCTAGGCTCTTATCATCGCGGGGTGGAGGAATGGTACCTCACGAGGCTCATAACCTCGGGATCTGGGTTCGACTCCCGGCCCCGCAACACGTATATGTCGCATCATTTTTCCATAGGAGAGTCGCTCCATTTTGGCTGGGAAAAGACCAAAGCACACAGTCGGCTCCTGTTTCAAACGATGCTAACGTTTTTTGCGGTGGAGGTTGCGAGCGCGATAGTGCAGCATGTTCTTACACATAGTGTGCTCGGGTTTGTCGCACAAGTGGCGCTGTTTGTTGTAAGCATTTATATCGGCGTCGGGTTTACGGTGATAGTGCTCAAGATCGCGCGCGGTGAACATGCATCGTACAGCGCGCTTCTGCCCAACACGGCGCTTGTGTGGCGTTTCTTTTTGGCGGGTCTGCTCTCCGGCGTCCTCATATGCATCGGTCTCATACTTTTGATTGTGCCGGGAGTCTATCTATTACTTCGCTACTCTATGGTGCGCTTTGCCGTTATCGACGGCGCAAGCGTTACCGACAGTTTGCGCAAAAGTGCCGAGCTTACAGTGGGGGTCAAATGGCATTTGCTTTGGTTTATTCTTGCAATTATTGCAATCAACATCGTCGGTGCAATACTCTTTTTGGTGCCGCTTCTCGTGACCGTGCCGGTGACTATGATAGCCTACGCGCATGTGTACCAAAAGTTGCTCAGCCGCAAAGGCTAAGAGTAAAAATTGAAGAAATAGCGCAAAAATGATACCGTGAGCGCTAGGCGTGCCCTTCGAAACTCGAAGAGTACGGGTCATGTCGGCGTAGCTCAGGCAGTTAGAGCATGGGACTCATAAACCCAAGGTCGAAGGTGCAAGTCCTTCCGCCGACACACAGTTGTGACGCCAGGAACTCGTTCCGTCAGGCGTCGAAAGTGCGAAATTCCGGTACCATACCGCTGAGGGTCGAATCCTAGTCTGCCAGCCATGAAAATTATAAACAACCTCAGCATAACCGGTGCATATCGAAACAGAGTGACGCTCGTTGTCTATTATGGTATGCGTGTGTTAGTCCTCATTGGGGCGGCTCTATTTCTATTGCGGGGAAACTGGGAGTCGGCGGTAAGCACTCTCCTTATTTTCCTTCTGATGTTTGTTCCGTCTATCCTTAAAGAGCGCTACCGGCTGTATCTGCCGTTTACTCTCGACCTAGGCATTGTTATTTTTATTTTTTCCACGCTCTTTTTAGGCGAAGTGGGGCGCTTTTACGATCGGATTCCGCTGTGGGATAAATTTTTACACTTTCAATCGGGACTTTTACTGGGCGCAACCGGCTACGTACTGCTGTATATCTTAAACGAACATAAGCACTTGAAACTCAACCTGAGCCCGCTGTTTGTATCAATTTTTGCGGTCGCATTTTCTCTCGCAATAGGCGCGGTGTGGGAGATGTTCGAGTTTGCGGGAGACGCATATTTTTCAGCTCATCTCGTCAATTACTCTCCTTGGCAGGCAAGCAATGCCGATACCATGTGGGACCTTATTGCAGACGGAGGAGGAGCATTGATCGTCAGTATGGTGGGATATTTTTGGATGCATCAATATAAGCGCCTCCCTTTTACTCCTTGGATGCTCAAGATAATCAAGATCAAAAATAAGTTCAAGAAATAGCAGTGGAAATGTCATATACATGGTTGGTCTGGCGGCCTTTCTCCGCCACAGCAAAAGTTTAAAAGCCTCTGGAAGTTATCGAGGACTTTTTCTTTTGCTTCCTACATTAGAGTAATTTTCTTATCATTGATTACGAGCTTGCCGCGCAGGTGCTCCAGTAGCTCGCGCTTTTCCTCCATGCTTCCTTCCTCAAGCAGGTACTTTGCATATTTCTTTATATCCATCGCCACCCCTGTGTCTTTCTCTTTTGAACCAAGCACTGTCTTGCGGAGCTTGTTGTAGCGGGCAATCTCTTTCTCAATAAGGTGGCGGGCGCCCAACTCGTCAATCTCGACTTGGTCGATGATTCCGCACAGCTGCTCTATGACACTGTCCTCACGGATGTAAGGATTCTTGCAATTGCGGTCTTTGCCGCCAGTGCAACTGTAGTAGGTGTACCAGCGGGAAGTGCCATCTTTGTTGACCTTCTGCTTGTCCAATCCGGTCACGCCGGAGCCGCACTTGCCGCATACCATGAGGCGCACAAAGGTAAACTCGCGGTCGCGCTTTCTTGGCTTGCTCTCCTCGATAATCTTTGCACGGACCGCTTGGAATAGTTCCTGTGAGATGAGAGGCTGATGCTTCCCAACATACCAGTTGCCGCTCTTACGCGGGTACTCATACACGCCGCAGTAAAAGGGATTCTTGAGCATCTCGTACAGCGTGCTTATGTTAAGCGTCTTGTCGTTGCGTGTCTTGAAGTTCATCTCATCCTTTAGCCAAAAATATACCCGCTTGCCGCTCCAGCGTTCCTTTGCCACTTTCTCGAATATCATCCTAACTACCGGCGCCCGTAGGGGATCGAGCAGTACTTCGCACTTGTGGTCTGAGCGTTTGTCGTTGAGATATCCAGTCGGCGCATACCCCGGCAAAAGGCCCATTTCTGCACGCGTTCGCAGCCCGCGCTTCACGTTTACGCTCTTGTTGTCATTCTCCAGCTTTGCCTGAGAGCACAGTATCATCAGCATGAACTTCTCGTTCGGATTGTTGGTAAACTTCTGCGAGTACGCGCGTATCTCCAAGAGCTTGCCTTGGTCGAATAGGTCCACCACCGCACCAAGGTCTCCGGCATTGCGGCTCAGCCTGTCCGGTGCCCACGTCAGGATGCCGTTGAATTTTCCCGTTCGTATATCAGCGAGCAACTGCTGGTACACGGGTCGTTGCCCGGCCGCTTTTGCAGAATGCTTCTCCTGTCGCACTTCAACAACTTCGAGCCCATCCCGCTCTGCCACCTGCGTCATCTCCTTGATTTGCGACCCTATGGAGAGAGCCTGATTCTCATCGTCCTCGGTGCTCTTGCGAGCGTAAAGGCAGTAGCGCACCTTTACTGCCTCCTTAATTTCCGGCCTCGCCCCTAGAGCTCCTGTTGTACCTTCAAAAACGCTTGTGTTCATATGCCTTGTAGTTACTTGCTAATCTGCAAGTACAAGGAATGACGCAACCCCTGCTGTGAGTCTAGACCAGCTCCGGCACCCCTAAGTTGGTAAGAAATGCTTCTAAAAGAGGCTCAAAGTGCTATTATTTGCCTAATAATACGAAATTTCATGAATTCCGATCTTACATTCATAACCAACGAGGATGGTCAGAACCTTAAGGAGAGGTTCGAAGTGTTAATTAAAGACACTAAGTTCTTTGACTGTCTGGTCGGGTACTTTTATGCCAGCGGCTTCCACGCCGTATATAAGTCTCTAGAAAAGACGGAGAAAATCAGGATTCTTATTGGCATCAGCACTGATCCGCATACCTACGATTTGATGCAGCAAGCGCAACCGGTAGCGCAGACTGCCTTGCAGTTCTCGAGTGCAGAGACGAAAGAAAAGCTTGGTGCAGTTGTCGAGCAGGAGATGGAATCTTCCGAGGACAACGCAATAACCGAGAATGGCGTTTCAAAATTCATTGAGTGGATACAGAGCGGTAAATTGGAGATTCGTGCATATCCATCGGAGAAAATCCATGCAAAGGTTTACATCATGACGTTTGGCGAGGGCGATCGCGACAAGGGTCGCGTTATCACCGGTTCAAGCAACTTTACGCAAGCGGGTTTCGTGGACAATCTAGAGTTCAATGTCGAACTCAAAAACAGTGCCGATTATGATTTTGCTTTGAGCAAATTCAACGAACTATGGAAAGATTCAGTGGATGTCAGTCAAAAATATGTTGACACCATACAAACGAAAACGTGGCTCAGCGATAGCATTACCCCGTATGAACTGTATCTGAAATTCCTCTATGAATATTTCAAGGATGATCTAGGTACCCACGATGAAGTGTTCCTTAAGTATCTTCCGATTGAATTCAAGAAACTTGAGTACCAAGAACAAGCCGTTCTTAATGCGAAGAAGATTCTTGATGAATATGGCGGTGTATTTATTTCCGACGTCGTCGGTCTAGGTAAGACGTATATTTCGGCGATGCTCGGCGGCCAACTCGTGAATGAAGGCAGGATTCTCGTCATCGCTCCGCCGGTCCTGCTGGATAAGACCAATCCGGGGTCATGGCCGAACGTGTTTAGGGATTTCAACGTGCCGGCCACGTTCCGGTCTATTGGCGAACTCGACAAGATCATCAAGGACGGTGTCGAACAGTATTCGCATCTGTTTGTTGATGAGGCACACCGCTTCCGTACCGAGAATAATGCGACGTATGAAAAGTTGGCCGAGATTTGTCGTGGGAAGAAGGTCGTCCTTGTAACCGCGACTCCGTACAACAACTCCCCAAGGGATATTTTGAGTCAGATCAAGCTTTTCCAGAAGGCTCGAAAGAGTACAGTCCCTAATTTGCCGGATCTCGAGCAATTCTTCGCCGGTCTCGAACGCAAGCTTAAAAATCTCGACCGCCAGAAAGATTATGACGAATACATCGCGGCCGTCAAAGAAAACGCGAAGGAAATCCGAGAGAAAGTACTCAAGTATTTGATGGTGCGTCGTACTCGCACGGAGATCACCAAATATTTTGCGGAAGATCTGGCCGCTCAGAAGCTGAAGTTCCCGGACATAGAAAAACCGGAAGCGACTTTCTATGAATTGAACGACGATGAGGATGTGATATTTACCAAGACCATTGAGCTGCTGGCTAAGAACTTCAAGTACGCGCGGTACACCCCGATTCTTTACTACAAGGGTGAGGTCAGTCAGCCGGAGGAATTGGCCCAAAAGAACATGGGCAAGTTTATGAAAATACTGCTCATCAAGCGTCTCGAAAGCAGCTTTCACGCATTCCAAAACTCACTCGGTCGCTTTATACATTCTTACGAGTCATTTATATCGGAGATGGATAACGGCAACGTATATGTAAGCAAAAAGTACACGAATAAAATCTTTGAATTTCTTGCGGATGACAATGACGACGCTGTCGAAGCACTGATTAGCCAGGGTAAGGCTGATAGGTTACCCAGCAAGGATTTCCGAGCAGAGTTTAGAAAGGACTTGCAAAGCGATCTCGATATCTTGAAAGAGATTCATCAGATGTGGATGAGCATCAAGCGCGACCCGAAGCTTTTGGCATTTATAGAAAAACTTTCCACCAACCCGATCCTTAAAAAGAGTAAGCTCATCATATTTACTGAATCAAAGGAGACGGCTGAATACCTCGCCAAGAATATCGATGCCAAGTTTCCGAATGAGACGCTCTGCTTTACTGGTGCCTCCAGCATGCTGGTCCGGGAACAGGTTATTGAGAATTTTGATGCCAAGGCCAGATTCCCGAAAGACGATTACCGAATTCTCGTCTGCACTGAAATATTGGCGGAAGGTGTGAACTTACATCGTTCCAATGTCGTTATTAATTACGATATTCCTTGGAATCCGACCCGCATGATGCAACGGGTCGGTCGCGTCAACCGAGTCGATACCAAATTCGATAAGGTCTATACATTCAATTTCTTTCCTACTAAACAAGCCAACGACCAAATCAAGCTTCGTGAGGCGGCCGAGGCGAAAATCAGCGCATTCTTGTCCTTGCTTGGCGGCGATGCACATTTGCTCACCGAAAACGAGCCAATTGGATCCCACGAGCTGTTCAACCGCCTCACCTCAAAAGAAATTATTACCGGCGAGAATGAGGACGAGGAGAGCGAACTCAAATATCTTCGTGTCATCAAGGATATTCGAGATAAAGACCCGGATACTTTTGAAAAAGTTAAGCGTTTACCCAAGAAGGCGCGAACAGCGAGAACGAACAAAGAGCATGTCGGGCAACTGATCTCATATTTTCGTCGTGGAAAGATACAAAAGTTCTTCGCAGCCACAGGCACTCGTTCTCAAGAATTGGATTTCATTTCCGCAGCTAAAATGCTTGAGTCTGCAAAAGACACGAAGCGGCAGAAAGTTGATAAGGATTTCTACTCCCTGCTTGAGGAAAACAAGAAGGCATTTATCTTTGCGACAACAGAAGAAATGCCGGAAGTAAAAATGCGCGGCGGGCGCGACAGCGCGACGCAAATCTTGAGGATTCTGAAGGCGACCATGAACGACCACCGACAATTTACCGAAGAACAGGAGCTTTATCTCAAAAAGGTCGTCACCCAGCTCGAGGAAGGCGGTTTGCCTAAACAAACCACGAAGGTAACACTGCAGGCTCTTAATGATGAAATCAAAAAAAACATTAATCCGCTAAAGATTCTCTCGGTCCTGCAGAGTCACATCTCAGTGCGGCTTCTTGGAGGTCATTTTGCCGAAACTACCACCGACCACTTCGGTAAGCGAGAGGTTATTCTGTCAGAGTATTTGACGAACTTATGATATGCAGAAAACACAGGCACAAAATCTTGTCAGAGACACTCTACAGAATGATTTCAATAAAGAGAAGTTTCTTTATTTTGTAAAAAACCTTCTCAATAGGGTCGATGATTCGAAGGCTTTTCTGGCACGCGGCTATGTGCCCGAGGCCTATACAAGCTACATTAAGACTTATGAGCGGCTTGCAACTTATACTGACCCTATCGGTAGTAAAGTAGATATCCTTATTGTCTATCTCCAAAAAGAAACGTCGCTTGAACGGGCTCGTACTGCCCAGCGTAATTTTGTTGCTCGGTATCTCAAGGAAAGGAACCAAAAGGATGCCGGCCTTGTAGCCTTTGTCTCTCCAAACCTAGCCGATTGGCGCTTCTCGCTGGTGAAGATGGAATATAAGTTCACTGAGGACAAATCTGGCAAGACAAAGGTTAAGGAAGAGTTTACTCCGGCAAAACGCTGGTCGTTTCTTGTCGGTAAGAATGAAAATAGTCATACCGCCCAGAGCCGCCTCGCTCCAATCATGGAAGACGATGAAGCTAACCCCACTCTTAAACAGCTCGAGGATGCTTTCAATATAGAAAAAGTCACCAAAGAATTCTTTGAAAAATATCGAGAAATATTCTTGCGTGTTCATGAGACTTTGAATGATGTCATCAGTCATCACCCAAATATTAAAGCTGATTTTGCTGAGAAAAATGTTAATACCGTAGATTTTTCAAAAAAATTACTCGGCCAGATTGTGTTCCTCTACTTCTTGCAGAAAAAAGGTTGGTTCGGTGTGCCGATGAATAAAGGCTGGGGCGATGGCAACAAGAAATTCCTCCGGACTTTATTTGAAGAGGCGGCTGGTAAAGACAAAAACTATTTTAATGACTACCTTGAACCACTTTTCTATGAAGCTTTAGCTAAAGAACGAGACGATGATTTTTATAGCCGATTTGAATGTAAAATACCGTTCCTAAACGGCGGCCTCTTTGACCCAATCAACAACTACGATTGGGTAAATACTGCCATTGATTTACCTAACGATATTTTTTCAAATACTCGAAAAACCAAAGACGGCGACATTGGCGACGGCATTCTGGATATATTTGATCGCTATAACTTTACTGTTAAAGAAGATGAGCCGCTGGAAAAAGAGGTGGCTGTAGACCCGGAAATGCTCGGTAAAGTGTTTGAGAACCTCTTGGAAGTCAAAGACCGTAAATCCAAAGGCACTTACTATACGCCACGCGAGATCGTTCATTATATGTGCGAGCAGAGTTTGGTTAACTATCTATCTACTGAACTCGACGGCAAGGTCGCAAAAGAAGATTTAGAGATGCTTGTGAAGATTGGCGAAAATGTAGCAGAGCATGAAGCCATATACGTGGCTAAAAAGAAGGACAACCCGGATTATGAGGGGCCGTACGATCAAATATTGCCAGAATCCATAGAGAAATTCGCCAAAGACATTGACCAAAAACTGGCCGATATCAAAGTTTGCGATCCGGCCATCGGCTCCGGCGCTTTTCCGGTTGGTATGATGAATGTCATTGTTAAGGTCCGTATGGTGCTTTCGAGCTACCTCAAAAACAAAAACCGGAGCCTATACAATTTCAAACGCGATTGCATTCAGAATTCTCTTTATGGTGTGGATATTGATCCGGGTGCGGTTGAGATTGCTAAGTTACGGCTGTGGCTTTCTTTGATAGTTGACGAAGATGATATCAAGCAGATCAAGCCATTGCCGAACTTGGATTATAAAATAATGCAAGGAAATAGTCTGCTTGAGGAATTTGAAGGTATCAAGCTCTTTGATGAAAAACTTCTTGAAGCACAAATTATTGACTCAAGAATTTTTGATCCCTTTAATCAAAAGATATCATCTCTACAAAGTGAACTCTTAAAACATTATATAAAAAACTCCGAGTGGCTGAAAAATAAAGATGCGGATAGGCCACAGGAAGTGCGAGATCTTGAGGGGCAGTTGCGGGAACTTCTGAAAACAAAAAAACTCTTTAAAGATAAGGGCTTTGAGCAAAAAGACTTATTTGCCAATGCAATAGAATCCAGACAAATCCACGATGAGCTGGAAAGATTGCACAAGAAGTTTTTTGAGGAAACTAATAAAAACCAAAAAGATACATTAAAGCAGCAAATCGAAAAGTTGGAATGGGAACTTATTGAAGCAACGCTCAAAGAGCAGGGCAAGATCTCTGCCCTCAAAAAGCTCCAGGAATTTAAACGTTCAAACACCAAACCATTTTTCCTATGGAAGCTCAATTTTGCCGAAGTGTTCGAGGAGAAAGGCGGCTTCGATGTGGTGATTGCAAATCCACCGTACGTTGGGGAAAGTGGAAACAAGGAAATATTCAGGCCAATTGCAAAAGGAAATTTAGAAAGATTTTATAAGGGGAAAATGGATCTTTTTTACTTCTTTTTTCATCTTGCTCTCAATCTTGGTAAACCATCCTCGCTGTGTGCATTTATTTCTACAAATTATTTTATAACCGCATCTGGCGCTAGCAATCTCAGGTCTGACTTAAGAGAAAGGGCTGTAATTAATAATCTCGTAAATTTTAATGAACTAAGAATATTTGAATCGGCACTTGGGCAACACAATATGATTACCATCTTCAGTAAAGATCTAAATAAGGAAACTTCCGCTCATACTTGTATTACACGAAGATCTGGGTTAGCGAACGGAGAAATATTAAATAAAGTATTTTCCGGTGAAGACAAGGATTCAGATTACTACTCTGTGAAGCAGGAGCAACTTTATGATGGTATAGAAAATTACATACGTCTTAGTGGTATCGGAAATACAGAAAACCCAATAGAAAAAGTGTTAGAAAAGATGAAAGAACAAGGAACTATTCTAAAGGATGTTTGTGAAATCAATCAAGGGTTGGTAACCGGAGCAAATAAGGTCAGTTTGAAACACATAAAAAAATATAAAATTGAGGCAGGGGTTGGAGATGGGATTTTTGTGTTAAGCAAAGAAGAAATAAAAAACCTTAATTTAACTAAAGATGAGAAACGGATTTTAAGGCCGTGGTTTAAAAATAGCGATGTTTATAGATGGAGCACAAATATTGATAGTAGTGAGAGCGTTATGTATCTAGGTAGAAGTGAAAAAAGCATTGGATCTAACATGGAAGGACATTTGCAAAGATATATTGAACTATTGAATCACCGACGAGAGGTCGAAAATGAAGTTATTAAATGGTGGCAACTTCAATGGCCAAGAGAAGAAACTATTTTCGATGAAGCCAAAATAGTGGCACCTTATAGGAGCAAGACTAATACATTTGGTTATAACGAGGTTCCTTGGTATGCAGCCTCTGACGTATACTTTTTGACGCAGAAAGATAAACAGATTTCATTGAAATATATTTTAGGATTACTAAATTCAAAATTATATCGCCTATGGCTTTACCAACGAGGGAAAAGAAAAGGAGAAATATTAGAATTATTTTACCAACCACTCTCTGAAATTCCAGTTAAGAAATGTTTACAAGATGACCAAAAACCATTTATTGATCTCGCTGAAAAAATTCTCAAAATCACTAAATCGGATGACTACCTAAAGAATGCCGAAAAACGAGCAATAGTCCAAGACCTTGAACATCAAATAGATAAACTAGTATATAAACTTTACGGCCTCACTGAAAACGAGATTAAGATTGTGGAAAAAGAATTATGAAAACCGTATTTATAGGGCATCCGGTCGGCGGCGATATAAAGGGCAATATCGAGAAAGTTTTAAAGATATGCTCGGAGGTGCACACGAAGGATATTATTCCGGTTGCCCCCTATCTTATATCGCTTCAATATCTTAACGACGAATTGATCGAAGACCGGGAACTTGGCATGGAGGCCAACCATGAATGTTTTCGCCGCCGATATGTTGATGAGCTTTGGTTGTTTGGCGATACAATATCCCCGGGAATGGAGAAAGAAATTTTACTCGCGAAGGAAATGGGCATCCCAATCGTCCCAAAGACCGAGGGTGCAAAGCGAGATTTGAGCAAGCTCACTGGTGTAGAATAAATTTATGGACGAGGAACTTTTTGAACTGGCAAAAGAGAACGACCTAACGCTTGATGAGGCGCAGGAGGTTCAGGATCTTGCTGATGAGACAGGGTTAGATCTAGAAGAAGCCTTAGAGCTCTGGCAGGAGCAGTAGTCTGCGGTAATAAAGACAATTTCCTCGAAAAGTGTTATAATATACCTATGAAGTCATTCCGAGTTTTAGCACAGCCACTTTTCGGCGAGGAGGAAAGAAGGGAATATTTCGTGGATGCCGAGGATGAGGAAGACGCAAAAAAGCTCGGTTTCGAGAAAATGTTTGCGCGTGAAAGCAAGGATGCGCTGCTCGATAGCCCTAGCCAAATGTTCACCGCCGAAGAAATAACCTTCAGGCCTCGTAGGCTTTCCGATCTAATCGACAACATCGAATACTACGTTACGAAAATGCGAAAGACGGAGGATATGGATGTCATTCCCGAAATGCTCAGGCAGTACGCTCTAAATTATTTTAGGGACGTGCCGTTGGACGATGATGCCCTGCAGGCGGTCGCAATCTTCACGATGGATAAGACCTACCGCGTAGCGGCATACCTGGAAATATTTGATAACTACACCAGAGCGTATTTTGCAAAAGTGATTCCCCACATTTGGGATTACCTACACCGCAGAGGACTTCCCGTTTTTTATATTGTCGACAATACGTTCCGAAACGACGGAAGGTTTGAAGCTATTACTGAGATGTTCAAGCTCACAGGTATAACCGTAGTATCTCCTTATGACGGAGAAGGTACCCTAGAATACGAAGCTGTGGGTCGACAGATCAAGGAGGCTGTGGCGGCAAAAATGATTGTCATGTATATCGAGAAGGATGCCCGAGTTAATTACCTCGACCGAGTCAAAGAATTGGCGACGAAGTCAAACTACCTCTGCATCTTCAGAAGCAAAGCGTCCGCGAACCACTTGATCGAGATATTAAAGAACCATTCTTAGACCTCAATTGGTTAATGTTGATAGCCCCTTCACAACGTGCTAAATCTAAACTAACATCCTCATACTATTATGACTACAATTACATGCACTAAGTGTGGCGCGGAAATTGAGCTCTCGGAAGCCCTAACAAAAGACATCGAGAAAACAGTTCTCATTGCCGAGCACAAAAAGCACGAGGCTGAACTGGAGACAGTCAGAAAAGAGGCAGCCGCTAGTGCTCAAAAGAGTGCTGAATCGACGCTGGAAATTGAAAGAAAAAAGCTTGCACATGAGGCTGATGCTGCAAAAAAAGCTGCGGATGCAGAAATTGAAATTGCAAAAAAGAAGTTTGAGGCTGAGACGCTTGCGGTAAAAAAGAAAGCATCAGCCGAGAATGATCTCATAATAAAGGAATTGAAAGCTGAAGCAGAAGGTGATAAAAAATCAAATGGAGAACTCCGTGAGAAACTGAGCGAGTTGATGACGGAGTTGAGAGAAGAGCGCAAAGCTAAGGAAAACGCTGAGTTGGAAATGCAGGAGAGAATGGCGAAAGAAGAAACAAAAATTCGCGAAGAGGCTACAAAAAATGCTGATGAAAAGTATCGTTTTAAATTGGCGGAAAGTGACAAGAAATTATCAGATACACAGAAGGCGTTAGACGAAGCTCAAAGAAAAGCGGCCCAAGGGTCTCAACAACTTCAAGGGGAAGTATTAGAGCTTGATATGGAACAGGCCCTAAGGGACGAATTTCGTGATGATATTATCGATCCTATTGGCAAGGGAGTAAAAGGAAGTGACATCCGGCAAACTGTTCGAAGTCCAAGAGAGTCAGAATGTGGAATCATTTTGTGGGAATGCAAAAGTCACAAGAACTGGAAAGAGGAATGGATACAGACTGCCAAAGAGAATTTGCGGTCCGCTAAAGCAAACATTCCTGTCATTGTAAGCAATATAATGCCTAAACAAATTTCTGGAGACATTGGAAATACCAATGGTGTTTGGGTTTGCAAGCCAAGTTCCATGGTGATTCTCGCAACATTGCTCCGTAAGGGATTACTAGACGTCGGTCTTCAAAAAGCCCTCGCTCAAAATCGCGGTACGAAAGCGGATGCGCTTTTTGGTTTCGTGACTAGTCACGAATTTGTGCATCAAGTGGAGGCGATGATAGAAACCTATACTGAAATGAGAGCACAGGTGTTGAAAGAGCGCACTGCATACGAGAAATTTTGGGCTCAAAGAGAAGCACAGGCACAGAGACTTCTCATGGGAACTGCAAACATTATTGGGGGAATGGCGGGGCACATTGGTGCGACGGCAATGCCAAAAATCAAAGGGTTGGAACTACTCGAGGGTGGCAATACAGAACCAGAGGCTGAATAACTCCCGAGCCGCGTCAAGTTAAAAAAAACTCTATGCCACTCAAATTAAGAAAATATAAAAATGCTTGCATAAAACTAAACGGGGGTAATCCCGTTTTTATACCTGAGTCAGATCCAAAAAATGGGACGGGCAAGATAAACATAATGTTTATTAATGAAAGGCCCGGTCCTAAAACTAGAGGAACGGATCTTGTGTGTTTTGATAATCCTGATCCGACAGCAAGACTGTTTAAACATCTTTTTGAAAAAACTTTTGGTCTAGAATATCGTAGCCATATCTTTATAACAAACGCAGTAATTTGGGTTCCCGACGAAGCAAAACCAAGAAATTACAAACCCACAAACAAGGAATTGCGAGACAGTCTGCCAATTTTAAAGAATCAAATAGAAACAATTAAACCAAAGCTGATCGTTTCGTTGGGTAATAGTGCTTTATACTCACTGAAGAGATTGTATTCAGAATCTCAAAAACTCAAAGGATATAAACTTACTAATGATATAGGGAAAGTAATAACAGACACACCAATTAGTATTTATCCGGCGTTCCATACTTCGTCTTTAGGACAGGTCACAAGAAATAAGAAACAGCAGGAAAAAGATTGGCTAAAAATGAGAGGCTTAATCACTACCACCCCATCTAACCCCTAACATATGAAAAAGGACAAGGAGATTAAGATCGTGTATCACTATATCGAGCCCAAAACCGAGGAAGAATCACAGGAGGCAGAGCGGCGCTTGGATGCTGCTTTTGACATCCTTTTTGAAGCCGTTGAGAGGAAAAACAATAAAAAATTAATCGTTCAGGACACGTCGTCTGGTGAATCTGAAAGACCCACTCTATGATAGAACTACTGACCATAAAGGAGGTTGCGGAGTTGCTGAAGGTTTCTCAAACTTCAGTGCGACGCCTGCAGCAAGGGCGACATCTCCCATTCATCAAGGTTGGGGGTAGTGTCCGTTTTGATAAAAGCGACATTATTAATTTCCTAAAGGAACAGAGGGTTGAGGCAATCAGTAGATTTTGAGACTTGCCGGTCGTTGGGCTATTTATTAATTAAATAGCCAAAGAGCAGTACAGGAGCGGTCGGCAAGTCTTAGAACCTTCTGAGAATGAGGCTCCCAAAAAGTGACACGGTTAAATGCCATTCCTGTGTCACTTTTGTAACTTTTTGGTGCGCTCAAGTCGCGTCGATCGGGTAATGTAGAATATAGCTAAACCGCCTTGCAGGACTCGGCCGACCACGGTTCTAGCTCAAGTCGGCCAGCCAATGGATTTGATGGTGCAGTAGAGTAGAATGAATGTATGGCTTGGTATCTGTATATAGCTAGCTTTTTTGCCGGAATTTTTTTAGCCAATGCAATCCCGCATTTCATGCAGGGTGTTTCGGGGAATAGATTTCCCTCACCGTTTGCCAAACCACCCGGCAGGGGACTGTCATCTCCGATGGTCAACGTGGTGTGGGCACTGTTCAATTTCGTAGTCGGTTATCTGCTGTTACAGGTGGGGCAGGTACGCTCCGGCAACATGATGTCACTCGTCATTTTCTTTGTCGGTGCCGCTGCCATCAGCATCATGTCGAGCATCAACTTTCAAAAGAAAGAAAGAGAATGATTGAGATAGCGGCTTCTTAAGTCTATGACTGACCAACCACAAGCAACCGACTATTTGGGGAAATCTGTTTTAGTTAAAATAGACCGACCTCTTCATTCAAAACATCCGAAGCATGGTTTTATATATGAGTTGAATTACGGATTTATTCCCGACACATGTTCCCCCGACGGTGAGGAACTCGACGCGTATGTGCTCAGTGTTACAGAGCCACTGGAAACTTTTACGGGCAAATGCATCGCAGTTATTCATCGAACGAACGATGACGATGACAAATTGGTTGTCATTCCGGAAGATATAAAAAATATGACCGATGAGGATATCCGCGCCGCAACGAATTTTCAAGAACAGTTTTTTAAATCTGAAATAATACGACGCGCATAAACTTTTCGTCCCACAGTTTCTCGTTGGCTCGATTCATCTCCTTAAAACTTCCCAAAACTCCAAAAGAGCGTCCTGTAGACAACCCCCTTCGCAAGCCTCTATATCTAAGCTAAGGTGTTGGACGGTACCAAATTAGGCGGTATCATGGTTCTGTACAACTGAATAGGGCTAAGGACCTACCCCGGCGAGTTTTTCTCTCCGGCAAGGTCGAAAATCGTAAGTCACAGAAAACCCGTTATCAGGGCGTGACTTACGTTATCAGGGGAAACTCTGATAGGGCCGCAAGGCCTCCTGGTAGCGGGCTTTGTGTTTTCCAAAGTCCATACTACCGGAGGCGATTATTAGTTTTTAGTAACCGCACTATATGGACATACAAGAGGTCGCGAAGAAAAAGATGTTCTATAAACGCTGGTGGTTTTGGGTCGGTATTGTTATCGTCCTGCTCTTAATAATAAGTATCGCCGCAAGCTCCGGCTCTCCAACCGCCAGCAGCTCTGACATAACGAGCGCGTGCAATGGGTTCTCTCCCGACGCCACCCAGCCGATTGATTACAAGGAACTCAGCAAGAATCCCGACTCTTTCAAATCCGACCGATCTACGTTTACCGGCCAGATTCTGCAAATTCAAGAATCAGGCGGCGTTGGGTATATGCGCCTCGCGGTCGACAGAGACCAGTTCGGCTGGAATTTCAGCGACATCATCTTGGTTGATTACCAAGGTCACACCGACGCCGTCCAGAACGACGTCATGACTGTCGGCGGCACTATGGAGGGCAGCCAAACTTACACCTCACAAGCGAACTTTCAAATCACTCTGCCTCTCATGTACGCTTGCTCAATTACAGAAGCCTCTTCTACTGCAAACGCAGCATCGACCCAAACCAAAACTGCCGCCGCCCCCACTCCGTCTGCTCCCCAGCAGACTCACAGCACCCAAAGCAGCGCGACGGTAAACAATAGCGGCACCGTCACTTCGCCACCCGCGCCGCCGGCCTCGTGGCACACAGTTACAACCTTCAGCGGCCAGACGCAGAAGAATACACCTCCATTTACCATCAAGGGATCGCAGTGGCGCATCACCTGGCAAGAGACGGGCGACGGCTACTTTGGCGCGGATACCCAAAGCCCTGATGGCAGCAACTATTGTTCCATCGCAAATCTCGCCGGTCCAGGTTCCGACTCTACTTACTGCTACACGCCGGGCACGTATTACATTTCGGTCAACACGGCTAATTCTTGGACGATGACCGTGGAGGACTACTACTAATACCTCCGCATCATTTTGTTGAAGACATCCCGCTCCTCGTTTTTGATCCGTTCCCTCGCTATCCTATCCGCCTCCCGGTGCCGCTCGAGCAATGCGCGTGCGGGATCCCAGCCGCTGCGCGGCACTTCTTGTTTGCCGATGATCTCGAGGTCGGCTTCGTGCTCATTCATGGGGCCCTCCGGCGGCGGAGTATACGTTCCCGACGGCACCACGAATTTAGTCCTCGTGTATTCCCGCATCTCCGAATAGGCAAACCACAGCGCCATCAGCGAGTCGCCGGAGTGCCCGTCGGGGAAGGCCCGCATCTCGTTTACTAACTGGGTAACAAGTCGAAGCGTCCGCGCGTCCTTTGTATTGTATGGAAGAATAAACTTGCCCTGCGCCAAGGCGATCGCCAAACTGTTCACTCCGATGTCCGGGTCGTGTTTCTCCGCGCCCGTTTTGTAGCCTCGTACGGGAATGTTGTAATCGCCGAGGTCGAGCACCAGCGATTCTTGAAACGCGACCGATTCGACCCGTATGCCCACAGGCTCCACTGCGGCGTCGTGTTTCAACACTATGTCTATGGTTTCCTTGGGAGCGAACTTTCCGCGCACGATATTGCGTAAGACGAGGTCTCCTCTCTTGAATTCACCTCCGTCATATTTGATCCGGTCGATGCTGAGCAAGACGGTATCGTCGGAGGAATCTTTGAGAGAGATAGCCAAGTCGAGTCCCGATGCCGTACACTCGGTCTCGTACTCCGTGCGGAGAGCGTCCTGCAACGTTAAATCTCTACCTTTGTGGAGAGCCTTCTCGATATCCGCCTCGGAAAACTTTTGATTCGGCCGCGATGAGGGGTCGCACTGGAACATGCGCGCGAATGAGTAGGGGTTGGCAATCCGTCTGAGATACAGGTCGGCATAAGGGAACCGCTCAGGCCACAGCACCTCCACCCCCTTCTCCATCTCAACTTTATGTTCGGCATAGAAGGCGTTCGACCTGGACCGCTTTTCCTCCGGCGGCAAGCTTTCGTCGAGGTGAATGTTCGCCCACTGCTCCCACAGGTCCTGCCGCGTCGCCTCATGGAGAATGGCGGCCGTGCGCCTGCGGACATCGAATTGAGGATCTTTGAGCAAGTTGTTCATAAGGTCGTCCATATGCCACACGTTGCCCATGTAGATGAACCGCCCGCCTGGTACAAGAATCGGCATAAGCGTGGTGTATACCCAGTCCTTTATTTTCTTGCGCTGTTCTTCGGTTGCGCTGTTTTCCTGATTAACTATGTCGTCGCAGATGATGATGTCGGCGCGTTTGGAGATGAGCGGCCCAAAGAGGCCGGTCGCGACAATGGTCGCATCCTTGAGCCGGTAATCGTCGCGTTCAATGACAATTGAGTCGGTGCCCCAGCGTTCCTCTCGCTTCTGCCGCATCTTGAGCTTAGGTGTTACCCCTTTCTTCGTCGGGTCGATGGTCTGTCCCCACAGCCGGTACTTCGTATTGCGCTCGATGTGCCCGGTGATTTCTCTCATGAACATGCGCGTCACGTCGGCGGTGCTCGACACCAAAAGAATCCGCACATTGTGGTTGCGGGCTATCTCCCACAATGCATACGCCACCGAGAGGTGTGTCGACTTGCCGAACCCACGCGGCAGGGCGATGGCGAGCTTGCGATTGAGCTGGTTAGAGAGCGTATCGTCAAGCTCATTGTGAAAGGGCGCATTATCGAGCCCTATTATCTCCGCGATAAACATGCGGAAGTTGTCTGCCGACAAGGCACACATGACCGCCAGCTCACTGAGCCGCCCATTGTTTTCCTTACTTTCCTTATTCTTTTTCATGGTTGTCAGACTTAGGTTGATCATTGTTCAAGAAAGGTTCGATGAGTTTCTTGGTCTCGGGCTTGAGTTCGCCGAACACTTCAAGAAAAAGGTTCTCATCACTATCCTGCGCTATGGCAAAGCCCGAATCGAACATGCGCTGGCGGTAATTGGTGTGATTGTTTTTGAGCCAGAAGATGACCGCCGTGTAATTCGCGTTCTTGATGCCCGCGAGCAGCTGCGACTCGGCGGCGTCGTTTACGACGGCGATTCCTTCTGTCAGCGCTTTGTTTACTGCCTTGGCAAACTCGGGGTCATCTTCCTTCCAGCGGTAGAGCGAGGCGCGGCTGACGCCGACTTTTTCGCAGGCAATCTGGATGATGGGCGTTCTCTGCAGCTGCTCCAGCAACAGCTCTTTCATGCGCTTATTTCGCTTCATATATGATTTTCGCTTGCTTGCCGGTTAATTTCTCCCACCGTTCGACTGCGATGAGAACGTACTCCAAGTCCAGCTCGACTCCGAAGCACCGCCGTTTCGTCTGCTCCGCCGCCAGCAGGGTCGTGCCGCTGCCGAGGAAGCCGTCGTAGACCGTGTCGCCGATGTCGGTTGAGTTGAGGATGAGGCGGCGGATGAGACCGATAGGTTTGGTCGTCGGATGCATCTTGCTTTTGGTCGGGCGGGGATAGAACAGCACCGACTTGTCCTTCGACCGGCGAAACTTATGGACTCCGTGCCAGCCGTAAAGGATGAGTTCATGCGCGGGCGCGTAATCGAGCCGCCCGACCACCGCCTGCGACTTCACCCATACCAGCAACTGTGCGACTTTGAAATCTGCTTCCAGCATTCCTTCCCGCAACGCCCACACCATCTTGTCGGCGTTGAAGATGTAGGCGGCGTTGCGCCGGGCAAGAAAGGGAGTGACCGCCTCAAGCCACTCGCGTGTGAACTTTCGATACTCCGCGTCCGACTGCAAGTGGTCGTTGGCAACCGCCTTGTCTTTAGAGAGCGTCTTGAAGCCGCGCTTGGATTCGGCTACCGCCACGCCGTACGGCACGTCACAACACAGCAGATTGACGTGGGTATCTCCAATGAGCCTCTCAAGCAGCTTTTTGTCCCGTGCGTCGCCATATGCGAGGCGATGCTCGTCGAGTTGCCAGATGGTCCCGGGCTTAATTAAGTTTTTTTGCTTTGATTCCGGTTGCTTGTTCATATCGTTTGATGATGAGATCCGCGAAGATAAGATTAAATTCCAAGGTGAAGCACACGCGTTTGAGCGCGTCGCAGGCAAGCAGCGTCGACCCGCTGCCGCCGAATAAATCAAGGACTGTACCTCCCGGCCGCGTGCACCGCTTGAGCGGCCGCTCGTGGAGGGTGAGGGGTTTTTGCGTAGGATGTTCGTACTCAACTCCCGCAACGCGCTTGGCGAGCCATATGTCCATCGAGTCTTTGATATCGTCCATCAATTTATTACCCGAAGGTCCCAACTCCTTGTTGAGCACTTCGGCAAAGTTAAGGCCGACCGGGAAGATGTACGGACCCCCGCGCGTCGCATACACGCACGGCTCGTAACATTTATTAAACGCGACGTTGGGAGTCGGATTCGCCGCACCTTTTATCCACAGACACACCCGCCTGTTTTGCAGGCCAAGCTCGGCGAACAACCCCTGCACCATGCCGATGTATTTTTGGTCGGCCCAATAGAAGGTATGGCAGTCGGGTTTCGTTACCGCGAGAGCGTTCTCCATCGAGGTATGCAGAAACGCGCGGTATTCCTCGTCCGACTGCGTGTCGTCAACTACGCCGCCATAGTGCGCTTTGCCGCTGACTCCCTTGTCGTAATCGAGCGAGATATTGTACGGCGGGTCGCAGTAAATCATGTCGATTTGCGTCTTGCCGACCAGCCGCTTCACCGCCGCCGAATCGAGAGCGTCTCCCACCAATAGTCGGTGCGGTCCGAGCGCGTAGAGGTCCCCGAGTTTTGATTTCGGTTCTACACTTTTGGCGAGTTCCGCCTCGACATCAAACTCATCGTCACTTACCTCAAGCGCGTCGGCAAAAATGACCGACAAATCGTTGTCGTCAAACCCCGAGGCGAGCATGGTGTCGAGATCGAAGTACTGCCCGAGCACTCCATAGTCCCAATCGCCATGGATGCGATTACTTGAGAGGAGGTATTGCTCGTACTCTTGTTTGGTTAATTTTCTGCTGGGCACACGCACGGGGATTTCTTCTTCGCCGCGCCCAAGCAGTTGGAGCGCGAGCAGGCGTTGATGCCCGGCGATTATTTTGTCGTCCGCATCGATGACCGGCAGCTCGACGATGTCGAACTTGCGGAGACTCTTTTTGAGGTCCTCCATTTGTTTGGGGGACATAACACGGGGATTCTTGGGGTTGGGGACGAGCACGGAGACTTTGCGGGTCTCGGTGCGCCATTGGAGCTTTTGAGCCATATATGTAATAGGTTAACGAATAATGGAGGCTACTATCGGCCTCTATATACACTGCCCATAGGAAAAGGAGATTTTGTGACATATATGAAAAACCGCCCTTTTAGGACGGTCGTGTCAGGCGCACACGCTGCTATTTCTCGAGCAATTTCTTCAATTTCTTCAAGGCGCGGCTTTTCGCTTGGCGTGCGGCCACACCCAGTTTCTTTCCTTGTCCCGCATTCTCGATAGCGGCCCGTTCTGCGGGCGGCAATTCTGCCAAAGCTTTATACAAAAGCTCTTGCCGCTCGTCGCGCAGCAGCGCTTCGGGAAGTGTGGAATAGTCAGCGAGATATTTCTCCGCGCTCAATGCTTCTTCCGTGCTCATGTCGTCCAGCGAAATATTTCCCCCTTTATTCTCAAGCGTAGGCCTCGAGCCATTTATGCGTTTGCCGTAGCGGTAGTCATCATTGCGTTTATATAACCGCTTCGGGGCTTCCGTCGCAAGCAAGGGCTTGCCGTCGCGGGGGCGCATCTTTCGCGTTTCTTCGACAGCCAACTTTAGATCTCCGAACGCGCCAATGTACGCCAGCTTGTTGAACTGTAGTTTGAACCGCGAGCGGAGCGTAAGGAACAAATGCATGAGATCCAATGTCACAGCATCGCTGGCGTCAGTCTGCTTTGCGAGTAGCGCTCCGGTCGCGATAATCTTCGAGCGTGTTTTTTCAAGTTCGCGCATCCTGGACTGGCAGTCCTCAAGCATCCCCTTGGTTATCGGAGGCGTATGCGCCGCCAAATCGGCCATGGCCGCATCGTCCAGCTCTTCATCCGTTTCCTCCCACAGATAACTGCGCTGCACACCGTTGCGGCTGGGCGTGTAAAATACCTTCGCCAGCATGGAGAAGCCTACTAGCATATCGGGATCGAGGCGTTTGTCTTCTATCGATGATAGGAAGTACTGTAGGCCGAGGTAGTGGGCATAGACTCCGTCTAGGTAAGTCAGCCCCGGGTGTTCGACACACCTTCGCCCGTATTCTTCAAGCTCGCGCTGGGCGGATGGGCTATTGGTTTCTGCCTCATAGCGCTCGAGCGCTTGCTCAAGAGAGGTACTTGCTGGCTTAGTACTTGGCATATATTTAATTATATCAAAAAACCTTAGTTTCTTTGCGCTTTCCGCCGATTGTGAGACAGCCGAGAAAAAACCGCCGCTCCCTTTTTATAGCGTCTTTATTTTCTCACTTTACGCAGCAGAGCCGTATTTTAGTCAAAAGTGCGACAGAAAGTTCGCCAGTTTGGAAAATTAGTCCGCGACTCCGGTGCCTTCGCGCGGCAGCAAAGTATGTTTTTGTTCAGTACCATACCGCCACTCCTCTTAACCACCCAACATTTGTCGAAAAGCGCCAAAGTGGCTTGCAACCGACCCATTCCGACAGGCATCAGTCAGGCATACCATATATAGGTACAAGAACCCTTATGGTGCTTGCGGGGTAGGGTACGGTACCGCCCAGGGACACAGCGTTGTGAGAGGGTGTTTTCAGACCGTCAGGCCTCAAAACCCGCACAAAAGTAGTACCATACCGCCGCCCCTATTCGGCCAATAAATCTCTTAAATCCAGGAAAGGTTTTTTTGGTCTGTAATGTTTAGAACGTACTTTGGAGCGCAAGTCCTGTTCTCGATTAAATAGATATTTGGTGTCCTTGTCGTGAAATAACGAGTAAAAGTCTGGGAACAGACACAAATCATTAAAGGGTTATACTCATAAGGTATGATCCAGGTGACTAACCTTAGCAAAAGATATGGCGATCAAGTGGCCGTGGATGATATTACTTTTACGGTAAATGATGGGGAGGTGTTTGCGTTTCTTGGTCCCAACGGCGCAGGCAAGACCACCACTGTCAAAATGCTCACAACCCTTCTTCGTCCAACTACGGGGAAGGTTAGGCTCGACAATATTGATCCTGTGCGCGAACCGGAACTGGCGCGTCGACAGTTTGGCATCGTGTTTCAGGATCCAAGCGTTGATGACGACTTAACCGCCTGGGAAAACATGGAGTTGCACGGGGTGCTGTATGACGTTCCGGATGCGGTACGGCGGGAGCGAAGCGAGGAGCTTTTAAAAGCTGTCGATCTGTGGGACCGGAGAGACAGCGTGGTTAAATCATTTTCCGGAGGGATGAAACGCCGGCTCGAAATAGCCCGGGGACTTTTGCACGATCCCAAGATACTTTTTCTTGACGAGCCGACGACAGGGCTCGATCCCCAGACGAGAAATCTTTTATGGGAACGTCTCCAGAAGCTCAATCAAAGCGAGGGTATGACTATTTTTCTCACCACTCACTATATGGAAGAAGCCGAAAAGATGGCAACCCGCATTGCCATCATCGACCACGGTAAAATAATTGCCACGGGATCATCGAGCGACCTCAAGGCTCAAACGGGAACCGCTTCTCTCGAGGAAGCGTTTCTTGCGCTGACGGGCAAGAATATCCGCGACGAAGACGCCGACTCCGCTGGCCGCATGAGAGCGATGGGGCGTCTGCACGGAAGATAATCCACATCACATGAAAAAAATCTATTATCTTTGGCTCCGGCAAATTAAAAAATACCTGCGTTCTACGCCGCGCATGATTGGTTCTCTCGCACAACCTATTATCTTTCTCGTCATGTTTGGATATGGCTTCGGCAACGCATTCGGCAGCGGAGGCAACTACCTTGATTATCTTGCGCCCGGCATCGTCGGCATGAGCATCATATTTACTTCCATTTTTGCCGGGCTCGAAGTTATTTGGGACCGCCAGTTTGGATTTTTAAAGGAAACACTGGTGGCACCCATGTCTCGCACCGATGTCATGATTGGCAGGACCGTGGGCGCTGCTACCGTTGCTACCATACAGGGTGTCATCGTGATGCTCATGTCACTCTTGTTCGGTTTCCAACCAGTGAGTTGGATGGCGGTATTCCCGGCAGTGGGGATCATGTTTTTGATTGCGCTCATATTTTCGTCGATTGGCACTATTATCGGTTCGCTTCTCGACGATATGCAGGCTTTTTCACTCATCATAAACTTCCTCGTCCAACCGCTTTTCTTCCTTTCGGGTGCGCTGTTTACGTTGCAAGGATTGCCTGCATGGCTTGCATTTATCTCCCGCATTGATCCGCTTACGTACGGCATCGACGCTCTGCGCGTTCTCCTGGCTGATATCGGCCATCACGACTTAGGATTGGGAACTGACACGTTTGTTCTATTGGGAATGGCGGTGTTGTTTGTATGGATGGGTGGTTATTTCTTCGAAAAAATCCAAATTTGACTAAAAATATGCTATATAATGCATGGGGGTGTGTGATGTCATGAAAAAACTTTTTATTTCTCATATAACATATATCGTCGCGGCCGCTGTTTTTCTTACTATTGCAGTTGCGGCATGGTACATTATTTCAAATGCAGCGCCCACGCTCGGCTCTTATACCGTTTCAAATGGAACTATCACGGAGGCACTTGATGAGCCGGGGACGGTAGTTTCGGAATCTCAGGCGGATCTTGCTTTTCAAGAATCCGGCCGGATAGTGCATGTGTATGCAACAGAAGGGGAGGTGGTACAGACTGGAGCGGTATTGGCAGAGTTAGACACTGCATCCTTAAACACAACTGTCGATCAGGCAAACGCGGCTCTCGCGTCGGCGGAGGCGAAACTTACCGCTCTGCAAATAGGCGCCACGTCGCAGTCAATTGCAGTGTCGGAGGCTGCAGTTGCAACCGCAGAGCAGTCTCTGCAAAACTCGTATGCCACTGTCCAAAACACGCTTGCTGATGCGTATGCTAAAGGAAATGATGCTGTTACAAGCCAGCTGGCGCTGTTCTTCTCGAACGCGGAGACCAATAGTCCACAATTGACGTTTACACTCACCGATTCGCAAGTGGCGGGCGACATTGTTTCGCAACGCATTCAAGCGGGCAATGAACTCGCGGCCTGGCAGGCGGAGAACGCAAGCATTGCAGGGTCATCGGATACGTCGCAACTGGATCAGGCGCTTTCACAGGCCGACGGCCATCTTGCGGCAATGCAGACGCTCCTTAATACAGCAGTAACCGCAGTTGCCGGAAACATTAATCTATCGTCGACGGAAGCTTCTACCTATCGTAGCGCCGCGTCGACCGGACTTTCTGAAACCAATGCGGCGATTACCGAAGTGCGTGCGCTCGAACAGATAATCGCTTCGGAAAAAACTGCCGTGGCGCAAGCGCAGGCAGGACTCAATCTTACGACGGCAAGTTCGACGCCGCAGGATATTGAGCAACAGCAGGCGGCCGTAGCACAAGCACAAGCTAATGTAGCTGCGGCACAGGTCGCCTTGAATAATGCCTCGCTCACGGCGCTGTTCCCCGGCACTGTGCAAAATCTTACCGCGCAGGTCGGGCAGGTAGTTTCGCCAGGCACTCCCGTGCTTTCGCTTATCAATAGCAATGGCCTCAAAATCCAAACGTACGTTTCCGAAGCCGATGTCGCAAAAATTAAAGTCGGCGACACGGCAGATATCACCTTGGACGCGTTCGGCATTGGCACGGTGTTTCCGGCGACCGTAACGACGATCGATAGCGCAGAAACGCAGGTAAACGGCACGCCGTCGTACCTTATCACGCTTCATTTTACGAACGTTGAGCCGCAAGTAAAAGACGGTATGACCGGTAATGTCCATCTTATGCTCGCCCAAGATACCGGCGTGTCCGTGCCGAGCTGGCTCGTTCTTAATGATGGCAATCGTTATATTGTGCTGATAAAAACTGCGGCTGGAATCGAGAAACAACCAGTCGACATCGGTCTGGTTGGCGATAATGGTATGACGGAAATTACGTCGGGAATTGCTGCGGGCGACACTCTTGTAAATTACTAATTTAGTTTTTATATGGCCGAAGAAGAATTAAAAACTGGACAAGAAGAAATGACGATTGACCCCCAAAGGCTCAGGTACATTGGCGTCGGCACTTTTCTCGTGTGCACTGCAATTGCCGGCGGTGCGTATTGGTATGTATCGTCAAAAACGGTCTATATTGATTTGTCTGTCGTCCAGGCGCCGATCATTGAGTTATCTCCGACCGCTTCCGGTCCATTGCAAGCGGTGTTTGTACATGTGGGCGATACGGTGACAGCCAACCAGCCCATTGCGCGCGTCGGAGATGATGTGGTTGAATCAAAAACGAGTGGCGAGATAATTTCAATCGATCAAAATATTGGCGAGTACGAAAATGCTCTGACCGGACAATCGATTGTGGCGACGATGATAGACCCCACGGAGCTTCGGGTGGTCGGTCATTTGGATGAGGACAAAGGGCTCGCATACGTACAAGTAGGCGATGTGGCGGAATTTACCGTGGATGCATTCGGTTCCAAGCAGTATTACGGGGTAGTCGATGAAATAGGCCAAACGGCAGAAGGAGATACGACGTCCAATATTTTTAATCAACGCCCGACTTATCAATTTAATGTATATGTCCGTTTCGATCCGACGCGGTATCCCGAGCTCAAAAACGGCATGTCGGCGCGCATTTGGGTCTACGTGAAATAAACCTAGCCAAAGGACTTTTTCATTGCCCTAAATTATGTTAGAGGAAACCAATATTATTCCTCTCAAAACCGGTAGGGTACACAAGCGAAGCAGTTTGTTTGCCGCTCTCGTCGCAAAATTAAAACCCCTTTCGGGGTTAATTTTGCGCGAGAGACGGGACTTGAACCCGCAACCTCTGCCGTGACAGGGCAGCGCTCTAACCAGTTGAGCTACTCCCGCGTGTGATGCCTCATCGTGCCGTCGGGTATGATGCGGGACCAGTGCGATTGTAGCGTAAAAACGCCTTTTTTCCAACCGGCAGTTCATAAAGAATGGTTGAAAAAAACTTGCAAATACGTTACTCTGCGGGAGTTATTGTAGCGCATCAAACGCCGAAGTAGCTCAGATGGTAGAGCAACTCCATGGTAAGGAGTAGGTCGCCGGTCCGATCCCGGCCTTCGGCTCCCGATTTTATCGGAAGCAGCCAGCGTAGCTCAGTTGGTAGAGCACTTCATTCGTAACGAAGAGGTCGTCGGTTCAATCCCGACCGCTGGCTCAAGCAGTTAATAAAGAAAAAGACCGCGGAACCCCTTGGGGGTTCCGCGGCTTTGTTTTGCTTTTTTAGGCGCTGGCTTTTAAATGTCGAGTGCCAGGCAGTATAAGCCCAGTTTCCACAAGCCAATCAAAGTGCTTTTGGAGAAACTTACCCTCCCGGACGCACTGGTAGAACTCCTCAACCTTGAAAAATTTTGGCTCCTCGCCTTCGTTTTCTGGATGACGAGTATTCATCCAAGCAATATCATCCAAAGACAAAATGGCGTGGAAAAGGCATCTCCAGTGGTCTCCACGCCAACCGAGTTGTTTGCCGACGTACGTTAATGCGCTCGCAGAAAGAGTAATGCCGGTTTCACCCGCAAATTCTCGCACGGCGGTGTCGATGGGTGTAATATCGACAATTTCGTCTTCACGTTTTCTATGTCCTCCAGAAAGCTTCCACTTGGGGTCGCGTTTTTTGGGTTCGATGATAAAGACGAAACCGACAGATATGTGCCCAGTGGTGTCTTTCTCACCTTCGGCAAGGATTTTTGGCGCGGGGAGCACTCGCGCAAACACGAGTGATGCCCAATCCTTAATCTCCCCAAGACCATATTCTTCCAATCGCATCGCGCACCTCCGCGTATATGAGTTGTATTTTGAACATCCTAGGGATTCTTCCGGAAACAACTTTACATAATTTGTGGTAAAAGTCAAGTGCTTGTATACTCCTTATATATGAGCGCGCGCAACGAGACAGGCAAGGGAGATAAAGCCGAACGGATTAAAGAAATCGAGAAGGCTATGCTCCTGCCCGATTTTTGGAATAATTCTGCCGAGGCACAGGCGCTTATCAAAGAACTCCAGGATTTAAAGATGGAGGTCGAAGGTGGCAGTACCTACGACCGTGGCAGTGCGATTATCACCTTCGTGGCGGGCGCGGGCGGCGACGATGCCGAGGATTTTGCGCGCATGCTATATGACATGTATCGCGCCTATGTAGAGAAACGCGCCCGCTTGCCGGACGGGCAGGGCTGGAACGTACGTGTGTTGCATGCCAACGAAAACGACCACGGCGGCTACCGCAATCTCTCGGTTGAAATAGAAGGTAAAAATGTTTATGGGACCTTGAAAGGTGAATACGGTGTGCATCGGCTCGTGCGCATCTCGCCGTTTAACGCCAACCAAAAGCGCCAAACCTCTTTTGTACTGGTCGAGGTACTGCCGGTATTGGAAAAAGTTGCCGACATCGCACTCGACGAAAAAGATTTGGAGATTACTATGGCGCGCTCCGGCGGCCCCGGCGGGCAAAATGTTAACAAGCGCGAGACCGCCGTGCGCATTGTACATAAACCCACCGGCATAAGCGCGCATGTCGAAGGCGAGCGCACGCAAAGCGCCAATAAAGAAAAAGCGTTGACAATTATCAAAGCAAAACTCCTGCACCAGCTTGAAGCCGAGCGTAAAGAAAAGGTGGCTGACCTCTCCACCAATTCCTCCAAAATTGAGTGGGGGAGCCAGATCCGCTCCTATGTATTGCATCCGTACCAGTTGGTTAAAGATCATCGCACGGGCGTGGAGGTGCGCGACGCAGCAGGTGTACTTGCAGGCAACCTTGAGCCGTTTTTGGAAAAAGAAAAATAAAAGAAGTTGGAAAAGGAAAATAAATAAGGTATAGTGCCTACAGAAGATGTATAGGGGAGCTCAATATGAAAGCTCAGAAGCGCGTGTGCGGCTCTTGCACGGCTTGTTGCAAGACGCATGAAATAATTGAGATAGGCAAACAAGCGGGTGTATGGTGCCATCACTGCAACCCAGGAGTAGGTTGCTCCATTTATCCAGAGCGTTCATTTAGTTGCAGGGTATTTAAATGCGAATGGCTCAAAGGACGGGGGAGTGATGCACAGCGGCCCGACCGTACAAACATAATCTTTGATTATGTAAAAACTAGAAATTGGCTTTCCGATGGGATATTACAAATTGTGGAGGTTGAGGACGGCGCTTTATCGCTCATGCAGCTTGATGAGTTAATACTCGAGGCTTTAGCAAAAAATTTTTTCTTGCTTAAAGCTTATATCTCGGGGCGCAAAGTGCTTTTTGTACCTCCGCTCAAGCATCTGACCAAAGAGTGGCGTCTCTTTGCCGCTGAAAATGGGTTTGAAGTGCAAGTCCTCACTGGGCCCTGATTTCTTTGCGAAACAAGGGTCTATTTTATATAGCAAGCGATTTTGCACATCGAGCATATAGGAGTAGAATAAAAAAGTTGTGATCTACTACGATCGCGTATCAAAGATATACGCCGACAATTCTGTCGCGCTCGATGAAGTGAGCTTTTCGGTCGAGCCCGGCGAGTTTATCTCATTTGTCGGGCACTCAGGCGCCGGCAAAACCACGCTCATCAAAATGCTCCTTGCCGAAGAAAAACCAACCTCCGGCTCGGTTTTTTTTGAGTCTATCAACGTGCACGAAGTGCCGCTCAACCGCATCAACAGCTTGCGTCGCAAAATCGGCACGGTGTTCCAGGATTTTAAACTGCTTCCCGCCAAGACCGCCTACGAAAATATTGCGTTTGCCATGGAAGCCGCCGGCAGGGATGAAGAGGAAATACGCTCCGACGTGCCACACGTGCTCGGGCTGGTTGACCTGGGCGATAAAATGAACAACTTTCCGAGCGAGCTCTCGGGCGGCGAGCAACAGCGCGTTGCAATCGCGCGTGCCATTGTTAACCAGCCCGACGTTATTGTTGCCGACGAGCCGACCGGCAACCTCGACCCGGTCAACACGTTTGAGATTGTGCAAATTTTAAAAAAGATAAATGATTTGGGTACTACGGTCATCCTCACCACGCACAACAAAGGCGTCATCGACTCTCTTCGGAAGCGCGTCATCACGATGGATAGAGGTAAAGTCATTAGGGACGACAGGGAAGGAAAGTATATCTTATAAATTAGGGGGCTTTGCGACCATAATTTATTAGCTCCCGAGGCACCCAAGGGATAACATCAAATAAATAAGTTACAATAAACATTATGAACTGGGTTACGACAAAACGAATATTCCGCGCAGGGTTCTTAAGCTTTTGGCGCAACGGCTTTGTGTCGTTTGCGTCGGTCCTCATGATGACCTTTACGCTCTTTACCATCCTGCTCGCCATTTTTACCGGCGTGATTTTAGACACGACGCTTCAGCAATTTAGAGATAAGGCCGACATGAACGTCTATTTTGTAACCGACGCGCCCGAGGATCAGATTTTGGCGCTGCAAAAATCGGTCAACGCATTACCCGAGGTCGCTTCTACCCAATATATCTCGCAAGACGACGCGCTCGCAAACTTTCGTGAACTGCACCAAAACGACCAGCTCACACTGCAGGCACTCGACGAGCTTGGCACCAATCCGCTTGGCGCGGTTCTCAACATAAAAGCCAAAGACATCAACTCCTACGGCGCCATTGCCGATTTTTTGCAACAGCAAGAAGCGCTCGGCCAAGGCCAGCCGCAAATTATCGACAAAATAAACTACTTTGACCAACAGCACCAGGATGCCGTCAACCGCCTCGCCCAAATAACCAGCTCGGCAAAGCTCATCGGCCTCGCTATCATTATTATTTTTGTGCTCATTACGATTGCAATCACGTTTAACACGCTCCGGCTTACCATCTACGGCTCGCGCGAGGAGATACAGGTAATGCGCCTCGTTGGCGCCGCGCAGGGCTATATCCGCGCGCCGTTTATTGTGGAGGGCATCCTCTACGGCATCATCGCGGGTATGGCAACGCTCATCATCTTTTATCCGCTCACCTGGTGGCTCGGCAATGCCACCGAGGGCTTTTTTGGCGGCATCAATATTTTTGACTACTACATTGCCCACTTCCCGGAGCTCTTTCTTATTATCGTCGGCTCGGGTGTTGTGCTCGGAGCTGTGGCTAGCTACCTTGCGGTCCGCAGGCATTTGAGGATATAGTAGTACCTGATAAAACATGGCTGTACGACCCAAACGATCACCTGCAAAAAAAACATCTCCTAAATACATTTTTGTCGTCGGCGGGGTCATGAGCGGCATCGGCAAGGGCATCGCCTCGTCCTCCATCGGGCGCATTCTCAAATCGAAAGGTTTTAAGGTAACGGCGATAAAAATCGACCCGTATATCAACGTGGATGCCGGCACGATGAATCCCACCGAGCATGGCGAGGTGTTTGTGCTCAACGACGGCTACGAGACCGACCAGGACATGGGCAACTACGAACGCTTTTTGGACGACACATTGCCCTCTATCAACTACATGACGACCGGCCGCGTGTATCAGGAGATTATCCGCCGCGAGCGCAACTTGGAGTTTGGCGGCAAAAACGTCGAGGTGGTGCCGCACGTGCCGCTCGAGGTATTGCGCCGCATCAGCGAGGCGCAAAAAAACGCCAAAGCCGAGGTAACACTGGTTGAGGTGGGCGGCACCATCGGCGAATATCAAAACATTATTTTTTTGGAAGCGGCTCGCATGCAGAAGCAAAAATGCCCCGGCGATGTGGCTGTGGTCATGCTCTCGTATGTGCCGATACCGCACAACATCGGTGAGATGAAGACCAAGCCCACGCAGTATGCCAGCCGCGAGCTCAACTCCACCGGCCTCCAAGCCGATATTATTTTGGCGCGGGCAACTGTGCCTCTCGATGCCAAGCGCAAAGAAAAGATTGCAACCTTTTGCAACATAAGCCCCGAGCGTGTTATTTCGGCGCCAGATGTTGAGAGTATTTATGATGTCCCGGCCAATTACGAAAAAGACGGCCTCGGCGATATGTTGACCGAGGTGCTCGGTCTGCGGAAGCGCAAAACCGATCTCTCGGAGTGGAACACGTTTGCGCGCAAAGTAAAAAACGGCAACAAAGAGCTCTCCATCGCGATTGTCGGCAAATATTTTAACTCGGGCGATTATGTGCTCTCCGATGTATACATCTCGGTCATTGAGGCGCTCAAGACTGCCGGGTATCACCACAATTCAAAAATCAAACTCGACTACATCGACTCTGAAGATTTTGAAAACCTGCCTGCCGGCAGGCAAGTGGCAAAGCGTTCCCTCGAGGAGCTCGGTGCGTTTGACGGCATCGTGGTGCCGGGCGGCTTTGGTTCGCGCGGCGTCGAGGGCATCGTAGCGGCTATTACATACGCGCGCGAGCATAAGATACCGTACCTCGGCCTCTGCTACGGCATGCAATGGCTCACGATAGAGTATGCACGCAATAAAGCGGGGCTCGCGGGCGCCAACACCTCCGAGGTCGACAAAAAAACGCCGCATCCGGTCATCGACATCATCCCCGACCAAAAAGAAAAGATGCTCAACAAAAACTACGGCGGCACGATGCGCTTGGGCAGCTATCCGTGTGTGCTCAAAGAGGGGAGCGTTGCATGCGAAGCCTACGTGTCCTTTGGAGCCTTGGCGAAGAAGGATGGCGTTAAAAAGATAAGCGAGCGGCATCGCCATCGCTATGAAGTAAACCCCGAGTATATCAAGCGGCTTGAGGAGGCGGGGCTCGTGTTTTCGGGCCGTTCTCCCGACGGTGTCTTGATGGAGATAGCCGAGTTGCCAAAAGATGTGCACCCGTTTTTTGTCGGCACGCAGTTTCATCCCGAGTTTCTCTCCAGGCCGCTCTCGCCGCACCCTCTATTTTCGGCGTTCGTTAAAGCCGCTCGCGAAAAGTCAAAATAAAAAAACATCTCGCTCTTCTGCGGGGTGTTTTTTTATTTTGACTTTTCTTTTTTAGGCTTCTTTTTGTCTCTTTTGTAAGCGTTGTTTCCCTTACCCATAAGCAAAATATTAGCTTGCTAATGCACTATATAATACCACGACCAATGGGCGTTTTTTAATCAGCTGCCAGACTTGGGGTCGAACCAAGATAAACGGATTCAGAGTCCGTTGTCCTACCATTAGACGATCTGGCAATGTATCGCTCATGCCTCACAAGAGGGAGCAATGTTCATACAAAATACAACATTATTTGGCATAATTCAATGAAACCTCGGCTTGTTTTAGGGCGTATGTATATATAGATATATAGGTATACATAAAAGAACAAATCCAACTATGAAACACAAACTCATTTATATCATTGGAGGTTCCCTCGTGGCAGGCTCGCTCATGTTTGGCGGCAGTGCCTTTGCCGCCGACGCCAACCGCGTGACGCCGGCGGTGTTTGGCTCGGTTATTGCGGTAACCAGCGGGGGCATCACCGTTTCCGGCAAGAGCGGCAAGCGGCGCACGACCACCACCTACACGGTCGACGTGAGCAAAGCAAAAATAACTACAGGATTGGGGCAGGGCGCAAGCGTCGTAACTCCCTCAAATGTTGAAGTGGGCGACAAAGTGGCCGTGCTCGGAGTCATCACCGGCGACGCCATGTTTGCTAGTTCGGTATTTGACCGAAGAGCGGCAGCAACATCAAAACAAAAGCGCATGTGATAGTATAAAAATATGAGGCGTGCGCATTTATTTTTTGCATTAGTTGTTGCAGTGTCTTTTGTAGTGCCACACGCAAGTTTTGCGGCGGTTCGCTCGCTCTCGCTCGGCCTCTCGGGGAACGATGTTACCACCTTGCAACAAGAGCTCATCTCGCAAGGCTATTTAACCACAGGCAGTGACACCGGTTACTACGGAGCGCTCACACAAACGGCTGTTGAAAAATTCCAATGCGCGCAACATATTATTTGTGCCGGCGCGAGCGTTTCCGGCTACGGTATCGCCGGTCCCAAAACGCAGGCGGCGCTCGCAACTATTGCCGCCGCTCCCGTACAGCCGAGTTCGGTTAATACTGCCGCACTCACGCCAGCCGCCACCGGCAAATTTGAAGTCTCTGGATGGGTGCCCGACTGGCGCGCCGCATCGGGCACGCTCGATGTTGCGCCGCACCTCGGCCAAATGACCAGCGTAATGCCATTTGGCTACTCGATAACAAACCAGGGAGTGCTCTTTGACAGCGCCAATATATCGCAAGCGCCATGGCCCGCGTTTATTGCACAGGCAAAAGCGCAAAAAGTGCGCGTGATACCAACGGTAATGTGGGGCAATGGCGCTGCCGAGCAAGCAATATTGAGCAACACCACCACGCGCATCGCGCTTGAGGACCAGATAGCAAATATAGTTAAACAAAACGGCTTCGACGGCATCGATATCGACTTTGAGGCAAAAGAGGCCGACACGATAAATTATTTTTCCACTTTTCTTAAAGGTCTGTACGCGCGCATGGGCAACAAATGGGTGTACTGCACGGTCGAGGCTAGGGAGCCGCTTGAGGATAGGTACAGCCCCGGCGCAACTATCCCTCCCGATGCCACCGACTACGCCAACAATTACGCGGCGATGAACCAATACTGCGACCGTGTCGAGATTATGGCCTACGACCAAGGCACCATCGATGTGCGGCTCGACGCCGCACGTTCGGCGCCCTATGCGCCGGTCGCCGACCCGGGTTGGGTGTCCGACATCGTCACCTTGGCGGCGCAATCAATCTCACGAAATAAATTAATTGTCGGCATTCCCGACTATGGCTACGAGTACACCGTGACGCCGATCAACGGCTCCTTCCAATACGACGTGCAGTGGGCGTTTAATCCGGCGTATGCCATGCAAATTGCGGCTGAGCTTGGCATTACGCCGCATCGCACCAGCGCCGATGAACTCGGATTTATTTATAGTCCGAACGTTTTGGCGGCTATAGCCCCCGCCGATGGCAACAGCACACAAACGCAGCAGTCGGCGCCCGCCAATGCCACCGTGCAAAATCAGGGAAGCCAAGTAAACACTTCGCAACCGTTTAACTACGTCACCTGGAGCGACGCGCAAGCCATCGCCGACAAAGTAGAGCTCGCGCATCAGCTTGGCGTGAGGGGAGTAGCAATCTTCAGCCTTGGAGGAGCCGAAGACCAAAATATGTGGAGCGTGTTGAAATAGCATAGTAAATAGCAAAAATTTGTGTTACAATAAAAACCAGTTAAATAGTACAAACGAGGTTAAGTCATGGAAGACATCAACTTGTCTGAGCTAAATTTATCCAAATTTAGCTTATATGGGATGACCCCGGACGAGCTCTTGGCGTTTGCTATTACCAGAAAGAAGTGCTACGACCTCTTGATGGCAAAACGTGCTGAGTTTGTTAGTTGTCCTATCAATACATGGATAATCGTATCGGAGAGTGGCAACTACACCCTCGGTAACGATGTCTTTGAAGCGAATGACAAATTCGAAGAACTATACCCTGATGATAGAGGCAAGCGCAGGAGTTTTTCTGTCGGTGACATTCAATGATTACCGGCTCGGTAGACGACTTGGGGCGCCCCTATGTACGAGTGGATGCCCCAGGTGGTTACTCCGTTCTCCTTCAAATAGATACTGGAGTAAACAGAAAACTCGTCATCAATCGTAATGCAATCTATCTTCTGGAGCCTAATAATTCTACTGTATATGAAAGATCTTTTTCAGAAGTAGAATTGGCGGACTTTTCAAAAACGCAAACTTTACGAGGCGCAGTAGAGTTGATCTGGTTTGGAAAGGTCGAAGTAATCGAAACGCTTATAACGGTACAAGTGCCTCGACACCCGCCTCATCCGGACCAACCGGTAGGGCTCATTGGGACAGAATTGCTCAAGGATTGTCGACTTATAATCGATTTTCCACAGAGACTGGTTGAGATATACAGGAATTAAATATCTCGTTGGCCCCGCGGAAACGCGGGGCTTTTTTATCCTGATATTGCAAAAAGGCGGAGTTTGTGTTAATATTTTAACACATGCCTACTAGCCACAATTCGAGCCACAAGCCCTCAACTGGAGCCAAATTTGCCCGTAAACCTTTTAAGCGCTTTGGCGTATCCAAAGGCGGCCGCCCGTATAGCCGTTTTAACGGCGTCAAAACCGGCGGATATAAAAAAAGCAGCAAGTTTAAGCAGGCTGTTTTTAGCGACATTTCGCGCTTTGTAAACAAAGCGGTCATCACCGAGGCGGTTGAGCATTTTGTGCCCGAGCATCAGTTTGTCGATTTTGCCATCGAAGATTCGCTTAAAAAAAATATCGCAGGCAAGGGTTATGCAACACCAACGCCGATACAAGACCGCTCGATACCGCACATCCTCCGCGGCCAGGATGTAGTGGGCATCGCCAACACCGGCACCGGCAAAACAGCCGCATTTCTTATCCCGCTCATCAACAAAGTGCTCAAAGACCGCAATCAACGGATTTTAATCATGGTGCCCACGCGCGAGCTCGCCACGCAAATCGGCGATGAGCTCCGCGGCTTTACGCCGGGCTTGGCGCTACGCGCGGCTATTTGCGTCGGCGGCGCATCCATTTTTAATCAAATGCAGGATTTGCGCCGCAAGCCCAACTTTGTCATCGGCACGCCGGGGCGTCTTAAAGATTTGCTCGAACGCAAAACATTGGTGCTCTCAAGTTTTGCCACCGTGGTGCTCGACGAAGCCGACCGGATGCTCGATATGGGCTTTATCAACGACATGCGCATCATTTTGGCGCAGCTCACCACGCCACGCCACACGCTCTTTTTTTGCGCGACGCTCTCAAACGAGATAGAGGTACTCATCAAAAACTTTCTCACCGAGCCGGTGCGCATCTCGGTTAAGACGGGCGACACTGCTAAAAATGTCGATCAAGATATTATCCGTGTGCCTGCACACGGTAATAAAATAGACGTACTGGTTGATTTGCTTAAGAAATCTGAATTTAATAAAGTATTAGTCTTTGGGCGCACTAAGCACGGCGTCGAGAAGCTCGCCAAAACGCTCGATGCAAAAGGTTTCAAGGCCGACTCCATCCACGGCAACAAAACACAAAGCCGCCGCCAAAAAGCGCTCGACCTCTTTAAAAAAGGGTACACCAAGGTGCTGGTAGCCACCGACGTTGCCGCGCGCGGCCTCGACATCAGCGATGTCTCTCACGTCATCAACTATGAGCTGCCCGCGACGCACGATGACTACGTGCATCGCATCGGCCGTACCGGCCGCGCGGGCAAAAAGGGCATCGCGCTCACGTTTGTCGAATAACACTATGGCAAAAAAAGATTCAAAAGAAGATTTGCAGCACAAATATGTGCAAACCCAAGGCCCAACCAAGACCTTCCAAAAAAACGGCCACTGGGTAGAGAAAAAGAGTGTCACGCCTATTGTGGTGTGCGAGTGCGGCAACCGCTATCTCAAAACGCGCCCCAACCAAAAAGTGTGCCTGCGCTGTTTAAGCGCAATTAAATAGCAAATCTGCTACACTGGTGTGATATGGACTATCACACGCTTGCAAACAAAGAGTCTATTGCAAAAACAGCCCCGGCTCTTACGGCAAACGGCATCGAGACCGTGGTGGTAGGCACCAAAGAGGCAGCACTCGAAGAAATTAAAAAATTGATACCGCAAGGCGCCAGTGTCATGAACGGCTCCTCGCGCACGCTCGAAGAGATAGGCTACATCAGTCTACTGCAAAGTGGCGCGCATGGATGGAACAATCTGCACGCTGCTATTTTGGCCGAAACTGACAAGACAAAACAAGCCGCGCTCCGCCGGCAGGCGGTATTTTCCGACTTTTACCTCGGCAGTGTGCACGCCATTACCGAAGGCGGCGAGTTGCTTGTTGCCTCCGGCTCGGGCAGCCAATTGCCCGCGCTCGCCTTTACCGCAAAAAATATTATTATCGTTGCCGGCGCGCAAAAAATCGTGCCGACGCTCGCGGACGCGTTTAGCCGCCTCAACACCTACGTGTATCCGCTTGAGGACAAACGCATGAAGGACGCGGGGCAGGGAGGCAGTACTATTGCCAAAATACTTATTGTTGCCAAAGAACCTGCATGGATGGGCCGCACCGTGCGCCTCATCTTGGTTAACGAGCCGCTCGGCTTCTAACGGTTATTTTCTGGCGATAACACAGGTGGATAACTCCACTTGCTTTATTTTCTACAGTACCTTAGTATAGCAAGGTAGCTATATAATAATATGACGTCACAACACACCGGAGAGGATAAACTTGCTCCTTTGCGCAAAGGACTCCTTGAACTCGCCGTGCTCAAGGTTATTTCGGGTCGTGCGGTATACGCGGCCGACATTTTAGAGCGTCTCCATGACACGCCGCTTAAAACCCAGGAGGGGACACTGTACCCGCTCCTCTCCAAGTTGCGCCGCGAGGGGCTGGTCACCTACGAGTGGGAAGAGTCGGCAGCGGGGCCGCCGCGCAAGTATTACTCGCTCACCAAAGGTGGCGAGGACACACTCAAAGAACTCTCTCATTATTTAAAAACATTACAAGCAAGCATTAACAATTTAGCCAAATAACATGAACAAGGTAGTGACAATACATTTAGATGGGATAGCGTACAGCCTCGAAGAGGGTGCTTACGATGCGCTTCGCGCGTACCTCGATGCCGCCGAGGTCACACTCTCGCAAAATCCCGACAAGGACGAAATAATTAGAGACCTAGAGCAAGCTATCGGGACAAAACTGAGCGCGTATTTAAACGCACACAAAAATGTCGTAATCCAGTCTGATATAGACGCCGTGCTTGCCGAGATGGGCCCTGTCGCGGCCGAAGGAGATACGTATCCCGAAGGCGATGCTGAAAAAACAGCCAACGCAGCGCCCGCGCCCAAACAGCTCTACCGCCTTAAACAAAATGGCGTGCTATTTGGCGTGTGCGCCGGCCTCGCCGCATACTTCGGCGTCGATGTTGCGCTCGTGCGTTTTATTTTTATTATCCTCACCTTTATTACCGGCGGCGGCTTTGCGATTGTATATGTGCTTGCGGTGATATTTATCCCCGAAGCACACACGTCGGCAGAGCAGGCCGAAGCCTATGGTACGGCGCCGCTTACCGCGCAAGATTTAGTCAATCGCGCCAAAGAGGGCTTTAATCAATTTGCAAATTCCGAGCAATGGCACACATGGAAACAGCAGATGCGCCAACAACGAAAGCAGTGGAGACAGGAGCGCCGGGCATACCGGCATATGCATCGCGGCTATACATGGCACGACCATCCGCGGGGTTTTTTAACCGAACTCAATGAGTTTATCTGGAGCATGTTTAGCCTCGTTGTTTTGGTGTTCTTTATTTGGATTCTCTACCATCATATATCCTTGGTACATCAATTTTTAGACAACCTTAAAACGTTGTGGGATCGCTTTATTTACGCGCTTGCGCAAGTCATAAGCAATCACCGTTAACAATACTTGTTTCTTCGTGAAGATGCGTTAGTATCAAGCCATGCAAAAAGGCAAAGTTACCGGCGTGTTATTGATTGTCGTTATCGTCCTTATCGGTGTGTTTTTGTGGTACAACCGCAGTGCCTCGTGGTTTGTGCCGTTTCTCGGTTCAAATAAGACATCAACCGAGCAGCAAGAGACCGCAAAAGTAACCTACGCGTGCGATGCGAACAAAACGATAGTTGCCACGTATTATTCCGGCCCATCGCTCCCCGTGCCTGTCGGCTCCACCATGCCGCCCGCGCCAAACGGCAGCGTGGCGCTCACGCTCGGCGATGGCCGCGCGATGACCTTGCCGCAAACAATATCCGGCTCGGGCATCCGCTATGCCAATGCCGACGAATCACTGGTGTTTTGGAGCAAAGGCAACACCGCGTTTATCACCGAAGGCCTGCCTGCGCAGGCAGGTGTCGCCACCAGCTCGGTACAGACGTTTGCCAACTGTGTTGTGTTGAGCGACATAAGCGGCCAGGATAGTTGGAACTTTTTTGCCTCCTCGACGCTCGGCTACTCGATTAAATATCCGCAAGGGTACACCATGACCGCGCCCTACGACTATCAAGAGCTCGGTCCCGGCAAAGATATTGCGGGTGTTAAATTTACTATCGACCCTGCTATTGCCACAGGCACCAATCTTTCGCGCGACAGCTATGTGAGCGTCGAGCAATTGCCAAACGACGCAGCCGACTGCACAGCCGGTCTCTTTTTAGACGATCAACACATAAGCACCAGCACGCTTACCGACAACGGCGTCACCTACTCGGTGGCGGTGAGCAACGGCGCGGGCGCAGGCAATCTCTACAGCGAAACAGTGTATGCCATACCGGGCTCAAGCGCGTGTACCGCGGTGCGGTACTTTATTCACTCGTCAGAGATAGGCAACTATCCGCCGGGCATGGTGGTGGCGTTCGATAAACAAACACTGCTCAATCAGTTTGACGCCATCCGCCGCTCGCTCGTACTTGCAAGGTAAAAAGCAAAAACGAAAACGTTCTTTCTTCCGGAGAGATGAACGGGACCCCAACTCCTCCAGAAAGAAGTTTCCGTTTTTGCTTCCGGCTACTTGATAAGGTAGCATGAGTCTCTATGACTCAGACGCAGGCTTTAGCGATACTCAAAACGGGCGCAAATGTTTTTTTAACCGGCGAGCCGGGCTCGGGCAAGTCGCACACCGTCAACGAGTTTACAGGGTGGCTCCGTTCGCGGGGCATCGAGCCCGCCATCACCGCATCCACCGGCATTGCCGCCACGCACATCGGCGGCCTTACCATCCACTCGTGGGCGGGCATCGGCATCAAGCGGCGCCTAAGCCAATATGACTTGGACCGCATTGCCTCGACCGAGCACGTGGTCAAGCGCATGCGCCGCACCAAAATTTTAATTATCGACGAAGTTTCGATGCTCTCACCGGATACGCTCTCGATGGTTGATGCCGTATGCCGCGAGGTGTTGGGCAGCGCCCAAGCGTTTGGCGGCTTGCAGGTGGTGTTTGTCGGCGACTTTTTCCAACTGCCGCCTATCATCGCGCGCGACGCCGAGCCCGAGGTTGATGAGGATGGCATGTTTCAAGTCGGCGCTGAAGTGCCGCGCTTTGCCTACTCCTCGCAGGCATGGAAGCGCGCCAACCCGGTCGCGTGTTACTTAACCGAGCAACATCGTCAGGAGAGCGGCGCGTTTCTCGGCGTGCTTTCGGCAATCCGCCGCAATCAGTTTGGTGAGAAACACATGGAGCATATCGCGTCGCGCAAAATCGGGAGAGACAAGGCACCTGCCCAGGCACCCAAACTCTACTCGCACAACGCCGACGTCGACAAAATCAACGACGACACGCTCGGCAGTCTCGAGGGCTCGCCAAAAAGTTTTGTGATGGAAGGGCGCGGCACGCCGGCGATTGTCAAAGCGCTCAAAAAATCGTGCCTCTCGCCCGAAGCATTGTTTTTAAAACTCAATGCTTCGGTCATGTTTACCAAAAATAATCCCAAAGAGGGTTTTGTAAATGGCACGCTTGGATTAGTTACCGGTTTTAGTTCATACAACAATTATCCGATGGTAAAAACGCGCGAAGGCCGCACTATTTTGGTAGAGCCGATGGAATGGAGCATCGAGGAGGGCGGCGTCGTGCGCGGGAGCATCAGCCAGTTGCCATTGCGTCTCGCGTGGGCAATCACCGTGCACAAAAGCCAGGGGCTATCGCTCGACGAAGCCGTGATGGACCTAAGCCGGGTATTTGAGTACGGCCAGGGCTACGTGGCGCTCTCGCGCGTGCGCAGCCTGGAGGGGCTCTACCTCTTGGGATGGAATCGCCGCACGTTTGAGGTGCACCCGGAGGTGCTTGCCAAAGACGAGCAGTTTAGAGAGGCGAGCGAGGAAGCCTCGATTGCGTTTGATAAAATCCCGCGCGGCGATCTGCAAAAAATGCACAACAACTTTTTGATTGCGTGCGGTGGTACATTAGAAACAGCAACGCCCGCCAAGGCTGCCTTGGCGGGCAATAAAATCCAAGAGCGCACTCAGCAAGTGGGGCGGCTTGCGGAGATTAGAGAAAAGCATCCTAATGCCTATCGGCCGTGGAGCGAGGATGACGACGACAAATTAAAAGATATGTACGAGAGCGGCAGCACACCGGCACAACTCCAAAAAACCTTCGGTCGCCAGCGCGGCTCCATCCACGCCCGCCTCATCAAGCTTGGATTAATCGAGGATACGCAGTAAAATTATAAAGCTACACTATATTACAGATGATTAAAAAGATAAAAAGCAAATACGTGGTGCTGTCCGAAAAAGGCGACCGCTCCTTTGGTACCTACAAAACTCTTGCCGAAGCCAAAAAGCGCCTGGGGCAAGTTGAGTTTTTTAAACATAGAGCAGCCAAAAAGGGAAGATAGTAATATTCCTCATATTTGGTAGGCTTGGGCCGTGAATCCGGATGAAATAAAGACATTTTTGGAATCTTTTAAGGACAGGGCAGCACGAACAATTGTTGTGGTGGATTTCGGAAATGTAGATAAGTGGGAAAAGAATCTTGGCTGGCGGATAGGCCTTCAAGAGCTCGGACGATTAGTTAAGCATTTTGCACAAGGAAATAAATCATTGCGACGCTTTTATTACGGTTCAGATTATGGTCCTAAAGAGTATTCAACATCGCTTTCACTCTGGTCAGGAAGTATTCTAAATCGTGCGGAAATGAATCGGTTTGAAGTAATAACTAAGCCTGTAAAATATATCCACGACACGTCAAAGTCCGGCGGGTATGAAAAGAAGTGCGACTTTGATGTTGAAATGGCGGTTGATCTAGTTCGTATGAGAAATGATTACGACGATATTGTTTTGTTTTCTGGTGATGGAGATTTAGTATATGCGCTTCGCTATTTAAAAGATGCTTTTGGAAAGACTTCACACGTATTTAGTGCTCGTGGTCACGTAGGTCGGGAAGTGGTTGATGCTGCCAAAGACGGTGTGATTAAGCGACTTTTATATGCTGACGATTTTCGTTACCGATTAGATATGACTCGCTTCCATAAACACTAAAATTTCAAAGGCCCGCCCCTTTCGAGGCAGGCCTTGATCAAAGTCCGGTAGGGGTTACCTACAAGGCCCACTATACCCATATTCAGATTAAAAATCAATGAGGTGTTGAGAACTCTAAAAAGATAAGCAGTATATGGCTAAAATCCCTCATATTTGATAAGCTTGAATCATATGGCTGATCTTCAAGATTTGATAAAACTAGTTAGAGAATTTAGAGACGCACGTGATTGGAAGCAATTTCATAATCCTAAAGATTCGGCAATTTCTCTTACTCTCGAAGCTACAGAAGTTTTGGAACATTTCCAGTGGAAAAATAAGGAGGAAATGGAGAAATATATTAAGTCTAATAAAGCAGACATAGCTGAAGAATTGGCGGACGTGCTCTATTGGGTTTTTCTTATGGGTAATGATTTAGATATTGATCTTTCTGAAGCGTTTATTAAAAAGTTAAAAAAGAACGGAGAAAAATACCCTATAGATAAGGCAAAAGGGAACCATACGAAGTACAATAAACTATGAGACTTTACTCAGGCTCATCCACTCAGTTTTTGGATGATACCGTGCATAATCAAATAGGGGACAAACTCAAGGAATCTTTTTTCCAATATTTTCGCTACTACCCTTCCCCAAATGAAGTGCAATCATGGAGAAATTCACTCCGTGCTGTTTCTCAAGTATTCGATTATTCAAAATTACATGATCATGGAGTAATTCTTGAATATCAACTCCCTCAGACATCCAAGCGCCTCGATTGCATGATAACCGGCAAAGATCAACCCGGGAGCGATAGAGCGGTTGTCATTGAGCTCAAACAATGGGAGAAATGTGAAGCCTCAGATGGAGAAAACGAAGTGACTACATGGGTCGGGGGAGCAAAAAGGGAGGTTCTTCATCCATCTGTTCAAGTTGGCCAATATAAAATGTATTTACAAGATCTTCATCCAGCATTTGATGGTGAGAATTCTATTAAACTTGATGCAGTTTCTTACCTTCACAATTATTCTCCTGTAGAAAATGACGAGCTTCTAACGGCAAAATTTACAGAAAAAATAAAAAGCAATCCGGTCTTTTGTGCAAATGATGTGAATATTTTTAGTGTATATCTTAAAAACAGACTCTCAGCCGGAAGTGGTTTACCAATACTCGAACGTGTGGAAAAGACAGAATACAAAGTGAGCAAGAAGTTAATGGACCACGTCAGTAAGATAATAAAAGAGAAAAGCGAATATATACTTCTTGATGAACAACTTATCGTATATGACAAAGTATTTTCTCTTGTTAAACAAGAACTTAAAAAAGACGAGAAATCAGTAGTTATTATTAGTGGTGGTCCCGGCACTGGAAAATCTGTAATTGCTATTAATCTTATGGCAGATTTGTTGCGAGCAGGATATGACACTAACTACGCTACTGGATCGAAAGCATTTACTGAAACCCTGAGGAAAAAAATTGGGGTGCGCGGCGCTGTTCAATTCAAATATTTTAATAGTTATATGAATTCGAATAAAAATATTCTAGATGTCCTTATTGCAGACGAAGCCCATCGTATTAGAGAGACGAGCAATAATCGGTTTACGAAGAAGGAAATGCGATCAGATACCCCGCAAATTGAAGAGCTTATCAAAGCATCAAAAATTGGAGTGTTTTTCATTGACGACAATCAAAATGTTCGTCCTAATGAAACTGGGTCTGCAGAATTCATTAAAGATACTGCTATTAAGATGGGATGCGAGGTGTACGAATATGAATTAGAAGCGCAATTTCGGTGCAGTGGGTCAGATGCATTCGTAAGCTGGATAAATAATACACTTGGAGTTAGACGTACTGCGAATGTCATTTGGGATCAGAAAGAAGAGTTTGATTTTCAAATTATGGATTCGCCACAAGAATTATATGAAAAAATAAAACAAAAGAATAACGAAAAACATAGTTCCGCACGACTTGTTGCGGGTTTTTGTTGGCCATGGAGTAACCCGAACTTAGATGGAACACTGGTAAACGACGTCAAAATTGGCGACTTTGAAATGCCATGGGAAGGTAAAGACGGTTACAAATTAGCTCCAGGGATACCGCCCGCTTCACTCTGGCCAAATGATCCAAATGGGGTGAATCAAATAGGCAGTATTTATACAATTCAAGGATTTGAATTTGATTATGTAGGAGTAATCATTGGCTCGGATCTTGTCTATAACTTTGAAAACCAAACTTGGATTGCATTAAGAGAAAAATCTGCAGATAGTGTGGTAAAGCGCTCTGGAGAAAAACTTGTTGATCTCCTTAAAAATACTTACCGCGTCCTTCTTACTCGAGGCATGAAAGGATGTTATGTATATTTTGTAGACAAGGAGACAGAAAAGTTTTTTAAGAGTAGAATCGAAGCAAAAAAGAGCTATCAAAAATCTTCGGTACTTATTTTGTCTCCAATTACTGTAGATATGGTCCGTATTCCACTTGTCGGATCTGCTCCATGTGGTGCTCCACTGCTTGGTGAGGAAAATATAGAGGAGTATATAAACGTAGAAAAATCAAAAATTAAACCCGGTTTTAAGTATTTTATTCTTCGGGCTGAGGGCGACTCCATGAATCTTGCTGGCATAAATAACGATGATCTCGTCTTATGTCGTCAGCAATTAAAGGCCGATACAGGCAATAGAGTTGTTTCTTTGCTTGGTGATAACGTGACTATCAAGGTTTATGGTGAACGAATCGGAGGTGTGAGAAAATTATTACCAAAAAGTACAAACAAAAAACATCAACCAATAATCCCAGGAGAGGGAGATACTGTGCAGGGAGTCGTACAAGAAGTACTTGCACCGAACAACAAATAAAATAACTGGATTCTCTACATTTTTATCCCGGCCTTTCCTTCTCTCTCTTATACTAGTGTTTTGCAAAACACTACAATAACGAGCCCACAACTCTACTCCGGGCTTTACTTTACTTACCAAATCTCTACACTTTAGACATGGACGAAGAACTTTTTGAACTGGCAAAAGAGAACGACCTCACGCTCGACGAGGCAGAAGAGGTGCAGGACTTAGCCGATGAGCTAGGGGTTGATCTAGACGAGGCCCTGGAAATTTGGCAGGAGCAATAATATTTTAGCCCTATATAATAGTGGATATCACGGTATGTATTCAGAATATAATCACAAAAAGGCATATATCATCGGCGCCGTAGCCCTTGCGGTTATCTTGCTGCTTTGGTTTGTTGTCCCTCGCACGCACTCTTGCAACGTGGCGTACATTCCGCTCCACGGCGACCTTGTAACGTATGTGCCCGCATCCGAGGCCACCAGCACCGGCAACGCATACGACCAAACCTCGTCCGAGGACGTAACAGCCGCCATACGGCAAGCGGCAGCCGACCCGAGCATCAAAGCCATCGTGCTTGAGATTGACTCTCCCGGCGGTTCGCCGGTTGGGGGGCAAGAGATTGAGTTGGCACTCAAACAAATACACAAGCCCACCGTTGCACTCATACGCGGCGAGGGAGACTCTGCTGCATACCTGGCTGCCACCGGCGCCGATACTATCTTTGCCTCTGTCTTTTCAGGTGTTGGCGACATCGGCATTACAGAGTCCTACGTAGACAACGCACAGCAGGATATTACTAACGGGCTCACGTTCAATCAGCTTTCAATTGGCAAATACAAAGATATGTTTGATACCGATAAGCCGCTGACCGCGGACGAGCAAGCGCTCGCCATGAAAGAGCTGCAAATCAACTATCAAGACTTTGTGCAGATTGTTGCCCAAAATCGCCACATGAGCATCGGCACCGCCACAACGCTGGCTAACGGCGCAGAGGTAACCGGGGAAGAAGCGCTGCAGGATGGCTTGATTGATAAGCTCGGCAACATCGATGATGTGCGGAACTATCTGTCGGGCGAACTAAAACAAAACGCGGTTATTTGCGGTGTCGACATCAATCCCTAGGGCTCTACGGAGGTTTAACCTCCGTATTGTTGCTGGGTGTATACTTACGATATGTATATGCATCATTGGGGCGAACAGGGTTGGTTTATCAATGTGCCTTTTTGGTCTGCGCCGCTTTTTAGTTTGATATTGTTGGCAGCGCTTTGGTCTTTGGTTTGGAAGGGGTTGGCTTTGTGGCACTCCGGGCGTCGGGGCGACGCGTGGTGGTTTGTCATACTCCTTGTCATTAACACGCTCGGCATTTTGGAAATTATTTATCTGTTTGCCGTTGCAAAGCTCAAGTTCCACGAACTCTTCACCAAACACGAGCATCATCACGGCTAGCGCGCGATGCCGTGGTTTAGGATAGTGCGTCGCCGCGCAGTTGTGCGGCGGTCAACTCGCAAAAGCCGCGCCGAGCACCTTGTGCTCGGCGCGGCCGCGCGCATACTCGTGCGTGAGCGCCTCGCGCACTTTAATCGTCACTACGGCTTTGCATACAAAAAAGTTTTTATCCGCAACACGCGCACGCGGTGGGGGAGTTGCTCCAGCCGCGGCAACTTAGGATTTAATTACCGCATTGTAAAATTGCCGCCGCACCTCATTGATTACGTTGTCGTGCACGAACTCTGTCATCTTAAAGAGTTTAACCACTCGTCAAAGTTTTGGGCGCTGGTGGCCGAGACTATCCCGAGGTGGAAGCTTTGCCGGACAATATTGCGCAAAACTCGCATCGGTTAATTTCATATACATGCAAAAAGAGACCACCCCCCTCAGGTGGCCTGTTTTAGTTTTCTAAAAAAAGCAAAGTTTGCCATTATCTAGCGACGCAATAACAATGGAACATGCTTGTTCAATGTCAAGCGTTTCGTTTCCATCTGGTATTCTCTCCCAGACCGAAATCTCTCTGCACGATATTATTTCCCCATCATTATCGTCGCAAAAATACTGGCCGTCTTGAAAGCGCTTCGCGCTCCAATTAAGAACGCGTCCACACCCTGCACATACCGCTATCATATCAGTACGCCTGTTTCATCGTTCATGATCTCCTCCCGCTTGTTGCGGTAGACACCAAACTATCCGCCTTAATCATGTGCTCATGTGTATAAAACGCAATGTTTTAAAGATGGCAACTTATCCACAGATTTGTGTATTATGTGTATTGCATGCCCAAAATAGTGCTATTATAGGTGCATACAAGTGTTAGCAAACCAGTATGCAAAATCTACTCACCTTTAAGCAACAACGGGTGCTCGACGCGGTGCGCTCCCATTTCGAAAAATGGCAGGAGCCGCCTACGCTTGAGCAGCTGCGCAAGACGCTCGGCTTTGCCTCTTTGCGTACGGTCGCGCAATATATGGACATTTTGGAGCGCAAAGGCTACATCGTGCGGCGCAAAAACGCCTGGCGCAACATCGAGCTCCGCAATGCCGACGGCGGCTGGGGCACCGTCTCGATCCCCGTGGTAGCCAATGTCGGTTGCGACGACTTGAGCGTGTTTGCCGAGGAGCAGCATGACGAGTTTATCGAGGTCGACAAGCAGATTGTCGAGGAAAACGGCGAGATAGTGGCCGTGCGTGCGGTAGGCGAGAGCATGCTCGACGCCGGCATTCATAGTGGTGATTACATTTTAGTGCAATTTACCAATGACGTTAAAAACGGCGACCGGGTTGCGGCGATAGTCGGCGACATGGTCACAGTCAAAAGGTTCGAAAAAAAAGACGGCGTCATCATCCTCTATCCGGAGTCCAAAGACCCTAAGTACAAACCCATCATCCTCAAGGATAATTTTAAAATCACCGGTAAAGTGCTGTGTGTCATCCCTGCAAACACGTATGCCCCAAGCGAGATAGTGCCAATTAAGGGCGAAGAATATGGGGAGTAATATAAACAGATGAAATTATTGTTCGGTTCAGCCTTGGCAGATAGTTATACAAGTCAATCACAAAAGATACGAGTTTTAACCGAGACATGGGTGGACCATGCCATTTTCTGCCCGAATTGTGGTCAATCGAAGATTGATAAATATCCAAACAATAAACCGGTTGCGGATTTTTATTGTCCAAATTGTAAAGAAGAGTACGAATTAAAAAGTAAACAGGACAACATCGGTACAAAAATTGTGGACGGTGCATACCGAACAATGATTGGACGACTAGAAAGTACCAGCAATCCAAATTTTTTCCTCCTTAATTATGACTTAAAAAGTCTTGGGGTCTTGAATTTTCTTGTCATTCCAAAACATTTTTTTGTTCCGGAGATAATTGAAAAAAGAAGACCGCTCTCACCAACCGCAAGACGTGCTGGCTGGATTGGTTGCAACATCCTTTTACAAAGTATTCCACAAACTGGAAAAATATTTTTTGTCCGGGACAGACAAATTGAACCAAAAGAGAAGGTGCTTGGTGAATGGCAGAAAACTCTTTTCTTGCGAGAGGAAAAAGAAATTTCCGCAAAAGGTTGGTTGCTCGATACCATGAGGTGTATTGAAAAGCTTCGACAGCCCGAATTTACCCTCGATGATATGTATAAATTTGAAAAAGAGTTGAATAAACTTCACCCTGAAAACAAGCACGTCAAAGATAAAATTCGCCAACAATTACAGATTTTACGGGACAAAGGCTATCTGGAGTTTATTGATAGAGGCAAATACAAACTCCGGTAGTTGACATGCTTCTCAAATCGATCAAAGATCGAGTATATGAGCATCACACGCGAACTGGCTATCCTAATATTAAAATATCTGGATGAACATAAGGGCTTCTATTTTCCATTTTTAGTAATGAATAAGGAGTATACCGAAGAAGATGATGATTTTGTGGAAATAGAACCAGACGAATGGGAAATGATTCAAGAAGATGAAAAATATCAGACATTTGAATTGTGGGAAAACTTACAAAATCTCGATGAACCAACCTTAAAATTGATGGCGAAGGGTTTTCTTGAAAAAATTTTAGTCGAACAGTACATATAGACACCAATTAAAATACCTGCTAGTTTGCAGGCATGAAGATTTTATATACGGTTTGGCTTTGGGCGCGATGGCCTTTGGCCTTTTTGGTGGTGGCTTATATAGCTCTTGTTATTTACCGCATCCCGGCAGTGGGGGAGAAGCAACGCACGGCTGATACTATTGCCGCTATACAAGCGCAAAAAATAACCATGGCTGATGTGATGGGCACCGACCTTCCGCCCCAGCCTTACAAGCCGGAGAACGATGCGACTGTGGCCGGTATCGACAAAAATAACAACGGCATCCGCGACGACGTTGAGCTCGCAATTTTTGCCAAGTATCCCAACTCCGCAAAAATCCGCGCAGCCGAGCTGCAATATGCAATGACCGAACAGATGTTTTTAACCGACGTATACAATACCGATACATGGAAAGCCGTGGCCGAGGAAGATGATCGAGCGTATACGTGTGCCCTCAATGTAATTTCTTATGATCAGACGAGAGAAGTTCAAGATTTAGTGTTTAACACTCAAGCTAGAAAAGATGCTGAAACAAAAGCTTACACTTTTACTACAAGTAATGGTCCTGCTCCTGGTCCAGCTTGTGACATTGACTTAAACTCACTTCCGAACTAAAGTCGGCACGTTTGTAACAAAAACATATTTTATATGAAACAAATAGCCTTATATATAGGCTTATTTTTGATGGCTATCCCGACCTTGGCTTACGCTCAAAGCCTATTTTGTTCGGCACAGGGTTATACAGTGGTATTTGTAAATGGAATTTTTGATACTGAACTTCAAGCCCAACAAGACGAGAAAGCTTTACAGGCGAAACTAGAACCAGAATTTAATAATCAACTTGTTATTGTTCAACTTGGCTACAACCCAACCCATCTCGCCGGGGCGGGAGATCTTTTGCAGAGTTTTGCTCAGCAGTTTAACTCATCTATCACCGACTTTGATTTGGACACTATTTTGATGCAGATTCCTCCCGAGGTAACCACGCGCAAACTTTTGATTGTCGGCCATTCGCAAGGCGCCGAGTATGCCAACGAGATGTACAGCTATTTGCTTGCGCATGGCGAGCCTAAAGAAGCCGTTGGCGTGTATGCAGTTGCCACTCCGGCAAGTTTTGTTGCGGGCAATGGCAAGTATGTTACCTCCGCCACCGATAAAGTTATTGGCGCGGTAAGCACCGCCGTGGCTGTGGCGAACGAGAGCGGCTTGCATATCCCGGAGCCGCTGCCGCCCAACATTGTGCTTGCGCTTACTCCCGCCGAGGAGGCGGATGAGCTTGGCGGTCACTCTTTTTCCGACGATTATCTTGCGAAGGCATCGACGCGCATCACGGGCGACATCAGCGGCGAGCTTGCCGCGCTCGTGCCAACCGACGCCTCGGCAACGAGCGATTGCTTTACGCCACCCGCAACAACGCTTAGCTATCAAACGCAGCAGTTAGGTTTTGCCGTTGCCGATCCGACGGCTACGGTGCTTGAAGCCGGAACCGTCGCTACCGTGCAAGCATCGGCGCTTGTGCTCAACGCCGCCGCGACGCTCGTCGGAGGCGCGATACAATTTGTCGCCGACTCTATCAAGCTTGCCGCGTCGCCGCCGAGCGACTCGGCGGCGACCGAAAAAACGGA
>JBEKSG010000005.1:0-65538 GCA_049997855.1 Minisyncoccia bacterium
CACGGCGGTTTGGTACACCGCCGTGCCGTTGTACCACGTCTCACTCGCTGCTTTGCCGTTGGTGCCGTAGAGCGTGTCCGTTGAGGTCCATGCCTGGCCGGTGATGTTGTTGACAATAATATGCAACGAAAAAATAACTCCCGTACCGTCGGTTGTGGCAGTCGCCGGCGTGTTGATAGTATTGCCGCTCAGATCCGTAACGCTGATTGAAAACGTTACCGGTCCTACCGTGTCAGTTCCCACAACTTTGTAGCTAGCTTTATAACTATACGTGGTGGTAGCGCTGGTAGTCGCCACCGTTACGGCATGCCCAAGGATAGTAACCACGGGGGTGCGCACCGCCTTACTGGCGGTAAATGTGAGCGTAACCGTATTGCCTATGTTTGCGAGAGAGGTGCTAGCGTTATTGGACACGAGAGATGCGGCAGTGATGGTAGGAGCATTAGAATTAAAATACGTTATGGCTGAAAGGGGATTGAGGGGCGATATGGTTGCCTGAAAAGTACATATGCCGCTTATTACAACGCAGGTACCGGGAGACACTATGCCGCTCCCCGTCCACGGCAGATTTGCGCTTTCGGAGCGCATGATTGAAAGCATATCACCCGAATTGCCCGGTACCGCTAAAGAAAAAGTAACCGGTTGATTGTACACGAGCCCGGAGGCATGCAGACCCCATCGCAATACGCCGTTAATCGTAATATTAGTTCCAGCTTGTGAGGTGCTAATTGATTTTAGGAGTTCGTTGAGATTTATGAATGTGCCATCCTCGTTGCCTATGCGCGTTGATGGAGGAATCTGCATAGTCGAGGTACCCTCTACCAGGCCGAGAGAAATAGTGGTTGCCGTAGTGGAAGGCATTGCAAAACTTTGAGCCGAAGTTGCCGTCCCGTTTATGGGGAACAGTATGCCGTTGCCAGCTGGTACATAGGCCGCAAAACCGTAGTCAACCGATTGCGAAAAGTTTGAATCGACTGCGGCCGTAACGGTGCTGGTGGCGCCTGAGGTTAATAGCCACTGTCCTGAAACTTGGGGAGCAATGGCCCAATTGCCGTATTGAGCAGTACTAAAAATAATACTGTAGTGACCCGAGGAATCAGTGGTGGTCGAGATAGCTTGGCGCGAAGAGTCAGGCGTACCGTCGCTATTGACCGGCGCAGCAATGACCGTCCATCCGCTAAGGCCAGGGTCAGAGGCGCTGCGGGTGCCGTTTGCATCAACATCTTGCCATACGGTGCCTGAAAGAAGCACAGGCCCGAGGCGCGTTTTGAGTATGTTTGAAGGTACATTTGCGTTGTTGGCGGCCGTGTGCACCACTCCTCCCGGTAAGCTGACCGAAACCGGTCCAGCAACCGGCGTGACAGTAAAGCTAAAATTGCGGCCGTCTGAAGAGGTAGATGCCAAGTTTGATGCTGCTCCGCCGGTTACCGTTATTTTATTTACCGTGAAGTCTGTTACTGCAATCGTAAAGTTTACACTTACGGTAAAAGGACCGGACACGGGTATAGGCAAAGGATCGGGGGAGAGTGCAACGTGCGGCATCACAGTATCGAAACCGATAGAAAATTGTGCGACCTGGTTGCCGATGTTGTTGGTGTCTGTGGCGACATCAGCCGGCACCGTTACGCCGATAGTGCCGTTTGCCGTTGCGTTAAGATTAAAAGAGTATTGTGCGCCGGAGCCGGTAAAGGAGCTCGCGTCAAGCGTAGCCGGTCCGCTCACTTGCACCACACCGGCGGTAAAGCCGTTTACCGGACTCGAAAAGGTTACGGTAACAGGGATAGTGGCGACATTGGTAATGGGAGAAAGTGTCGAGCTTATGACGGCCGTAGGGCCGCCCGTGGCTGCCAGCGCAAAACACGGAAGCATGCCAGCTGATAACGCGGCGCCAATAATACTAACGACAAGGAGTAGCTTTTTCATGTATGTTATTATGACATACATAAATAGTGTACAAACCAATTGTGAACAACCTATGAAGCAAAAAGGTTTTACCCTTATAGAGCTTTTAGTGGTAATAGCTATTATTGGTATTCTTGCGAGTATTGTACTCGTTGCTTTAAATTCGGCGCGGGTTAAAGCACGCGACGCAAGACGTATCGCTGATTTACATGACATCGTAAATGCGCTCGAACTATACAACGTAACCTATGGGCATTATCCTATCAATGGTTTTGATATTTATGCTTCCGACTGTAACAATACAAGCGGCTCCAATTGGATACCAAATAATTCGGATTACTCTTGGTTTACTACTGGCAGTATGCCACGCGACCCGGGTCGTACCTGTCCCACGGTGTATCCTTTTGCGGGTGACAATCGAGCCAGCACGGGGTATGCATATGGCACTGACACTGCCGGCACACGATATCAGCTCATGGCCCGGCTTGAAGACTCAAGCAATCCACATACAATTCAAAACAGTTTAAAAGAAGATTGCAACGGTAAAGTATATACCGACCCCACCTCGCAATATTACAACTACAATTCGCGCACCTATATCCTCGACTCCTGCTAGTTTGCTTTTGAGTTAAAAAAATAAAAAAGAGCGGGGCTCTCGCCTCCGCTCAAGAACGCAATGTAAACAAATTATACTGCCGTGCCTTAGCATCCTCAATCTTTTTTTGCTTGGCCTTTTTACGTTTTGTTTCTACACCCTTTTGTGCCATGCGTTGACGTAGGATGTGTGTGACCACTTCGATTTTGCTGACAAGCTCCTTGCACGGGATCCACGCAAGTCCTTGTAAATACTGAGCAACCATCTCAGTAATGTATTTGGATTTTTGCTCCTCGGTAAACTTAAATGGCTTGATTCCTCTCCATAAATGCTTGAGGATGGAGCTAGCCAAGTCTTCGTCGCTCGGCCCAGCCATCACGCCCTCCGTTGCGAGGCGCGCTGCTCGTCATACTTGTCGCGGGCAAATTGGGTACCAACTTGCGACATAAGGCGTCTTACATCATCCTTGTTGGTAATGCCGACGCCTTTTATTGCCTTTCCAATTGCATCAGGTTCGGAGATTGCCTCTCCGTTTTGGAGTTTGCGTTTTGCGCTTATCGCCAGCGTTTTGATATTAGTCATTTGTTTTGCGCCTCCTCGCGCATTGGTGGGAGATACGCAACACTGGTCCGTTAGCATTATGCAGTAAAATTGGCAGTAAAGTCAATAACTACGCAAGCAGGCTGTCCACAACTTCTTTAACCATAGCGCCATCAGCTTTGCCCTTTAAATCCTTCATCAGTGCGCTCATGAGCTGATTTGCGCCGCTTTTGCCCGCCTCGAGCAGGGCCGAGAGGTTAATTCCAAGTTCGGCGGCTTTGGCTTTAGCGGCTGCCTCAACCTCTGTCTTGCTCATCTGGGCGGGGAGCAGGGTTGTGAGCACGGCTAGCTCGGCCTTCTCGCTCTCGGCAAGCTCGGGGCGGCCGCCCGCCTCAAACTGCTCGATGGAATCTTTGCGTTGTTTGCTTGCCTTCATAATTACCGAAAGCACCTCATCTTCGGTGAGAATGCCGCTCCCGCCACGGCCTTTAGCTATGAGCTCGTTTGTACAAGCCGCTATGAGGGAACGCATCACACTCAGTTTAATCGGCTCTTTTGCCTTCATCGCGGCAATCATAGCCGCTTGTATGTCTTGTTGCGTCATAACAGGAAGTATAGCAAAAAAATGGTAAGATACTACCAATATGACGGGATGGATCATCATTGGACTTCTTTTAATAATTCTTGCGGTAGCCGGGTATTTGCTATTTATCAATAGGAATCAAAAATCCTTAGAAGACAAAGGATCATTAGAACTCTCACGCAAGATTGACCTTCTTGAAAATACATTCAAGAACATTAACGACATGACCTTAAGACAGCTTGGTGAAATCAAGTCGGATGTTTCAGATAATCTCAAAACAAATAGAGAAACAATCGACTTATCATCTCGAACTATGCATCAACAAATCGGTAATTTTACGAAATCTATCACAGAGATGGAGGGGAATCTTAGAAATGTGTTTGATTCTATAAAGACTTCTAACGATAGAATGTCTTCTTTCCAAGATATGTTTAAAACGCCAAAGTTGAGGGGCCAGTGGGGTGAGTCCAACTTAGAATATTTGCTTGAGCAAACATATTCTCACGAGAGAGTATTAAGGCAGCACTATTTTAAAAGTGGGAACCCAGTCGATTTTGCCATTAAGTTACCTAATGATTTGCTGCTTCCCATAGATTCAAAGTTTCCTATGGAAGTGTTTGTGGCATTTGCCGAGGAGACAGATCCATCGGAAAAGCTAAGAAAAAAACAAACATTTGTTTCTGCGGTAAAAAAAGAAATAGATTCAATTTCGTCTAAATATATCATTCCAGAAGAGGCTACAATGGATTTCGCTCTTTTATATGTTCCAGCAGAAGCTGTCTACTATGAGTTGATGTTCTCAATGAAAGACTATGATTTGGTTGAGTATGCTCAACGGAAAAGAGTACAACTTGTATCCCCAAATACCCTAAACCTAACATTAGGTGTGATTGAACATTGGGTTAAAGATATTACTGTAAATAAGGAGACCAAGGAGATACTAAAAAGATTAAATACTATTTTACAGGATGGAAAAAAACTTTCAGATAGTTTTACAAAATTAGGGAAACATATCTCAAATGTTCAAAGTGCTTATAATGACTCCGGAGAGAGATTAAACCTATTGACAGGTAGAGTTGAAAGAGTCATTACAATAGGGACTAAAACTGAAAAAAACAACGATCTCGAAATACCACTTTTAGAGAAGTCAAGCGTTATTGAAGAGTAAAAATATTTTAACCTTGCACAAATAAGGCTTTCAGGCTACTATGCCCCGGGTATATCTATATGTCTAAAAATTTCGCGATAATCCAAACCGGCGGCAAGCAATATCTCGTTGAGGAAGGCGCTACTCTCAAGGTAGAAAAAATCAAAGGTCCCCATAGCGAAACGGGCTACGGCACCTACAACGTGGGCGATAAGGTCGTTTTTGACGAAGTGCTCCTTGCCGACGACGGCAACGCCACAACGCTCGGCGAGCCGTTTATCAAGGGCTCCAAGGTAGAGGCTGAGGTTACCAAAATCTCCCGCGCCAAAAAAGTGACGGTCATCAAATACAAAGCCAAGAGCAACTATTTTAAAAAACGCGGCCATCGCCAGCCGTATTTTGAAGTCAAAATCACAAAGCTCGCGTAGTGTCATTGCCCTAAAAACTTGCATGCTATCCTCGCGAATTTAATGCACTGGCGATCGTGTCTGGGTCAGCATACTCCAGCTCCGAGCCTGTTGAGAGGCCTCGGCCGAGCGAGGAGAGCGTAAAGCTGAGTCCTTCGGAGAGGGGAAGGAGTTTTTCCTGCAAGATAAGGCGGGTGTGATCGCCCTCGGTGGTGGCCGAGAGGCCGAGGATGACTTCTTTAAGTTTGCCCGTGCTTGCCTCCTCCTCAACACGTTTGAGGAGCTCGCGCACGCGTATGTACTTTTGAGTATCTTCGGCGGCAAGCGGTATTGTGCCGCCAAGCACAAAATAGAGACCGCCAAAATCGCTCCGCTCGACATTGTCCATATCGGCATCCTTTTCGACTACAAAAAGGAGTCCTTCGTCGCGTCGCGAGCTTGCGCATATGCTGCACAGATTGCTTTTACGGTCTTCTTTAACAAACCAACGAAAGCATTTTTTGCACTGCGTGGTATGCGCGCCGAGCCGTTGTATCGTTTCGCCGAGCTCGCCGCGCGCGGCGGGCGATGCGGCAAGGAGATATTGCACAAAGCGCCGCGCCTGGCGCGGCCCGATGCCGGGAAAGTGCTCAAAAGCTGAAGTGAGTTTTTCAATCGGGTTCATAGGAGGTCGCAGAAGAAATAAATTTTAAGGGCAATAAATCGAGGCTGACTGAGCCGAGACATACTAATTTTTTAGCAAAAAAATTAGGGTGACCTAAAAACTTATTTCTTCTGCGACTAGTATACTAGAAATCCTGGGATACGCTCTCAAATGCGCCAAAGTCGGTCTTCTCCAAGCTTTGGAAGGTCGTGCGTTTTTCGTCAAAGTAGAGCTCAATTTTGCCCACGGGGCCGTTGCGGTGCTTCTCGATGAGTATCTCGGCAATATTTGGACGCTCGCTCTCTTTGTTGGTTTTGTCGTCGCGATGGATAAACATGACCACGTCGGCGTCTTGCTCGATGGAGCCGGAGTCGCGCAAATCGGAAAGACGAGGCTTGCCGCCGCGTTGCTCGACGGCGCGCGAGAGTTGCGAGAGCGCCAGCACTGGCACATCGAGCTCGCGCGCCAAGTTTTTGAGTGAGCGGGAAATTTCGGTCACTTGCTGGACCAGGCTGTCGCTCGCGCGCGTGCCGGTTGGCACCATGAGCTGAAGGTAGTCGACAATAAGGAGCCCAAGGCCATGCTCCTTTTTGAGCCGTCGCGCGGTGGCGCGCATTTTTAAAATATTGTTGCCTGGCTCGTCGCTGATAAAAATGGGCGCGGCACCCAATTTGCCATAAGCCTCGCGTATCCTATCCCAGTCATCTTGATTGTTGATATGTCCGGTGCGGAGATTCCACGAGTTGACGCCCGCCTCGGCCGCCACCATGCGGTCGATAAGCTGTTGCGCGGCCATCTCAAGCGAAAATACGCCGACCACAGTGCCGTGCTGTACCGCCGACTGCCTGGCGATGTCGAGCGCGAGCGAGGTTTTGCCGACGCTAGGCCTTGCCGCCAAAATGATGAGGTCTGACTTTTGCAGGCCGGCGAGCATATTGTCCAAATCTTTAAAGCCGGTGCGCACGCCGCGCAACTCGTCTTTGTGCTCATGCAAATGCTCGAGGCGCGTCCATGCCTCTTTAAGCGAGTCGCCAAGCGCCGTAAATTTGGAGAGCGTCGGTGTCGAAGTTACTTCGTAAATCTTTTTCTCTGCCTTTTCTAATGTTTCGTCAAGCTCGCCTACTTCGTCGTAGCCGAGCTCGGCGACAAACTCGCCTGCGTCGATAAGGTTCCGAAGCATGTACTTTTTTTGCACCTGCACCGCATAGTGCCGCGCGCTCGAAGCGGCTGGTACATTGCTGACCAACTCGGCTAGATAGCCAATGCCGCCTATTTGCTCGAGTGTTCCTTCATCACCGAGCTTGCCGCGCACGCTCTCAATGTCGACCGGCTCGCTCTTGGTGTAAAGCGCAAGCATCGCGCGATAGATGATGCGATGCTTCTCGCTGTAAAAAGCGTCGGGCGAGAGAAGGTCGCTCGACTCGCTCATGCCGTCGGGACGTATCATGAGGGCGCCAAGCAAAGCTTTCTCGCTCTCCAGCGTTTGCGGCGGCACGCGGAGTGGATCGTTACGCTTTTTTACCATCCACTATAGAGTACTCTTTTTATGCAAGGGAGGGTATGTTGACGAGCGGTGGACAGATGGGGGATAACCTATTTTTTGCTTAGTTTTTGGCCCTCCGGCGTGTCTTGTATCTCGTAACCGAGCGCTTCTATCTGCCCGCGCAGGTCGTCTGCTTTGGTAAAATCTTTGCCCGCGCGCGCAACTTCGCGTTCTTTAACGAGCATTTGGATATCCTCAGGCAAATCGGTTTGCTCGAGCACTGCCAATTTATACGGAGGTTTAACCTCCGCGAGCCCCAAGCCAAGTATCTTATCTGCTTCGATTAAAGTAGCGCGGTTGAGATTTTTTATGTGCTCCCACACGAGCGCGAGCGCTTTTGGCGTGTCGAGATCGTTGGCGATTGCAGTGTAGAAATTATTTAGGAAGTTTGATGCGGAGGACATAGATGCCGCTGACGTCGAACTCAACTCTAGAAAATGCCTTTGTAGCCGCTTGAGCGCGGTGTCGGCTCCCTCGATTGCCTCCCAAGTGAAGTTCATCGGGCTTCGATAGTGGCCGGTTAAGTACCAATAGCGAAGCGCCATGGGGGAGAAACCGCGCTCGATTATTTGATGCAGATAAATAGTGTTGCCTTGCGATTTGGAGAGCCGCTTGCCCTCGATGGTAATAAACGCATTGTGCATCCAATAGCGTACAAATTGTTTGCCGGTTGCCGCCTCGGCCTGCGCTATCTCGTTGTTGTGATGTATCGGTACGAGGTCGATACCGCCCAAGTGTATGTCTATTTGTTTGCCGAGAAGTGTAAAAATCATCGCAGTGCATTCTGTATGCCAGCCGGGGAAGCCCACGCCCCACGGGCTTTTCCACTCTTGTTGGCGTTGCTCGCCCTTTGGGGAAAACTTCCACAGCGCAAAGTCATACGCGTTTTTTTTCTGCATATTTTCTCCGACGCGGACGCCGTCTTTTTGTCCGCTCAAATTGATAGCCCCTAGTTTGCCGTACGCGGCAAATTTTGACGTATCAAAATATACGCCGTCGTCTATGATGTAGGCGTAGCCTTTTTCTTCGAGTGTTTTAACCAGCGCGACTTGCTCCGCTATATAGCGGCTCGCCCGCGGGAACTCTATCTTTGAACGGTCGATACCGAGGCTATCGAGATCGTTAAAATAAAGCTGCGTGATTGTCTCGGCAATCTCCTGCGCGCTAGCCCCGTGTTTTTTGGCGCTCACTTCCATCCTATCCTCGCCACGGTCGGCGTCGCCCGCGTTGTCGCCGGTTAAGTGGCCGACGTCGGTAATATTGCTCACATGATGCACCGGGTAACCCCACGCCTCAAGCGTCTTTTTTAATGTGTTGGCAAGGAGCGGCCCGCGCAAGTTGCCGATATGTTGCTCCTCATACACGGTTGGACCGCAATTGTACATCTTGACCGTCTCGTTAAGAGGCTCAAATGGCTCCACCTCTCCCGAAAGGGTATTGTGGAGTTTCAATGCGGGGAAGCCGCTTTGTTTTTTAGAGGTAAAGAGTGAGAGAATGCCCATGATATAAGAGTGACGCTTTTAGAGCCACCCTTTGCGCTTGAAATATACAAAAAATCCCACCACAAGCAAAGCCATAAAGCCGGTAATAACCCAAAAATCACCCGGCGTGCCCAGGATGGGTGTGTCGTGCGTATTCATCTGAAAAAGTCCTTCTATAAAGGTGAGGGGGAGAAATAAAAAAGCGATAACGGTAAACATCTTCATGACCTCGTTTTGCTTGGTCGAGAGAAGCGAGTTATTGGTCTCGCGCAGCTCCACAAGCGACTCGCGCAGGTGTTCTACGCTGTGTGCCACGCGCTCATACTCGCCCTCCACATTGTGCACATAATATAAAAACTCCTGGCCAAACAGTTGCGTCCCCGCCGACTCGAGCGAGCGGAGCATCTCGCGGTGCGGCAGCAAAACTTGTCGAAAATCGTAGATGATGCGTCCGGTTTTGCTTATCTGCAAAACCATCGTGCGCTCTTTGCCCTCAAAGATGCGATCCTCGATGTCTATTAAATGCTTTTCGATAATATCGCACTCGTTGACCAGCGCCTGATACAAGCTCGTGACCATGGCGACAAATACGTGGCCTCCATGCACTGCATTTTGCTGGCCGAGCACGGTGTGCACCTCAAATACTTTTGCAAAGGAGTGCAGGTGGTCAGTAGCGGCGTAGCGCGCGGTAATCAAAAAGTTTTTTCCTATGATAAAGTCTATCTCTTGCGTCGGGCGCTCGTTAAGGCCGCGCAAAATAGGGAAGTGGAGTATCACGTACAATTGCTCGCCGTGACGCTCGACTTTTGGTTTGTAGGAGGGCATGAGCAACTCTTCGGCAATGAGCGGGTCTATTGCAAACTCCTGCATAATTGAGCGCACCTCCGCCGGCGTGGGAGAAACAAGGTCTATCCACGTTAAGTTGCGCTCTGCATATCGCGTAAGCATATTGTTCAGTATAACATCCTATATGCTATACTTGGCATTAAGTATGAACACATCGCGCATGAAGGTTGCCGGGCTTTTGTTGGTGGTCGTGTTGGCGTTTGGAGTGGGAGTATTTGCGGGCGTTGGCGAACGTGTCGGAAACATCGTATTTGCACAGCAAACGGCGTCGAGTACGGCACCATCGCTCAGCATCTCTGTTTTTAATACAGCATCGCAACCCAAAGACGTGGACATGTCGCAATTTTGGCAGGCTTACAATCTGCTCCAGCAAAACTTTGTCGAGACGCATGCTTCGGGGACGATACCAACCACGCAAGATAAAATATACGGCGCCATCTCGGGCCTGGCTGCAAGCTACGGAGACCCGTATACGGTGTTCTTCCCGCCCCAAGAGGCTTCTATTTTTGAGTCGCAGGTCAGCGGCTCCTTTGCCGGTGTTGGCATGGAGATGGCGCAAGATGACAGCGGTAACCTTATCGTGACCGCTCCGCTTAAAGGTTCTCCAGCCGAAAAAGCGGGTGTTATGAGTGGCGACATCATCACGAGCATCGACGCCACTTCGACGGCAGACATGAGCATCGACGAGGCTGTGGCGCTCATCCGCGGGCCGGTTGGCACTACCGTTACGCTCACTATCGAGCGTCAAGGGGCAAATGCGCCGATTGTGATACCTATCGTGCGCGACACCATTAATATCCCAGAAATCAACTCCTACCAGCGCCCCGACGGTATTTTTGTCATTCAGCTGTACACTTTTACCGCAAACTCCGCCGATCTTTTCCGCGATGCGCTCCGCCAATATATGCAAATAGGCGACACAAGGCTCATCTTTGACTTGCGCGGCAATCCCGGCGGTTACCTTGAGGCGGCTGTGGAAATGGCAAGCTATTTCCTCCCAGCAGGCGACGTGGTCGTAACCGAAGATTTTGAAGGCACACAGCCCAATGTCATAGACCGCTCGCTCGGCTACAACGTGTTTGCCGGCAAAAAGCTCTCGATGGCAATTTTGGTTGACCAAAACTCGGCCTCCGCTTCCGAAATCTTCTCCGGCGCGCTGCAGCAGCACGGTGTGGCAAAACTCGTGGGCACGCGTACCTTTGGTAAGGGCTCGGTGCAACAATTGATGGACCTCGGCAATGGTGCGGAGCTTAAAGTCACCATCGCACGCTGGCTCACGCCAAACGGTACCTCAATTAGCGACGGCGGTTTGCAGCCCGACATTGCAGCATCATCCACCACTCCCGCCGATGTGAAAGCAGGCAAAGACCCAACCATGGATGCCGCAGCAAGCTGGCTCATGACGCAGTAGCACAAGTTTGGTATGCTAGGGGTCTATGAAAGTTATATTCCTCAAAGACGTACGCAGGGTGGGGCAGCATGGCGAGATTAAAAATGTGGCCGACGGCTACGCAGCCAACTTTCTCTTCCCGCAAAAGCTCGCCGAGCCGGCAACCGAGGCAAAAATAGCTCAGTTTGAAAAGCAAAAGCAGGAGCATGCAGCCCTGCTTGCCAAACAAGAGGAGCAGCAAGACAAAAAAGTGGCGAGCCTCCGCGGCAAAAAAGTTACCATAAGCGCGCGTGCCACCGAGAAAGGCGGCCTCTTTAAAGCAATCACAGCCAAAGATGTTGCAAAAGCAATTTTGGGCGAGCACTCGCTCGAAATAGGGGAGGACATGTTGCATATTCCCGAACCCATAAAAACAATAGGTGAGCACAAAGTGTCCCTCGTATCCAAAAACCAAAAAGCCGAGCTCGCAGTAATCATTACAGCTGGTCTTTAATACATAAGTTCGGTCTATGTATAGCTTGCCACTTGGCCGGATTTTAGGTATATTATAGACAACGGAGCGGGTTCGCCCGCCTTTTTCGTTAAGTTTAAAGATGGAGATACGCAACATTGCTATTATCGCGCACGTGGACCATGGGAAGACGACCCTCACGGATGCTTTGATGCGCCAAACCGGCGTTGCCGAGGAGGGCGTCTCGATGGACTCCAACGCGCTTGAACTGGAGCGCGGCATCACCATTTACTCCAAGAACGCCGCCATTTTTTATCCGCCCGCCAACTCCGGCCGCGAGGTTACCAAAATAAACATCGTCGACACGCCCGGCCACGCCGACTTTGGCTCCGAGGTTGAGCGCGTGTTGCGCTCTATCGACTCGGTGCTTTTGGTCGTTGATGCGCAAGAGGGTCCGATGCCGCAAACGCGCTTTGTGCTCAAGAAGTCGCTTGAGCTCGGCCTCAAGCCCATGGTCGCGATCAACAAAATCGACAAACCTGCCGCCGACCCGGCGCGCGCCGAGGAGCAAGTGCTTGAGCTTTTTTTGGAACTCGGCGCTTCCGAAGAGCAAGCCAACTTCCCGGTGGTGTACGCCATTGGCCGCCGAGGTATCGCTAAAAAAAATTTGTCTGACGACTCCAAAGACCTCACGCCTTTGCTTGAGATGATCTTGGAGCATGTGCTGCCGGCAGGAAAGGGTAAGGAAGATTTGCCGCTGCGTGCGCAGCCGTTTAACTTGGGCTACGACAACTTTCTTGGTCGTCTTGCCATCGTGCGTGTATACGAAGGCGCGTTAAACACCGGCCAAACCGTGTTTGTTAAAAAACCCACCGGCGAAACGCGCCAAGAGCGGGTAGTAAAACTATTTACTTTTAGGGGGCTTAAAAAAGAGGAGGTTGAGAGTGTCGGTGCGGGCGATATTGCGCTCGTGGCGGGCCTTCCCGATATTTTTATCGGCGAAACGATTGCAGACTCCACCGATGCGGCACCGCTCCCGGCTATTGCAATCGACGAGCCCACCATTACGCTCAATTTTTTGATCAACAACTCGCCGTTTGCCGGCCACGAGGGCAAATATGTTACCTCGCGCCAACTTCGCGAGCGGCTCGAAAAGGAACTTGAGATAAACGTGGGGCTGCGCATCGATTTTAGCGATGATGCCGCTTACAAAGTTTCCGGTCGCGGCGAGCTCCACATTGCCATATTGCTCGAAAACATGCGCCGCGAAGGCTATGAGATGCAAGTGTCGCAACCGCACGTTATTTTCCAGGAAATTAATAACGTAACATGCGAGCCGTTTGAGGAGGTTATCATCGATACGCCGAGCGAGTTTCAAGGCGCTATCATCGAGCGCCTCGGACAGCGTCGCTTTGTCATGAAGGATATGCAAGTTCACGCAGGCACGGTGCGCCTTATTTTTGAAGGTCCGACGCGCGGGCTCTTGGGCTATCGCAATCAGTTTGTGCTCGATACCAAAGGGTTGGGCATCCTCTCTTCGCGTTTTATCGAGTTTCGCCCGTATGCCGGCGAGATAGTAAAACGCGCCGCGGGCTCGATGGTGTCGATGATTGCCGGCAAGACGCTCGGCTTTTCGCTTGCCAACCTCCAGGAGCGCGGCGTGCTGTACGTCAAACCTGCCGAGGAGGTGTATGAGGGGCAGGTGATAGGCAACACCTCCAAGGGCGACGAGATGACCGTCAATCCGACCAAGGGCAAACAGCTTACCAACATGCGCGCATCGGGCACCGACGAGGCGCTCAACCTCGTGCCGCCGTTTACGCTCACCATTGAGCGCGGGCTCGAAATCATGGCTGACGATGAATATTTGGAGATAACACCCAAGAGTGTGCGCCTGCGCAAGCAATTTTTAACCGAATCAGCTCGGGTTAAGTCAAAAAACAAACAGTAAAAAGTTAGCGAGCGGCGACGATGTCCACCGCAGAGCGCACTTTGGTTTTGCCGGTAAAGTTAGTTTTGCGTACATTACGAAAGGCGACAAAACCCGGCTTAAGCGCAAAAAGAGTATGATCTTTGCCCAGCCCCACGTTTTTGCCCGGGAGCATAACCGTGCCCCTCTGGCGCACGATAACGTCGCCCGTTTTTGCCGCTTCACCGGCAAAGAGCTTGACGCCAAGATATTTTGGCTGTGAGGTATTGAGGTTTTTGGTTGATCCGCCCGCTTTTTTATGCGCCATATAGGTTGTTCACATAGTACCAAATAAGAGCCTAGATGGCAAGCTTGTCGCGTCAGCGGTATACTAACGGCATCTATGCTTGTGGTTGATTGCGAAATGAGCGGCCTGGACCCGCAAAAAAACTCCATTGTCAGCATTGGGGCTATCGACTTTAGCAACCCAACCCGGCAGTTGTACGAGGAGTGCCGCGTGTGGGATGGCGCCCATATCGAGGACGAGGCCCTGACGGTCAATGGCTTTACCCGCGAGGAGATTTTGGACCCCGCCAAGCAGAGTGAAGGTGATGCGGTGCATGCTTTTATTACCTTTGCCGATGGAATGGCAGACACTACTGTTGCTGGCCAAAATGTCTTTACCGACCTCTATTTTTTGCGTGCCGCGGCCACAAGGGCGGGGCATACCGAGTGGCCCTTTGCGCACCGCATCATCGATATCCATACCCTCTGTTTTGAGCATATGATAAAGAGGAGAGTGACTCCCCCAATCGATCCCGTAAAGAGGCACTCGGCGCTCAATCTCGATGCGGTACTGCAGTATTGCGGCATCCCTGAGGAGCCCAAGCCCCACAACGCGCTTACGGGTGCTAAGTGCAACGCCGAGGTTATCTCGCGCCTCCTCTACGGCAAAAAACTCCTCCTTGAGTTTGAGCAGTTTTCCATACCTTGGTAGCATAGGAAAGTCAGTTAAAAAAACGGGCCGTAGTATACCGGCAGTACACATGCATGGGGTGCATGTAGACCGGGTCCAATTCCCGGCGGCCCGACAAGATAGACATCTATTATCTAAATACGTTGCAACATAAGCGTTTTATAGTCAAATCAGAACCCCCTCTTTTTTGTCAAGCTCCGCGCTTGACCTATTGACCAAAGTTCGATATCGTTATGTTGTCTTAGGTGTAGCCCCTCGGGGGCTTTTTTGTTGCCCAAGACTCATATACGGGCTTACTCATAATCACTTGCAGCTTATTTAAATCATGAATCTTACTGCCGGTCTCGTCATTGCGCTTAGCGCCGTGCTTGGAGGTACAACTCCAGCATCGGCCTCCGCTGTTGTACCGCCGGTTCCTCAACCACAAACGGTTGAGCAATATGTGCAAACCTATTTTGCCGACGAGCCTATCATGGTAGCGGTGGCCGAGTGCGAGTCGCACTTTCGTCAATATGATGTCGATGGGTCTGTCTATCGCGGCAAAGTCAACAACCTCGACGTGGGCGTGATGCAAATTAACGAGCACTATCACAGCGCCACGGCCGCAAAGCTCGGGCTCGACCTCTATACCATCCAGGGCAACACTGCCTACGCACAATATTTGTACCAAAAAGAGGGCATCACGCCGTGGAGCTCCTCGGAGGCGTGCTGGAGCAAAAGCACCGCCGCTAAAGAGCTCGATGCGCAGGCTATGGCTTCAAGCACGCTCGCGTTGGCTAATAAATAATTATCTTTTGTTAATGCCAGTCGGTGGCCCATGAGCCTGCGCCGTAGGCTGATATGTAGAGTAAGCCTCCGACAATAGCCATGTCTTGGAGAAAGAGCGCCTGGGATGAGTTGCTGGCGAGCCCAGTGTAAAAAAACGCCACCGCAATAACATACAAAGCGAGCACAAGCGCCGCTTGGCTGGTTTTAAAGCCCACCACAATGGCGATACCGCACAACACCTCAATGAGTATGGCCACAATTGCCAGCGTGATTGGCACGAGCGCGCCTGTGTTGGCTATAGAGGTGGCAGTAGTGGGAAAGTTGATGGTAGCCTCAACGCCGCTCCAGACAAAAAATCCGCCCATGAGTATCCTCCCAATAAGGGGAGCAAAAATATCCGTATAACTGTGCATAAATTTATTATAACAGGGAAGTGAGTCCCCTAGCGAAAAGACATTCTTTAACTAACCTTCAATTTAGGAATCTAAAGTAGAAGGCAATAAACACCAGAACGATGCCGATGTTTACGATGAGCCGTTCCCAGAATTGATCCCTGAAGAACAGCAGATCGACGCCGACGACAATGGCTACCATGGCTACAACATACACCGTGAGCAGTACCGGTCTTATCATTGCTTATAAATAGTACCACATGTCTGTGTTGGAACCTTTATCTTATATATACGTCGCAAAAGATATATTGTGCGACCTTTATATTCTCACAACTCTGAGTACGCGTGCCATAATGATGGTATGAAGTATCGTACGCAACTCGATCCCCTGCTCTCCTCCGAGGAGCGGCGGTTGCTTGTAAAACTTTCGACACCCAACAAGATACAAGACTTTTTAGATTCCTTCCCCGTTAATTTTTCGCCGATAGGGGAGCCCGTGCAATCACCGCGGCACGTATTAAAAAATAAAAGGGCGCATTGCATCGAGGCGGCTATTGTAGCGGCGGCTTCCCTCGCCTATCACGGCAGAGAGGCATTACTGTTAGATTTACAGGCAAGTAATGACGATGAGGATCATGTCGTCGCACTTTTTAAAGAACATAGTTTGTGGGGCGCGATAAGCAAAACAAATCATCCGCAGCTGCGTTGGCGCGATCCCATATACCAAAGCGTACACGAGCTCGCAATGTCATACTTTCACGAATATTTTTTGTGGGACACAACGCACAACAACAAAAAGGTACCTGCTGCACGCCAGGGCAAAAAAACCTTGCGCGCATACTCCAAGCCATTTAACTTGATGCGTTATAAACCTGCGCGTTGGTGGGCAGCAGATAATCTAGACTGGCTTGCCGAAGAGCTCGATAGTTCGCGCCACTTCCCTCTTGTCTCAAAATCGACTATCAAAAAATTGCGCCCGGCCAACCAGGTAGAAATAAAAGCTGCGGTACTTACCGAATACAAAAACCCGCTCATGTAGAGCGGGTTTTGCTGCAAGCACAAAAGGTTACATTGATGCTGAGCATTCTTTGCATCCTTTTTTGTGGGTTACAAGAAGCCAAACCGCCGAGATGCCTACAAGGACATCCACAGTCCACAAGACTTGCGGCCAGGATCCAAGCAACATACCAAGCACGTCCCAATTACTACCGACAAAACCGCCAATGCCGATGAGACCCCAGTCAAGACCGCCGATAGCAAGCAGGATAAACGCTATTATGTGGAGTACTTTCATATTGTTTTCGTACAAGAAAAATGATGGTAGGCGGCTCGACCTATCCGCGCTGCTATAAGTATGAGCTGTCTACTGTTTTTTTAACAGTCCTCTTGTGGGGATAGTTTTTATTGCGCTTAGACACCGGGCAAATATGATAGCGGGTTGAGGTAAGCAGAAAGGTCGGCTACCGGCATGGTGTAAGTTTTGCCCGGGCATCCGGAGCTTGCAAATGAAGCGATTTCCGAACCTGCCGAAGCATATACGCCAAAGTGTAGGTGCGGCCCGGTAGCGTAGCCGGTGGTGTCGGAGTAGCCTATTATCTCTCCGGTCGTGATCATGTCGCCTGTAGCTACGGTAAAGCTTGCAAGATGGCCATAGAGGGTTGAGAGGCCATTGTCATGCTTGATAAATATCCATTTGCCAAACGAGGCGCCCGGACACGTAAGGTCGGTATTGCCCGTGCCGAGCACCACTCCCTCACGCGCAGCCAATACCGGCGTGCCGGGGCTTGCGGCAAGGTCTACGCCGCTGTGGCCATGGCCACTATATATCTGCGGGTTTGCGGTAGCGAATGGCGTATTGCCAAAATATTGCGTAATGCACGATATCCACCCCTCCCCAGCGGGAGCAGGGCATGCTCCTCCATATACGTGCGCCAGCGGCCACTGCAAAGCCCCCTGCCCCGTTGCAGGTAAGCTCGATGCGCTGAAGGAGAGATTGAGTTTGCTTTGAAAGTTTAACAGATCGCTCTCAAATCCGGCCTCCTCTTTTTGCTTTTCGGTAATCTGCGCCTGATAGAGGCTCTCTTGATTTTTTGTTTGAGTAAGAAGTTTTGACTGGCTGTCTTTAGAGATAGCAAGGCCTTGCTGTTGCTCGGCAAGCGTTTGTTGATAGGCAGCTAACTGCGCTTTTTGCGCCTCTGCCATAGTCTCGTTGGTTTTAAGTGTATTTTTAAGCGAGTTCAAGTCATCTATTTTATTTTCGAGATCGGTGCGGACCGAAGCTAGTGTGGTCTCCTCATCAAAAAACGACGATATGGTACCGCCGCTGAGCAATACTGCAAGCAACGATTCGTTATCTAACATATCCAATTGACGGAGTGAGTCGGCTATTTCGGTCTGCATTTCGCTTATTTGCGAAGTGGTAGTCGATATGGTGGTATTTATTTGACTTATTTGCGAGTCTTTTTGTTTGATTTGTATTTGTGCTAAGGTAATGCTCTTTTGAAGTTTTTGAATATTAAGATTGAGCGCTGCTATCGCGTTTTGGAGCGTCAGTTTTTGGGCGCTGGTACTTGTCAGCTGGCTTTGGAGCTTTGTAATATCGTTTTGGAGCTGTTTAATCTGCGCGTTGGTTTGGTCAATTTGCGCTTGGAGCGTCGAGGTCGAGGTCGAGGTTATTGTTTGGGCTTCTGAGTGCGGTGCGTGCAAAAAAAAGAGTACAGCTGAGGCACCTACTATCATAGACAGAAAAAAAACACCTGCACGCATCGCAAATAGGCGTCGCATCTGCCTATTTTAAAGCATTTGGATTGCTTTCTCAATACGCAGAAGCGTTTTTTCTTTTCCTATAAGGCCGGCGAGTACAAAAGGGTCCGGAGATTTTTCTTTACCCGATAGTGCTACGCGCATGGGCCACAATACCCCCGCCCTGCCAGCTCCCGTGGCATAGGGAAATACGACTTCTTTTACCGCTTCTGCGGTAAAGTGCTCCTTCGGTATCTTGGCGAGCAAGCCTATAACCGTTTGCAGGTTACTTTTTACCACTGAAGCTTCAGTTTTTGCACCTTGGAGGAGAAGCAACGGGTCTAATGTTATGTCCGGTTCCATAAAAGAAAACTCACCGGTGCGGATATACTCAGCAGCCTCGCCGAGCGTGTGTGCGCGCACTTGAAGCTCTGCTGCAATGTCCGCAAGATACTCAGGTGTCTGTTCATTATGTTCATGCATAAACTCTCGGAGGAGTACCTCGAACTCGAGCACAGAACGTTTTTTAAGATATTCATGATTAAACCACTTTAATTTTTCTATATTAAACACAGCGCCGCTTTTATGCACACGCTCGATGGTAAAGAGTGCCACCAGCTCGGCAAGCGTAAAAATTTCCTGCTCTTTGCCGCCTGCCTGCGCAGGCAGGCCTGGGTTCCATCCCAAGAGAGCTAAATAATTAACAAGCGCTTCTGGCACATATCCTAGAGAGCGATACTCGTTTGCTGATACAGCACCGTGACGTTTGGAAAGTTTAGTTTTGTCGGGCGCCAAGATAAGCGGGATGTGCGCATATACGGGACGAGTAAAACCGAGCGCCTCAAGCATTAAAATTTGTCGCGGCGTGTTGGAGAGATGCTCTTCTCCCCTAATGACATGGGTGACACCCATTTCGTGGTCGTCGATAACGACTGCCAGGTGGTAGAGCGGTTCGTCCATGCCGCGCGCGATGACAAAATCGCCGAGCTCAGTGGTATCAAAGGCAACCTCGCCATGTACAAGATCCTGAAAGATGATTGTTTTGTTTGGATTTTTAAAACGAACGACTTTTTTGCCGGAGTTGTTGTTTGCTTCCTCTGCCTCGTAAGCAAAGCCTTGCTCTACAAGAGTTTTAAAATATTTTTTGTAGATTTCTATACGCTCCGATTGGCGCGCCACAGGCGGCATAACATACGGAATACTAGCCCAGTTGATAGCGTTTACAATATCATCCTCGAACTCTTTTTTACTGCGCTCTTTGTCGGTATCTTCAAAACGCAGATACATGGTGCCGCCATAGTGTGCCGCAAAAAGATAGTTAAACAATGCAGTGCGCACGCCGCCGATGTGCAAAAGGCCGGTGGGGCTTGGAGGAAACCGGGTAATGACCGTGTTGCTATTGTTCATGGGAAACGGCTATATCGAGCAATACGTTGGCTATTGTTTTTGCGGCGTCGGGGCGGGCAAAACTTTTGGCCGCGTTTTGCATTGTGCGCAATATATCGGGATGACTTACGATACGCTCGATTTCGGACACTAATACGCCCGACGTGAGATTGCGTTGCTCTATAACCACGCCGCCGCCGTGGCGCGCGTAGGTAAAGGCGTTAATCGTCTGGTCGTGCGATATAGGCTCGGGAATCGGGACAAGTATTGAAGGGATGCCCCATGTGGCCGCCTCAAATATATTGCCCGCTCCTGCGCGCGAGATGATGAGTGTGGCGACACCGGCGGCCATGCGGGTCGCGACGTCGTTAAAATATTCAAACGGTTTGTAGCGCTCCGCAATGAGCGAGTCGGTAAGCACCACGCGCGCGCGGCCCTCTACTTCTTTAAAATTGGCACGGCCTGTTTGATGTATAAGCTGGTATTTTTCTATCAGCTGCGGCAATGCATCAAGAATGGCATCGTTGATTGTTTGAGAACCCTGGCTCCCGCCGGTAACTACTATGATAGGAAGATTGTGACGGAGTTTGAGAAACTCGTATGCGCCTTCGCGCGCGGGTATAAGCACCTCTTTGCGTACGGGATAGCCGGTGTGCGCGACCTTGTTTTTGGGGAAGAACTCGGCGCCTTCGGCAAACGACACGGCTATTTTTTGCGCAAACTTCGCCGCCCATTTGTTAACACGGCCCGGGTCGACATCGCATTGGAGTATGACCACCGGGATGCGGAAAAACCGCGCCGCAAGCAGGGTTGGAAACGCCATATACCCGCCGGTCGAAAACACGACATCCGGGTAGAGGAAAAAAATACGCCATACGGAGCGGAATATCCCCCACCCTGTTTTAAAGTAATCAAAAAAGTTAAGGATCGAAACATAGTTGCGAATTTTACCCGCCGCGACCGGCACAAAGGTAATGTTGTTTGCGAGCAGGAGCTCGCGATCGTACGGGTCTGACGCGGCATAAAAAAGCTGCGGCTCCAGGAGCTTGCGCTCGCGCACCTCCTCGTTGAGGGCCTCCGCCACCGCAATGATGGGATAAAAATGCCCTCCTGTTTTCCCGCCGGTAAAAAGTATCTTCATACAAGTAATGGTATCAATCTCATGTCTGTCTCATCCGTCGTGAGACGCTTAATATCATGCCAACCTCACAAAGTGAAATTGCAAGCGCCGTGCCACCATGAGAAACAAAGATGAGAGGAACGCCGATGAGGGGCACTAGCCCCAACGTCGAGGCGATATTGAAAAACGATTGCCCGATAATGAGTATAACAAGACCCGTGGCTATGAGTCCACCGAACGGATCGGCTGCCCGGGCCGCGATGCGCAGGCCAAGGAGGCCAAACGCCAGATACAAAAGGACAAGCGCCGAGGCTCCTATAAAGCCAAATTCTTCGCCGGCAACCGCAAAAATAGAGTCGCCGCTCGGTTCCGGCAGGTACGAAAACTTTTCGATGCTTTGACCAAAACCGCGGCCGGTGAAACCTCCGGAGCCAACCGCGATGAGAGACTGCTGTATTTGCCAGCCGGCGCCCTGTGGATCACTGGTTTGGTTTAAAAAAGTTTCAATGCGTTGTGCAATATAGGGGCGTTCGTACGCGGCAGCACCAACCGCAAGCACTCCGATGAGAAAAAGTAATAGCAAATGCGATACACGCCCGCCTGCAGCAAAAAGTATTGCAACCGAAGAAATGCCGATGATAATGACGCCGGCCGTGTCGGGTTGTATGAGCAAAACAAGAGCCGCACTCCCAGAAACTATGGCAAGAGGTCCTATACCGCCAAGAAGCGTCCTTGTTTTTTTGAGTCGTGTTGAGTATATGGCGGCAAGGAACATCACAGTGGCGAATTTGAGCACCTCCTCGGGCTGGAAAGAAACCGGCCCAACCACTATCCAACGCGCGGCGCCTTTAAGCGAAAGTCCGATATGCGGCACAAAAGTAAGAAGCGATAAAAAAAAGGCGAGCACAAAAAAATAGATCGTGTACGGACGCCACACGCGATAGTCGATGCGCGCAAAAAAAATGAGTCCTATGCCTCCTATTACCAGGCCGAGGAGTAGTTGGCTCACGGCGGCCGAAGTAAACGAGGCACCGCCATTTTCGGCCAGGAGCGAGAGCGAGGCGGAGGTAAAGATAAGAAGACCAGACACGAGGAGTGCACATAATACGAGGAGAAACGGAGCGTCGATTGATTTTTTACTCATGGCAGACCCTCTACTACAAAAGCGCGATACTCATGCCTATAATAGCCGCGACAACACCCACTATCCAATAGCGCATCACTACTTTATACGATGGCCACCCAATGGCCTCAAAATGGTGGTGCAGAGGCGCTATGCGGAATATTTTTTTATGAAATATTTTTTTACCAAGAATTTGGATGATATTTGAACATACCGTTGCTACAAGCGGCAGCGCAATAATAGGAAGCACAGTGACTCCCTTGCCGCCGCCTAAAGTGTCGGTTAAAAAGGCAATGACCGTAAGCACGAGCGTGAGCCCCATCGTGCCTGTTTCGGAGAGATAAAAGCGCGCAGGAGGAATATTAAACCACAAAAAAGCCAACAATCCTCCAGCAATTGCCGCCGAAAGTGCCGCAATATCCATTTGATCCTGGAAAAACGCGATACCAGCATACGCGCCAAAAATGGTGGCAAAAATCCCGCCTGCAAGACCGTCGATGCCGTCAATGACGCCGCCTGCATATATAAAGAGAGCGACCAAAACAAAAAACGGTATAAACCAAATGCCAAGCTCTAAAGACCCTGTTTTAAATGGAAAAGAAATAGAGCTCACGCCAAGTTTGTCATAAAACCACCACGCGCACAGGAGCGATATCATGGCGATAATCCCGAGTCGTACGCGCAAAGGTATTCCATACTGGCCCCGTACTTCATACAGATCATCGAGAAACCCGACCAAGGAGCCTGCCATAAACGCGGCGAGTGGCACCCATGTTTGATTGCGGCTGATAAATGCAAGCGCATCAAATGCGCCGGGAAAGATAAGCCGCAACAATTGCAGGAGGCTTGCGGTGAGAAGCACGCTCCCCCACACAATGACACCGCCAAAAAACGGTGTGCCTGTGTCTCTGCTTTCGTGCAGTTGGTTACGTACGGTCGCGGGTGTGCCATCGAGCGCCATTTTGCCGGCTTTAGGCTTCCACATTTTATGTTTATAAAGAAATGGCGTTATAAAAGGAGTGATGCCTATGCCAAAAAGAAAGGCTATAGTTGCAGGGATAAAAATGAGCATAATATGAGAAGTGGTCATTGTTGTGCAAGTTCTGCTTCGCGGCTGGCGTTTACCAAGGTGCGTATGTCGGCAAAACGGCCTTCTTCGGTCGAGCCGAGCACGACGGCGATAAGTGGATGGTCTATATCAATATCATACGCCATAATCAGGTTGCCGCCCGCCAAATCAGTGTACCCCGTTTTTGCCGCAATAAAACCCGGGATATCCTGAAGCGGCAGCGCCGTGGCCACCGCGGTTATCACGCGCCCGCTTGCGTCTACGGTAACCGACGGATGCGAAGAAGTCTCAAAATATTGCGGATATTGTTTTAAAAAGTCGCTCGCAAGCAGTGCAACATCGTAGGCTGAGCCGTACGCGCCCGACGTGTCTTTGTTGATATCAAGGCCGGTAGGATTAAGAAAGTAGGTGTGTGTAAGACCGAGCTCGTTTGCGTCGCGATTCATGTCCGTGAGGAAGTCGTTTCCCAAACTGCTCGCGGCCGCGGCCATCGCGTAGTTGGAGGATGCGGCGAGCCCGATTCGTATCAAGTCGCCCACTTTAAGCACATCGCCAACTTTGAGGACCAGGTCGCCCGCATCGTTGTCGGTCGAAATATCTTTTGCCGAGATGGCGACAAGCGTCGTTGTGGGTACCGAGCCGAGCACCGCTTGCGCGGTCATGAGCTTGGTGAGCGATGCAAGCGGGAGCGTGAGGTCCGCGTTTTTTTGATACAAGACTTGTTTTGTTGTCGGGTCATATACCACGGCCGCTTTGGCGCTCAACGAGCCTAGTGGCAGCTCAAAGGCTATAGAAGATATTTTGTGTTGCTGTGCGTTAAGGGCGGTTTTGTACGCGTATAGCAGAAAAATAATACCCACACAGGCGCACAACCCCGCGCTTACAAACAAGACAGGTATTGGCATCAATTTTGGCAAGCGCGCAAATGTCATATCACGAAGTTTGTGGCGCTTCATCCTCTTTGGCACGATACGCGGCTTCAAGCTGCCCCAACTTTGCGCGTATTGCAGTGTACTCCGGCAGCTCTGTTTTGCCGTGTATGCCAAGCTCGGCATAGAGCTCAGTGGTTGGCTCGTACAAAAATGAGCGCTCGTCTTTAGGATTGGGCACCTTGCGCACGAGGCCGCGCATCGTGAGCGTGCGCAGCGTTTGTGTAGAGTTGACGCCGCGAATAAAGTCCACCTCGGTGCGCGTGAGCGGACCGCGATAAAGTATGGCCGCAAGTGCTTCAAGTCCCGCCTTGCCGATGTCGCGTGCATACTCCTCTTTTTGGATGCGCTCGACAAGCTCGGCCGCCTCCGCCGAGGTACGTAACTCAAGAGTGGCGCCATCGTCTACAAGCGTAATGCCTCCCGTCTTGCGGGAGGCATACATAAGGAGAGCCGCCTCTATTTCCTCTTTCGATACCTCAAGTTTTTTAGTGATTTCCTGTTTTGAGACAGGCCGACCGAGCGCAAACAAAAGCGCTTCTATGTCTGCGACTGTTTTTTCGGGATTGCGTTCATTCATACGAGGGAGTAGATACGCTGTCGGACTCAAGCGTTATATCGCCGTGCTCGCCCTCTTGCGTCGCTTTGATTATACCCTGTTTAACGAGCTCTAATAAGGCTAAAAAGCTTACAATGATGTTTTCACGTTCTTTATTTTTGCCGACGCCGGCAAACTCTTTAAAAGAAAGGCGCATGGCCGAGGTGACGCGATCCTTTAGCCTGTCGATCATTTCTTCAATCGACACTACTGCTTTAACCTGTACGTTAGGTAATACTACATATTGCGGAAATCCGATGATAAGTGTTTGCGCGGCGTCAAGCAAACTTTGCGGTGCAATCGTTGTATCCGGGATAAACATCGGTTTAAACAGCGGTCCGGCTCCTTCGTAAAGCATGGGCTCATCAAGTTGCCGATTAAGAGCGCGGCTCGCCTCTTTAATGAATTGATACAACGCGAGACGATATTCCAACTCTTTGATATCTTTGCTTTCCTCTTCGGTAAGAGTGAGGAGCGGCAAGAGCGAGCGCGATTTGATAAGGAGCAGCGTCGCGGCGAGCGCGACAAACTCGGCTGTCTCGCCCATCGGCATGCTCTCCATGCTGTTTACACGCGCGATATACTCCTCGGTTACAGCCGCGAGCGCAATGTCGTTAATAAGCAGTTTGCGTTTTTCTATAAGCTCAAGCAAAAGGTCGAGCGGCCCCTCGTAGACGGGGGTTTTGATATGCAAATGGGGGGATGATTGCGCGATATTAAGGGGCATAACTTTCGATAAGCGCCAAGAGTAAACGCACCGGCACGCCGGTGGCACCTTTGGCGAGCTGCTCGCTTGGTGTTGAAGTCATTTTTGGTGCGATATCGAGATGCGCCCACGGACAGTCGAGCTCTTTGGCAAATACCTCAAGAAACTTGCCGCCGGCAATGACGCCGCCATAGCGGCTGTTGCCCATCGTGGAGATGTTGGGCACATCGCCAAAGGTGCCTTTAACCATCTCGTCGTACTCCTCCCACAGCGGGAACGGCCACACATAGTCGCCGCTTTGTTCGCCAAGCTCCTCAAGCATGTCGTTTAAGTTTTTGTCGTTACTCATGAATGCTGATGCGACAGTACCAAGCGCCGTGAGCGCCGCGCCGGTGAGCGTTGCAACATCGACAACCGCCGCCGGATGATACTTTTTTGCATAGGTGATGCCGTCGGCGAGAATAACGCGTCCTTCGGCGTCGGTGTTGAGCACCTCGATTGTTTTGCCGCTCATTGACCTAAGAATGTCGCCGGGACGCACGGCATTATTTGCAAGATTATTTTCAACTGCGGGCACAAGTGCTACAACGTTTGCCTTTGTATTAAGTTTGGCGGCGAGCACCACTGCATGTATCACCGCAGCTCCGCCTGACATATCCATATGCATCTCGTACATGTGATCGCCGGGTTTAATATTGAGGCCGCCGGTATCAAAGGTAACGCCTTTGCCAACAAATACCACAGGCGGTTCGTTTTTGGCACCGCCTTTGTACTCAACGATGATAAACTGCGGCTCCTCAATGGAGCCTTTAGCGATCCCAAGCACCGCGCCCATGCCGAGCTTCCCCATCTCTTTTTGGCCAAGAACAACAACAGTTGCTTTAGTTCCTTTAACAGCCGTTTTGGCTGCGTTGGCTAAAAGTTTTGGCGTCATGTCGCCGCCCGGCGTATTGCAAAGTTCGCGGCAAGCGTTTACCTCGGCACCAATAACTTCTCCGCGGTGCACACCGCTCCAGGTGCCGAGCGATGCACCCTGTATTGCAACCTCGGTAACCATGCTCCAGCCTTCTTTTGGTTTTGTTTTGTAGGTGTTGTGCTCGTAATTAGCCATGACAAAAGCCACTGCCGCTATTTCGCCTGCCGCCTCTTCGGGCGCATCGTGTGGCAAAAGACTTTTGATGTGCTTCCAGTCAAGCGCGAGCGAGGCAATATTGTTTTGCTTGGCGACGGCAACAACCTTGCGCATCAAGATAACAAATTGCCGGCGCGAAAGACCGGCTCCTTCTCCATTTGTTTTATCTATTGTGCCATAGCCGATGCGGAGTTCCTTAGTTCCCTCTTTTTCGACAAACGTATTGAGTGAACCCTCAACCAGCCGCACCATAACAGCACTTCTAAGCGCCTTGTCAGTAATCCTCATATTTATTCCTCAGTATTTAAAGACTGATCGATGCGATGCATGTCGCGCGGGAACATCGCGGCTTCTCTCACATTTTTGAGATTTAACATTTGCATGGTCATTCTTTCGGCGCCAAGGGCAAAGCCGCCTTCGGGCGGTGCCCCGTAACGGAAAGCCTCGAGGAACATCTCTATTTTTTTAGGGTCCATCTTCCATTTCTCAACATGCTCCATAAGCTGTGTGTAATCGTTGATGCGGCGCCCGCCCGAGAGCCACTCGACGCCGCGACACAGCAAGTCCATCCCCTCATTAAACTCCGGATGCTCCGGATTGGGATACACATAAAAAGGCTTTTGTCTGGTCGGATAGCCGTATACATATACAAAGTCCGAGTTGGTTTCCGCTTTAATTATTTCACACAAGGCGCGCTCATCCTCGGGGTTGAGGTCCTTTTCTCCCCTGCTGTCGCGACCCGTTTTGGTAAAAATCTTTTCTTGCGCTTGGGTTAAACTCAAGGTCGGCGTCTTTTCAATCATGGTTGGCAACTCGGCTTGCAACACGGCAAGCTCGGAGGCGCATTTAGATGCAACTTCTTGCAAAATATAGCGCACGGTTGCCTCCGACATGTCGCGCACATCTTCCCATGAGTCGATAAAGGCTATCTCGGCATCGAGCGATACTATTTCGGTAAGATGACGCGTCGTTACGCTCGGTTCGGCCCTAAATATTTTGTTGACACTAAAGACGCGCTCAAACGCGGTCATGACAATTTGCTTGTAGAGCTGAGGCGACTGGCTCAAGTATGCTTTTTTATCGAAATACTCTACTTTAAACACTTCGGCGCCGCCCTCGGCGGTTGCAGGCACTATTGCCGGCGCTTGAAACTCAAAAAAATCCTGCGCCTTCATAAACTCGCGGAATGAGTCGATGATGACGGTTTGCACTTTAAATATCGCCTGCAAGCGCGGATGGCGGAGCGTAAGCGCGCGATGGTCGAGTTCGGTTGGCAGATCGAGTTTATAGCCATCAGGAGACATATCAAACGGCAGAGGCTCGGCCTTTGCCAAAACGGCAATACTGATAACTTCAAGCTCAATGTCACCGTTTTGCACTTTGTCGTTGCGATTTTTCTCTGGGCGCTGGTTGATTTTGCCTTCCACCTTTACCACATACTCGCTGCGGAGCTCCTTGGCAGTTTTGATAGCTCCTGATGCAGGCAAGACAACGCCCTGCACGTTGCCTGAGCGGTCGCGGAAGTCAAAAAATACCATCTTACCTTGGTCGCGCCGCACGCTAATCCAGCCCGAGATAGAAACTTCCTGCCCCACCTTGCCCTCTAAGTCTTTAATGAGAGTCCGTTCCATATAGTTATAGTGTCACACCGATTTTTTGCCGCACCTCAGCCATTTTTGTTGATGCTATCGATTTGGCCCTTGCCGCGCCTTCCTTCAAAACTTGTTTGACCTCGTTATCAGTTATAGCCTCACGTTTTGTCCACATGGGAATAATCATTTTTTCTAAATCTTCTACAAGTATTTGTTTGAGAATCTTATAATTATTTTTATTTTCTTTGTATAAATCATTCAGTTCTTTAATTCCTTGCCCGTTTTTAAAATCATTTGTCAGTATACTTCTTACCAACAGATGGATAGCATATACGTTAGGAGCCCCCGTCCCTCCTGTGTCAGTAACAATACTCATTACAGCTTTGGTTATTTCTTCTTTTGTTCCAAATAACGGAATTGTATTTCCATAGCTTTTACTCATTTTCCTGCCATCAGTGCCGGGTACAATAGCCGCACCTTTTTGAATCATTTCAGTAGGGAGTTTAAACGTTTGCCCAAACGTATTGTTAAATTTTTGTGCGATATCCCGCGCATACTCGACGTGCTGCTTTTGATCCTGTCCTATCGGTACTACATCGGCGTCATACAGCAATATGTCTGACGCCATAAGCACAGGATAGTTAAAGGTACCTACAGATATTTCTTTATTATTTCTTGCTTCAGCGTCTTTAAATGCATGCGCGCGCATGAGGTACGGCATGGTTGTAATAGTATCGAAAATCCATGTAAGCTCAGTATGTTCAGATATATCTGACTGCTTATACAAAACTACCCTTTGAGGATCTAGACCGACTGCGATGTAATCTTTAACCAGCTCAATAATATTGCCGCGCATCTCTTCGGCATTTTGGATAAAATTAAGGCCGTGATAATCTGCGACGAATACAAAGCATTCATACTCTCCCGTATTGAGGAGGTCAACAAACTGTTTCATTGCCCCAAAGTAGTTGCCCAAATGTGGTCGACCTGTCGGCTTAACACCGCTTAAAATACGTTTTTTTTGCTCCGTCATACCAACCTATAGTAGCAGAAAGCCGCCTTTTTAAAAGGCGGTCTGTTTTATAACTTGTGAGTTTTATATCCCTTCTTCTTTTAACTTCTCTATCAAACCTTTGGCGGTTTTGGAGAGCTTCTGCGGGAGTATGATTTTTACTTTTACAAACAAGTCGCCGCGTTTGCCGCGCGTGGTGGGTACGCCGCGGCCGCTCATGCGCAAAAGTTCGCCATGCGTAACACCGGGCGGAATGGTAAGCGGCTGATTACCGTCGAGTGTCGCGATAGTATACTCCGCGCCGAGGAGCGCATCCGAGAGTTTGACCGAGAGCTCGGTGATGATATTGGCGCCATCTTTTTTAAAGCGCGGGTCGCTTTGCACGTGGATTTTTACATACAGGTCGCCCGCAGGGCCGCCTGCCACCGCCTCGCCGAGGCCTGAGAGACGGATCATCTCGCCGCCTTCAATGCCCGCCGGCACGGCAATGTCTATTTCCTCCTGCTTGCGATACACGCCCTCGCCGCGGCAGGTCGGGCACTTTTCAGCGGGGACTTTGCCGGTACCGTGACACTGGCGGCATGGCTGTACCATGGAGATGGTGCCAAAAAATGAGTTGCTACTTTCGCGCACGGAGCCTTTGCCGTTGCAGTGTTTGCACGTTTCTATCTTGGTGCCCGGTGCGCCGCCCATGCCATGGCAGGTTTCGCACTCGGCTATCTTTGCGAGGAGCACGGTGCGCTTGGTGCCGAATATCGACTCTTTGAATGAGACCTCGAGATCGATGGATATATCGCGGCCGCGGCGAGTGCGCGTACCTCCGCCAAATACATCGCCAAAAATATCGCCAAAATCAAACCCGCCGTTTTGAAACGCATCTTGGAATTGCGAAAAGTCGAAGTTGGTTCCGCCTGCAAAACCGCGGCCGCCCTCGCTTGCCGAGCCGTCGCTAAAGGTGCGGCCGTAGGAGTCAAACTCCGCGCGTTTTTTGTCGTCGCTCAAAATTGAGTACGCCTCGCTCACCTCTTTAAACTTGTTGACATCACCGCCGCTTTTATCTGGGTGGAACTTGTGCGCGAGTTTATGGAAGGCTTTTTTGATGTCTTCTTTGGAGGCCTTTTTATCGACCCCTAATACCTCGTAGTAATCGCGCTTCGTTGCCATACACGTTGTATTGTACGCTTATTCGTGCGTTTTTACAAACAATTGATTTATTTTTGACTGGGGTTGTCTTGCGGCGCATTTTGAGAACCCGGCCCATCCCCCGGCGGGGTTTGTGTGCCATCTTGTGGTGAGCCCGCCCCACCAGCTTTTTGCACCGCTTCGTACACTTTCGAAAGTTCTTTAGAGAGCTCCTCGGTTGCCGATGTTATCGTAGTCAAGTCATCGCTGCCCTTTTTCGACTCAAGTGCGGTAATTTTTTCGTTAATTGAAGTCTCGAGCTCAACAGGAATTTTACCTTTGTTGTCGGTAAGCGCTTTACGCGCCGCATAGACGGCCTGATCGGCCATGTTGCGCGCCTCGGCGAGCTCAAACTTCTTTTTGTCGGAGTCGGCGTTGGCCTCGGCATCCTTCTTCATCCGCTCGATATCCTGCTCGCTCAAGCCCGAACGCGCCTCGATGCGAATGCTCTGCTCTTTGCCGGTGGCTTTGTCCTTTGCTTTAACCGAAAGGATGCCGTTGGCGTCGACATCAAAGGTAACCTCGATTTGCGGCAGGCCCCTTGGCGCCGGCGGGATGCCGTCGAGCACAAACTTGCCTAAACTTTTGTTGTCGGCAGCCATAGCTCTATCGCCTTGCACAATGTGTATCTCAACGCTCGTTTGATTGTCTGATGCGGTCGAGTATACTTGCGAACGGCTCGTGGGGATAGTCGTATTGCGCTCTATAAGCTTATGCGCGACGCCGCCCATGGTCTCGATGCCGAGGCTAAGCGGGATAACGTCGAGGAGGAGCACATCTTTAACCTCGCCGCGGAGAATACCGCCTTGTATTGCGGCGCCAATAGCCACTACCTCGTCGGGGTTGACCGAGAGGTTTGCTTTTTTCCCGAAGAATTTTTCGACCGCAGCTTGCAAAGCGGGCATGCGGGTTTGGCCGCCGACGAGTATGACCTCGTTGAGATCACCCACCTTAAACGGCGATGCCTCCATCGCGCGCTTAGTGATAGACATGGCACGCTCGATAAACTCGCTTGCAAGCTCCTCGAGTTTTGCGCGCGAGAGTTTAATGAGCAAATGGCGCGGACCGGACGAGTCGGAGGTGATAAATGGAATGTTGACCTCGCTCTCAAGCGCGGTGGAAAGCTCTATCTTAGCTTTTTCGGCAGCTTCGTCGAGACGCTGGCGCGCGAGCGGATCGTTGCGCACGTCAATACCGCTCTCTTTTTGAAACTCGCTCGCCAAAAAGTCGATTATTTTTTGGTCAATGTCTTTGCCTCCGAGGTGCGCGTCGCCATCGGTCGACTTAACTTCGATTGAACCCTCACCTTCCTCCGAGGTGCCTACCTCGAGGATCGAGATGTCAAAGGTGCCGCCGCCAAAGTCGAAGACGGCAATCTTCTCGTTTTTCTTTTTGTCAAAACCATACGCGAGCGCCGCCGCGGTGGGCTCGTTGATGATGCGCTTCACGTCAAGACCGGCAATTTTGCCCGCATCTTTGGTGGCCTGGCGCTGGCTGTCGTTAAAGTAGGCCGGCACCGTGATGACCGCCTCGGTAATCGGCTCACCCAGGCGCTTTTCGGCATCAGCTTTGAGTTTGCCGAGTATCATTGCGGAGATTTCCTCCGGGCGATACCATTTGTCGCCCATCAGGACCTCGATACCTCCTGTTGCCGACTTGCGCATTTCGTAAGGCACCGACGCCCGGTCTTTTTGCACAAAAGGCTCGTCAAAGTTGTGACCGATAAATCGTTTGATTTGATAGACCGTGTTTTTAGGATTGGTAACCGCTTGGCGGCGCGCAATAAGACCAACCAGGCGCTCGCCGGTTTTGCTGGTTGCCACCACCGAGGGAGTCGTGCGTGCGCCCTCCGCATTTTCTAAAATTTGCGGCTCGCCGCCGCGCATGACCGCAGCTGCCGAGTTTGTAGTGCCCAAGTCAATGCCAAGAATTTTTCCCATAGTATTTTTATTAAAATATGAATAATATTGTAATCAACAATAATGTACTATGGTTTGAAGGCAAATACCGCAACCTGTGCAGGGCGTATTACTCTCTCCCCCACCCTATATCCCGAGCGTTCTACCGACTCTACGGTATGATCCTGCGCTTGGTTGTCGGTGACAACCTCGCGTAGAGCTTCATATTTGTGCGGAGTAAATGCATCGCCCACTGTCCCATATCTTTCTACCCTCATATTTTTTAAAGAGGTAAGAAACTGTTTATAAATCATCTCCAACCCGTTTTGGCCCTCTTTTTCGTGCTTAAGCGCAAGCTCAAGGGCATCTAAGGCGGGGATAAGTGACTCAATAAGTGTCGACTTTATCCGTGCTTCCCTGTCGTGATGTATAAGCGCCTCTTCGCGTTTAAAGTTGGCAAGGTCGGCCCGTGCGCGCTGCCATCCTTCTAAATACTCCTGCTTTTCTTCAATCGCTTTTTTTAATTTTGCCCGTAATTTGGCAAGAGCTGCAGGGTCGCCCTCGGCCTCCTCCTCGTCGACAAACTCGCTGTCATTGTTGCCGTTCATTTCCTCTCTGGAGTCTGTCATACGTGATAAGCATTATACACAAAAAAACATGTTGGTCAAATTAAAAAACCCCGCCGAAGCGGAGTTTTTTAATATTAGCGCTTGCTCCACTGCTTGCGTTTGCGGGCTTTAACGAGGCCCGGTTTCTTGCGCTCTTTGGCGCGCGGGTCGCGCTTAAGGAAGCCCTCTTTTTTAAGGATGCCGCGAAGCGAAATGTCGTAATCGATGAGCGCGCGCGAAATAGCGTGGCGCACGGCGATCGCCTGCCCTGTGATGCCGCCGCCCGATACCACTACCGTGACTGTAAACGGGTTTGGGAGCGACACTTTAAGAAAAGGTTCGAGTGCCGCCTCGCGCAAAGCCGGCGTGCCAAAGTATTCCCCCGCTTCTTTGTTGTTGACCGAGACAATGGTGCGGGCAGAGGGTGTCAAACGCGCGCGAGCAATCGCCGTTTTGCGGCGGCCGACTGACTCTACATATTTTTCCTCTGTTTTGGTTGCCATCTTATTATTTGTAGTTTCGTAAACTCACTGGTTAGTTTTCTATCGAAAGAAGCTTGATGCGCAAAGTTTGCAGGCGATTTTTGGGAAGCATGCCTAAAATTGCGCGGCGTATTGCCTCTCCCGAGCCGCGGCGCGCCGTGAGCATAGCATAGTTCTCTTTTTTTTTCCCGCCCGGATAGCCGGAGTAGCGCACGTAGCTTTTGTCTTTGGCTTTATCGCCTGAGATTTTTACTTTGCTTGCGTTGATGATCTTTACCTCAACTTTGGCAACCGCGTTTTTTGCAAAATCGGCGCTGTGCTTGCCGAGCAGGGTCTTAGCCGCTGCGCTTGCAACGCGTCCGAGCGATTTGTTTTCTGCGTTAATAGTGATCATATTGCAAATACATTCGAATAAATTTGTGACATTCGTTAGACAAATTCTATGAGCGCCATCGGTGCGGCATCACCCTTGCGCGGGCCCATTTTGATAATACGGGTATAGCCTCCGGCGCGGTCGGCATACGTACCTGCTGTTTTGATTATTTTTGCCGCGGTCTTTTCGTCACCCAACGCAATTACAAGTGCGCGGCGGTTGGCAAGCGTTGCCGATTTTGCTTTGGTGAGGAATTTTTCTACCATGGGACGGATTTCTTTAGCCTTAGCCTCGGTCGTTTTTATTTTGCCGCGGATCACGAGCGAGCGGCAAAGGCTCTTGAGCAAAGCTCCGCGCTCGTCTGTTTTGCGTCTAAATTTCCGTACGTTGTTTCCGTGTCTCATGGCTATTTAAGTACGATGCCGAAATTGGCAAGCGCGCGCTTTACCTCTTGTATCGCCTTCGGTCCAAGGCCGTCTATCTCGAGGAGATCTTCCTCTTTTTTGCGTGCAAGACCGCCCACGGTGCGGATGTTGGCCTTTTCAAGCGCGGAAATAGTCCGGCTTGAAAGTTCAAGATCCTCAATGCGAGTTTTGAGCGCCTCGGCGGCAACCTCTCCAGTTGGCGTGCTCTCGGACACTTGCGGTGCATTTGCGCTTTGAGTTGGCAACTCTTCTTCTCGGAAGCCGACAATCGACTTAAGTTGGGTGATCATGATTTCGATCGATTGCTCGAGTGCTGCGCGCGGCGCCAGGGTGCCGTCGGTCTCGATTGCGATGCGCAGGCGGTTAAAATCGGTGCGATCGCCGACACGCATGTTATCTACCTCGTAGTTGACGCGGCGGATAGGGCTAAAGATGGCATCGACGGAAATCTCGCCGATATCGACGCGCTCTTTTTTGAGCACCTCGCGCGGCACATAGCCTAAGCCCCGCTCGATGTGAAACTCCGCATTAAGCGTGGTCTTGTCGCCGAGCTCGCAGATGTAAGCGTTTGGGTTGAGAAGGCGCACTTGTCCGGGAAGTGTCAGGTCGTCGCCCGATACTTTTTTAGGACCTTTAACATTGAGCGCGATGGTTTGCGCCTCGCCCGCCACTATCTCAAAACGCAGTTTTTTGAGATTGAGCAGGACGGTCACCACATCCTCTTTGATGCCGTTGATGGTCGAAAACTCATGATTGACGCCGTCAATTTTGACCGAGGTAATAGCGGCGCCCGGGAGCGAGGAAAGGATAATGCGGCGCAAAGAGTTGCCGAGCGTGTGCCCGTAGCCGGGATAGAGGCCGTCTATTTCAAACACCCCCTCGTTGCCCTCTTCCGAGACCGCGCGAGGCTTGCTCGGCAATGTGATTGAATATTCCATCATATAAATTTTAATATTTTTAATAATTACTCGTCTTATTATATTTGCCTCGTAAACTCGGCGTCGGCCTAACGGCTGTAGAACTGTATGATTGTTGCCGGATTAAAGGGAGCCTCAGTCTCGAGAACCGTGGGAGCCGCAATAATGGTCGCGGAAAATCCGTCGGCGCTCATTGATAGCCACGCAGGCGTCTTTGTCTCCGCAACCGTCTCGGCGCGATTGGCAAACAAGGGGCTCATTTTGCTGCCCTCGCGGATAGAAACAATATCGCCAACTTTAACCGCGTGCGACGGGATGCTCATGCGAGTGCCGTTTATGGTGACGTGCGCGTGCGAGACAAGCTGGCGGGCGGCACGGCGTGTTTTCCCAAACCCCGCGCGAAAAATGACGTTGTCGAGGCGCGCTTCAAGACGATTCATGAGCATTTCGGTAGAGACTTTGCCTTTGCGCTCCATAGCCTCATGCACATACCGTGAAAACTGTCTCTCGGAAAGACCGTAGGTAAAGCGCGCCTTTTGTTTCTCTAACAGTTGCGCGCTAAAATCGGTGCCGCCGCCGCGCTTGGGTCGCCCTGTGCGATGAGGAGCACGCGCTTCGGCAAGCTGATATTTTTGCGTCTGGCACTTTTCAAATACGGAAGCGCCGAGGCGTTTGCAAATTTTATATTTTGGTCCAGTAATCATCGTTTTCTATACGCTCTTCTTATATTTATTTGCCTCGTTACACTCGGCGAGGTTTAGGTGGCCTCGGGCCGTTGTGCGGCACCGGCGTCGTGTCTTTTATGGAGTTGATGTGGATGCCTTTGCCAGAGAAAGCGCGTACCGAAGACTCGCGGCCGGCGCCGACACCGGAGATAATCACGCCGACCTCTTTAACGCCCATTGCGACCGCCCTATCGCCCAAAAGCTCTCCGACCTTTGCAGCTGCAAAAGGAGTGCCCTTTTTAGCGCCTGAAAAGCCAAGCGAGCCGGAAGACGACCAGCTCACGATATTGCCGCCGATATCGGCAAGCGACATCTTCGTGTTGTTGTAGGTTGCTTCGACAAAGACGAGCCCCGCATCCATTTTGCGGCGCGACGCGCGCGAAGAAGAGCCGCGGTTCCCCGTGTTATCATTCTCGCCCCCTTTTTTGACTATTCGTTTCTTACCCATAGGTGACTGATTTTAAACGAGTTTTGCGAGTACAAAAATTGCCATCCCGCTCAATGCAGGCTGGTATCACTATCTCGTTGGAATAACTTAACATATAATTTGGCATAACTCAATCGTAGTAACATTAGCGAGATCTCGAAGGACTACGTCTTTTCAACCTTGCGACGACCCGAACCCATGGTCTTGCGAACATTACCGCGCAGGGTGCGAGAGTTGGTTCTCGTGCGCTGGCCGCGTGAAGGGAGTTTTTTGGTGTGACGCGAGCCGCGATAACTGCCGATATCTTTGAGACGCTTGATATTGCCGGCAACCTCGCGTTTCAAGTCGCCTTCGAGCTTGACGCTCTCGAGTATCGTGCGGATGCGAGCCTCCTCGTCGGTTGAGAGGTCTTTGGTCTTTATCATCGGATCAACTTTTGCCTCTGTCAAAATGGTGAGTGCGCGCGAAGGGCCGATGCCGTATAAAAAGTTAAGCGCATAGCGAATGCGCTTGTTATCGGGGAGTGTAATACCTGAAATACGCATACTAAATTATCCTTGGCGCTGTTTGTGGCGCGGATTGCTGCACATAACATACACGCGCCCTTTGCGGCGTACCATTTTGCAATTTACACAGCGGGTTTTGATCGAAGCTTTTACTTTCATTACAGTCTCCGGGTAATCCTGCCCTTCCCGCCATACGGGTCAAGCGTAATTATCACTTTGTCTCCTACCAGAACCTTGATGCGATGCAGCCGCATTTTACCGGCCAAATACGCAAGGATGACCTCTCCGTTCCCTAAAGAGACCCGGAAAAGGGTGTTTGGCAAAGCCTCTTCGACGATGCCCTGTACTTCCTCGGACTTGGTATCCATCAAACAATAAGCGACAAAAGCTATCTTAGCCTATCCTTAAACGAGTGTCAACAACAGCGTGGCCTAAATTAAGCTCTTTTGTGGATTGTGCCTAGGGCTTGCCAAAACGCCATATTTAAGGCTATTCTAGACCCAGAAATCTGAACTTGGTCTGTTCTTCCACATCACAGCGCAAAAGGACGCTCAACAGATGTACAAGCCGCGAAAATTTACTTGGGTTATGAAGGCTGCTCTCGTGTTAACCGCAAGCGGTGTGGCATACGCTGTAACGGCACACCTTGAGAGCGAAATGGCTGGCATCAATGCTTTCGCCACATTCTTTATTGCCACTCAGCTGAATATGTCAAATAAGTCAGCGTATGCTCACGGAATAAATGGGGGTCGACACGTTCTTTCGATGCCAATAGGTCTGTTTATCAAGTATCTTGTTGTTCTTATAGCATTTATGCTGTTGGCTTTTTCCTCATTATCCAACGAAAACGGACTGTCGGTGGCAGCAACCTTCAGGCTCCATCTTTGCGCATTTTCAGGTCTGCTGGGCTGGCTCGCTGCACTTATTTACTGGTACGCTTTTTCGTATCGAGAAACATACTATCTATCGGAAAGTTATGAGCGAGAACTGCTAAAAATGAACGGGACAAATGATGCGCGCATTGAAGACGTCATAGCCCACGACAAAAGGAAGGGCTTGTTTGGCCCCTCGGCACAACAAAAAGAATAACTCGTCCAAACTTTAAGCCGCTCGCTCTAACGTGGAGTACGAGCGGCTTTTTTTCTTTTCTATTTTGTGACGACCGTAATTTTGTTGGCATCCGTGGGGAACGTTGACGACCAAAACGGCCTAATGCTGGCGCTGCATGGGGTGTCTTTGCTGCAGGTGATGGCCGGAGCAAATGAGGAGACAATCTGCTCGAAGGCGCTTTTGCTCTTGCCGAGCAACGCAGCTTTAAGCGCGTTGGGGTCAAATTGCCACACTAAGGTCGGCGAGCCCGAGAGCGCGAGGGTTAAGCTGCCTTGCGAGGGCGTACTGCTTCCTTGCAGACCTACCGTGATGGCCGAGATGTCCGCAAAGTCGACCGCTTCCCCTTTGTATCCGCTTACTTCCTGCTTGGCAATGGCGGCGGCGAGGTCGCTGGTGCGAACGGTGTCACCGCTTGCGGTTGCCGTTTCGGAAAGTGCGACGGTATTGCTGTCGATAGGCGTTTGTATAATATCGCTATAAGAAATAGTAAACGTACCGGGGATCAACAGATATTGCTTTGGAATCTCGGTAGAGGCGGCTTGTTGCAAAGCGTTTTTAAGCCCTTGCTCAAACGCGTTTTGGGCTGCGGCAAGATCAGCCGGAGCCACGGTAGCCTGGGCGCCCACAAAACCGCCGGTTATGCCGCTTGTTTGCGCATAAAACTTGGTGTATTGAGGATCGCCTTTAAACCCGGGGATTGTAAATTGGGTTTGACCCAGGTTGTATGTTGCGCCGGGAGCATCGGCATAGACGGTTGCAGAGACAGTACCCGGGGTAAGCGTGCCGTCGGCCGCTTTAATAGCGCCCGGCACGGTAATGCCGCTTTTAATACGATATATGTTGCCGTTGGGAGCTTCAAAACGCGTCGTGGCTACGAGCGTTTGCGGGCTGATGCTATAGTCGTTGTAAATCGTGATGACTCCTGAAGCAGATTTGGAAACTTGCGAGGAGCCGCTCGCTTTAACTGTGGTGCTTGCAGTGCGAGAGGCAGAGACTATTTGATATGGAAGCACGCCTACGGGTGCGTTAACCTCGGCAAGCATAGTAGAAGGCGACGTTACAACCGCTGTTTTGGGCGTCACGTTTACCGTAACACCGGCAAAGAGAGTCGAGAGCAAGATGCCACCAATCGCGCACAACACCAATATTCCTATAAGGATCCAAAAAAACCAGCTTTTTGTCATTGATATTCTTTTTTTACGGGGTAATACGGGTTCGGCCGGAGGAGGGCGATGCCCGGGAGGTAAAGGGATGTCGCGGATCGAGCGCTCTCCTTTTGGGATCATGTCTCGCATATACACAGATAATTATACACGATTATAAAGGCCTGGCCGAGACCTGCCATTCACAAACAAAGCGGCAAGCGCCAAATGGAGGTCGGGGTTAGGAGCGTGCCCCGCAAGCAAAGCGGCGGCGCGCGAAGCACCAAAGGTGCGCACGGTGGCGCCTGGCACAAACAGCGCTCCAAGCGACGCGTCGCTCTCGAGTGCGCGTGCAAACCAACTTCCGAGCGGCTCCTCGGCAACCACGAGCGCTTCCTCCGGAGTGCCATTTTGTGCAAGCGTTTCAACTCCTTCCGCAAATTGCTCCAACCAATGGCGCTCTGCTGCTTCAAACGGCTCGTGATAGAGATGCTCAGCGTGCTTGGCAAGCGCGAGCGCGGTGGATATCTCTGCAAACGTGAGTGCGGCGTGCGTGGAGAGCGTCCGATACACGCTGTGCGCGCCAACCGGCAATGTGCCGTAGCCAAGCGCCTTGCCGTCTTGCAGCAACACGAGCTCGGTTATCTCGCCGCGCGGGATGGTAAGCAATATGGTGCCGCCCGCGAGCGCTCCTGCTCCGCCATAAGCCGCCGCGGCTGCACTGGTGTGGAGAGAAAGCGGCAAGTCGTCGGCAAAAAGCGCGAGTTCGTTTTTTAACATCGTGTGTAGATACGGAGAAAAATCAGGTTTGCCTGCGGCAAGGTTTGGCACGCCCCACGGCGCTCCTAAAAAAGCGGTCGCGCGCGAAAAGATGCCGCGATTGGCGGTCTTTGGGTTTGAGCGCAAGCGCGCCGCCACCAAGCTGATCTCGGCAAGAGCCTCGTGCAAAGCCTTTTCTACCTGTGAGGCAATGGCAACACTCGAGAGCATGCGAGGCGGTGCAAAGCGGATGCGCCGTTCGGCAAAAAGCACCGGCGCGCTTTCTGTAGAAAGATGTGCGAGAGCGGCGCCCACGCTCGAGCTCTCAACGTCGAGCAAAAGGACATTTTGCGTAGAAGCCTGTTTCCTCCAAAACATGCTTTTAGTATAGCGCAAAATTAAATCCACTCACTGATTACATGTGTCTATAGCTGGAACTATTTTAAAAAAGTGCTAAGGTAGCGCTTGGAACAGTTTTGGAGGCAACCCGTGTTCTATCCTGAATGTATTGCAGAGCTTAAGCGCTTAATCGAGAAAAAAGCTCCAGGCATTACTCCGCGCTATATAAGACCTCGAAAAGGTAGACATGCTCCGTTGCCTTATCTGCTTTGGATGCTTAATCGAATTGAACAAATGAACACCTCTTCAATCGACAAAGCACTCCAAGCCGCCCGGTGGATTGGCTGGATCTTTGCACATGCCGAACTTAACGGGCTGTTGAGCAACAGCGAAACTCGAACATTAATTCGCACCGATCGCGAAAAGGGTTTCGACAAACCGCACTCACGCTGAGTTGCGGTTTTTTTATTCCAACACCGCCCTGATGCGTCTTATACCTTGGGCGACGGCTTCTTCTTTTACTATTTTAAATACGCCACTCTTCCCAAGCTTGCCGGTATGCTCTGCGTGCGGACCGCCGCAAAACTCTATCGAAAATGGGTTGGAAAGCGGCCCAACCGAGTACACCGATACTTTGTCGGGATATTTTGCGCCAAACTCATGTTCCGCACCAAGCTTTTCGGCATCTTCTTTTGCCATTTCAGTGCAAGTCATAGGGACATTCTCGGCAATTTTTTCGTTGACGATGCGTTCTACCTCCCTTTTTTGCTCGTCGGTCATTTTTTGCGGCCAGCTAAAGTCGATACGCAAGCGTTCCTCGGTGATATTGCTGCCGCGCTGATGCACCTCGGGGCCGAGTACTATTTGCAATGCTTTAAGCAAAAGGTGATGTGCCGTGTGGAGGCGCGTGGTCTTCTCGCTCGTGTCGGCTAAGCCGCCCTTAAACTTTTGCTCGCTCCCCGCGCGCGAACGGTTTTGATGCTCTTTGAGCAGTTCTTTAAACCCTTCGATGTCGATTTGTTTGATGCCTTTAGCGCCTGCCTCTTCGATGATCAGCTCAAGCGGAAATCCGTACGTGGTAAACAGCTGGAACGCGTCTTCGGCTGACACATGCCCGCTTCCCACAAACCGCTCAAGCTCGGCGCTACCGCGCGCAAGCGCGCGCCTAAATTGCTCTTCCTCTTCGGCAATCGCTTTTTCAATAGCCACAATTTTTTCGGTCAGTTCGGGATAGGCATCTTTATACATGTCGGCAATCGGCTTCACGATAGTTGCAAAACCCGCCTCGGTGATGCCTAAGCGGTCGGCGTGACGCACCGAGCGGCGGATGAGCCGGCGCACAAAGTAGCCTCGGTCGCTTTTGGCGGGCAATACGCCATCGGCGATCAAAAATACGGCGGCCTTCATGTGGTCGGCGATGATTCTAAATGCGCGTGTTTCCGAGGCGACGCCTCTATCAAGAGGCGTCGCCTCCAGGTGATATTTTTTGCCTGAAGCCTTTTCGAGATACTCAACGATGGGTTTATGACCGACGGCAATGATGTCGGGCAAGTTGTGGGCTGCCATAGCGATGCGCTCGAGGCCGCCGCCAAAGTCGACGTTTTGCTTAGGCAATGGCACAAACGAACCATCGAGGTGTTTCTGATATTGCATAAACACCGAGTTGCCTATCTCCAAAAAACGGCCACAATCGCAGTTGGGGTGGCAACGCTCACCAAATTTTTTGTCGTGCGCTGCTTGCCCGTCTTTTTTAAATTGTCCAAAGTCATAAAAAATTTCGGAGTCGGGGCCGCCCGGCTCGCCGGGCGGCATCTTGTGGGGCATGCCGGCGCGACTCCACCAGTTTTTGCTGGAGTCGTAGTAAAAAATGCGTTCGCCTTCTTGCATCCCTTTTGTATATCCGTCGGCTTCGGAACCGATTGATGCTATCTTTGCCTCGATACCTTTCCCGTTAAAAAGTTTTTGCCAAATCCCCGCCGATTCGGTGTCTCGCGGAAGATTGAGCGCGGCATCGCCGATAAAAACCGAGACAAACAGCTTGTGAGGATCGAGGCCGATGCTGTCGGTCAAAAACTCAAAGACCCACGGCAGTTGCTCTTTTTTAAAATAATCACCCAACGACCAATTGCCGAGCATTTCAAAAAAAGTGGTGTGGCGATTGTCACCCACCTCCTCGATGTCGTCGCTCCTAAAAGCTTTTTGCGAATCGGCAATGCGCGTACCTTCGGGGTGCGTTTTGCCGAGTAAATACGGCACCATGGGTTGCATGCCCGAACCGGTAAAAAGCGTGGTCGGGTCGTTTTGCGGCACGAGAGGAGCCGAGGGGACAATGGCGTGTCCGCGCGCCTTAAAAAACTCAAGATAAGCCTGCCTGATTTCGCCGAGCGTCATGGCATCCATAGTACCAAGATTATAAAATTTTGGTACTATGAACACTCACGATTACCTTTATATAAATAGACAAAGATAATGACAAAAAGACCAAAAAACTGGTGGGGATTTAAAACGCGCACTATCGACGCCTCGGTGCGGCCGCAAGACAACTTCTATCTCTACGCCAACGGCGGATGGCTTAAGCGCGCAAAAATACCAAAAGACGAGTCGCGCTGGGGCAGTTTTGTTACTCTGCGTGTCGATACTGAGCACCAGCTTAAAGCGATTATGGATGATTTGCTTAAACGCAAAGCGTACCCAAAAGGCTCGCCTGAGCAGATGGCGAGCGATTACTATCGCGCCGCTTTTGACATGAAAACGCGCAACGCGCTCGGCATGCGACCACTCGAGCCTTTACTCAAAACAATTGATGCCATACAAACTAAAAAAGATCTGCTCAATTGTATTGCGCGCTTTCACGTGCTCGGCATATCCGTTTTTTGGGGCGCCGGCGTCGACCAAGATTCTAAAAAAAGCACGGAGTATATAGTGCACCTCGTGCAAGACGGCCTTGGCTTGCCCGACCGTGATTACTATCTTGAAGATAAGCCCGAGCAAAAGCGCGTACGCGACGCCTACCTGGCACATATCGAAAAGCTTTTACGCCTGGGAGGCACGGCTCCCGCCGAAGCTCGGCATGTGAGGAAGGTAGTGATGAACATAGAAATGAAGCTGGCAGGAGCTTCGATGAAAAAAGAGGATCTCCGCGATCCGGAAAAGACATATCACAAAAGATCATTGGCAAAACTTAAAGCGATAGCGCCTGCTATCGATTGGAAAAACTATTTCGCTCGCACTAACGCGCAAAAAGCAAAACAGTTTATCGTGTGCCAGCCAAAGTTTTTTGCTTTTGTAAGTACTGTTATACAACATACTCCGCTTGAGGATCTCAAAACCTACATGAGGTGGCACCTCGTTAACGAGTCGGCCGGATTACTTTCGGAAGCTTTTGTAAAAGAACATTTTGCCTTTTACGGCACCACACTCTCGGGCGCCAAAACAATGAAGCCGCTGTGGCGTCGCGCGCTTGCTGCAGCCAATGGTGCGCTTGGCGACGCGCTCGGCAAGTTGTATGTGGCAAAGCATTTTCCTCCCGCATCGAAACGCGCTATGGACGCGCTCGTTGATGATTTGTTTGCAGCGTATGCCGAACGCATCAAAACGCTCGACTGGATGAGTGCCGGAACCAAGCGCAAAGCACTCACAAAACTAAAAAGTATGAACCGTAAAATCGGCTATCCTGCCAAATGGCGCGGCTACCGCGGGCTCAATGTAGCGCCGCAAGATTATTATGGAAACGTAATGCGCAGTACCACCTACGAGCATTATCGCAACATGAATAAACTTGGCAAGCCGATAGACCGCAGCGAGTGGTTTATGTATCCGCAAACGGTCAACGCGTACTTTTTGCCAACACTCAACGATATTGCTTTTCCTGCGGCAATACTCCAATGGCCGTTTTTTGACGCGCACGCCGACGCGGCGGTCAACTATGCGGCTATTGGCTCGGTCATTGGGCACGAAATTACCCACGGCTTTGATGACCAAGGCGCTAAGTTTGATGCCAAGGGCACTATGCGCATGTGGTGGATAAAAAAAGACGTGCAAAACTTTACCGCAAAAACAAAACCGTTTATCGCACAGGCCGACAAAGAAATTGCTGCCGATGGCGTGCACATTAACGGCAAGCTGACGTTGGGAGAGAACATAGCTGACTCGGGCGGCCTTATCATCGCCTACGATGCGTACCAAAACCATCTCAAAAAAACAAGCCGAAAGGTGATTGGCGGATTGTCGCCCGAGGAGCGCTTCTTTTTTGGTTTTGCTCAAACGGAGCGGGAGCTAGCACGGCCCGAACTTCTTAAACTTGCAGCACTAACCGATCCGCACGCCGCCGCGCCGTGGCGTATCAACGGCCCGCTCTCCAATTTTGAGCCGTTTTATCAAACGTTTAATGTTACAAAAGGCGACAACCTGTACCGCGAGCCAAAAACACGCGCACAGATGTGGTAACCCCGACGTAAAGTCAGGGTTCCGACCAAAGTGTCGGGATTACAACCAGTTAATGGGTTTTTTATTGTGTGCCAGCAAATAGTCATTGGTTTTGCTAAACGGCTTTGAACCGAAAAATCCGTTGGATGCCGAAAATGGCGACGGGTGTGCCGATTCGATAACGAGGTGTTTGCTCCGGTCGATATGCGCGCCTTTAGCCCGCGCGTAGTTGCCCCAGAGTACAAACACAAGATGTTCTTTTCTGTCGGAGAGTGCTTTGATAGCCGCGTCGGTAAACTCTTCCCAGCCTCGGCCCTGGTGCGAGCCGGCTGCCCCGCCTTGTACGGTGAGTGTTGCGTTTAACAGAAGTACACCCTGCTCCGCCCAGCGTGAAAGGTCGCCGTTCTTATGCACGAGAGGTTTTCCTAAATCGTCCTCGATTTCTTTGAAAATATTTTGAAGTGAAGGCGGAAGTGGTGCTCTTTCGCCTACCGCAAAGGAAAGGCCGTTGGCTTGCCCTATGTTGTGGTAGGGATCTTGGCCGAGTATCACAACCTCGACTGTATCAAATGGGCACAAATCAAACGCGCGAAAAATATATTTTGCCGGAGGGTACACTGTTTTATTTTGGTACTCATGCTTTACAAAAGCTGCCAACGCCTCAAAATAAAGTTTGCCAAACTCATCCTCCAAAGCCTCCTTCCAACTTTGTTCAATTTTTACCTCCATGCCTTTAGTATACAAAACTACGGAGGTTTAACCTCCGTATTAGCAGTAGCCCTCTTCACGAAGAATTTCCATCTTACGTTCTGTGCCACCACGGTTGTAGTTGCCTATTTTGCCGTCGCTCCTTACCGCGCGATGACATGGGATTTTAGGATTGTAATTTTTAGACATCAAGGTGCCAACCGCGCGCGCTGCATTAGGATTGCCTGCTTTAGTAGCAACCTGTTTATAAGTCATTACCTTTCCTTTGGGGATTTTTGCCACAATGGCATAAACTTTTTTAGAAAAGAGATTTTGTCGTCGGCTTTTCATACTTTTTTGTAACTTCACTCACCGCCTCGCGATAGGTACAGTAATCGCACTCTGCCCCGGCTTGCGGCAGTGCATCGCCATCCAAACATTTTTTTAACTCGACAAGCGCGCTGTCTATCCAGTCGGTCGAGCCTTTGTACGGTACGAGCGTGAGTTCAAAATCGAGCCGGCCGTCAAACGACTCTCGGTCTTTGCTTGCATTGGCATAAAACCAATAGCCCGTGTCGGACACGGTAAATCCGTTTTGGCGCAACAACCATTGATATATTTCGATTTGGCGTTTGTAGCCGCGATGCCATTCTTCGTCGAGACTCTCGATACGGCCGTCTTTGCTGGTGGCTTTGTAATCGATAACGATGAGTTCGCCAGCTTTATTGACCCAAATATCATCAACACCACCGCGCACGGTAAGTCCGGTTTCTTTGTGCACGCACTTGATGCCCTGATTGAGCGCATTGCGCCACTCGTCCATTTGTGCGTGATTTAGCGGCACTGCGTCTAGACCGTAGGCTTTAGCAAGCGGATGCGGCGTACCAAGCGCGCGATGAGTGTCGAGCTCCTTTTTAAGCAGCGCGTCGACGGCACTGTTGAGACTAAACGGGAATCCGGGCGGCCGCGCGACGCCGAGCTTGTTGTCGATGTAAAAACAGCGCGGACACTCCAAAAAAAGATCTATTTTGGAGCGAGAAAGGGTCCATTTTGCTCCGCCGTAGCTGTAATCGGAGTTACGATTGGGTTTGTAGTACTGACTCATAGGACACGTGCGTCCCATTGTACCTCGCTAGTGCTCTCCTGTCCCGTATTTAGTGCGCACAATATTTTCAAGTGGAAGAAGCAGAGTTAATATCAATAGCGCAAACACCGCGGCGCCGAGCGCCAACAGCTCAAAGCCGAAACCGGTGGCCATGCCAATACCAGCCGCGACCCATAAGCCTGCGGCGGTGGTAAGCTCCACCGGATGCTCGCCGTGGAACATCGCGAGGCCGGTACCAAGAAACCCGACGCCGAGCACCACGTTGGCTGCCACTTGGAGCGGATTGACTCCGGTAAAACCGGAAAGTTGGTAGCTTGCCAACACGCCCGCTATGACAAACAGCGCCGAGCCCATGGAGACCAGCGCATAGGTGCGCATGCCCGCGTGTTTGCCGGCAAGCGAGCGCTCAAGCCCCAACAGCGCTCCGAGTACTGCCGCCACCAAAAGCCGCCACGCTAAAGCGAGTTGCATTACCGTTGAAATATCTATGCCAGGCCAAAGATACATAAGGCTATTGTAGCACCTGTTTTGAATGCACGTTGTTAGTTGGTCGTAAACTCCACCAACACGGGGTTGCCTTGTGCGTCGCGGACGGGTTTGTCGCTTTCAAGCGAAAATACTTTGTCGCCGTCATCAAGCGCCTCGCCTGCAAGGTACGTAAGCCCTGGCAAAGTACCGCGCAAAAGCTCAACGGTACCGCTTTGCGCGGCGTTTCCGGATTGCGGCAAAAACAGCTCCGCACCGAGTGCGTTGCCGGGGACGCCTGCGTGGTCTTCATACACCACTACCCAGGTGGGTTGAGACACGACTACCCGCGATACCGCTACGTCAAACCCTGCCGTTTGCGGAGAGGATATGACAAAATCACCCGAAGTGCTGGTAATGTTTAATACCGGCGCGGTGCTGTGTTGCCCTTGAGAGGAGGTAGAAGTTGCTGCCGTTTCGGTAGAAGTTGCGGTGAGCGCTGTTAATCCGCCATGATGCGAACCGGCAATGCCCCAACCGACAAGCGCTCCGATAATAACTCCCGCTATAAATATACTCACATAGGTGCCTGTGTAAGATTTTGTCTGCATCGCAGTTTGCGTGGTACTGCGAGGCATAGAAGTCACCGGCGACGTACTAGACGTCGCGCTTGCGGGAACGATAGGCTGAGACCATGAGAGCGACGACTTTTGACCCTGCGCTTGTTGACCTCCTTGATTATTGTCCTGACTATGCCCGGTGTTTGCTTGCATACGGTTATTACCTATTTAAAAATAATGCCTGGCGCTTGCCACGCCCCTATCATATATCCCCTACTGGAGAGCACAATGCCTTTATTTCTTGGAACACGGTTTCGGCTTTAGTGCCAGTAACCCCTATCCTTTCAAGAGCGTCGCGATGGCTTCTTAATGTATTGCAAAGCACTATTTTTTCGCTGAGTAGAGCCGTTTTTTCGCGCTTCGAAAGCGTGGTCAAAGCAGTAATCGGATACAGGCCGGCGCGATCTATCCGCTCGTGGAGCGTGGCGCCTTGTGGATAATCCCAACCGAGAAGACCGAGGAGCCGGCACTCGGCATAGCGCTTGGCTGTGTCGGTAAACTTGGTATTGGTGGCCACCAAACTTTTGGCATCAGGGTGCCCGGCCGCGATAATGTCCTCGATGCGCGCCTGTACATACAACACCACTTTAAGGTCGGCTTTAAAAGCGGGGCTGTTGTGAAATTTCGCTTCAACATAGAACGTATCGCCGCCTTTGGTTGCGACAACATCCACTTCGTGCTCGACGCAATGGCCTTTGATGATTTGATCGACGGATGCATGGTATCCTTCGGCGCGATATATCTCCGCGACAAACGCCTCAAACGGAAAACCGGAAGGTCCAAAGTCGAGCATTGCGTGTTTGAGGCTGTAGCGCGCCGCTGGACCGTGCTTTTCGAAGCTTAAGTGCGCAAAAGCACGCGAATATATCTCGCTCGTGGTTATGGCTGGCCGCAACTCTTTTTCAATTTCGCGGCAGATGCGCTCTGCGGTAGCCTCATCGGCACCCGATCTACGGAGCGAGCGCATTAATTTTTCTGCTTCAAAAGGCTCGGCAGTGCCGTCCGATTTTGTAATGAGCACCGACATGTGGGTTATTATGCGTGTATGGATTTTATCGTAGTAGGTATGATGATTCCGTTTATCGTAAGACCGTCCAACATCGCTTTTGTTCCAGACGCTACTAATACGGAAACGGAGAAAGGCTCGTTCGTGCCACCTTCGGAGGCTTGTGCACAGGCAACGGACGGTTTTACGAGCGTAAGAAGGATGGTAACGTGCGAGGGATTTTGTCCGTTTACAGAAATTCCCTCGCCAAGTTCCTCGCACGAAGAATCAAGCGGCATCGAACCGCTGTAGGTATACGTGTTGTTTGCAAAAGCTACTTGCACTTCAACAGGCTTCAATGTCCCTTGAGGAACATACTGCACGCTCGGTGCATCGGCTGTAGGTTGCTGATTGGATACGCCCGTACTGTTTTGTGTAAACACAGCAATCCCCCACCAAAATGCAAATATGCACACGAAAAGCAACACCAGCGACCATGTGCTCGAGTGAGCGCGATTTTGCATATGCGCTAAGTATAGCCTTCTCACGTGCAGAGGAACACAAGTTATCAACACATCAGCAAAGTTGGGCAGCTTCGATAATGCCGCCGCCCATGCATTGCTCGCCCCGATAGAGCACAAGCGATTGGCCGTAAGGCATGTAATGCGGTTCGTGTAACCGTGCAATTGCCTTGCCGTTTTTTATTTCAATGTCCGCGGAAATCAACGGTTGGCGATAACGAAAGCGCGCCAGGCATGGGCCGCCTCCTAAAGCACCTATCCAATTGGTGCGTGTGAGCGTAATCTCTGTATGTTTATAATGAACAGGAAAGCGCTCGGTTGAAACGGTGATTGTATTTGCGGCGCTATTTTTTGCAATGACAAAATGAGGAAGCGTATCGACTCCACGCCCGCCTATGGACGAGAAAAGCTCAAATCCATGACGCTGTCCCATCGTGTACAGTGCCGCTCCATCGTGACGACCCACTATCGTGCCCGCCTCATCAAGCACGTCGCCCGGTAAGGGCTTGAGTTCGCGCCCGATCATCTCTTCTATCGAGAGGTCGCCCAAAAAGCACAAGCCCTGGCTGTCGGGGCGAGTGGCATTGGGTAGGGCAAACTTTGCAGCCAATGTACGTACCTCTGTTTTGCGCATATCTCCTATTGGGAACAGCACATGCTTTAAAACCTTTTGCGGCACCATCCAAAGGAAATAGCTTTGATCTTTGTCGGCATCCGCCCCTTTATAGAGCAATCCGTTTTTTACCCGCGCGTAGTGCCCCGTTGCGACACACTCGACACCGCGCATGCGGGCAAACGCGTAAAAAGCGCCAAATTTTATTTTTTGATTGCAAAGCGTATCCGGATTTGGCGTCCTCCCTTCTCGGAGCTCAGAGATGGCGTATGTAAAAACTTCATCCTTGTACTCTTTTGACAAATCAATTTCGATAAAAGGAATCTTGAGATGTGCGGCAACACGCTGTGCGCTTATCTTGTCCTCACCTGCATTGCATGGGTAGCCTTTGAGAGCAATGCGTATAAACACGCCGGTGACCTCATGCCCTTGTTGTTGCAAAAGAGCGGCCGAGACGGCGGAGTCGACTCCTCCCGAGAGGCCCACAAATACCTTCATAGCTTAATTATTAAGGTATTTTTTCTCGTTTGCCAATTGGCAGGCAAATGTCACACAGTAATGCAGGTTGCCTTGCAAGTCGGAAAGATAATAGAGATCTCTCGTTTTGGTCGGCGTCACTGCGGCCAAAATCGAGTCGAGGCTCGGGTTTGAGATTGGTCCCGGCGGCAAACCGGGATATACATAGGTGTTGTACGGCGAGTCTATTTGTAAATCAGCTTTGGTGAGCTGCAGCGAATTGACGCCAATGATGTATGGGAACACCGAATCAACCTGGAGCTTCATGCCGATTGCAATGCGGTGCCACAAAATGCCCGCTATCATCTCGCGGTCTTTGGTGGTGGCGCCCTCCTTTTCCAAAATGGAGGCCATGGTAAGAATCTGATTTTCCGGTTTGCCGAACTTGGCTATTGCAGCCGCCGTGCTCGAGGCGGTTATATGATGTTGAAAGTTGGTAAGCAAAGCATTCAGCGCCTCTTTCGAATTTTCACCCGGCAAAAAGAGGTACGTGTCCGGAAACAGCATGCCTTCGTCGGGTTTTGCCTCCTGCAAAAAAACGTTTGCATCAAAGTCGGGAATGTTTTGGGCGAGCAGGCTTGCTATCTGTGTTGAAGTGGCACCCTCGGGAATGCGCACGCGCACCGGTGTGAGCTCTCTATCGCCGCGCACCATGCGCCACACGACGGTAAAAAGATTTTCCGAACCCGGAAAAAAGTACTCGCCCGAAACAAGGGGCGCATTGCGGCCGTACAGTCGCAACACCAGCCTAAACAAATATGTTGAGTTGATAATATGTCGCTCCTGAAGCAGTTCGGCTACCTGGCTCGGCGTTGAGCCGTCGGGCACTTTAAGGAGCGACGCGTTTGGAAAATTAAGAGGCGCGGCTATGGTAACAAAATAGACAAGGAAGACGAGTATGCCGCCCAAAAACGCAGCCGGCAAAATGCGATCGTAAACCCGGGCCTCGCGGCACCACGCGTCGCACACGTCTCTGGTGCGGATGATGTGCTGACGCACGCGATGATGAAGGGGGGCCGGTTTTTTAGGGTCCATGAAGAAAAGAGAAAATACTTATATCGGTAAGTTTGCCGGAGCCTCGGCACGGCGGCTCGGCATGCGCTGCAAGGTTGGCGTATGCGCCACCTTGCCCGGGAAGTGCCACAACGAAGCGAGCTCCTCGGTGTTAAGCGCAATGTGGAAGTCTTTGTTGGGCGGATAAAAATATTGCCGCGTCACGTAGCCCCGATACAATTTTGCTTTAAGCAATCGCCTGCGGATACCCATAAAATCATGCCATTTGACGTTAAAGGGGCCGATATAAAAAATCGGTTTAAGACCGTTAAGACCAATGCCTTTTGAACCGTGCTCAAACGAGCGAAACATAGTAGGAATAGCGTTATTGCGGATGCCGCCCTTCCACACGTCTTTGCGCGCGATATAGATAGTGCGGATACCGACGTCAAAAATGGGTTTATTGAGTTTTTGCCCGATAGCTTTAATGGCTTCTTTATCATTATCCGGCAAACGCGAAAAGTTTGGAATTGATTTGCCTTCGGCAGTTTTATCGACATATTTTTTGCCAAGCTTGTCGACTACCACCTCCGCCCACTTATTGAGCGGCAACGCACGATAATGAGCATCCTCATCGTCTTCCGACCAATAACATTTGGTGTGTCCGCGCAGGATTATCTGCGACCATACATGCTCGCCCGGGCCTATCGAGCCCATAAACTCAATGACCGAGTTAAGCGGATCACTTTTAAACTCTTCTTCAGTGTCTGCCTTGTCGAGCCCCCATGCCACGTAGGTCATGATAGGATACGGATCGGGCTTTTGGAGGCATTGTTCAACGCCCCACAAATCATAGTCGCCGGAGTTCCATGGGACTGCGAGCGTGTAATCGGACACTTCCGCCACCTGCACCGTTGGATAATGCGCATAAAGTTGCGATTTAATCCTTTCCTTAAATTTGACGCGGGTCCATATATAAAAACGCACCGCGCCTTCGGTTGAGGCTATCTCAAGCGAAAACCACGGGCTGGTATTGCCAAACCATAAATGCGCCGGCGTATCCACTTCGCCGGTGTCGTATAGTGTTCGTATCAACAGCTCGGCTGCATAGGGGCTCTGGGTAATTTCCTCCGGAAGCTTGATTTCAAGCAATACATGCTCAGTACTCCAATATTTTTGTTGTTGTTTGTACTCAAGCCATCCATAGGCCGCCAATATGCAAAACAGCACCGGTAATACGAACGGTGAAGACGCCAAAAGAAATCCCCATATGATCATCCATTCACCGAAGTGGAAAGGTATCCACACAACAATAAAATACACCAACACGAGCGTGACGTATGGGACGTCCAACGCGTATTGCATGAGATTTTTTCGAAAACTCTTATAGAACTTTCCCATGCAAATATAATAACATAGTAAAATTGCACAAATCTTTTTGAGAAAAAGCTAGGTGGGGGCGTGCCACTTTTTAAGGAGCAGAGCGACTATAAAAAGTGGGGTTAAGGCTTTTTTGAGAAAAGATTTATGCGATTTTACTTTAACAAAGTAAACTTGCCGTCTTTGTCGCGCTTAAAGTATTTTTGATTTTGGAGGTTGACTACCACGGTGCCCGGCTTTACATGGCGTTCTTTAAGCACCTTCTCGACAATCTGCTCGCGAGTCATGGGGCCCCCTTCGCGTAAAATATTGCGGATAACGTCGCGCACGACGCCTTCGGTATATCCCCACTCTTTGAGCGCATACATGCCGCGGCCTACCAGCACAAAACGGCTGTCTTTGATGAGTTCGTTGTGCGTGGTGGCTACATGCGCCGCGCGGTTAAACATCTTTTCGATGAGTGCGGCCACCTCTTTAAAGTGAAGCGGACTGCCGTGCTTTTTAACCGCCAAGTAGGCATAATCGCGGATGCCTTTGGTCCTGACATTGCTCGAGTTCGCCTGACCCCACTCGCCGAGCGGATTTTTCCCGACTTTTTTAGAAATCTTAAGCCAGCGTTTGATAATCTCATCATTGCGATGCTTGTCGTTGATGTTCTGGAGCTCTTTGAGGAAGCGGTCTATCATCTCACCCTCCGGTATCAAGTCTTCATCGGAAAGGCCTTCGTACAGGTTTTTGAGCGCCGTTTCTACCTGAGTTGCAAGCTCCGCATCGACATACCAGCAACGATTGATCTCGTCGTCCTCTTTTTTGTATTTGAAGGAATCGCCGAGCACCAGAAGGAAGTAGATGTGGTTTTGCATCGACTTGTCTTTGGTGATGAAGTTGAGCAGGTCGTCCTCGCACACGATGCCGCCAAGACTGTCGACAATGCGCTCGAGCTCTTGAAAAGCCGCTTCGGCTTCGCCAAACGCCGGCGATTTTTTGAGGCTGGCAAGCGCGTGATTTTCGATCTGGCGCACGCGCTCGCGCGTGATGCCGTATTTTTTGCCTATAGACTCAAGCGTGACGCGCTCGGGGAGCGTACCCAAACCAAAGCGCGCTTCAAGCACCATGCGCGAGCGTTCGGGAAGGCTCTGCAGCAACTTGCGCACTATCGCTTTTGGTTTAAAACCGGTTTTGTCGCCTGTAGGTGCCATATATCGTGTGTCTTAATATATCACACTCTACTGCTAGGGTCAAACACTGTCAATTCTCCACAACTACAAAGTTGATAATGCGCCCGGGCACGTAAATTGCCTTGGTCTCCTTCCCTTTCTTAAGCCAAGCGGCCACTTGGGGGTTGGCGCGAGCCGCGGCCAAAGCCTCCTCATCGGGAACATTTGTGGCGAGTTCTACCCTGCCGCGTACTTTGCCGTTTATCTGCACGGCAATGGTGGCCATAGAGACGGAGGTTTTTTGAGGGTCAAATTCGGGCCAAGAATCTATGGTGAACTCTAATTGTTCAGCCAGCTCGCTGGCAATATGAGGAGCAAACGGTGCCAACAGCTGTAAAAAGGAGTTCCATTGTTTGCTGCCTACATGTTCTTCTTTTTCAATAAAATTAAGAAGTGTCATTAATTTACTTACGGCAGTATTTAGCTTCAAATTTTCAATATCATCAGCAATTTTTTTAATACTTTGATTCAATAGTAAATCTATATCTTGATTAGGCACATCGGAAGATTCTTTAATTTTTTGACTCAATTTCCACACACGCTCCAAAAAGCGGCGCACACCCATGATGTTGTTGGTATTCCAGGGCTTCATCGCCTCAAGCGGACCCATAAACATCTCGTACAATCGCACCGAATCGGCGCCAAAACGCTCGGCCATGTCGTCAGGATTGATAACATTATTCCAGCGCTTGCTCATTTTACGGCTGTCCTCCGCAAGAATAATCCCCTGATGACGCAAAGTAAGGAACGGCTCGCCAAAAGTAAGGTACCCCATATCGCGCAGCGCCTTGGTATAAAAACGCGCGTATAAAAGATGAAGCACCGTATGCTCGGCGCCGCCCACGTACAAATCAACTGGCAACCACTTTTGCAGAGCCTCTTTAGAAGCAAACTCTTTAATGTTGTGTGGATCGGCAAAGCGGAAAAAGTACCACGATGAGCACGCAAAGGTATCCATTGTGTCTATCTCGGGCTTCCAGCCTTTGCCAAAAATTGTTTCGGTGCGCATAAATAATTCTTTAGACGTACCGAGCGGCGAAGTGCCTTTGGGTAAATACTCCACATCGGTGGGTAAAAGCCATGGCAAATGTTCATCTGGCACGGCGTGCGGCTTCCCCTCCGGATCATACACAATCGGTATAGGCGCGCCCCAATAGCGCTGGCGAGAAATGAGCCAATCCCGCAGACGATATTTTTTGACCCATGTACCGCCAACCTCGTTTACTATTTTTTTTGCATCAGCCAGTTCTGCCTCAATAATCGGCAGATGAAATTTTTTGGCAAATTTATTATCGCGCTCGTCGTGCGCGGGCACGGCCATGATTGCTCCTGTGCCGTAGCCCTCCAAGACATAGTCGGCAATATATATCGGAATTTCTTCTTTATTGGCGGGATTGATTGCTTTGATTCCTTTAAGTTCAACGCCCGTCTTTTCCTTCCCTTCGGCATTGCGTTCGATATCGCTCTTTACTTTGGTCACTTCGATATATCGAAGCACTTCCTCCTTATTTTCGAGTTGTTCCAGCAAGTCTCCCAATAAAGGATGCTCGGGAGCGAGCACGAGATAAGTAGCGCCAAAGAGCGTATCCGGCCGCGTGGTGAAAACCTTTATTGAGTTAAAGGTTCGACCTTGGGAGCCTTGAGCTAAGGTCGAACCTTGGAGTATTGCAAAATCTATCTCGGCTCCTTCGCTCCTGCCAATCCAGTTGCGCTGGTTTATTTTTGTCGACTCGGGCCAGTCAACTTGGCTCAGGCCATCAACGAGTTCGTCGGCATAGTCGGTGATTTTATAAAACCATTGCTCAAGCTCCTTTTTTTCAACTTTGGCGCCGCTGCGCTCCGCCGTGCCGTCGGGCAACACTTGCTCGTTGGCAAGCACCGTTTGGTCGACCGGATCCCAATTAACCAATGCTTTCTTTTTATATACCAAGCCTCTTTCAAAAAATTTGGTAAATAGCCACTGCGTCCAGCGATAGTACTCGGGGCTATGCGTGCCAAACTCTCGGGTCCAATCATATGAAAGGCCGAGATTTTTTATCTGCTTTCTAAATGTGTTTATCGACTCGTCGGTTGTTTTTTGCGGCGGCGTGCCGGTTTTTATCGCGTAATTTTCGGCAGGCAAGCCGAAAGCGTCCCACCCCATCGGATGAAGCACATTAAACCCTTTTGCCCTTTTATAACGGCTGTAAACATCGGTCGCGGTGTAGCCCTCGACATGCCCCACATGCAGGCCCACGCCCGAAGGATACGGGAACATATCGAGCACATAAAACTTTTGCTTGTCCGAACCTTCGGCTGTTTTGTATGTGCCGGAGTCTTCCCACTTTTTTTGCCACTTTTTTTCAATTTTTTTGTGGTCGTACTTAGTCATGCACTCAATACTAGTTGACCGTATTTTTGATTATTGGATAGAGCGCCGGGTCGATTGTGCGGATAAAGCACACTTGGCCCGCTCCATGCTGCCAGTTGTTGCCTATCGTGTTAACGCTATCAGCGCCGTTTATGGCGGGCATCGGCATATTTGCGTAGCCGCTCGTCGGCTGAGGTTCGCCGTTGCTGTCGCGGTTAAAAACGGCGCACAGCTCAAAAGTATGCGCTCCGTTTACGATATAGTGGTATGCCTTTCCGCTCTGCGAGTCCACGGGCACGCTGTAATTGGAAATAGAGTCATTAAGTTGGTTAAGTGTCGAAGGCAGCACCCCTTTGTGCTGCCAGTAATACACAATCTGCGATTGAATGTTTTCCAAGTCGGTAACTTTTTGCGCATCAAAAAGCGCAGCCCTCGCTTGCATCGGCGTACCGACGATAAAAAATCCCGCAACAATGGTGAGCACCACCAAGAGGCCGGTACCGTAGCCCACGCGGTGTGCGCGCTCGGGAAATTCCTCCCAGTAGCCGTACAAATCAGCGACAAAGTGCATACATATCCCAACCGCTACCAAGAACACCAGCGCCACTTTTAAAAGGAAAGGCGCGGTGAGTGTCTCGCCGCTGAGGAAGGTAGTGAGCAACACAATGAGGTCGATAGCGGCCGTGAGAATGGCGATAAAAAGCGTCAGAACAAGCGACCAGCGGCGCACCCACACCTCGCGGCGGCTCGCGTCGCGCGCAATGTCGCGGTGGATAAACCACATCAGCGCCAAAAAGAGTGGAAACATCACGATGAGCGACGCCATCTCGTAGCTGATGCCGCTTTGATATGGGTCGGTGTAATAGGTTTGGAGCGGATTTGGAAAAGCGTAATTGAGATAATCAAATACAAGCTCCAAAAAAGCAAAAACGCTTACATACAGGGATATTATCGCGCCCGCCCACAAGAAAAAATCCTTCGGCGTTGTTCTTGGTTTGTCCATATAAAAATAATTAGCGATTAACTATGCAGGAATTCTATCACATCGCCGTCTTTGACTATATACTCCTTCCCTTCTGTTTTTAGTATGCCTTGCTCGCGCGCCTTGGCGTATGAGCCCGCTTCAAGCAGTTTTTGCCAGTTGATGACTTCGGCGCGGATAAACTTGTTGTAAAAGTCGGTGTGTATCGCCGCGCCCGCCTCGGGCGCGGTAGAGCCCAGGGGAATAGTCCACGCGCGGCTCTCGTCGGCGCCGGTGGTAAAAAAACTCATGAGCCCCAACAATTGATACGCACCAACAATAAGTCCGTTGACGCCATCATCAAACACGCCGTACTCTTGCCTAAAACTTGCTTTGTCGTCGCCGTGCAAATCGCGCAACTCGTTTTCGATATTGGCGTCAATCGGCACATAGGTTGCACCTATCGAGTTAAAATAGTCGACCAAGCGCTCGTAGCGGCCGTCGTTGAGTTCATCGAGATTGTGGCCGCCGGCTTCTTTGTTGAGCACATAGAGCATCGGCTTCATGCTGAGCAAGTGGAGCCCTTTGAGCGTATCGCGCTCCTCTTTGGTATACACGGCGCCTGAGGCGGGCTTGCCCTCCTCAAGTGCACTTTTTGCTTTTGCAATTGCTGTTTGCTCGGCCAGTGCTTCTTTTTTACCGGCGCGCACATCGCGCTCGAGAGAGCCGAGCCTCCTTTCGACCGTTTCGGTATCGGCGAGTATCAATTCAAGATTAACTACTTCGACATCGCGTAGAGGATCAATCACCGCATCCACATGCGTAATATTTGGATTATCAAAGAGCCGCACGACATGCGCGATGGCATCCACCTCGCGGATGTGCGAGAGAAACTGATTGCCCAACCCCTCGCCCTCGCTCGCGCCCTTAACCAAGCCGGCGATATCGACAAACTCAATCGCAGCCGGCACTATTTTGGCGGAGCTTGAAAATGCGGCAAGCTTGTCGAGGCGCAGGTCGGGCACGGCAACGACTCCCACCGACGGGTCGATGGTCGCAAACGGATAGTTGGCAATCAGCACGCTCTTTTTGGTAATAGCCTGAAAGAGCGTCGACTTGCCGACATTGGGCAACCCCACGATGCCTACCGATAATCCCATACTATTTTTTTGCTTCCAGTTCGCCGGGAGTTTTAGGCATGACGTTTAGAGCCATTGCCGAAGTCCCACCAGGGAGTGTCGAGAGCGCCGATTTGGGTTCGGGCGAAGGAGCCGAGGTGTTTGGCATTACGGTAAGCGCGCCGTTCAGAACCTGGACAATTTCAGATATGGGCTGGAGTGCCGGCACCTTTGGCAAAAACGGTGTGTCGGTTACCTTGGGCGCGGGCGAAGTGGGGGTTGTAGGCGATGGCGCGGAGATATCCGGAATAATTTTTATCTCTTTCGGCGGAATAAAATCTTTTGGCAAAGAAACGGGCTCGGGCACCGGGGGCGGTGGCGGGAGAGGTGCCGGTTTTTTCCTTGGCACCATTTTTCTGTCGCGGCGAATGACCACTATCGCCTCCCAACACAACACAAATCCTATAAGCCACGCGGCGTAGAACGTGCCGAGATTGGCCCACGTAGTGACCGGCGCCAAAATGTGTACCAAAAAAAGCGCGTACCATGTGCCTCCGATGACTCCTTCGACAATGCTAAGCTTGCTGGTACGACGCACAGACGTAAGTGCCACCACCAGGAGTATGAGCACCCATTTAAAGAGAAAGGCAGGAGCAAAAACAACGGCGCTCTCCCCCGCCGTGAGATGCAGCACTGCTATGCCGAGCCCCGAGAGGACGATAAGCCAGAGCGCGGCGGCCATAACGCGCTTGATGGCAAGGGCGTATTGCGTTTCCTTCTCGTCCACGATGCCGTCGCGCATGGAGATAAGGTAGGCAGCAAGCATAATAGTTTCGGCACCGACGCCGAGTGTTACGCCGAGCTGCTGAGCGCAATAAAAAATCAGATTTAAAAAATCCGCGCTGAACATACAAAAATTGTATCACGGGTTTTTTCTGTGGCGTCGAGTACACTCTCGACATCCGACGTACCGTCGGGTACACAAAATTACAGTCGCTTTGCTCCTTAATTTTGTGGACCTACGGGGAGTCGGACCCCGACCTCGTCCATGCCATGGACGCGTTCTACCGCTGAACTATAGGCCCTCGAACACATCATACATTACCGGGCATCCGCTTATCGCGCATGCTGCGTCTTTTTTCCCGCCCGCGTATCTGGCGCTCGTCGTAACCGAAGTGATGCGCGACTTCATGCCAGACGGTGTCGCGGATAACTTGCCGCACGTCTTTGCCCTCTGCCAGTGCGTTTTCCTCAATCGGTTTTTGAAACAGTGTAATGGTGTCGGGCAACGTCCCTCCAACGCCGTAGTAGTCACCGCGTGCAGTTGCAGGGACGCCGTGATACAAACCGAGCAGTGTCTCGTTCCGGCCTAAGCCTTCTTGTTTCCGCAATGCCTGCGACGGCTCATCTTCAATCAAGAACGCAACATTGTGTATCATGGTGCGGAACTTCTCCGGTATAGCCTTGGGGAATTCCTCCCCGACTAATTGTTCAAATGCATCTCTGGTCATTGGACTAACTGTAACAGAAAACACACAAACCAACCTGATTGTGTCACATGCCGGGCGGAAAATGGAAAAAGAAAAATAACCCGACCGAAGCCGGGCCATTAATATCGGCCTTCCAACTGATCTTGCTCTTCGTGGTCGCGCGCGATTTGCGCATTCCCGTTTGGGTGTTGTCTGTGCCAGCGAACATCGCCGTCGACAAGTTCAAGCACCAAAGCAATCACTAGCGCGACTGCAGTTGCCCATAACGGTATGTGTATGATAAACATGCTGAACTCCCCCAAACAACATTGAGAACGAATCTGCAAGATATTATACCACTAATATGAAAATAAAAAAGCCTGCTTGTGCAGGCAGACGTCATGAGTAGTGAATGTCATAACGATGTGGACCCGGCGAGAATCGGACTCGCGCCTCTGCAATGCGAATGCAGCGTTTTACCACTTAACTACGGGCCCTAATATAAAAATTATATTAGTCAAAATCTAAGTCGGGGTGCCGAGAATCGGACTCGAGTTTCACGCACCCGAAGCGTGTATAATACCACTATAAGACACCCCGACTTAGATTTCGACTTTTAAAATATACCAATAAAAAGAAAAAGGGTCGAGTCGCTACGCGACTCGACCCGAGAAGCATTACGTCCGTTTCGAATGCGGAGTTAACGGGATCATGATGCCTTTGATCATATGGGCAAGACAAGTCGCCGCAATTCCTAAACTCTTGGCGAAAGGTAAAAACTCTTTGATTCGCCGCAACTTTTCTGCCTCCATTGAAGGGTTGCCATTGATTATAGTGGCGACCTTCCAATCGTGTTCCTTGCACGCACCATTGGCGGTGCAAATGGTTACCCTTACGTAAAGACGACTGTTGGGCCTGTGATAAAAATCGAAATCGGCATAATCGACATCGACATCTTCCGAAAAGCCTCCAGAAACTCTGGCCGATCTGATAATTTTGAAGTTGTTTTTTCCTACTGAAATAACAACGCCAACTTTCTTATCTTGAAGCCGGAAGTCCATCTTTCGTCCCCAATTGTTTATCTTCCGTCGGCTTGATTGCCGATGGCACGGCTAACACTGTACTACTAAGTACAGTTTTGTCCAGTCTACTTGTGTATAAGTGCACCCTTCAGGATTCGAACCTGAGACCTCACCCGTGTGAAGGGTGCGCTCTAACCAGCTGAGCTAAGGGTGCAAACACTATACAGATTGCAATATATGGACAATTTAGTAAAGTAATTGAGCAAGGGCCCTTAGCTCAACTGGTAGAGCGCCTCATTTGCAATGAGGAGGTAACCGGTTCAACCCCGGTAGGGTCCACCAAAATTGATTAGCATCAGAATTGACCGCGCCCGCGCCTCTGGCGCGGGCTTGGGCTGGCATTTCCGCCAAGAAATTCCAAGGGGTTTTGAATTCCGCCGAAAGCATTCCCGCCGCGAGGCGGCGGTTCGAGCCGATGCCAACAAGAAAATCTTTCATCCCCGAAAGATTTTCTTGTTTAGAGAGATTTTCGGCTTGGTTGGCCTCAATAATCCAGTTTCGCATGAGTTCGAGCCAATGATTGCCTTTTCGTTCAAAATCACTCAATTTCTCCTCCAATGTCTTTTTTTCCGACATTAAAATATTCTTTTTCTCTTGATACTCGCCAAGTTCCAATGCCTCGCCTAAATATGCGTCTGTCAGTCGCTCTAGCCGTATTTTAATGGCGGAAATATTATCGCGGAGATTTTGAGCGAAAAGGTCTGATGAGTGGCGGGATTCTGATTGCTCGCTTTCAAGGCGAGCAAGATATTTTTCCCGCCATTCGTCAGGCAAAGAAACTTTTTGACAAAGATTTTTCACTTGCTCGGTTAGCACTTCTTCCCGCAAAAAGCGATTTTCAGTACACGAAATAGTTTTGCTCTTGTGGGTACAACGATAGTAAATAAACTTCAAACCACTTTTCTTGATGTGTCGCTCCGCAGTTATCGCATATCCACATACCCCACAAGTAGCAAAACCTAAAAACTGAAAATTCTTTGGTCCTCGCTTTTTGCGGGGCTTTCCATTGGCGACGAGTGCTTCCTGTATTTTGTCAAAAAGTTTCTTTGAAATCATTGGCTTATGCGATCCGGCATGCACCTCGCCGCGATAGCGAAAATGCCCGTAATAAAATGGATTAGTCAAAACTTTTTGCACAGTTGAAAGGGCGGGGTGCTTGCCGTCTTTGCCAACCAAGCCGACAGAAAACATTTTGCGCTGAATTGCCGTGAGCGTGTATTGTCCCGAAGCAAAAGCCCTTAAAATCTCTTTTACTTTGCCAAATGTCTTTTTGTCAGGTTCAATCGTTCGTAACCTTGGCTCGTTAAAATAACCGAGAGGGGCTTTTGCCGACAATTCACCACGGCGTATCTTTTGCCGAATACCGCGCAAAATGTTTTCTCGCAAATTGTCGGTGTAATATTTTGCTTGACCGAACGCCACAGACAGCATGAATTTTCCCTGTGGCGTCGGTTCAAACCAAAATGTAGGGAATTTTAGCGTGGTGATTTTGCCAGTATCAACGAGATATATCACTCGTCCGCCATCTATCGAGTTGCGTGCCAATCTATCGGGATTCCACGCTAAAATTCCCTGTGCGATGCCTTTTTCAATTTCGCCAAGCATTTCGTTAAAAATCTCACGACCAGGTTCTTTGGCTGTTTTAGACTCGTAAAATTCCTTAACGATAAAAAGAGAGTTTTGCTTGGCGAATTCCCGAAGCTCCGTAAGTTGCGCCTCAATGCTCAAAACTTGGCGTTCCTCATCTTCACTCGATTTTCTACAATATATAAAATATTTTGTCATAGCTTCGGGAATTAAATTGATAAAGGCATTGCACTTACACCGACAATTTGCAATCTCTCCACATCGGCTCCTGTGCGAAGCACAGAACAAGCGTTAGCTTGTTGAACCGCCGCGTAGCGGCGGGAATGCTTTCGGCGGAATTCAAAACCCCTTGGAATTTCTTGGCGGAAATGCCAGCCCAAGCCCGCGCCAGAGGCGCGGGCGCGGTCAATTCTGATGCTAATCAATTTTGGTGGTGTTTGTTTGAAAAAGTTAGAACCCATTTCGAGCAGAACCCTGACTGACTTCGCACGCTCCGCGTGCGTGGTGGCTTGAAACTGCCTCGTACGCTCTGATTGCGTGGTGATGCGAACCAATGCGCCTCGACCGCGCTCGCGGACTCGCGCGGGCAAAACCCAAAAATTTTCCTTCCTTAATTTTAGATTTTCGGCGGGGGGTGTGGGGGGAGCCGACAAAAAATGGAAAGGAAATTTTTGGTTTTGCTTCGCCGGTAGCATATTGAAAATATCTAATATATTTGCTATCATACTATTGTCATCAAGTATAACACAAGTAATGATATCAAAGTATTGAAACTATGGCAACGATTGGCGAAAATATAAAAAGAGTACGCAACAAGCTTGGTTTGACCCAAGATGATTTGGTGCGGAAATCTGGTGTAAAGCACACTACCCTTACAAAAATTGAGAGTAATGTGGTTGTTAAGCCAAGTGTTCAAACGGTCGCCAAGATTGCAAAAGCGTTAGGCGTTCCAATGGAAGATTTGGTAAAATAATTTTATGGAAACGAAAAAATTTGAAGATTTGAATAAGGGAGATCAAATTAAAGCGGATTTGTATTCGAGACCGAATGCTATGAATGGGAAATACAGAGTCGGTCAACTTGGATTGGATGATTTGGTAAAAATTAAAAGTAGCGATACTTTCTTTTTGGAAACATTGAAAATGAAAGCTGATTTGGCTGACAAAATGATTGCGGAAGCTGAATCACAGGGCAAAAATACATCAGACCAGAAAGTGATGAAAGAGTTGGGCGAAGAAATAAATGCCGTAGGCACTCCGCTTCACAGAAGCGAATCTGTAATGACTGCAATTTTTGCTTCCTTGCATTTAATCGTGTATTACGGAATTGCGATTGGTATTTGGGGGCTAGTTTTCAAAAAAAGTTTTCTGATGTTTGGTTTTTACGGCGTTATCGTGGGACTTTTAATTAGCTTACTATCTGTCGCTCCTGTAATCGCTTTTCAGAGAACAAAAGAAAAAGTTAGAGATATGTCGTTTGGTGCCGGTGCAACATGGGGGAATTTAGGAATTATCATTGGCGTTGTCGGCCTAATAGCTTTGGTAATAAGATTAGTATTTTTTAAATAAACTATATGGAATACAAAAAATTAGAGGAAAAAATCGACAACGATCTTAAATGGAAAACTATTGAGGATATTCCTAATTTTCCAGTCTCTAACTTTAATGAAATAAAAAAGAAGATAGACTCGAAAGAGTTTTCCTTAAGTCTTAATCCTATAACTACTCTTGAATTTTCCTCTAATTTTTCTAGCGGATTTTCCAGTTTATTTTTTTCGCTTTTTCTTCATACCACATGGATTGTGACTATTGCTTCAATTATCTTAGCTTTTGTCCTTGGGAATTACTGGCTGTTTCTAGGAATAATTGTTTGTTATGTCGCGCATTTTACTTCTCTCCCGTATGTTCAATTTAAAAAATTATGTTATCTCGTCGCTGCACTACTTTTTCTTGTTTTCTTCTATGGCATCATGCAACATAAAGAACTAGCTACATATCTCTCGTTGTTTTTTATTCTTCCAGTTCTAGCTAATATTTTCCTATACGATATGAGTTATAGAAAACTTCGTGATGTATCAATAAATTCAGAGAAAATTTTTATTTATCTATTTCAAACAGGCAAATTAATGTTGGAAGATAATAAAAACAAGTTTCTTTTTAGTGTACATAGTGCTAGAAATGTCAGCGTTGATCCTGATTTTATTTCAAAGGTAATTCAAGAAGCGTCGGAAACGATGAAAAAAACCAACTGCAACACTTTAGCAATGGAAAACATAAATGATATAGGTCGGTACGTTCCTTTTACTTATGTTTATCAAAAAACTTGGATTGATGCCGCTAATTTTACTGCCAGTGATATGGCTAGAGACGAAGGCTTAACTGGTCAAGAACTAAAAGATAGAGCGACGGAAATATTTAGAGATGCAGTGAGAGTTGAGCCGAATACAAAAGAAGGTAAAAAGGTTCGTGGTTTAGCGCAAGTTACAGCGGCAATCTCAAAATAATAAAAATGGAAATTAGAGACTTCAATTCGCAAACGCAAGCTTTGATTGCTCTAGTGGACGAGATAACGAAAGGCTTACAGAAGATAAAAGAGTCGAACGATATAGACAAAAGGAAGAACGCCGAAAACGGGCGAATGGAATTTGCTTATGTTGAATACTACTTGGCAGAGGTTTCGTCCCTACTAAACCTTTCTGTTTATCTGGTGGAGCATACTGCGTTTAGGAAATATGCCTACTTCCCGGCGCGTTTGATAATGGAAATCGTATTGCAGTTGGAACATGTTTACTCGGTAAAGAAGAAAAAAGGATTAAATGGAGTCCGTCGCTTATTTTTCAAAGACATTGCAATTAGTGCAAAATCATCTCTTGCTCTGCCCGGCGAAGGGGGCAAGGAAAAGCTAGGTGGTCATTTAATCTTTCTGAATATTGCCAGCAAAATTCTAAAATTAGACTTCAGTACAGATGATGTTTCTGCGAAGTCAAACAGGGACATAAAATCGTTGTGCAATAAAAGTCATATTGTTGTTAAAAATCTTACAGGAAGTGAACTATACAGCTTTTACGAAATGCTTAGCGAAGCTTCTCACGCCAACGTTGTAAACGTGGGAGCAAGCGATTATGTAAACGACGGGGAAGGAGCTTTAGGTGTTTTTGAAATAAGTCTCGAATTAGCAATATGCTTTTGCGAGATTATCATTAGAGAATGTGGATACAGTCAATTGGAGAGCGACTTAAAAAACTTGAAGAGTATCGCCGGAATTTCATAGGGAGCAATCCCCGCCGTTTTATAATGTTTCCTAAAAACGGCGGGGATTGTTGTGCGCGCACTGGGCGGGTGGGGCAAGCACATACAGATTTGATTGCGCCCTAGCGCAAACCGAATTGTATTGCGCCTCGGTCGCCGTGAGGGTGGAGAAAAGAGCAAACAAAAATGTTAAAATAAGATTGCTCTTTTCGGAGACTGAAACGGCGAAGCAAAACCAAAAATTTCCTTTCCATTTTTTGTCGGCTCCCCCCACACCCCCCGCCGAAAATCTAAAATTAAGGAAGGAAAATTTTTGGGTTT
>JBEKSG010000006.1:0-58777 GCA_049997855.1 Minisyncoccia bacterium
GGGGTGTCCCAAATCGCTTGAGCAATATATTCGTACGGACGCCCCGCTTTATGCGGAGCGGATTACTGTGAGGCACATGCTGTAGCGGCAAAGAATCGCGCGAGTTTCACAGAGAGTTCGTAAGATTGTCAGCGAAGCGAATGGAAACGATTACTAAAATAAATGATAGATAAATACACTGCAAAACAAATGATACTGGAATGACACCTGCCTACGACAGGCAGATGTCTACACAATATCAGGGAAAAAGCCGCCCCGCAACGTGCGGGGCGGCTTCGTATACAAGGTCCCTATTTTTTAAGATTTGTGATGCCTTTTTGGGCAAAAATCTCATCAATCAGGCCGTATTTTTTAGCCTCTTCGGCGGACATAAAGTAGTCGCGCTCGACATCCTTTTCTATCTTTTTGAGATCCTGGCCGGTTACTTTAGCAAGGATTTTGTTGAGCCGGTCACGGGTGGCAAGGATATGTTTGGCGGTTATCTCGATGTCGGTGGCTTGGCCTTGCGCGCCGCCCCACGGCTGGTGGATCATCACCTCGGCGTTGGGCAACGCAAAACGCTTACCTTTTTGCCCCGCTGCCAAAATAATAGCCGCCGCCGACGCTGCAATGCCGACGCACACCGTGGCCACGTCGGGCTTGATATGATTCATCGTGTCAAGCATGGCGAGGCCCGCGGTTACCGAGCCGCCCGGGGAGTTAATGTATAGATAAATGTCTTTTTTAGGGTCTTCGGACTCCAAAAAGAGGAGCTGGGCAATTACGAGGTTGGCGGTATAGTCCTCAATCTGCCCGCTCAAAAAAATGATGCGCTCTTTGAGCAGGCGCGAGTAAATGTCAAAAGCGCGCTCGCCGAGAGGCGACTTTTCGATAACCATAGGCACGAGCTGGCCCTCTGCGTCAGCGCGCGGGTGTTGTTTGTTGTGTTGCATGCACGTACTTTACGCCTTTTTTAAGTTCTTTTCAAGTTTTGCCTTCGAGGATTTTGAGGGCTTTCTCGTTCCTCAGGACTGTTTCTATATGGATTCTCAAGAGCTCTTGGTTAGCTTTGGGAAAGTGCTCTACCGCGTGCTTCATCTCCTTGTCTACCACGTTTTTATCGGCGTCGATTTTTTCGTCAGCGGCAAGTTTGTTTAACACGAGTTGAAGTTTTGCGCGCTTTGTTGCCTGATCTTTAAATTCATTGCGAATCGCATCTTCGCTTTTATTTATTTGTTTAAGATAAATCTCAAACGTCATGCCAAAGCGCGCGACATCTTCGCGCATCTGGCTCATGATTTTATCGAGCTCGCTCTCGACAAAAATCTTTGGCACTGCCACTTGCGTCTTTTCGAGCAATGCGTCGATTATTTTGCCGCGGCGGATGTCTCGTGCCATATAGTCTCGCGCTTTTTGCTCCTCTTCCGGCGATGGCGGCGGTTCCGTTTTTGGCAATTCGCCAGTATAAGGTTCAAGCGGAATTTTGCTTGCGATATCCTTCCAATTGTTTGGGATCATCACGGTAGGATACACGGCCGTGCGCACGGTAAGCCCTACCGGCTGGCCCGAGGCAAGCTTGGTAATGCGGATATCGGGGCGGCCCACGGCGTCTGTGGCGTGCTCGGTGATGAGTGCCGGATACAGGTCGCGCATGAGCATCTCCACCGACTCCTCAAGCGCCGCTATCTCGCCAACTTTTTTAAGTGCAATGTCGGCGGGTACATGACCTTTACGAAAGCCTGGCAACTCAAGCTCGCTTGCGATGTGCGCGAGCGCTTCGTCTTTGTAGAGCGCCACAACACGGCCGGGAATCTCTCCTATAAACTCAACTTCCGACTCGGGGAGCTCTTTGCGCGCAAATGTTTTGCTTATGTCCGGCCAGTTGATCTCCTTTTTTGTCATTACTCTGCCAATTGAGGTTTGTAGTCTTTTGCGTAACGTTCCATGCTCTCGCTCACAATCTTAAGCGCATCTCCCGCACTCACAAACTCGCCGACAACGCCGGTGCCCGGCTTTTTAAGCGCTTTGTAGTTTTCCCAATAGTACTTGGTTTCTTTTACAAAATACTCGCCCAAGTCCTCAACCGACTTGATATGGTCGACGCGCTTGTCGCTTGCGAGTACGCCAATTATTTTATCGTCCACCTCGCCGCCGTCGACAAACTTCATCGCGCCGATGATGCGCACCTCGGCAACCGAGCCCGGAACCAGCGGTTCCGTTACTCCCGTGATCATGATGTCGAGCGGATCATTATCGAGATCCCAAGTTTGCGGTATCGCGCCGTAGGTAAACGGATAGGCGAGTGATGAGTAGCCCACGCGGTCGAGCTTGAGCTGGCCCGACTCGGTGATAAGCTCATATTTATTAATCGAGCCTGCCGAAACTTCCACAATGGTATTAACCACCCCTTTTGCTTCATCCTCGAACGGCGGGAGCACGTGCAGGAGGTTGAGCATGTATCGACTTGGTTTTTGATTGATGTTTGCCATACAAGATAGACTACCACAATTATTTTTAATGTTTACTCGGCAATCTCTGCTGACTCGGCGACCTTTGCGCCGCCTATCGACTGGATGTCGATGCGCCAGCCGGTAAGTTTGGCGGCGAGGCGCACGTTTTGTCCGCCGCGGCCGATAGCAAGGCTTTGTTGGTCCTCGGCAACCTTGATATTTGCTTTATGCTCGGCCAGGTCGAGCTCAATTGAGGCGATGCGCGCGGGAGAAAGCGCCTCCTCGATAAACGACTTGGGGTCGTCACTCCACTCGATGATGTCGATTTTTTCACCGCCGAGTTCGCTCGTGACGGTGGAGACGCGCACGCCGCGCTGGCCCACCAAAGAGCCGACCGGATCGACGTGCGGGTCGCTCGAAGCAACCGCCACTTTGGAGCGGCTGCCTGCCTCGCGCGCGATTGCCTTAAAAGTAACCGTGCCATGCGCGACTTCGGGCACTTCCATTTCAAAAAGTTTTGCCAAAAATTGCGGATTGGCGCGCGAGAGGCGCAGATAAATGCCCCGCGGCGATTCTTCCACTTGATAGAGAAGTCCGCGGATGCGCTCGCCCTGGCGATAGTGCTCGCCCGGTATTTGCTCGTCGTACGGCAAGATGCCGGTGGCGCGGCCGAGGTCGATGTACATATTGCCGCGCTCCATGCGCTGTACGGTGCCGCTCACAATCTCGCCCTGGCGTTTGCCAAACTCGGCAACCACCGAGACCTTCTCGGCTTCGCGGATTTTTTGGATGATCACTTGCTTGGCGGTTTGTGCGGCGATGCGGCCGTAATCCTCTTTAACTTCAAGCGGGAAGACCAGCTCATCGCCCACTTTGGCATCGCGCTTGATAAGCTTGGCGTCGGCAAGCACAATGTGCTGCTCGGGATTAAAGCGCGGCAGCTCTCCCTCCTCGGCTTCATCATCTTCGTCGGCAAAACGCACGGAACTTTCGTCGACCACCTCTTTGATTTGTTGAAACTCGGTGGTGCCGGTGTTGAGGTCGACATGCGCGCGGATAATTTGTCCGCGCTTGGCGTACTCTTTTTTATAAGCGGTGGCAAGCGCGGCTTCGATGGCCTCGACTACTTTCTCGCGCGGGATGCCGCGCTCCTCCTCGAGTTCGCCGAGTACGCTGTTCATTACTTTTAGGTCAAACATGTGTTTGTGTTAAGGCGATTCCTTAGCTTTGGAAGGTTTCGCCTTTGATTTAATTAGTAGTATTTTCGGAATATCCGGTTTATTAACAAAAAACTACCCACGCGGGGCAGTTACCAGATGCTCAAAAGGTACTCTTATAAACCCCAAAAGTCAAGAAAATACAGTTTTGTCATATATAATAGAAGGATGCAGAAGGCGGTGGGGTGGTTGGAGACGGAGTTTTTGAGCGATGACGAGATGCGCCGCGCCCGCGCTAAGGCGGCGGGCGTCCCCTTTGTTGTGCTCCTGCGCGATGACATCGTGCCTGAGGCGCTCATGCTTATCCCCGAGCCGCTCTCGCGCACGCACGGCGTGGTGGCCTATCGCAATCACGATGGCACCGTGGAGGTTGCTATGCTCGACATCGCCGCGCTCGAACATCTTGCCTTTTTGCAATCACATATAAAAATACGGCCGCGCCTGACCGATCAAGCCTCTATCACGCGAGCCTTGCAAATGTATCAAAAGCATTTGAAGGAAAAATTTGGCGGTGAGCTCCAAGCGGGGAGCGCCGAGGCGCTCGTGCTCCACGCGGCTCTAAGCCGCGCATCCGATGTGCACCTTGATGTTTCGCCCAAGGGCACGCGCGTGCGCTATCGCATACAAGGTGCGCTCCACGAGGCGATGCACCTTGGTGCCGAGGCAGGTACCGCCCTGGTACAGAGTATTAAATCGGCTGCAAAACTTTTCCCCATAGCTGTTGCTCAGGAGGGCAAATATAAAATCGCACCATCAGAACAAGAGGGCGAGACCGTGCTGGTGAGTGTTGCCAATGTTCCGGGAGTCGATGGAGAAAAACTCATATTGCGGCTCTCGAATGAGTATGCCGGACAGCGCGGGTTTACACTCTCGGCACTCGGCCTCCATGGGGCGGAGCTTGAGCGTGTGCACCGGATGCTCCACGCGCGCTCGGGGCTCGTGCTTATTGCGGGCAAAAGCGGAAGCGGCAAAACTACGTGCGCTTACACGTTACTTGACCAACTTGAAGAGAGCCGCACATCAATCGTAACAATCGAAGAGGAAATAGAGCATCGTCTGCCGTATGCGACGCAAACGCGCACGCGCCCCGAGACAGGGTTCACCATGCAAGCGGGTGTGCGCGCGGCACTCCGCACCGACTCGGATGTTGTGATGATTAGCGGTATCGACTCGGCCGAGGTTGCACAGTTGGCGCTTGAGGCGGCCAACCGCGGCATGTTGGTGTTTGCGGCAATCGATGCAAAAAATGCTTCGTATGCGATAGAAACATTATTGTCATTTGATATATCACCGCGGCTCATTGCTGCTAACTTACTTGGTGTTGTGGGCGTGCAGATTGCTCACAAGCTCGGCGAGGGCAAAGAACCGGGAGAAAAACTTTCGCGCGAGGATGGCGCGCGGCTCGAGCAAAAGGCCGACTTTGGCCGCGTACTCGCCGCGCTTAAAGAGGAGAGCCAAGTGCACGAGCATTCCGCATGGAAAGACATTGTTTTTTACAAATCGGAAAATGGTAAGGGATACGTTGGTATACAAGAGGTACTCGCCGTGACACCCGTGCTTAAAGAAATGATTTTACAAAAGGCGGGAGCGGAGGATATAGAGGCTACCGCTCGGGAAGAGGGCATGCTCACCTTTGCCGAAGAAGCCCTATTTAAAGCCGCACAAGGCTCGATATCTCTCGAAGAAGCCGTCAATCTCGCCAGCGAATGACGGGGGATGATATAATTTTAAAATGAGCTTTTTTATTTGCGCTTATGAATAAGCGCCGCCTCATAGTCGCCAACTGGAAGATGTATATCAGCACTCCCGAGGAGGCAAAAAAGTTTGCCACCGCTTTGCGGCGCAAGGCGCGCGTGTTTGCCGGTGTCGACGCCGTACTCGCACCCTCGTTTACCCTTTTGCCGCTCGTGTCTCTCGCACTTAAAGATTCGTCGATAAAAACGAGCGCGCAGAGCATCTCGGTGTTTGAAACCGGCGCGCACACCGGCGAGGTTGGCGCAAAGATGGTTAAAAATTTTGGCGCAAGCTACAGCATTGTTGGCCACTCCGAGCGTCGCGCGCAGGGCGAAACCGACACAATGGTGTGCGCGCAGCTTGGTCATGCGGCAGTGGCAGGCATTACTCCTATTTTGTGCATCGGCGAGAGCGAGCGCGATGCCGCAGGCGCCTACTTGGGTGTGGTGGCAGGACAGTTGCGCGAGGCGCTTAAAAGTTTTCCTGCCAGTAAAACAGGGGCTAAAACATCTGCGGTACCGAAACTGGTTATTGCCTACGAACCGGTGTGGACTATAGGCAAAAGCGCCAATGAGGCAATGAAGCCATCCGACGTACGCGAGATGAGCATTTTTATCAAAAAAACATTGGCCGAGCATTTTGAGCGCACGGCGGCCCTGCGCGTGCCGATACTCTATGGCGGCTCGGTGGAGCCGAGCAATGTGGCCGCGCTTATTGAAGAGGGCGACATCAACGGATTTTTGGTCGGGCACGCGAGCATTACCGTCGATTCGTTCGTAGAGATATTACAAGCATGCAAGTGAAAGGCGTACAAGATGCGGAGGTGGCAGGCAAACGCGTACTGCTACGTGTCGACTACAACGTGCCGATCGAAAACAGCGTCATCACGAATGACTCGCGCATGCGCGCAACGCTGCCCACTATCAACCTTTTGCGCGACAAAGGCGTAGCAAAAATTATGTTGGCGACGCACCTGGGTCGCCCCGGTAGCAAAGTGGTCGAGGAGTTGCGCACGGCGCCGCTTTTTGCACACTTGCGGACGTTGACCGACACTGCCAACATCGATATGCTCGAAAATCTGCGTTTTAATCCCGGTGAGGAAAGCAATGACCCCGCGTTTGCGGCAGAGCTTGCCTCCAAAGCGGATATATTTGTCAACGACGCGTTTGCCGCGTCGCACCGGGCACATGCCTCGATAGTCGGCGTTGCAAAATTGTTGCCCGCATATGCCGGTTTGCTTATGGAGCGGGAAATAGAAAAACTCTCCGCGGCGCTTGCGCCGCAAAAACCCTCGCTTGCCATTGTGAGCGGCGTCAAACTCGAAACAAAATTGCCGCTTATCGAAGTATTGGCAAAGATATACGACAAACTATTAGTGGGCGGCGCTTTAGCTGATGAGTACAAAGGCGGAGCGGTAAATGTGTTGTTACCGGAAGATGGCATTCCCGAACGCGAACATATGTTTGATATCGGACCAAAGACGCGCGCAGTGTGGGCGGCAGAGATACAAAAAGCTGCGTTTGTATTATGGAATGGTCCTGTAGGTATGTACGAAAAAAGTGAGTACAGTGGTGGCACTAATGCTTTAGCGGCGGCACTCGCAAGCTCCGGAGCGCACGCAGTAATTGGCGGCGGAGATACTGATGAAGCGCTCGCGAAAGTACATTTCGACCCGGAAAAAGTTTTTATCTCAACCGGCGGGGGCGCCACGCTCGAGTTTGTAGCGAATGGCACGTTGCCGGGCATTGAAGTGCTCAAAGTCTAACTATATTTCTTGCCCGTGATCGTTGAGTGTACGCGGAATGAGATGTACGTGCACGTGCGGCACGTCCTTGCCGACAATCGAGAGATGTATGTAATCGGCGTCGTACTCCTGTTTTAATTGCGGTACCATCTCTTTGACGATAGTGAATAGTTCGTGATAGAGATCATTAGGCAAATCCTGGAACCACGTGTAGTGTGCCTTTGGAATAAGCACCGTATGTCCGGGAGATTTTGGATGTATGTCCAAAAATGCCAAAAAACGCTCGTTTCTAAACTTTATCTCCTCGGGTTTTTTTGGTATTTTGCCAGAGGCTATGTTACAAAAAATGCAGTTTTCCATATCTCTCTAGTATACTGATTTTTATGAAGAAAACGTACCGTCTGCGTAAGCGAGCGCACGAGGATCTACTCCAAGACCTTTTGCTGGAACGCGGCGTTACGAGCATTGAGGCTGCGGAGCAGTTTTTGTCGCCTGAGTATGAAGGCGGCTCGCATGACCCATTTTTGTTGCCCGACATGGCGCGCGCGGTAGAGCGAATACTTACCGCTCAAAAAAACGCCGAGCGCGTGGCGGTGTGGAGCGACTACGACTGCGACGGCATACCGGGCGGTGTCATGCTTGCCGATTTTTTGCGCATACTCGGGCTTGTCGTGACGCATTACATACCGCATCGGCATCGCGAGGGTTACGGATTAAACCAAGAGGGTATCGACGAGCTTGAGGAGCAGGGTGTCACACTTGTTATTACCATCGACCTCGGTACCACCGAGCACGAACATATTTTATATGCCAAAACAAAAGGTATCGACGTGATTGTTACAGATCATCACATTGTGACAGTTGAAGAATTTTCCGCGCAAAAGTCCTCGGGTCGCCTACAAGAGCTCAACCAGACTTTTGCACAAAAAATTCTTCATCCTGCGTACGCGTTGATCAATCCAAAACGCCCGGACTCGCAGTATCCTTTTGATGGCTTGTGCGGTGCGGGTGTTGCCTGGAAGCTCGTGCAAGCTATTCTTTTGAAGAATCGTCCCGAGGGTTTTGCCGAGGGACGTGAAAAATGGTATTTGGATTTGGTTGGCATAGCAACGCTGTGCGACATGGTGCCTTTGGTAGGAGAAAATCGTATGCTCGCGCACTTTGGTTTGCGTGTCATGCGTAAAGGTCGGCGACCCGGCCTCGCGGCGTTGCTCAAACTGCTCCGCATCAAACAAGAGACGCTCACGGAGGACGACATCGGTTTTATGATTGGTCCGCGCATCAACGCCGCGTCGCGCATGGACAGCCCCGACATAGCGGCGCGCTTGCTTGCCGCGACCGATGCCGAGGAGGCGGGAAAATTGGCATACTCACTCAACAAAATAAACGACGAGCGCAAAGGAGCGGTTGCTGTCATCATTAAAGAGATCAACAAACGTTTGCTTGGCAGCGACTTGAGCAAGAGCCCGCTTATTGTGATGGGCAATCCCAACTGGCGCCCGGGCATTTTGGGCCTTGTGGCGAGCTCGCTTGCGGATACGCACGGCAAGGCGGTGTTTTTGTGGGGCAGGGAAGGCGGCGAGATAATCCGCGGCTCGTGCCGCTCCGACGGCACAATCAACGTGGTCTCGCTCATGCAAACCGCGGGCGATGTTTTTGATCATTTTGGCGGGCACTTTGCCTCGGGCGGATTTTCGGTCAGCGAGGAACGCGTACACGAACTTGCCGCGCGCCTCAACGGTGCGTACGCAAGCTGTGAGCGTGCGGATGATGCGGCAGAAGAAGTTGTAGTAGACAGACAATCGGAATTGGCCGAGCTGCCCTTTGCGCTCAAAAGTTTGGAGCGGCTCGCGCCGTTTGGCGTCGGCAACGAGAAGCCGCTTTTTATCTTTCAAAACATATCCATTACCAACATACGTGCGTTTGGCAAAGGGAACGACCATCTCGAGCTCTCGCTTGAGCAAAACGGCGCGCATAGCGGAGCTATAGCCTTTTTTGCAACACCGGCATCGTTTCAAAAAACATTTTCAACGGGCGACCGCGTTGACACGGTCGGTCACATCGAGCGCGACTGGCATGGGCAGCCCCGCATCCGCATCGTCGATATTGTATAACTATATCTATGGGAAAAGATACTGATACGATAATTATTTTTTGTGACGGAGCTGCCAAGGGCAATCCGGGCCCCGGCGGATGGGGCGCTTTGGTTGCCACGCATGCGCGTGTGCAAGAGCTCGGCGGCAAAGTTGCGCATACCACCAACAATCGCATGGAGCTCACGGCGGCGGCCGAGGCTCTTACCTATGCGGGCAAATTCTCCGGCAAACAGATTGTGATGCACACCGATTCCTCTTATGTAATCAACGGCATTACCAAGTGGGTACAGGGATGGAAAAAAAACGGCTGGAAAACAAAAGATAAAAGAGAAGTGTTAAACAAAAATTTGTGGATGCAGCTTAATGCCACCGTGCAAAACATTGCTGGTAGCATCACATGGCGTTATGTCGGCGGGCACGTGGGTGTTCTCGGCAACGAGCGCGTCGACGCTATTGCCTCCGATTTTGCGGAGGGTAAAAAAGTTAAACTCTATAACGGTCCACGCAGCAAGTATACAATCGACATAACAAACCTCGGGCGCGACGAGAGTTTACATAAAGAAAAATCGGCATCGCGAGAGCGTTCCAAGGCAAAAGCCTACTCCTATGTAAGTAAAGTCGGCGGGAAAATCGCCACGCACAAAACATGGGGCCAGTGCGAGGCGTGCGTCAAAGGCAAAGTGGCTCGCTATAAAAAGGCTCTCTCGTCGGAGGACGAAGCGTCCATCATTAAAGAGTTTTCTTCACGCTGATAGACAAGTAACTTAATTTTGGTACAACTGCCGCGTGAAAGTTGAGTACTCAGGCGGCGCTTTTTTGTACGTGTTGGCCGCCAGCTTGGCAGGTGGCGTTGCCTGTGCGCTCATTGTTACTATACCCACCACCCTGCTTTTGGTGTGCGTAACGATTGCGCTTGCTCTCATGGTAGCAGGAGCTTTTGCGCGCACACGCGTGCTTTTGCTTATCGCAATCGCGCTTGTGGCATTCATGCTCGGTGTCGTGCGTGGAGATTTGTTTTTATATAAAGAGTCGCAAGAAAATGTTTCTGCATTTTTGGGCAAGGCAACGGTCGTTGGTACGATTGTGAGCGACCCGGTGCAAAGTGGCGCGCACGTGCAAGCCGATGTGGCGGTGTCGTCGGTAAACGGCACTCCCGCACGCGGTACGCTCCTCGCATTTTTGTCGCCGTATGTAACTGCGGCTTACGGGCAGGAGGTGACGCTTGGCGGCACGCTCGAGGCTCCTGCGAGTTTTATCGGCGACAATGGCAACACGTTTGATTACCCCAATTATTTGCGCGTACAGGGCGTCTCGATGTTGCTCATGCAAGCTCTGCTTGAGCAGGTCGCACCTGCAAAACTTTCGTTATATGGCGTGTTGTTTACCATCAAACACGTGTTTGAGGCATCAATTGCACGCACGCTGAGTGCGCCCACAGCGTCGCTCCTTGAAGGTGTTTTGCTTGGCGAACGCCGCGGGTTGCCGCAAGATATGACCGACGCGTTTGTCGCGGCGGGGCTCATACACATCGTGATACTCTCCGGCTACAGCATGTCGGTAGTGTCGGAGGGGATTTTACGAGGGCTCGGATTTTTGCCGCGCCGCTTTCAAATGCTGTGTGCCGCGCTTTGCATGATGCTGTTTGTGATCATGACCGGCGCCGCTCCCACCACCGTGCGCGCGTGCATGATGGCGCTCGTAGCGCTCGTGGCGCGCTATCTGCATCGCACCGCGCTTGCCCTCCGGAGCCTTGCTGCCGTCGCGGTGGCGATGGTGCTGTGGAATCCGCCGCTCATCCTCGGCGACGCATCATTTTTTACCAGCGTGCTCGCAACGTTTGGGCTCATCGTGTTTGCGCCGAGTATTGAAAAAATGTTGCGATTGATACCGCAACGTTTTGAGATGCGCTCAATTATCACTTCTACCATTGCGGTGCAGATTTTTGCACTGCCCGCGCTTTTGTACTTTACGGGCAATCTCTCGTATCTCTCGGTACCGGCCAATCTTTTGGTGTTGCCGCTTTTGCCGTTAGTAATGATTGCCGGATTTGTGACCGGCATCTGCAGTTTTATCAACACGGCGCTCGCGTTTGTGCCTGCGCTCATTGTCACTTTGCTGTTGCAATGGATAGTGCTCGTCGCGCATACCGTGCAAACGTTGCCGTTTGGGTTTGCAACATTTGCCGCGTTCCCGCTCTGGCTTGCGTTGCTAATGTACGTGCCACTAACGGCATCTGCTGTGTATTTGTTAAAGCAGAAATAAAAAATAGTTTCTCCGGGTACTCAATTTTCTTGCTAGAAAATTGCTCAGTCCTCGCGCCGTCGCGCTGCGGAGCCCCTGCAAAACTATTTCTTTATTTCTGCAAAACGTTGTTCGATAACGCCCCAATTAATATTTTTGAAAAACGCGTCGATATATTTGCCTTTGCCCTGGGCGCCGTAGTCGAGTAAAAATGCATGTTCCCACACGTCAAGCGCTACAATAATCGGCAGCGTAGCAAAGTGTCCCTGGTGTTGCTCGCCGACAAACCCCATGTGGAACGCGTGCATCTCGGGATTGTAATAAAGGATTGACCACCCCGGCCCGCGCATCATGCCGGTTTGTCGCATGCGCGCTATTGCCGCATCGGCACTGCCCCAATGTTTTGTGAGTGCCGTTGCGAGCGGGCCGCTTGCGGTGATCGGAGTCGAACCATCCTCAAATTGCGAAAAATAAAGTTCATGGAGCTTCATCCCGTCAAACTCAAACGAGTGTCGGCGGCGGAGCTCCGCTATCGCAAGTGCATTTTTCTCTGCATTCTTTAAAAGATCCTCAATAGCCGCACTAACGGCATTAAAGTTTTTTACATAGCCCTCATACAGGCCGATATGTTGCGTGACGCTCTCTTTGGAAATGCCGGCGAGCTCCGGCAACTCAAACTTTTTGATTTCGTAATCCATATGCGGTAAGTATAGCAAAAAGGCCTATTTTAAGGCTTATCCACAGTTCTCAAATAACCACTTGACAAGTGTTTGGCTCATGTTATCATTCTTGACAGAAGTATAGCCCAATGGTGGGCTGACCAAAACCCCAAAGGAGGGGAAGATGAATCTGGGTCGTGCATGTTTCCGGACTGGCGCTGCCACCTTGGCGGTGCTTGCGTTTTTCGGGGCGAACGTGTTGGTTAACACGTTCGCAAACGGGACGCTCGTGTGGGGCACCCCGCTGCCGCCCCCGCCGGTGGTGTCGCCTTACGGCGGCCTCGTCGAGTTCAACGTCGACGAACATGCCAGCAACCCGCTGGCCGATGCTCTCCGGCAAAAGTTCATCAGTCACCTGAGTTTTTTCGCCGCCCTTTGATGGGCATGGCGAAACGAAGTATGCAAAGGGCGCGGCAGTCAAACTGTCCGCGCCCTTTTTCTTTTTTATACATTAAAAATTAAATCAGCCCGGCTTTTTTGAGCGTTTTGTATGCGCCGTTTTTTGCAAGCGTGCGCAATCCTGCCGTTGAGACAGTGAGTGTTATGGTTTTATTGATTTCCGGCACGAAAATGCGCTTTTTTTGGAGGTTAAGCTGCTTGCGCACCTTGCCCGTGGGGTTAAATTTGGTCGCGCGGATGCGGTTGCTATATCCGCCGGCAACTTTTGAGCCCTTTCCTGTTATGTCGCAAACTTTAACCATATCGTTTTTTAGTGCTCGCCTATGGTACCATACTTTGTAAGCTTCGCAACCATATGCTGATACTCTCGCTCGTCATCCTTATTGTATCGATTATCCTCCATGAGGTGGCTCACGGTTACATGGCCAACTATCTTGGCGACCCAACCGCACGCCTCGCAGGCAGGCTTACGCTCAACCCGCTCGTGCACATCGACCCTGTCGGCTCGATACTTTTGCCGGGCTTCCTTCTTTTGACACAGAGCTTTACACACTTTCCATTGCTCATCGGCTACGCCAAGCCGGTGCCTATCAATCCGCACTACCTCACCGGCAAGTACGACGAAGCACTCACTGCTTTTGCGGGGCCGGGCGCCAACATCCTCCTCGCACTTGTCTTTGGCCTCGCCATACGCTTTATCGGCGGCCCGGAGACTCCTTTAATAGATGCGTTTGCGATGATCGTCTACATCAACATGCTGCTCGCACTCTTTAACCTGATACCGATACCGCCGCTCGACGGCTCACGTGTGCTTGCGGCGCTGTTGCCGGGCTCCGCAGGGAGGAGTTATGACACTCTGCGCATGGGCATGGAGCGCATGGGCGTGCTCACCAACACGCTCCTTATTATGATTGTGTTTTATTATGTGCTTGCACCTTTGTTTAGCGTCATCCTCGGCGCTCTCTTTACACTTTTGACAGGCATGGCTCTATAGCCCCGACGATTAGTCGGAGTCCCGACCAAAGCATCGGGAAGATAGTTGCACCATCTTTCTATATGTAGTAGATTACTAGCACTCCCGCGTAGCGGGTTTTTAGTTGACATGGCACGCATATCACAGCTCGTCCGCAAAGGACGCACTCAAATGAAGAGCAAAACAAAATCGCCGGCGCTTGCCCGCGGTTTTAACCTGCTCAAAAATCACCCGGTGTTTTATCCGTCGCCCTTTAAGCGCGGCGTGTGCACCAAAGTGACCACCAAAACGCCCCGCAAACCAAACTCCGCTATCCGCAAAATTGCCCGCGTGCGCCTTACCAACGGAATGGAAATTACCGCCTACATCCCCGGCGAGGGTCACAACCTCCAGGAACACTCGGTGGTCTTGGTGCGTGCGGGTCGCGTAAAAGATATCAACGTGCGCTACCAGATAGTGCGCGGCAAGCTCGATGCCACGGGGGTGGAGAAGCGCAATGTGTCGCGCAGCCGCTACGGTGTTAAATCCAGCTCCGGTGCCGCAGCCGCCAAGAAAATATAACATTGTATGCGTCGACCAGTTAAAAATCGCAATATCCCCGGTGCAGACCTCAAATACAACTCTCTTCGCGTGGAGAAGTTTATTAACTCGGTTATGTGGGACGGCAAAAAAAGCACTGCGCGCAAGGTGGTGTACGACGCGTTTGACCTCATTAAAGAAAAAACAAAAACCGAAAATCCGGTTGAGCTTTTTGAAACAGCCGTCCGCAACGTAGGGCCGGTGATGGAAATCCGCTCGCGCCGCGTGGGCGGCGCCAACTACCAGGTGCCGCGCGAGGTGCGCCCCGAGCGCAAGCAAGCATTGGCGTTTCGCTGGATACTCGGCGCCGCTCGCGGCGCCAAAGGCAAGCCGATGGCCGAGAAGCTCGCGGCCGAGCTCATTGCCGCATCCAACAACGAGGGTCCTGCTATAAAAAAGCGCGACGATACGCTCAAGATGGCCGAGGCCAACAAAGCCTTTGCCCACTTCGCGTGGTAAAAATGTTTGCATCTTCGCTTTTCATTTTTATATAAGTGTTCTATAGTCAAGCGCGTGTGGCGTGGAATCCTCCACACACCGAGCCGAGGAGGGCTCAATGAAGAAAGTTCTTTGTCTTGGTATCGTCGCTATTGCGGCTACGATGATGCTCGCCTCGCCGGCGTTGGCGTGGGGGCAGCGTGGCGGGTTTATCATCCGCCCACCGATGCAGTTCCACCCGGGCTTGGCTCCGCAGTTCCACCCGCAGTTCCACCCGGGCTTTGCTCCGCGCTTCGACGGCCCTCATTGGGGCGGCGGCTTCTACGGTGGAGGTGGTGTGATTATCCAGCAGCAGTGGTCTTGCACCAGCTCGTACACCGGCGCCTTGCTCCACGATGGTCCTTGCGACGGTTCCGAACTCGCTTGCTTCGGTCCCGACGGTGGTTTCCTCTACGATGGTCCTTGCGTGGGCTCCGAATAGGTCCAATCGCCGGACAGCGGCGACTGGACGAAACGAGAGTGCTGGTATATGTACCGGTCGCCACAAGCGGCCGGTTTTTTTATTATTGCACCTTATAAGTTGGTGTGGTATATCTTCTGCGGACGTACGCCGAAACTTCTCAATCGAAGGAGTCTGCCATGTTAACAGCCAAGCGTGTTATAAGTCTTGCTGCAGTCGGAATCGTGTTGGCCCTGATGCCGCTATCGGCACGGGCGGATACCTTTATGCAGCTACAATCTGCGAGTTTCCGCAAGATTGCCGCAGCGGACGAGTTTACCAGAGCAGCCTGTGATCGTATACCGCCGCCGCAAATCATTGCGTGCAGAGCCTTATATCAAGATCTCTCTGATGTTGCGACCCAAGTCGCAGTAGCGCTCGACGAGTGGCAAGATGCCTATGTCGTGAACGACAAACCCAAAACGTGGGACTCGAAACGTCGCTACGCGCAGCTCTTTCTCAAGTTTCGCGAGCTTACCAAAGCTTCTTGGGATACAAACTATTTTCCAAGTGACGTTTGGTCCGTTGCGCGCAGCGGACCTGTTTCGAGCTTCTTGGTTGGCTATACGGGCGAGCTGACTAATGCGCTCGCCGTACGCAACAACTTCTGCAGCACCCTGCTCGGCGACGCGTATACCACTTGTAAAAAGGACTGGGACGAATATGCGGACGCCATCAGAGACTTGCTCGCGGTAAGCGAGCAAGTCAACCAAGCTCGGCAAAACAACGACCGAGATGCATATCTCAGCGCGTTCGTCAAAGAAGCTGAGCTGAGGGTCAAAGTCGTCGACATTGAAGCGGTGATTAAGCCGAAATATCTCGGCCAGTAACGCACAGCAAACCGTACACGCGGCCCTCCGGGCCACGTTTTTTTATTGGCTACTATTTTTGTCCGAGTGGTGTTATATATACCGGCAAACACGTTCTTTGGGAGGTAAAAAATGTTGGATAAGAGCCGGATTTGGCCTTACTCATTTGAGGCCACGCCGAGCAACCTACGGCACCGTTATTTCGACGAAAAAGGAAATCCGATTTCTGAAGATGAGCTTCTTCGTGTTGAAAATGCTTGGAGAAACTCGACGGCCCACGTTGGAGCTGTGGACTTCCGAAAGTCGCTCGAGCCAAAACCTCGAGCAAGAGAAGAATTCTAGACAACTATACGAATGTCTGTATTATGTAAGAGGAAATCAGTTTAGGAGGGATTTGTCATGATACTGGCTTCTACTATATACATAGCCCGTGAAGAAGTGCGGCGCGATGTACAAATGTTGAATGAGTTGCGTTGGCAGAGTGGGCTATGCATCCGCCAAGATCCGTACATGACGCAGCTTTGCGATAAGATTCGCGAGGGGCTGTTGCGTCTCAAGACAATCGACACCAACTATGCCCCCATGTATGAAAAGGCAATAGGAATCATCACCGATTATCCAAAGGCGGAAAAGCCTCGTCTGCACCTTGTCGCCTAATCTATGTCGTACGCATCATCCCTGTCGACTACTTCGGCAGGGCTTTTCTTTTGCCTCGCTATCTTATATAGTGTGGGGCAACGCCTGGGCGCGTTTTTAATTTATGCCAACAAAACGGGATTATCCCTTGGAAAAGGTGCGAAACTTCGGCATCATTGCGCACATCGATGCGGGCAAAACCACTGTCTCCGAGCGTATTTTGTATTACACCGGCAGCCAGCACAAAATCGGCGAGGTGCACGAGGGCGATACCACCACCGACTGGATGGAGCAGGAGCGCGAGCGCGGCATCACGATTACCGCCGCAGCCGTCACCTGTTTTTGGAGCAAGACAAACGAGCCCGATAAAAAAGACGCTTCCAAAAAATATCGCTTTAATATTATCGACACTCCCGGACACATCGACTTTACCGTGGAGGTTAAACGCTCGATGCGCGTGCTCGACGGCGCGGTGGTGGTGTTCGACGGCGTCGCCGGCGTCGAGCCGCAGTCCGAAACTAATTGGCGTTACGCCGACGAGGCTGCTGTGCCACGCGTGTGCTTTATCAACAAGCTCGACCGCACGGGTGCCTCCTTTGAAAAATCGTACCAATCCATTTTAGACCGCCTCACCAAATATGCCGTGCGCATGCAGATACCAGTCGGCATCGAGGATAAGTTTGAGGGCGTTGTCGATCTTCTCACTTTGAAGGCTTACAAATTTGAGGGCGACATGGGCGACCGTGTGGTCGAATACGACGTTCCGGCGGGGCTTGTGGAAGAGGCGCAAAAATATCGCGCCGAACTGATCGAAAAGATTGTTGAGCATGACGAGGCGTTGATGACCGAATATCTCGACGGCAAAGAACCAAGCCTCGAGCAATTGCAAGTCACGCTCCGCAAGGCGGTCATCGACAATAAAGTTTTTCCCGTCTATTGCGGTTCCGCGCTCAAAAACAAAGGCGTACAGCTAATCCTTGATGCGGTTGTCGACTATCTGCCGTCGCCGCTCGATATGCCGCCGGTCAAAGGCATCAATCCTAAAACAGGCGAGGAGGTGGTACGCCACGCCTCTGATGAGGAGCCGTTTTGTGCGCTCGCGTTTAAACTCCAAGCCGACCCGTTTGTAGGACAGCTCACCTTCTTCCGCGTCTACTCCGGCACCATCGAGGCGGGCTCGTATCTGTACAACTCAACCACTGGCTCCAAAGAGCGCCTCGGCCGCATCGTGCGGCTCCAAGCAAACGAGCGCGAGGAGGTTAAAAAAGTGTTTGCCGGCGAAATCGCCGCGGCGGTAGGGCTTAAAGACACGCGCACCTCGCACACGCTCTGCGATGAGGCACATCCGATACAGCTTGAGCAGATTAAATTCCCCGAGCCGGTTATCCAGTTGCGCATCGAGCCAAAGACAAAAGCCGACCAGGAAAAAATGGGCATGGCGATGAAAAAGCTTGCAGACGAGGACCCAACCTTTAAGGTTTCCACCGATGCCGAAACCATGGAGACACTCATCTCCGGCATGGGGGAGCTTCACCTCGAGATTTTAGTCGACCGCATGAAGCGCGAGTTTGGCGTCGAGGCAAACGTCGGCAAGCCGCAGGTGGCGTACCGCGAGACTATCACGCAAGCGGCCGAGGCCGAGGGCAAATACATCAAACAAACCGGCGGCAGAGGTCAGTACGGCCACGTCAAACTGCGCATTAAGCCGCTCCCGCCGCTCGTTCCCGAAAAGAAAATTGCTAAAAACGTTACCCGCGAAGACCACTTTGAGTTTATCAACAACATCAAGGGCGGCGTAGTGCCGCAGGAGTTTATCGGGCCTGTTGAAAAAGGAGTGCGCGAAGCTATGGAGCGGGGAATTGTTGCCGGCTTTAGAATGGTCGACATCTCATGCGAGCTGTACGACGGTTCCTACCACGATGTGGACTCCTCGGAAATTGCCTTTAAAATAGCTGCATCGATGGCTTTCCAAGAAGCGGCTAAGGCGGCGCGCCCAGTGCTGCTTGAGCCGATTATGCGCGTCGAAGTAGTGGTGCCCGAGCAATTCATGGGCGAGATTACCGGCAGCCTCTCCGGCAAGCGCGGGCAAATTGAGGGTACGGAAGAACGCGGCCTCGCGCGCGCCATCAAAGCCAAAGTGCCGCTTTCGGAGATGTTTGGCTACACCACAGCGCTCCGCTCCATGACCGAAGGCCGCGCAAGCTTTACTATGGAGTTTGACCACTACGAGGTGGTTCCGCCTAACGTGGCAACAGCTATCATTGCCGCTCGGAAGTAACAGGAATCCTGCTCGGGGTTGCGCTTTTACGCGTACTCCTATATATTTCTAGGTAACGCAATAGGGGGTGTTTTCCTATGCTCAATTAATTATTAGTTTAGAAAATCATTATCATGGCAAACTTTGATAGGCAGAAGCCGCACCTTAACGTAGGCACCATCGGCCACGTTGACCACGGCAAAACGACGCTTACCGCGGCGATACTCCATACGCTCGACATGGCGAAGGCGCAAGGATACAGCGCCCGCGTCGAGAACGTCGACAAAATCGACAGCGCTCCCGAGGAAAAAGCGCGCGGCATTACCATCGCGCTCCACCACTCGGAGTACGAAACTCCCAACCGCCACTACGCGCACATCGATGCGCCGGGCCACGCTGATTACATCAAAAACATGATTACCGGCGCCGCTCAAATGGACGGCGCAATTCTCGTGGTTGCTGCAACCGACGGCGTGATGCCGCAAACCCGCGAGCACATCCTTCTTGCCAGGCAAGTGGGCGTGCCAAAAGTCATCGTCTTTCTCAACAAGTGCGATATGGTAGACGACAAAGACCTCATCGACCTCGTCGAGGAGGAGGTGCGAGAGCTTCTTACCAAGCAGGGTTTTGACGGTGCAAACGCGCCGGTTATCCGCGGCTCGGGCCTCAAAGCGCTCGAGAGCAATGACTTGAGCAACGAGTGGTCGCAAAAAGTACTTGAGCTCGTCAACACGCTCGACACCTACATCCCCGAGCCCAAGCGCGAGCTCGACAAACCGTTCCTCATGCCTATTGAAGACATCTTCTCCATCGAAGGCCGCGGCACCGTGGTGACCGGCCGCATCGAGCGCGGCGTAGTAAAGATAGGCGACGAGGTTGAAATTGTCGGTCTCGAGCCTACCACCAAGACCACCGTTACCGGTATCGAAATGTTTAACAAACAGCTCGAGAGCGGCCAAGCGGGCGATAACGCAGGCGTACTCTTACGCGGCACTAAAAAGGAGGATGTCCATCGCGGCCAGGTGCTTGCCAAGCCGGGTTCGGTAACGCCGCACACCGACTTCGAGGGCGAGGTATACATCCTTACCAAAGAGGAGGGCGGCCGCCATACGCCGTTCTTTAGCGGATACAAACCGCAGTTTTATGTCCGCACGACCGATGTGACCGGCGAGGTAACGCTTGCCGCGGGCACCGAGATGGTCATGCCGGGCGACACCGTCACCTTTAAAGTTAAACTTGTAGCCCCGGTAGCTATGGAGGTCCAAACCCGCTTCGCAGTCCGCGAGGGCGGCAAGACAGTGGGTGCAGGCGTTGTCACCAAAATAATTGCGTAAACACTCCCTAATTATTAGAGCGTAAGCTAATCGGAGATAGATGGCATCCTGACGGAGGGTGGGAACTAGCTCCAAACAGTATGGCTACCAACAAAAAAGAAACAACTAAAAAAGCTCTCTCCTCCGCTAAACCTGCCCGTCCGGCAGGCAGGTCGCGCGCCAAAAAGGCCGCGGCTCCTGTCATGGTGCAGCGCCTGCGCATCAAGGTAAAAGCTTACGAGCACAAGGTGCTCGATGCGAGCGTTAAGCAAATACTCGATACCGCGCTCCGCTACGACGCCACTATCGCGGGGCCGATACCGCTTCCGACAGAAATAAAAAAATATACGGTTAACCGCTCAACGTTTATCTACAAAGACGCGCGCGAGCAGTTTGAGATGCGCGTACACAAACGCGTTATCGACATCCTCGACCCGTCTCCAAAAGTGATCGAAGCGCTCACCAATCTCTCGCTCCCTTCAGGAGTTACCATTGACGTAAAGATGGCGTAAATAAAAAACCCCGCCATGCATGACGGGGTTTTTTTATATTCGCATAAAGTTGCATAAAAATTGGGCTTGATGTATATTGCCTGGGACGTTAGAAATCCGCCTTGGCTCGACGCCGAGTCGAGACAGGTAGCGTTGATCCATGTTCCTTCGGGAACCAATAGACAACATGAAATTTATCCTTGGCACAAAAGGGAAGATGACCACCGTATTTACGGAAGACGGCCGCGCTTATGCAGCGACCGTCATTAATGCTACCCCTGCCGTGGTGACTCAAATCAAAACTAAAGAAAAGGAGGGTTACAACGCGGTGCAGATTGGCGCCATCAATAAAAAAGAGAGCCACACCAACAAAGCTCAGCTTGGTCATGCCAAGGGCAAAGCGTTTGCGCATTTTAAAGAATATAAGGAGCGCGGCGGTGCATTGCCAGCAGGCGTTGAGGTTGGTGCCACTATCGACGTCACCGCTTTTGTCGAAGGCGAAAAGGTGCAGGTCTCGGCAATCTCCAAAGGCCGCGGCTTCCAAGGCGTGGTCAAGCGCCACGGCTTCCACGGCGGTCCGCGCTCGCATGGTCAAAAGCACTCCGAGCGTTCGCCGGGTTCTATCGGCGGCTCGGGCGGCCGTGCGGGGGGTCGCGTTGCAAAGGGTATGCGCATGGCCGGCCGCATGGGTCAGGACCGCGTCACGGTGCGCAACCTTTCGGTGCTCCAGGTTTTGCCTGCCACTGGCGAGATTGTTATTGCGGGCGCAGTGCCGGGCCGCCGCGGCACGGTGGTTGAGATTCGCGGAAATTCTCAAAGTTCGAATCAAGGTTCAACCTTGACTCAAGGCTCTTCAAGGTCGAACCTTTAAACACTATGGAAACAAAAATTACCAAAACCAAAAAAGCTTCTGTCGCTAAGCCAAGCGCGGCTAACCGCATGGAGGCAACGCTTTTTAACGCGCAAGGCGAGCAGGCTGGCACCTTTGTATTGCCGGAAAATCTCTTTGGTTTGCCGTGGAACGCCGACCTCGTGCATCAGGTGGTGCAAGGCATGCAAGCCAACGCACGCGGAGGCAATGCACACACCAAAGACCGCGGCGAGGTGCGCGGCGGTGGTCGCAAGCCGTGGCAGCAAAAGGGCACCGGCCGCGCGCGCCAAGGCTCTATCCGCTCGCCCCTTTGGAAGGGAGGCGGCGTGACGCACGGTCCTCGCAACGAAAAGGACTACAGCCAAAAAATCAACCGCCAGGCGCGCCAAAAGGCGTTGCTCGTGGTGCTCTCGCGCAAACTCAAAGATGGCGAGGTTATTTTGATAGACAAACTTAACTTTGCCGAGCCTAAGGCCAAAGAGGCAAAGCGCGTGATAGACGCCTTTGGTAAAATCGGCATGCGCGCATTAAAAAAGAAGAACGCCGCTTTGATGGCACTCCCTGCAATGCACGCTCCGACCTTTAAGAGCTTTGGCAATTTTGGCAACGTCGAAATGGTTGAGGCACGCAACTTAAACCCGCTTTCGGTGCTCTCGAGCAAATACCTCGTGTTGGTAGATCCGGCGGCGGTTATCGAGACGCTCTCAAAAAAGCGCGTGGTTAAAAAATAATAATTTTTTATGGAAAAGCATACCGGAAAAATTTTACACTCGCCACGCATCACCGAAAAAGGCGCATACCTCTCAGGACATGGAGCCTATGTATTTAACGTAGCAAAGAGTGTAAGCAAAAAAGAGATAGCCAATGCCGTGCAAGCGCTCTACAAAGTGACGCCGCGCAAAATTGCCGTGCTCGCGGTGCCTTCGAGCCGGGTTAAAACGCGCAACACCAACCGCACGGGTGCCACCGCCAAGGGTCGCAAGGCGTATGTGTATCTTAAAAAGGGCGAAACCATCGAACTCGTATAATCCTTCGACTACGCTCAGGATAAAAAATAAGAATTTTTTATGAAACAATATAAACCATACACCAAATCGCGCCGCCACATGACCTCAATCTCCTTTCGCAAGGTGTTGACCGCGGGAGAGCCACACAAAGCACTCACGTGGGGCGGGAAGCGCGGATTTGGCCGCAACAACGCGGGCCGCATCACCATGCGCCACCAAGGCGGCGGCCACAAACGTCTCCTTCGCGATGTCGACTTTGGCTACAAAAAACAGGTGCCTGCCCGCATCGAGACTGTTGAGTACGATCCAAACCGCTCGGGCTTTATCGGTCTTTTGATATATAAAGACGGCGAGCGCCGCTATGCGCTTTTGCCCAAGAGCGCCAAGGTGGGCGACACCATCGAGACCTCTGCCACTGCAGCTGTTATGCCGGGTAACCGCATGCCGCTTGCCAAAGTGCCGGTTGGCGCCTTTGTTTACAATGTTGAAATCAAGCCGGGCAACGGCGGCAAACTTGGCCGCTCTGCCGGCACGCATATCGAGGTTGTTGCACAGGACAACGGCTACACCGACCTCAAAATGCCTTCAAGCGAGGTGCGCAAAGTGCTCGACACCTGCTGGGCAACTTTGGGCGAGGTCTCCAATGACGAGCATCACCTGGTGGTGATAGGCAAGGCAGGCCGCTCGCGCTGGATGGGTATCCGCCCAACGGTGCGCGGTACGGCAATGAATCCGGTTGACCATCCGCACGGCGGCGGCGAGGGCAGGCAAGGCCGCGGTTTGCGCCGCGCAAAGAGCGCGTGGGGCAAACCAACAGGCAAAGGCCAAAAAACCCGCACGCCTAAAAAGTATTCCAACCACCTCATCGTGTCTCGCCGCAAAGTAGGCAAGCGCGGAACACAACAGTAGGTTGGCAAAAAGTTTGACTCCAAAGAGGGTTTCCTGTAGTATCGTGTCAACTCTGGCTGTTTCCGATCAGGCACCCGCCTGCCGGTAGGCAGGGGTTTTTGTTTGGACTTCGGTTTGGACTTGGGGCTCGCAGGCCTGCCTGCGCAGGCAGGCAGAAACACATAATGGCACGATCGCTTAAAAAAGGTCCGTACGTGGACGAGAAGCTCCTCAAGAGGATTGAGGGCAAGAAACCTCAGACCACTGAGCCTATTAAAACGTGGGCGCGCCGCTCGCAGATTGCGCCCGAGATGGTCGGCTTTACCTTTGGCGTCCACAACGGCAAGACGCACGTTGCAGTATTGGTGAGCGAGGACATGGTCGGGCACCGCCTGGGCGAGTTTTCTCCAACCAAAAAGTTCCAGCGCCACGGCGGCAAGATGCAAAAGGAGATGGAGCAAAAGGCAAAGGAAAGCGAGATTGCATCTGCACAGGCCGCTAAAGCCGCCGCCGATGTCAAGGCTACTGCCGAAAAAAAATAGTGTGATGCCAATATACGAATGTATGCGAATGATACGAATATAAAAAATGACAGATGCAAGCGCAAAACTCAAAAACTATCGCCAGTCGCCCCGCAAGGTGCGCCTCGTTGCCGATTTAGTCCGCGGCAAAACCGCCGAGCACGCACTCGCGCTCCTCAATACGCTCCCTAAACGCGCGTCCGGGGCGATGATAAAGCTCATACAATCAGCCGTGGCAAACGCCAAGCTCCCAGCTAAAGAGCTGAACATCTCCACCATCCAGGTTAACAACGGTATTATATTTAAGCGTGCTATGCCTCGCGCGCGCGGCCGCTCGGCGCCCATCCGCAAAAAAACGAGCGTCATCACTCTCGGCCTCAGCCGCAGGCTGATAAATAAAAAAGACGCGCCGTCTTTAAAATAATTTTATGTCTAAAGTCGTACACCCATTTGCACACCGCATCGGCATCCTCCGCGATTGGAGGCATCGTTGGTTTGCCGTCGGTGCGCAGTATCAGGCTTATCTCAAGGCAGACATTCTTTTGCGCGAATATTTGCAAAAAGAGATGCGCGGCATGTATGTGGGCGGCATCGACATCGAGCGCGGCGCGGGTACCTTGCGCGTTATCATTAAGACCTCGCGTCCGGGCGTTATCATCGGCCGCAGCGGCGAGGGCTCAATCAAACTCAAAAATAAAATTGCCGCTTTTCTTCAATCCCGACGCATAGTCGGGACCCCGACCAAAGCGTCGGGGAACAATCCAGTAGTAATGCCGGAGATAAAACTCGACATCGAAGAAATCCGCTCACCCGAGAGCAATGCGGCTATTGTGGCCTACATGGTCGCCGAGAGTTTGGAAAAGCGCCTGGCGTTTCGCCGCGTGCTCAAGCAAACGATAGAGAAGGTGATGGCCAACCGCGACGTGCTTGGCGTGCGCATTCAAATCAGCGGCATGCTCGGCGGCGGTACCATGTCGCGCACCGAGCAGCTCAAAAAAGGCCGCATCCCGCTCCAAACCTTCCGCTCCGACATCGACTTTGCGCGCGAGAGGGCCAACCTTCCGCTTGGGGTCATCGGCATCAAGGTGTGGATATACAAAGGCGAAATCTTTTCCATTAGTGGAAAAGATAAGTAAAGTAGATTGCCGCGTAACATAAATGTATGTTGACTCCTAAAAAAGTAAAATATCGCAAGTGGCACACAATGCGCCGTAATGCCAAAAAGGGCAAGGTGGAAACGCGCGGCGTGACCGTGGCCTTTGGCTCGCACGGCCTTAAAGCAACCACGCACGCGCGCATACGCTCCAACCAACTCGAGAGCGCCCGTAAAGTGGTGGTGCGCAGTTTGGGTAAAACGGGCAAAATGTGGACGCGCGTATTTCCCGACAAGCCGTTTACGCAAAAGCCGCCGGAGGTAAAACTCGGCAAGGGCAAGGGCGACCCGGTAGGCTACGAAGTTGATGTATGGCCCGGTCGCATCATCTTTGAGGTAGACGGCGTCACCGACCTGCTTGCGATTAAAGCACTCGCCAATGCCGCCAAAAAACTCCCGCTGCAGGCAAGGGTGGTAGCGCGCCATCAGTAAAAAAGATATATGGCAAAGAAAACCAATTTACATAATCACACCGAAGAGGAGCTTAACACGCTTATTGCCGACAAACGCGAGGAGTTGCGCGTCTTGCGTTTTACCGCTTCCGGGAGTAAAAACAAAAACGTAAAGCTCGGGGCAACGCTCCGCAAAACAATAGCGCGCGCGCTTACCGCCAAGAACGCCCTAAGGTTAAACCTTAACACCAGGGCTCCAAAGGTTTAACCTTAAAAATTATATGGGACCGAAAAACGCATCCAAAGAAATACATCGCAAGATACTCCGCGGCACGGTGGTGTCCGATAAAATGCAAGAGACTGCAGTGGTGGCTGTCTCGCGCTATGTTAAGCACCCCAAGTACAAAAAGTACATGAAGATAACCAAAAAATACCATGCGCACAACCCGGGCAACAAAGCCAAGGAAGGCGAAATAGTAAGCATCCGCTCATGCCGTCCGCTTTCGAGGACCAAGTCGTTCGAGATACTGTTTGACGTCGCATAATTATATGATCCAAGATCGCTCACTTGTTGTCATAGCAGATAACTCCGGCGCAAAAATCGGACGCATCTTTAAAATACCCGGCTCCTCGCGCAAACGCTACGCCGAGATAGGCGAGATGGTGGTGCTCTCGGTGCAAACCGCCGAGCCGCGCAAGGCCGTTAAGAAAAAAGATGTGCTCAAGGCTGTGGTCGTGCGCCAGCGCAAACCGTTTCGTCGCAAAGACGGCTCATATATCCGCTTTGACGAAAACGCTGTGGTCATACTCGACGCCGGCGGCAAAGACAAAAAAGAGCCGAAGGCGGGACGCATCTTTGGTCCGATACCGCGCGAGCTCCAGGAGCTCGGCTATCAAACCATCATCTCGCGCGCGCCTGAGGTCGTGTAAATAATTTTATGAACACATTGCATATAAAAAAAGGAGACAGCGTTACGGTGCTCTCCGGTAACGAAAAAGGGAAGAGCGGTAAAGTGCTCAAGGTGTTCCCTAAGCTCAGTATGGTGCTCGTGGAAGGTGTCGGCATGCGCAAAAAGCATCAGCGGGGCCGCCGCGAGGGCCAAAGGGGCCAAATCATCGACAAGCTTTTTCCTATCCACGCGAGCAATGTTGTCCTCGCGCAAGCGAAGAAACCGAGTAAAAAGAAAAATTAATAGAAAGAAAGCCGCGCCAAAAGGACGATTGCACGGCATGATTTCGACAAAATCAACTACTATGCCTAAATTAATTCAAGAACAACAGCAAACCGCGTTTGACGCGCTCAAGGAACAGTTTAGGTGGACTAACCGCATGCAGGTGCCCAAGCTCCAAAAGGTGGTTATCTCCGTGGGCGTGGGCAAAATGGCCAAAGACAAAAACAAAGTCGAGTTGGTAGCCGACCGTTTGGCAAAAATCACCGGCCAAAAGCCGGCCGAGCGCGGCGCTAAAAAATCTATCGCTACCTACAAAACGCGCATCGGCGACAGGGTGGGCTATCAAATTACGCTCCGCGGTAAGCGCATGCAAGATTTCCTCAATCGTTTGATACACATTGCTCTGCCTCGCACCAAAGATTTTAAGGGCATCTCACAGAGCGGCATCGATGCGATGGGCAACTACACGCTCGGTATTAAAGAGCACATCGTCTTCCCCGAGACAGCCGACGAGGACATCAAAGACGTCTTTGGCATGGCCGCAACGGTTGTCACATCAGCCAAAAACCCCAAAGAAGCAAAAGCATATCTAACTCACCTAGGCTTTCCGTTTAAGAAGGACGTTTCGCAAAAATAACGTTATAGATTGGTATATAAGGACATTATTTCTTCCGTTGATTTTTTACATAGCGGGTATATCATAGCTAGGTACACCCGGAAAGGTTCGGAGAAGCTGCGCTCTTCCTGCAGTTTCTTTTGTAAGTCGCGGGAAAGGAAGGGGCAGTCGGGTCCGTGACTGCATCTGGCGTATTGAGCCTACTCTGTTACGGGTGTACCTCGGCTGTCCCTTCCTTTCTTACAAACTGGACCCGATAGGACCGGCATAGCGTACACCTATGTCTGCACCCCTTGAAACACCCCAACGTAAATTAGTTTTTATAGCCCATCCCATCAGAGGGGATGTGGCTGGAAATATGACAAAAGTGTTTGCTATTTGCGAGCAGGTACACAAAGAAGGACACACCCCCATAGCACCCTACCTTATAGTACCTACGCATTCGAATGCCGGAGTAATTGAAAACCGGGAACTTGGAGTGTGGGCGAACCTTACTACTTTTGAGCGTGGCTATGTTGACGAACTTTGGCTCTATGGCGACGGAATTTCAGAAGGAATGAAAATAGAGGTGACTCTAGCGAAGAAATTAGGAATCCCCGTAGTTGCAAAATCGGAAGGGACAAAGAGGGACCTCGTAACATTAATCTAATTTTCAGCCACAATATTTATAATCGGTTTTAGATTGTAGAGGAGGAAACTTCGATGCCCCTAGTTGTTGTTGCACAGAGCGCCCTTGCGGCCCTTATCGCAATGCTTAGTGTCAGGTCCTCGGTTCGAGCGACGGCGAGCCGCTATCTTGACCTGTTGTACGAAGAACCGCCCGCGGCGGACCCTGCATTCCTCAGAGAGGAATGCAGGAGGCAAGCCAGAGAGCACGCGAAAGAAAGAATGTGGTCACATATCATCTGACGCCCCACATTATCCCGACTTTGCAAGTCGGGCTTTTCTTTTTCTTTCCTCCACTTTGCCGCCACTTCCTCAATTAAAGCCACGCAAACATTGCCCCGGGTTCGGAGCAGACAAAAAAATGAGGCAGTTGTTACTACCCCGCTCTCGTGTTTATAGCCGACAAGGCTGAATGGTGGTGAGGCTTATTCCGCCTCCCATAGGCTCACTGCCCAGGTCCCGAACAGCATTTGCCCGAAGATTCTGGTGCAGCACCCGCTCCCTCATCTTCGCGTGCGCCTCACGACGCATCTGGTAAGATCCTTCAAAGTGCAAAAATATAATTGAAGGTCCGACAGGCTCGCCTTCATCTTGTCCAACCCATGAGAAGTTCATGGGGCCTTTCCTCTGGTAGATGAGCAGAAGAAAAATCTTCATTAATCCAACCATTAAAGTGTCCTCCCTTACAGACCAACTTCCTATAGAAGTATGTGTCTGAAAGAGAGCCTTGTCAAGAAAATGTAATGGTCGTACAGAGGTTTGACTTCTATGGACTAATCGCTTATATTGCTCCTAGCCCCACAGGGCTCCTTTTTTCTGAACGGTGCCGCTTAGTCGCAAGGCGAGGCATACCATCGGAATCACCCTTCGACAGGCTCAGGGTAAATAACCCGGCTTGATTGGAGGAAAAGGCTATACATCTCTATTCTATCTATGGCAAAAAAGTCAACAGTTGCACGCTCAAATCGCGCACCCAAGTTTAAATCTCGGGTAGTTAATCGTTGCTTCCGCTGCGGGCGCAAGCGCGCCTTTATGCGCGACTTCGGCATGTGCCGCGCCTGCTTTAGGGAGGCGGCCAACGAAGGATTGATTCCCGGTGTGAGAAAGTCCTCTTGGTAATTCACTAATCCCTACAACCTGAAACCTAAACCATTATTTATATGATAACTGACCCTATTGCAGACATGCTGGTACGCATCCAAAACGCCTCGATGGCGGGGAAGGATCGTGTCTCCATGCCGCGCTCGCAAATGAAGCTCGCCATCGCCGAGATACTCAAGCGCGAGGGCTACGTGAGCGAGATAGATAAAAAATCAAAAAACAACGACCTCTCGCTGGCACTTGCCTACAAAAACGGCCGCCCGGCGTTTGGCGGATTTAAGCGTGTCAGCAAACTCTCGCGCCGCATGTACATGGGTGTGCGCGACATCAAACCGATTAAGCGTGGCCGCGGCCTCTTGGTGCTCTCGACTCCGGCGGGGATACTCACCAGCAAAGAAGCAAGGCAGAAGCGCGTTGGCGGCGAGGTTTTGTTTGAAATCTGGTAACGAATCCTACGAATCTTACGAGTAAATACGAATAGAATAACTGCGAATTTAAACAAATTATATATGTCACAACTTGCTAAACGACCTATTGCACTGCCTCCTAAAACTGAGCTGACGTTCAAAGCTAACGAGCTCTCCGTAAAAGGTCCCAAAGGTATGCTCACCAAAGCGGGGCATCGCCTCATTGGTATCGAGACCGTGCCGGAGGGTGTGCAAGTGTCGACCAAATCCGACACCCTTGAGGCGCGCGCGCTTGTCGGCACCTATGCAAGCCATGTGCGTAACATGCTCGAGGGCGTTACCAAGGGCTTTGCCAAAAAACTTTTAATCGAAGGCGTGGGCTACAGATGGGAAGTGCAGGGCAAGACGCTCAACCTCGCGCTCGGATTTTCTCACCCGGTAAAAATAAACATCCCCGACGGGCTCACGGTCAAAGCGGACAAAAACATGCTTACGATAGAGGGATTCGACAAAGAGCTCGTAGGACAATTTACCGCCAACGTGCGCGCGTTAAAAAAGCCGGAGCCGTACAAAGGCAAAGGCATCCGTTACGAGGGCGAAGTTATCCGTCGCAAGCAGGGCAAAAAAGCCGCGTAAAGAGCAATTTCGAGCTTGCGAGAAAGACTATAAAAAGATATGAAAAAAAGTATTACAAACCAAATAAACCGCGAGCGCCGCCATGCGCGCATCCGTGCCAAGATTATAGGCACCAGCGAGCGTCCGCGCCTTGCCGTGTATAAATCAAACCGTTATTTGCACGCGCAGATAATCGACGATACGCTGGGCAAGACGCTCATCTCCGGCAGTACCAAAGAGGTGGGTGCTGCAAAAAAGGGCGTCAAAAAAGTGGATACAGCCAAACTACTCGGTCTCGATTTGGCAAAACGCGCCAAAGCGGCAGGCATCGAGCAAGTGGTATTTGATCGGGGTGGTTTTCGTTACACCGGGCGCATTACTACATTGGCCGACGCCGCGCGAGAGGGCGGACTCAAATTTTAAGTATGGATGATATTGAACAAAAAGACGTTATAGCAGACCTGCCTGCGCAGGCAGGGGAGATGCCGGAGGTTGTTGCCGATGTGGTTCTTCCTATTATCGACGAAGTAGCGCCGGCTCTCGCCGATGCGCGCCGCACGCGTCCAGACAGGCGCGGTGGTAAGCAAGGTGAGCGTAGTGGCCGCCGCCCCTCAACTCGCCGCCCCGAGCGCAAGAGCGAGTTTGACCAGCGTATCATCACAATACGCCGCGTGGCCCGCGTGGTCGCCGGCGGCCGCCGCTTCTCGTTTTCTGTTGCAATCATCATCGGCAATAAAAAAGGCAAAGTGGGCGTAGGTCTCGGCAAAGCAGGGGACACAACGCTCGCCATCGACAAAGCCGTGCGCGACGCAAAGAAAAACATGATCGCCGTGCCCTTAACTCGCAGTTTCTCGATCACGCATGATGTGTCGGCAAAATACTGCGCATCAATTGTTGTTCTCACGCCGGCGCGCGGTCGCGGCTTGGTGGCCGGTTCGTCGGTACGTCCGGTGCTTGAGCTTGCCGGTGTTAACGACATCGTCGCCAAGATACACTCGGGCAGTAAAAATGGCCTCAACAATGCGCGTGCGGCGATAGAGGCTCTCAAAACCCTTAAGGCGTAAAAAATTTATATGCAACTCCACGATCTAAAACGCAAAACCGAAAACAAAGCGCTTAAGCGCGTCGGTCGCGGCGGCGGTCGCGGTAAGACCTCGGGTCGCGGTACCAAGGGTCAAAAGGCGCGCGCGGGCCATTCACTAATGCCTGCTATCCGCGAGCAGCTCAAGAAGCTCCCCAAACTGCGCGGTCGCGGCGTGGGCGGGCTCATCACCATCCAAAGCAAGCCATTGGTGGTCAACCTCTCAAGCCTTGAAACGGCATTTCTCGCAGGTGATGCAGTTAATCCCCGGACCCTCCTTGAGCGCGGCCTTATCCGCACGCGCAAAGACGCTTCAAAAATTCCGCAGGTTAAAATCCTCGGCGGAGGCGAGCTTACCAAAAAGATTACCGTGAGCGGATGTAATGTGTCGGCAAGTGCCAAAGCAAAGATAGAGCAAGCGGGCGGTTCGGTAGCATAACATTGTATGATAAACACCTTTTTCCAAAAATTTGCGTTACTCGTCCGTGACGCGCAATTGCGCAACCGCCTCCTTTTTGTGCTTGGCGCGCTTGCCGTGTTTCGCGTGCTTGCGGCCATCCCGATTCCTGGCGTCAACGCCGCGCAACTCCAAGTATTTTTTGCTAACAATCAATTTTTCGGCCTGCTCAACCTCTTTTCCGGCGGCGGTCTTTCGAGCCTCTCGTTGGTGCTCCTTGGCGTCGGCCCCTACATCACCGCCTCGATTATCATGCAACTCCTTACCATCATGGTGCCGAGCCTCAAACAGCTGTATCAAGAGGAGGGCGAGCTTGGTCGCCAAAAGTTTAGCCAATACTCGCGCCTCATCACGCTTCCAATCGCCGCGCTCCAAGGTTTTAGCTTTATTTTGATACTCGAGCGCCAGGGCGTTATTGCTTCGCTCTCTCCCTTCCAGCTCGGGGTCAACATCCTCGTGGTGGTTACGGGCTCCATGCTCCTCATGTGGATAGGCGAGCTCATCTCCGAGTTTGGCCTCGGCAACGGTGTATCTCTTGTCATCTTTGCGGGCATCGTGGCGCGCATTCCGCGCACGGCAAGCCAGGCGCTCTTTTCATTTAACACTTCGCAGTTGCCGATGTACGTCGCCTTTGCGGTTGCCGCGTGTGCCATCGTGGCGGCCGTGGTGGTGGTCAACGAAGCCGAACGCCCCGTGCCGGTAACCTACGCCAAGCGTATCAGGGGGATGAAGACCTATGGCGGCCAGTCAACCTATCTGCCATTGCGCCTCAACCAAGCGGGCGTTATTCCGATTATCTTTGCGCTTTCATTCCTCCTTATCCCGCAAATGTTCGCGACATTCTTCCAGGCTTCCAGCCACGCCTGGCTCGCAGCGGTCTCCGACTTTATGCTCTCGTGGCTCCAAAATCTCGGATTTTACGGTAGCGTCTATTTTGTACTCGTCATATTGTTTACCTATTTTTACACGGCTGTCACATTTGATCCGCATGCCATCGCCGAAAATTTGCAAAAGAACGGCGCGTTTATCCCCGGTGTGCGCCCCGGCGGCTCCACGCAAGAGTACTTGGGCAAAGTGATCACCCGCATTACGCTCGTGGGCGCGATATTCCTCGGCGTCATTGCCGTGTTGCCGATTATCATGCAGTCGTTGAGCGGCATCCAGAGTCTCACCATTGGCGGCACCGCGCTTCTCATTGTCGTTTCGGTCATTCTCGACCTTGCGCGCCGTGTTGACGCGCAAATATCTATACGCGAGTATTAAGCACATGGACACGCGCACGTTTTTGATGATGGGGCGGCCTGGGTCGGGGAAAGGTACTCAAGCCAAGCTCTTGGCCGACACTATAGACGGCATTGTGTATTCCTCCGGCGCGCGCTTGCGCGAGATGGCGGCAAGCGGCAGCTACTTTGGCAGCCGCGCAAAAAAAGTCATGGATGCGGGAGATTTGATGCCGACATGGGTGTCGGAATATTTATTTGAGGAAGCTTTGCTCAAACTCGCGCCGACGGACACTATCGTATTTGAAGGCGCTTGCCGCATTTTGGATGAGACAAAACGCTTTCACGAAGTAGCCGCTTGGCTGGAGCGTCCCTACCTAGCCATATATCTTGATGCGCCGGAGGCAGCGCTCCGCGAGCGTCTCTTAAAGCGCACGAGCCTCGAGCAGCGCACCGACGACAACGCGGCGATATTGCAGGAGCGATTTGATAAATTTACCGAACTCACCACAAAATCACTTGAATATTTTAAAAACGAAGGCACGTTGCTGAACATTAACGGCAATCAGAGCGTCGAGCAGGTGCATGCCGATATTGTAAAAATGCTCAAATTATAGCCGCGCCTTAAAGGACGATTGCGCGGCATGATTTCGGCAAAATCACATGATTGCAAAAACCGAACAGGAAATAAACAATTTGCGCCTGGGAGGCAAGCTTCTCTCCCATGCGCTGCGCGAACTTTCTGCACGGGCGGTGCCGGGCGTTACTACCGCCTCGCTTGATGTTGCTGCGGAGAAAATTATTCGCGAGGGTGGGGGAATGCCGGCATTTTTAAACTATCTGCCCGACGGCGCGGCGTATCCTTTCCCCGCAACCCTGTGCGTGTCGATCAACGAGGAAGTGGTGCACGGCATCCCTTCGGCAGAGCGCGTGCTCAAAGGAGGCGACATGGTCTCGCTCGACCTTGGGCTCTCGTACAACGGCTATTTTGTCGACTCGGCTGTCACCGTGTGCGTGGGCGTGTGCGATGAGGTTGCGTACAAACTTATCAAAGCGACCAAAGAGGCAATGACGGCTGGCATCAAAGCTGCGCGCATGGGCGCACGCATAGGCGACATCAGTGCGGCCATAGAAGCTGTGGCTCAAAAATATAATTTTGCAGTGGTAAAAGATCTGGGCGGGCATGCGGTAGGCAAAGCCGTGCACGAAAAACCGTACATCCCCAACGAGGGTACCGCTGGCACGGGCCAGAAGCTGCCGGAGGGTTTGGTGATAGCAATCGAACCGATGTTCGCCGAAGGCAACGGCGCCATCACACTTATGAAAGACGAGTGGACCTATTGCATGCGCGACAAAAAACGCTGTGCACACGTTGAGCATACCATCATTATCACCAACAAAGGTCCTGAGATTTTAACCGAATAGTGCCCCGACGCTCTGGTCGGGGAGCCGACCAACGCGTCGGCTTTGCAGTATAAGACTTTTTAATGTAGAGTGCGATCATGATAAAACCGAAAGAGGAGATCACCTATGTGATGATAAAACCCGACGGCGTGCGCAAGGGCCTTATCGGCGAAATTATCAAGCGTATGGAACAACGCGATCTCAAAATAATCGCACTTGAGATGTTCCAGCCTACCCACAAGGAGATGGATAATCACTACCCTAAGAGTGAAGCTTGGATCCGTCGTCTTGGCGAAAAGACGATTGCGACCTATCAAAAATACGGCTATGACATTAAGCGCGATTTTGGCACTACCGACCTTCTTACCATAGGCAAAGAAGTGCGCGGCTGGGTGATCACCTACATGATTTCGGCGCCGCTTGTCAAAATGGTGGTGCAGGGCGTTCACGCGGTAGACATGGTGCGTAAGATTGCAGGCCCCACGATGCCGTCTCTCGCCGAGATGGGTACTATCCGGGGCGATTATTCTGTCGATTCAGCAATCAGTGCCAATATGGAGCATCGCGCAGTCATGAACCTCGTGCACGCGAGCGAGACGCAGGAGGAGGCCACGCACGAAATCAAACACTGGTTTGGTAAAAAAGGCGTATTTAAATACAAAAGGTTTGGGGTTGACGAATAGCATCTGCCAGCAGATTTGCAATTTTTTTAGAGAGAGTATAATAGTTGTAGGACTGCGGAGGCAAAGTCCTTAAATATACAATCGGGAGCTTGACGTTGTGCGGCCGTAAAGGCCTCACACAGGGCACCCACCTGGTACTAACTAGGACAAGCTTTCGGAGTCCAAACAAAAATCCCTCTTCGGAGGGATTTTTGTTTGCCCTGAGCAAAGTCGAAGGGCTTTTGTTACAATAAGAAAGTGCAAATAATACTTTTTTAAAGCGCGCTCCGGGCCGCTAGGCCAAGTCTAACCCTTTAAAAAAGTATTATTTGCACTTTCCCACTATGCAATCAACTGTCTACTTCTATGGCGCGGCGGGCTCGGTAACGGGCTCTAATTTTTTACTCGATACAGGCGCGAGCAAGATACTCATCGATTGCGGACTCTTCCAAGGCAAAAACGCAGGTGAGGAAAACAATTGGGCTAAGTTCCCGTTTGATGCTAAAGCAATACCGGTGTTGATAAACACGCACGCGCACATCGACCACATTGGCCGCATCCCACTTTTGGTAAAACGCGGCTTTAAGGGTCGCATCATCTCCACCGAGGCAACGCGCGCGATAGCTTTGCCGCTTCTTCTCGACTGCATGAGCCTTCTCAAACACGATGCCGAGATATATGGCAAAGAGCCGCTGTATGACGAGCGTGACATCGACGCGGCCATGGCGCTGTGGGAGGGCATCCCGTATCATCAAAAAATCGATTTAGATGATAGCGTGCAGGTAGAGTTGTTAAACTCGGGACACATTTTAGGCTCGGCGATGGCAAAGTTTACTCGGGGGAGTAGCAATCTTGTTTTTACCGGCGATTTGGGTGGCGGCAACTCGCCGCTCCTGCCCCCGATAGATGATCTGACCGACGCCAACTATCTCGTGATGGAGAGTGTCTACGGCAACACAGTGCGGCCCGAGGAAGAGCAAAAGCACACGCGCGACATGCTCGAAAATGTTATTGAAGAGAGCGTTGCGCGCTGCGGCACGCTACTTATACCCGCCTTTTCAACCGAGCGCACACAGGATTTGCTATTTGAAATACGCACCTTAATGGTGGAGCGGCGCGTGCCTTCGGTGCCGGTATACATCGACTCGCCCCTGGCAAAGCAAATGACCGAAGCATTTTTAGCGTACCCACAGTACTTTAGTGACGAGCTGCAACAACGCATCAAAAACGGCGAAAAAATTTTTGTTTTCCCCGAGATGCACATTGTAGAAGACGAGGATGAGTCGCGGCATCTGGGGAAAGAGCCCGGCCCTAACATCATTCTTGCCGGCTCGGGTATGAGCAATGGCGGCCGCGTTATAGGCCACGAGCGTCGTATTTTGTCCGACAAAAAATCAACGCTCCTTATCGTGGGCTACCAGGCGGCAGGGAGCCTCGGCCGCAGGCTTGTTGAGGGTGCATCGCAGGTGGAAATTCATAAACAAAAAGTGCCCGTACACTGCCGCGTAGAGGCTATCTACGGCTACTCGGCGCACATGGATGGCGAGCAGCTGGTGGAGTTTGTAAACAAAACGAGGAGCACACTCAAAGAAGTGTTTGTGGTAATGGGCGAGCCTGTTGCTTCCGCAACACTGGTACAACATCTCCGCGACTACTTGAGCGTTAAAGCCATTGCGCCCGAAGCAGGAGAGAGCGCCACAATTGAGCTATAATACATAAACATGGATCCGATAAATAAAACTTCTACGGTTGACCCAAAAAATCTGCATCTCCACATCAAACTCGGCGTATCCGGCGCCGCCGAGACCGGCCACTGTGGCGTCGACGCATACGACAAAGGCATCGCGCTTGGCCGAGAGATTGCCGAGCACGGCGCCGTGTGCGTCACCGGCGCGACTACCGGCTTCCCGCTGTGGGTGGCAATGGGCGCCAAAACGGCAGGCGGATTTGTCATTGGATTTTCTCCCGCAAGTTCCGAAAAAGAGCATATCGAGCAGTACAATCTGCCGGTGGAGTATCACGACCTTATCGTGTACACCGGCTTTGGCTATCCGGGGCGCGACCTGATTTTTACGCGCTCGGTCGACGGCATGTTTTTTGGCTGCGGGCGCATCGGCACGATACACGAGTTTACGGTTGCCTTTGAGGACGCCAAGCCGATCGGCGTGTACGAGGGCGGATGGCCCACCGCCGATGAAATAAAAAATATTTTAGCCAACGGTCACCGGCCCAATGACCACATACGCTTTGGTGCCGACCCAAAAGTGCTGGTGGAAGAGATACTCGCGCTGGTAAAAAAAGACCAAATAAATAGAGCCTCGTTTAGATTCGAAAACCCCGCAGAGACTTAAGAAACTTTGGAGACTACTCTCGCAAAGGTTTCGGGAGATTTTTGGGCGAGCTCGGCAAGCATTTTGCGATTCAGCAAGACGCCTTTTTTCTTGAGGGCGTCGATAAACTTGCTGTAGGAGAGTGTACCCTCGCCGACATTATCGAGGCCGGCATTGATGCGGACGTTCCACAGCTTGCGAAAGTCGTTTTTCTTGTCGCGGCGGTGTGCAAAAGCCGACTTGCCGGCATGAAAGATCGCCTCTTTTGCGGCGCGCTCCTTTTTGCTGCGCGCAAAGCGATAGCCTTTGACCGTTTTAAGGACATTGTGGCGGCGCTTTAACGAATTAACTCCTCCTTTTACTCTGGACATAGATTAATTCTTTGACTTTGCAGCCGTTTTAATAAAGCGCTGGGATACTTTGGGTGTCACCGAGTAGCTTTGTGTGCGGTTGGTACCCATTTGGGTGCGGCGGCTCTCCTTGGCGTTAAAATGGTTTTGGCCGGGATGGCGTGCGGTAAGCTTGCCATTTTTGCTGATTTTGAGGCGCTTGGTAAATGATTTGTTGGTTTTCATGCGATTTTGTCGAAATCGTGCCGCGCAATCGTCCTTTTGGCGCGGCCTATTAATCTTACAATACTTTCTTTCCTGTTTTTTCTATCACTGTGCTCAAGCCCTTGGGGCTCTTGCCGATAGGCTCGGCGAGTTTAAACTCCGCCGGGATAAGCTTGAGAAACCGCTCGAGCCGCTCCTTTAAAAAGGCAAACTCCATGTACTTGTAGCGCCCCCACAAAAAGAGATCTACTTTAACACGATGTCCCTCGACGAGCCATTCCGCGGCCCGCTTTGCCTTAAGCGCCATATCGTTGTCGCCGGTGCCTATTTTTACCTGGACGGACTTCGTTTCGGTGGCGTGCGATTTAGCCTTTATTTCACGGCGTTTTTTCTCTTGCTCGTAAGAGAATTTACCATATTCCATTATTTTTGCAACCGGCGGAGTAGCATTAGGCGATATCTCAATAAGATCGAGGCCCAGCTCCTCGGCGTGGGCGAGGGCATCAGAGAGGCTGATGACGCCTATATTTTCCCCCTCGGGGCCTATAACGCGCACCTCGGCGGCGCGTATTTGATGATTGATGCGAGTAGTATCCAAAGCGTGTATGGACTTTAGTATAGCACCATTTGGGTTTTTGGGTAAGGTGCCATAAACAAAAATCCGCGCATGATGCGCGGATTTTTGTGCGCCTATTGCGCGCTCTATTTTATGTTAAGCCCTTGCACGATCGTCTGAATGTCGGCGCGCGCGGCGTTTGCGTATCTTTGAGCCACTTTGAGCTGGTTAAACGACGCCGTAATGGTGGCGCTGGTTAAGGAAGTTGTGACGTTTTTGGAAGCGGCGCTCGCTTGCGAGGTCATGTTTGAGACCTGCGTCGCGAGATCCTTAAGAGCTGCTTGCAACCCGGCTACCGATGAGCCTGCGGTTTGCGCGTTGGTGATGCGCGGCCTGAGTTCAACCGCGAGCTTGTTAAAGGTAACTGCCGCCGCGCTTATGTTTGCGGCAATCGTACCGATTTGCTGCTTCGAAGGCGCGGTACTTGCCGCAATGCCGCTCCCGATAGCTGCAATCTGCATGTCCAGAGTCGCCACGTCCGTTTTGATTATTGAATCCTGTCCAGCCATGCTGTTTACACTCGTCGTTACCGCCGCCGGCTGTGTTGTCGCCGGTGCCGGTGTGAGAGAACTAAAGACACCGCTGTACCACAAGGCAAGCAGTATAATAATGATAATGATTATCGCCCAGACCCATTGTTTTGTCGACATATGAAATATTTACCTATAATGATAATTAAATGAACCGCACACCTAGTATACCTCAGATGCACCGAGCGCACCTGGGGGTTGGGGATTACGGGGCGGCGCTCCTCCTTGCAGGAATTTTGGTATTGTGGCTTATAGTTGCTATTGCCCCTATGGCAGCCGGTGCTCGCACCACAGCGCCCGCTCTCGCACCTCTGCCGGTGGGCCAAGCGTCGTTTGATTACAACCCCTTAACCTCGCTCAAAGCAAACCCCACCATAACCGGCAGTGCCTCGTCCTCGGTACCGCTCAGCTTTATAGTTACCGACGCAAAGGGAGCCGTGATGTATAACGACCAGAGCCTGTGGGTCTCGGGCGGCCTCTTTAGCGAGACTATTTATCCACCTATTGCAAACGGTACCTATCTCCTTGGCATACATATGGGCAGCACCACGCTTGCCACCAGTACGCTTACAATAGGCTTGCGGACCGAGCCCTCTGTTTCGCTCGACGGCTCACTCCCCTCGTATGACGTAGCCGACGGGCATCTCATGCGCTTTACGATACAGGCGCGCGGCACGAGCGGGGTGGGGGTTGGACAGCTTTCTTTTGCTATCGTGCCAAACGCCGCCGCCGTTCAAGATATTTCGCTCTATGGGTATACCGACCCAAATTTTACAATCCCAATTATTGCCAGTAGCACGGGCCTTCTTAACAGCACCTCTACCGAGATAAGCGCAACCTCGTCGGTGATTACTATTGTCCCCGACATACCCATAGAGATACCAGCGGACGATACGTACTACTTTGATTTGGTTGGCACGGTGACGCCGCTCGATGCTGTGTACGATGTTGAGACCACGCTCCTTAACGACACCAACCCGCACTTTGGCGTGTATAGCGACATTGCTTCGACAAGCAACTTGGTGTGGTCGCCCAATACCTACGGCGTGTCTTCGCCCGACATGCATGATTGGATCAACGGCGCCCTTGTGAACGGAGTACCACAGAATGGCTTGATAGAAGTGCGCACCAATCCGCCGCCGACCAATGCGCCCACGTGTACGCTGGGGGCAAGCACAAGCACCGCCCCGCAAGGTACGCCGGTGACGCTCACGTGGAGTACGACCGATGCAACCAGCGTTGTGTGGGACACGGGCGCGCGGGATGCTCTCTTCGGCACTAAAACCTACATGCTCGGCTCAACCACGCATACCTATATTTTGAACGTGTCCGGTCCATACGGACAGAGCAATTGTTTTACCACCGTGGTGGTGCCGAGCACAGTGGTTGTAGCAACCACCACCGCCGATGGATTTACCGCATCGCCTACAACAGGCAGTATTCCGCTCTCGGTTACCTTTGCGGGCTCGGTTAACAACGCCAAGTCGTGCGCGGCGCAAACATTTTCTCTCGGATATGGCGACGGCGCCACGAGCACTATCGCCGTCTCCGCAAACTCGTGCAAAGCGCAAGCGTTTACTTTTACGCACAGCTACACCAAAGTGGGCACTACCACCGCGGGGTTGTATAAAGGCACGGGCACCTCGACCGCGCAACGCATCCAAACGCAGGTGATAGTGGCAAAAGCAAAAGTTGCTTTGTTTGGAGGGGGCGTCTCCAATTTAGCCAACGTACTCTTTGCGATAAGTTCCAACATGGTGCAGATAATAGAACGATTCTTCGGCATATTTTGGCGATAGGAGATAAAGCGATAGACAGTTAAAACAAAGAGGGAAGGCCAAACGACAGCAGTATCGTGATAAACATAAAAAATAAAAACGTAAGCGCGCCTGTTTGAAAGGCCTGTATAAGTGGCTTTCTCTTTTCCGCATAGTGGCGCGACATCTCCATATAATTAATAAGAAACGCAACCAACCCCGCGAGGATAGAAAACACCGAGCCCCAGACCAAGAGGAAAGAGAAGAGCATGCCTTTAGTATGGCACACATTGCATGATTTTTTCATGTAATGCTGGTTAAGTTTGCGCTATACTATAAAGGTAAAAATAAGTTCGCATTATTTATTAGGTATAAAAAATGGCAAAAGATATGGACAAAGAGCATGGCGAGGGGTGCGGGTGTCACGGGGGAGTGTGCGGAAGCATGTGGGGTCATCATCACTGGGGCCACATGCTTATCAAACTGTTTATTGTGTTGTTTATATTTTGGGCGGGCATGCAGTTTGGCGAACTTAAAGCAACGGTAGACAACATGACAGGCGGCATGGGGCTATATGGGCACACATACTACATGATGAATTCGGGAGGAAGTATGATGGGCGGCGGATATACCGCTCCAGCGGGCGTTAGCGTACAAATGATGCGCGTCGCCACGGGCACTCCTCGTCAATAATTAATTTCGTATAGTAAAACAAAAAACACCCTTGAGGGGTGTTTTTTGTTTTGTGCGGCGCCAAAATAAAAATTTCGGCATCCTACAAAATTATAGTCGCTTCGCTTCTTAATTTGGTGGAGATGGCGCGAGTTGAACGCGCGTGCAATGAAGTGTCGCAGAGAGCTTCTACCAGGTGTAGGACATTTTAATTTTCTTAGGCTCTTATGTTTAAAATGAGCAAAATCATTTTGAGCCGCAGATTGCAAGTTTCGGCAAATGGTCGAATCAACCCCACTCGCTATATCCTGTTTTATAACATCCTACATCCGCGATCAGGCCACGCGGAGAAGATGCGAAGTCCTTAGGCTAATGCGTAAGAGACCTCGTTCGCCGAGAAATACGGCGATGCAACTGACTTTGCAGTTATGGTTACCGGATTTTTAAGAAGGTCCGGACTTCTACCTCGCACTCGGTGCAAAGGCTTCATTGTCTAGGCCCGGCATCCCCATAGTTATTGATTTTTCAACGTGCGTTGTATGTCGCGCTTGGCACTGCGCTCTTTTAAGACGGAGCGCTTGTCGTACTTTTTACGACCTTTGGCTATCGCCACGCGCATCTTTACCTTTGAATTTTTATTGTACACCGTCAAAGGCACTATTGTCAATCCTTTTTGTCCTTCGGCGTCGGCAAGTTTTACCAATTCTTTTTTGGTGAGGAGCAACTTACGCGAGCGGCTGGAGTCGTACTCCTTTGGCGTGTTTGCCGGCTGGTAGGGAGGGATGTCCATGCCCACAATGTAGGCTTCGAGGCCGCCGCGCCGCCCGCTCGGGCGCACTATGATATGTGCGCCCTCAAGCTTGCCGTGGCGCGCCCTCAGCGATTTTACCTCATGACCAAGCAGCTCGATACCCGCCTCAAACTCTTCGAGGGTCTCGTAGTCAAAATGCGCCTTTTTATGCTCAAGCAAATTCACGTACTGACTATATCACTTTTTTATGTTCCTTTGCCAAAACACGTAAAAATGTTATTATGCGGTATTCATGCCAAATCCTAACGCTAAACCAGGCAAACCGGGGAAGGGAGGCAAGGGCTCTAAGATGCCGCCGATGCCAAACGGCGACTCCTTTTGGATAAACCTCGCCACCTCGGTTGTTCTGCTCCTCCTTTTGGCGGGGGCCTATGCCTACTTCGAAACGAGCAATAAGCCTGCACCCGCCACCATCTCTATCTCACAAGTGGCGCAGGATATCGAAGCGGGCAAAGTGTCCGGCATCAGCGTCAACGGCGATGATCTCAATGTGCTCTACAACGATGCGTCTTCGACGCAAAAAGTTTCCAAAAAAGAGCCCGACACCGCGCTCACGCAAACGCTTTTTAATTACGGCGTTACGGGCGCCGAGCTCAACAAGGTAACCATTACTATCGCAAGCCAAAGCGGCTGGGAGTTTTGGTTCCAGATGCTCGCGCCGTTTGCCGCACCGCTCCTCCTCATTGCATTTTTTGTCTGGTATCTCTCACGGCAGGTGCGCGGCGCGGGGATGCAAGCGTTTTCGTTCGGGCAAAGCAAGCCGCGATTGATTGATCCCAACGATGTTGCGTCGCGAGTTACCTTTAAAGATGTGGCGGGCGCCAAGGAGGCCAAAGAGGAATTGCTCGAAATTGTCGACTTCTTAAAAAATCCCAAAAAGTTCTTGGACATCGGTGCGCGCATACCCAAAGGCATCTTGCTTATGGGTGCGCCCGGCACCGGCAAAACTTTACTCGCGCGCGCGGTGGCGGGCGAGGCGGGCGTGCCGTTTTTTAGCATCTCCGGCTCGGAGTTTGTCGAGATGTTTGTCGGCGTCGGCGCCAGCCGCGTGCGCGATCTTTTCCTCACCGCTAAAAAAGCCGCACCGGCGATTATTTTTGTCGACGAAATAGACGCGGTGGGTCGCGTGCGCGGCACCGGCGTCGGCGGCGGCAACGACGAGCGCGAGCAGACCCTCAATCAAATCTTGGTGGAGATGGATGGCTTTGAGCCGAATGAAAAGGTGATTGTCATGGCGGCCACCAACCGCCCCGACGTTTTGGACCCTGCCTTATTGCGCCCGGGGCGTTTTGACCGGCGCGTAGTGATAGAGCTTCCGGACCGGGCCGATCGTTTGGAAATTTTAAAAATACACTCGCGCAAAAAGCCGTTTGCCGAGGATGTAAACCTCGAGGTGGTGGCCGAGCGCACGCCGGGCTTCTCCGGCGCCGATCTCTTTAGCCTTATGAACGAGGGCGCAATCTTGGCCGCGCGCGAAAATCGCAAAACGGTCGCGCAATATGATTTAATCCGCAGCATCGAAAAGGTCATGCTCGGTCCGGAGCGCAAGAGCCATGTGCTCAACAAAAAAGAAAAAGAGATAACCGCCTACCACGAGGCGGGGCATGCACTCGTAGCATCGCTTTTGCCGCACGCCGACCCGGTGCACAAGATATCTATCATCAGCCGCGGTCGCGCCGCGGGCTACACGCTCAAATTACCGTTTGAGGATAGGCGTATGCAGGGCAAAAAAGAATTTTTGGACGACATTGCCATGAGCCTTGGCGGTTATGTGGCCGAAAGAGAGGTGTTTGGCGACGTCACCACCGGCCCGAGCAGCGATTTGCAAATGCTGACCGCGCTTGCGCGCAACATGGTAACGCGCTGGGGCATGAGCGATAAGATGGGTACCGTTGCGCTCGAAGGCGAGGGCGGTCACGCACTTTTTGGCGCTGGCGTTGAAGGCAGCCCGTATTCCGAAAAGATTTCCGGCGAGATAGATGGTGAGGTAAAGCGCATCGTCGACGAGGCATACAAAAAAGCACTGGACATCATCACGATGCATCGCAAAGCGCTCGACGCGATTGCCAAGCGCCTCATCGCGGTGGAGACACTCGAGCGCGAGGAGTTTGAGCAAATTCTTGTCGTGCACGGCATAGCGCCAAAAAAGAGACAGGAGATAATAGAAGAGCCTCTCAATGTCAACTTTTAGTCCCGACCAAAGCGTCGGGATTTTTAAAATAAAAATCCCCGGCCTTATGGTCGGAGATGCTTTTTGTCACGCCACTTTTCGTGCAACAGATATAAACGCCGGCCCTTGATATACGAGCGCGGTAAAGATTTGTACCAGATCGGCGCCCTCATCAAACACCTCTTTAGTCCGCTTTACGCTGTCGATGCCGCCGACAAACATAAGCGGCAGTTTGGTGCGTTTGCGTGCCTGGCGGAACTTTGCCAGAGTCAAAGGGTAAAGCGGATTGCCGCTTAAGCCCCCTGCTTCTTTTGCAATCGGCGAATATGAATCCTTGAGCGGTCGGCAAAGCGTAGTATTGCCGATGATGAAACCGCTTGCACCAGCACTCTCGCACGCACCCATGGTGTCCTCGATCTCGCCTTCGGTGAGGTCCGGCGCGAGCTTGATAAACATCGGTTTTTGCTGTTCGCCCGCTTGTTTGGCAAAGCCACGTTCTACTCCAACAATCTCTTGCACAAAGTGTTCGATATACCTTGTGCCTTGGAGCTCCCGCAGACCCGGCGTGTTAGGCGAACTCACGTTAGCAACTCCATAGACACCGTATGTACGCAGGCACTCCCACACGTGGATATAGTCGCGCGCGGCATCTTCGTTTAAAGTTTCTCTCATTTTGCCGAGAGATATGCCCATAGGAATCGTGATGCCGCGGTAATGTTGCTCGAGATTGTGAGCGACGGCATCTGCGCCCTTGCTGTTAAAACCCATCCGGTTGATGATTGCCTGCTCGCTCGGTATCCGAAAGAGGCGCGGGCGCTCGTTGCCTTTTTGAGCCCACGGCAATACAGTCCCCACTTCGATAAAGCCAAAGCCGAGCGCTTGCAAGAACGGCAGAATCTCGGCTTCTTTGTCAAAACCGGCGGCAAGCCCGATGCGGTTGGGGAAGATAATACCGGCTACCGTTGCGGGTCGGGGGTTATGATGTGCTTGAAACCACCATGCGATAAATCGCAATACACGTGGCTCTCCTTGGGCAAGTTTTGCAGCAAGCACCGTAAGGATATGAGCCTTTTCCGCATCGCCTCGTGACAGAGCAAAGAGGATCGGTCGAACGATTCTTTCATACAACATAATGCGCGCCTTTCGTAGTTGCGACTTACAAAGAAGTTCCGCCAATACCTTACCTTATATTTCTCAGAAAGAAAAACCCGTCCTTGGAAGGGCGGGGGAATGTATGTGGCACTCACGTTAGCGAGTGAATCTTGCCCATGGATTAGGAAGCCCGAAGGCGTCGTAGTCACGGGCGAGATTCTGCGCAACACTGGCACGATCGCTATCGTCAAGTGGCTGCCGACGTGCCAGCTTCCACAACACGTTTGTGTCGTAGAAGCGGATGAGCGAGGCGAGCATTTCCAGCTCTCGCACCAGGAGCGGAAGCTTTGGCAACGGCATCAAGAGGTCATTGGTATTGTCAGTACCAATCCCCACTGGTACACCTGCAACCATGCATTCGCGCACGGGCGCAACGGGCGGATGGAGCGGGTCGCGGTGATTCCGCATCTGCCGCATTGAAGCGGCAGCGTGAGGGCAGCACACCACCTCCATTTTGAGCTCTTTAAGATGGCTCACTATTTCCACGCGCTCCGCGTCCTCTTTGCCGTCAATAAGCATATGCACTGCCGACACGGTCGGCCGCTCTTCGGGCGGCACACGCATAGAGAGCGCGCGTACCACATTGATGAGCCGCTCTGTACCGCACTCCTTTGATGTGTTGGTTTGGTCGACATGCACGTGGAGCGGCAAGTGATGTTTGATGGCCAGTTCATATAGCAATGCAGCGTGGCCCTCAAAGCCGACCAGGTGGTCGCCTCTCTCGTCGCGCTCGGGGAGCGCTACGATAAACTGTGCTTTCGGAGCAAGTTCTTGCAGATGCAACCAGCGAGGTTCTTGCCATGTTTTGATTCCGAAAATTGCGTATGCTCCGACGTTGATTGTAATCCTGCTCTTATATTTTTCTCGAAGTTTGAGCGCCGCATAAAACGCCCTTCCATCAATGTCGTCGGAGCAGTCAACAACGAAGTACGCCCCCTTCTCTCGAGCGGCTATCTTGAGTTGAGTGACGAACTCCATCCGTTTTGTCAGCTCATCGCTCAAATAGGCTGGGCCGCGATGAAGCACGCCAATGGCATTTTGCTTTACCCATAGGGGCGCATCAATATAGATATTGAGTCCGCCGCCTTGCTCAAAATTGCCTTCGACAAAAGTCAAGCCGCGGTCGGGGTGCAGGTGATTATCAACAACACCGTCGGCGTGCATGACCTGTGACCAACGTCTAGCAAACTCGAGTAGCTCGCGTTTGCTTCCGTGTTTTTGTAAAAGAGCATTTCTCATCCCCGTTTCCTCCTCATGAGTGTGGATGAAGGTAAACTTACGGAAGGGTAGCACGAAGGCGTTTTTTTGGATAGAGTGATGCAGACGGGCGCGTAGCTCAGCGGTAGAGCAGCCGTCTTATACACGGCCGGTCCCTGGTTCGAGCCCAGGCGCGCCCACAAAACAACTACTCGAAATGCGTTTGGTTGGCTCTGGCAAAAAGTTCGTGCTGGAGCAGGGGATAGTTCAGCAGATTTTCGTCTTTTTGTATCAAGACAAGCGCTTCTTTGCGCGCGGCCTCCACGAGCTTGAGATTTTTGAGCGCCTCCATACCGATGTCGCTGATGCCCCATTGTTTGCGGCCGGTAAGTTCGCCCGCGCCGCGCTGGAGTAAGTCTTGCTCGGCGAGCTCAAACCCGTTTTTAGCAGTGACCAATGCCTTAAGCCGCGCCAACGTATGTTCGCCGCGGCTTTCGGGACAGACAAAACAATAGGCTTGATGGTTGCTCCGCACCACGCGCCCGCGCAGTTGGTGGAGTTGTGCGAGGCCGAAGCGCTCCGCACCTTCGATAAAAATCATCGTGGCGTTTGGCACATTGACGCCCACCTCCACGACCGAGGTGGCCACTAATATATCTATCTCATGATTCAAAAACTGCGCCATCGTTTTGTCTTTTTCTTTTGGCGTCATCTTGCTGTGAAGTATGGCTATTCTCTGGTCGGGAAAAATATCTTTTTTGAGGCGCTTTGCCTCTTCGGTTACCGACTTGGCCATGATGGCAAACGCTTTGTCTGGGTCGGGCTCGTCGATACGCGGACAAATCACGTATGCCTGACGGCCTTCGGCCAATTGCTCGCGCATTTTTGCGTACGCCTTCGCGCGCTCAGCGGGTTTTACGATTTCGGTAATGATAGGTTTGCGACCGGCGGGCATTTGATCGAGCAGCGTTAAGTCGAGGTCACCGTAGACGGTAAGCGCGAGCGTGCGCGGGATAGGCGTGGCCGTCATCGAGAGCAGATGCGGGACGCGTGCCTCTTTTTTGGCAAGCTTTTTTCGTTGGTTGATGCCAAAACGATGCTGCTCGTCGATGATAACGAGTGCGAGATGTTTAAACTGTACCGATTTTTCTATCAGCGCATGCGTGCCTATTACCACCGGTATCTCGCCGTTGGCAACCCACTTTAAAAGTTGCGCGCGCGAGATAGCAGTTGCTTTGCCACGCGCAACTTTGGATGGAAATTTGCAGCAGCCCGAGCCAGTGATGAGCCCAATGTTGATAGGAAAGTGTTCGAAATATTGTATAAAAGATTCAAAATGCTGTTTGGCTAAGATTTCGGTCGGCGCCATGTAGGCAACCTGTAAAGCGCCAGAAGTTTGCCCTTCGGGTCGCGTGCGCACGGCGGCAAACGCAGCCGTTGCTGCTACGGCTGTTTTACCGCTGCCCACATCGCCCTCAAGCAGGCGCGACATGGGGTGGCCGCCTCGCATGTCTTGCAAAATTGCTTCGATTGCGCGATTTTGCGCCGCGGTGGGCATAAAAGGAAAGTGGCTGACAAATTCGGCAACCTCTTGTTGCGGCGCATCAACGGTAAAACTCTTTTCGCGCAATTGTTTGTGACGTTCCTGTCCGCGCTCGAGCTGTATCATAAACACCTCCTCAAACGCAAAGCGCTTGCGCGCGGCCACCGAGTCGGCAAGCTTGTGCGGCGCATGCATCCACACGAGCGCGGTGGCGAGGCTCGGCAAATGATAACGCTTGATAATATCCTGCGGTATCGGGTCTTCAACATTCTCGAGCGCACCCTCTTTGATTATTTTTGCAACGGCATGTCTAAACCAAAGCGAGGTAACTCCGCGGCTCTCGGGATAGAGGGCGAAGAGCAGGGGAGCGGAAATTTCCTGCCGTTCACCTTGGCCGCTCGCAGCGTGACCGTCATGAAATTTCCGCTCTCCTTTCTGCCCACCGGCAAACAAACTTTCTTCAGCGATAGAAACTTTTTGAAGTTGCGGGTTAGCCAAATACAATTTGCCGAGGCTACCGCCCACTTTGCCAACCGCGCGTACACGCGTGCCGTCGATATACATCTTTGCGATGTAAGGCTGATTAAACCACCGGCATTTGATGCGGCCGCTCTGGTCGCGCAGGTATCCCTCACTCACGGGGACGCGGCTCTTCCAGCTTTTTTTGGTCTCCATTTTTTCCAAAACACCAATGATGCTCGCCTCCATGCCGGCGATTAAACCTGCCACGGCAGCCTCGCCTCCCGCCTGCTCGTAGCGGAAAGGAAAGTGGTAAAGCAAATCGCGCACGGTTTTAATCCCGAGCTTGGAAAGAGCGCTTTTTTGCGCATCCGCGAGGCGAAAACTCGTGGAAAGAGGATCGGTGATTTGCATACACGCATTATACCTACTTGCCGCTAGCAAAGCGTTGCTTTGCTAGATTTAAAACGTATCGGTCTGCGGAGAACCTAAGCCGGTGACGTAATCGTAATGCGTACGCGCATCGCAAAAGTATCCGCAGGAGCCGTTGGAGCCGCTTGTAATATCGCGGAAGTATTTGGCGTGCTCGCCGGTGGATTTGTCGGCATAGAGTTGTGCGTTGGTAATGCCGCTGCCGAGCGCCGCAATAGCAGCCCATTGCGGCGCGCCTGCCGAGGTGCCCCCCACCGTGTGCCACGAGCCTCTTACATAAATAGGGAAGCCCGTAGCGGGGTTGGCATCGTAGGCTACGTCAGGTATCGCGCGCATACCGCCCGCCTTGGGAATACTATAATTTTTTTGGAAGGCAGGTTCTTTTTCGTACGCGCTGACGCCGCCTCCACTGCCGCTCCATGCGCTCTCGCTTGCGACTGTACCGCTATTGGTGAGTGCAAGCGTCGTGCCGCCGACACCAATGACGTTGGGCGATGAGGCGGGCCACGATGCGCCCATGCCGTTGTCGCCGGATGAGGCAAAAAACGGCGCGCCGCTTTTGCTGACAAAATGTGAATCCATCGACACCTCCTCGGGAAACTCGGCGCCACCCCAGCTCATCGAGATTGCGGAGGCGCTTTTTACACTTGCGGCATAGTCGACCGCTTTAAGCAAGTTGGCGCCGCTTGGCGTCGTGGCCTCCACCAGTAAAATATTTGCTTGCGGTGCGATAGCATGCGCCCATTCCACATCGAGCGATGTCTCCATCGCCCAGCCGCTGTTACTTGCGATGCCGCTACTCATCGCGTGTTTGGTAAAACAGCCGTTCCCGGTTGTGCACGCGGGCAGGTTAAATGTTTTATCAAATGTGGCAAGGTCGGTCTCAAGAGTCGCATCGTTGTACGCACCGACAATAACAAGCGTGCCGTGGCCGCCGCTCAAGGGCAGGTTGTACGCTTTTTTAATTTGACTCGGCGTCATGCCAACGGGCGTTTTGCTGGCGCCGCCAAGCGTATGTATCGGCGGCACGCCTTTGTAGTTGCTAAAATGATACGAAGCGTCTGCGGTGTTGTAAAAAAGAGCCTCTCCCGCAAACAAACACATGATAAAAAATAGACCCAAGTTTGTTAAATACTTCATGCGCGCGAGCTTACCATCTGCCGTGCTATATGCAAGACGTTGAACTACGGAGGTTTAACCTTCGTAAGAGCTGTGGTTTTTGGGATAGCGTGCACGGAGATAAAAAGTAGTGTAAGGTAAGCTCTAACGGAGAGGTGCCAGAGCGGTCGAATGGAGCAACCTGCTAAGTTGTTGTCCGGGAAACTGGACCGAGGGTTCGAATCCCTCCCTCTCCGCAATAGGTAGGACAGGACTAGATATATCAAAATTATTTTGGGCTTCACGCAGTGAAGCCCATTGTGGTTGAGCCACGCCGCGCGCTTCGCGCGTATGTAAGGAAAGGTTGGAGCCGAAGATTTTTTGGAGGGAGAGTTTTTTGGAGGGGAGGTCGTTCGATTTTTCCGTTTCATTAAGTAATGAAGCGTCCTTTATGAAATCTCGCAGAGGTTGGAGCCAAAGCGTAGCGTCATGCTCCAGTCGGACGATCTGCTCCTCGGCCGACTTGCGCTCAGACATGAGCGCACGCCTCCGCTCAAGATAGGTGTCGCGGTCTATGTCCTGCTCGGAATAGAGGTCAACGAAGCGGCTCATCTTGCCGTCCAGTTGAGCAATTTTGGTTCGCAAGTCTTGCACGGCAGTCATAGCAACGGATTCGGCTTTCTGCTCGTCTTCGTTAGCCAAACGATATAACTCTTGCGTCCAGTCCGTAGGCATAACGTAGAGCGAAAGCAGGTCGGAGAGTTGAGCACTCAATACCTCCTCGCGGATATAGGACTGCGAACAGACACCGCGTTTCTTGGTACAGCGATAGTAGACGTAGCGGTGGACGTTCCCGTTCTTCTGATGCTTCGTGATAACTTCTCCGGTTATCATCCCGCCGCACTCGCCGCAACGCATGATGCCGCACAAGGGCTGCGGCTCGTTCTTGGGCTTATGGCGTTGTCTGCCGCGCAACTCTAAAACGTCCTGCACTCTGTCGAAAACAGCTTTTGAAATGAGCGGAGTATGCACGCCTTTGTATATCTCTCCGGCATACTCAAAATGGCCGTAGTAGAAGGAGTTGGTGAGCATCTTCTTGATGCTGTCTTTCTTTAGGGACTTGTCGCCACTGCTGCCGGACTTCTTGATCTGCTTGGTTCTGATACCACGCTCGTACAGAAAAGCCGATACATCTTCAAAACGGGATTTGTTCTCGGCGTACAGCTCGAAGGCTGCTCGTATAGCCGGAGCTTTGCGGCGATCAACTTCAACACGCTTGGTACGCGGATTATTTATGTAGCCCAACGGAGCAAGCCCCGGATACTCTCCGCGTCTCGCTTTCTCGCGTTGTCCTCGTTTCGTGTTCGCGCTCAAATCGCGGATGTACTGGTTCGCCATACCTAACTCAACAGACATCATCAATACGTTATCGGCAGGCAGAAAACTGCGGTCGTGGGTTTGTATGTGCTGAATGACGCTCTGCTGCAAAAGCCAGCTTATCTGTCCACCGTCTACGGGATTGCGTGCGAGGCGGTCTATCTTCCAACACACAATGCCCTGCGCCTCTCCCGCGATGATGTGCCGGATCATTTCGTTGAAAACGGGACGGCCCGGCTTCTTGGCTGACTGTTTCTCCACGAACTCGGATACGATCTCCAAACCCTCGCGCTTGGCGAGGGAGCGCAACTCGGAAAGCTGCGCGTCTATCGAGAGGACTTGCTTGTCCTCGACATCGGTAGATTTGCGGGCGTAGAGGAAGTAGGTAGACATACGTCTATTATACCATAATAGGTAGTGTATAACAGAATGGCGAGCTATAATGTTTATAATGAAAAGTGAAGCTCAAAAGCTAGGAGAAAACCTTAAACGCATTAGGACGGAAAAGGGTATGTCACAAGGCGATATTGTACGAGAACTGGGTATGCCGAGGAGTTTCGTGAGTAGCATAGAAAATGGGCGGACTAATCCGACGCTTGCGACAATAGCAAAATTAGCAAAAGCGATAGGTGTATCAACTGATGAGTTGTTGAAATAATATGAAAGATATTGATTTAGTCATGCCGCCAAAAGCACTGCAAACAAATCTATTTGGAGACAAGATCAAGTCCCACAAGCTTCCAAAGACACAGTATTTGGGGAGTAAGGAGCGTTTAGTAAATTGGATATATGACAATGCCCCTAAAGATATTGAGACCGTCTTAGATGCTTTTAGCGGCACATCCGTTGTCGGTTATATTTTTAAGTCGAAAGGCAAAAAAGTTATTGGGAACGATTTTCTAAAATTCAATTTCCACATTGGTAAGGCAGTGATTGAAAACAACAATCAGACTCTTGATGAGGATGATCTATCAACTCTCTTTAGGAAAAATAAACAAGCGCAGACTTTGATTGAAGATGTTTTTACTGGAGTATTTTTTGAACGTGAACAGGCACAATTTCTAGATAATTTTCGAGCAAATGTGAATTTGCTCCGAAATGAAATTAAGCAGTCTCTCGCTTTAGCAGTTATGAGCCGCGCACTGACTCGCAAAATTCTGCTAGGTCACTTCGCACATCTAAGTGCATTGAGATATAGCAAAGACCCGTTGAGGATAAAAAGAAATCCAACAATTGCTCGACCCTTACAGGATTTATTCTTGGAATTGGTTGGTGAATACAACAATGCTGTTTTCGACAACGGCAAAAATAACAAATTTTATTGTGAGGACACAATACAACTTGTCTCAAAGCTGAAAGGGATTGATCTGGTATACTTCGATCCACCCTATTGTGGCTGCCATCCTGATTATCAGGCGTTCTATCACTTCTTGGAGACCTTCGTCGAATATTGGAAAGATAAAGAATTTATCAACGGCACAAAACAATATTTCCCTAAAAAAGAAAGTGGTTTTGTGCAAAAAACGGAGATTATTGACTCATTTGCAAAATTGTTCGAGGCCAGTGATCATATACCGTATTGGCTAATTTCATATAACAGTAAAAGTTATCCGGAAAAGGATACAATGATTGAACTTATAAAAAAACATAAGCAGGTAAAAGTATATGAATACGAATATGAAAATCATTATGGTGGCAAGGGTTCGAGGAAAGGGACAAAAGAGTATCTTTTCTACTGTTTTAATTAAAAAATTATGAATAAGTTCAAGCAACTGAAACAACTTTATCAAGACAATAAATTTGATGTCTTGCTGAAAGACCCTGAGAGTGTCTATTGGCTCAAACTACGCTCAATCTCTCGAAAGGAATTGATGGTTGATTTTTGTATGGAGAACGGAATTAGTTGTACAGGGATAAGAGGCGCGGCACTCTTTGAACATATCTACGATTCTAAGCCTGACGAGAAAGTTGTCGATAAGTTCATAGCACAAAAATATTCTGTTGAACGAGCAGCAAGAAAAGCGAATGAGACCAAACTTATCTCGGAGTTGTATAAAATGAAAGTGCTCGATTGGGGAGGACTTTACCAAAACAATCTTGAGAGAACGATTGTCGATAATTACATAAAGAAAATTACTGATTTCGACCTTCTCAACGAAAAAATTGAAAAAGAAATCCACGCGAGCATGCGTGGATACGTCCAGTCGTCGTGGTTTAATCACTGGACATCAATTTTGATAGAGGATATTGTCAAGGACAACAAAAAAGTCATTCCTACTGTTGGCTTGATTAAGAAAGTGGACTTCTTCATCTCAAACGTCCCCTTTGATCTGAAAGTCACATATTTCCCAGAAGGTTATATGTTGGCAAGACGTAAAACCTTAGGCCTGCCTACTGAAATCAAACTCCTAAAAAGATTTTCGAAAGCTAAGGGTATCCGGTACGACAAAACTCAAAAGGACAAAGCTCTGATGTCGGAATTACTTACGCGTATCTCGGAAAGAACCGACATAGAATCCAAGAGATTTATTGAGGAATTTAAAGCGGCTAGGTGGAAAATAGTTGAAGATACCATTAAAGATAAGAAATCTCTCATCCGGTGGCTTTACGAGGAACAGGGTGAACGTAGATTTGATGCCGCAAATCGACTTTTCTTAGTACTGATCGATAAGGAGAACATGGAGGATAGTTGGAAAATGAAAAGAAATATCGAGTTGTTGGGCGATGAAGTAAATGCTTATCTCGATAAATTCAATCCTAAGGACACATCGACCCTCGACATTGAATTTGATTGGATGGATGGCAAAAAATATAATACTGTTTCTGACGCGATATTTATCGTCAAAAAATAATCTGCATGGGAGTTTCGCCGATCTTCACGGCGAAAAAACAGACTGCCTATAACACGCGCACGGGTGGTGTGGGGCAAGTGTTATATCAAAAACGTATTCGACCTCCCCTCCAAAAAACTCTCCCTCCAAAAAATCTTCGGCTCCAACCTTTCCTTACATACGCGCGAAGCGCGCGGCGTGGCTCAACCACAATGGGCTTCACTGCGTGAAGCCCAAAATAATTTTGATATATCTAGTCCTGTCCTACCTATTGCGCAGCTCTACTGCGTTCTTAGAACCCATTTTAGCAGAAAATGAGACTTCTAGGGTAGTCATTCGGGCGTGATCTACCCCTTCATTCACCCCTTCATTCGACCTACACCGGAATGAAGGGGTAGCTCCTCTCGATATTGGCTTCAACACTCGCTCTTTGCCATATCCTCGCGAAAAAACTCAACCCCTACTTCACTCCGCAACACCCCGTGTGTTGCTCCGTGAAGGACGGCCACGGAGTACCGTGTCCGTCCGCCCCCGTTCGAGTCCGGTGGCTCGGCCTTCTCCTTCCGTCCTGCTGTCTCTTTTTGCTCGTGTGGGGGGGTAGAACTGCGAAAAAGGATAGGACGGGAAGGAAGAAGGCCTCGTTCGAGGGGGTCTAAAACAGGTATACTTTGGATGTGTCTAGTGAACCAAAACCACGTCGTCAAAAGTTCGTTCGAGGTGAAGCCGACCCCCTCAGATTGACGTCCCGCGACACCGCAATTCTTTCCGATGTGGCCGAGTACCGCTTTTTGAATACGGAACAACTTCTGTCTTTGCACGAAGGGAGCCGCCGCAACATCGTTGAGCGATTGAGCCTTCTCTACCATCACCACTTTCTTGATAGGCCAAAGGTGCAAAAAGCGGCAAACCTAGCGTCTGCCCATGTCGTCTATTCTCTCGACCGAAAAGGCGTTGATGTATTAGCCAAGGACGCGCAGGAGCGGCAAGGAATTTTGCGCCGCGTGCAGGAGGTTAAACACACGTCGCCCCTCATCGCTCACGCTTTGATGATCTCACAATTCCGCGTTTGCCTTACGCTCGCGCTCAAAAGTCGTCCGAGTGTAAAGCTCATACGCTGGACGCAGGGCAACGATCTAAAAACTCTGTTGCGGCATCGCGGCGAAAATCCCGAACTCGTGCCGGATGCCTTTTTCATTCTAGATACGTCCGAGTTTAAGTACCCGTGTTTTCTCGAAGCGGATCGCGGGACGATGACGGAGGAGAGGTTTGTAAATAAGCTCCGGCTATACTGGCGGCACTACCGCGAGGATCGTTTCAACAAGACGCTCGGCATTTCCCATTTCCGCGTCCTCACCATTACCCCGAACGAAGCGCGGAGCGCGAACTTGTGCCGCGCCGCCAAAGAAGCCGACGACCGCAAGCAAGGCAGTGGCATGTTTCTATTTATGTCCGAGACAGCATACGGGACGACGAGGCCGGACGAGCTGTTGAAGGAGGCCTGGAAATGTCCGAAATTCGATACGATGCAGGGTATCATTCATTGACGGCCGACTGGGGCACGAGAGAAGCCCTGAAAACTCGCTATCGCTCGCGTTCAGAACTAGGACAGTTCTGAAAAACATAAATATAGTCTATGTTTTTACTCGCATCCTTGGAACTGTAAAACTACTAGCCTATACTGCGATTATGAGTCATCTTGGAGATATACAGTATGCAGGCGTGGCCGGGATATCGAGAGATTGCGAAGACGCCGTTCTACGGTTCCTGCAATACGGGGATCGGATAACGAAGGTGCGAATCCTTTCCGCAAACGCAACTCATTGTTTGCTGCTTACCACTAATTCGGGCGATCTTGTTGCGATCAAAACTGGCTTCGCGTCCGGCTATAACGGCGAGGGGCCGCGGCGCTTTTCGTATGTGCTCGCGATTCTCGATGCCTATGAGATTGAGATAGAGGAGTACGACGTGAAAGGGTCGCTCCTAACACGCGTTGATAATTCCGCACTAGAAAAGTCAGATCTTGATGTAATCAAGAATACGCGTCCGGTACGGGGTGCCCGTTGGCGCGATTACGTTTACCTTGAACACGAAGATCCAAAACAGTGGGATGCACTATGGCAAGAGTTTCCTCCTGCAATTCCGTTCGGTATCATCGACAGCAGGATCATTGATCTCGCAATCTCGTTCTGGGAGAATCCAGACGATAAGATTTTTACAGGATACCGCCGTCTTGAAGATATCGTTCGAGAAAGGATTGGTAGCAAAGAACACGGCGCAGAATTGTTCTCTCGCGCTTTTTTAGGATCGCCCCCTCAGCTTGGATGGAAAGACATTCATAACGGGAGTGAACAGGCGGGTAGAGCGAATCTATTTAAAGATGCGTATCTTGCATACCGTAATCCTCGTGGGCATAGGGAGCCGAAGCAAGGCCATCAAGCCCGACAAAATCTTAGAGAATTTCTCCTTCTGAATCATCTCTATACTCTCGAAAAGGAGGCTATTCCGATGGAGGTTGCCGAAAGTAAAACTCTATAAGTTATCTGCTCTTCAACTTTTGCGAGAAAGGACTAAAGTGGTAAAATGGCTAATATGAAACAGCAATCTAAGAAAACGAAGACGGCAAAAAAGCTTATAGACCTGTATGAGCAGTATCAGGTATTCAGACGTGTTTCTGAAATGGCACCAAAAAGGAAACTACTCCCTTTTACGCTCGATCAGGAAATAGAGAGCATAAATCCCTACTATGTACGAAATGAAAACGTGAACTATGGCTAAGAATGAAGACGAAGTGAGAGAGCCGGAGGTCTTGCCTCTACCAGATTCGCAACAGCAACCCAAACAGGTGAGTACATTCGAGGAACCATACTTTATGAGTCTCGAAAGAGACAAGCAGCAAAGTAAAAGGGCTTTTGAAGACAGTAGAAAAAACGCGCGAGTAGAAAGAATAAAGGCGATACAGAATATTAGGGGCGGATCTAAGATCGTCGTTTATTATTCGATTGGTACTTTGACCGCAAACGACGCAGAAATTCTTTTCGACCTCCTTCAGAGTGTTGGTAAACAGAAAAAACTTGATCTGTTTTTACTAAGCCCCGGTGGTTATGTTGACCCCGCTTTTAAAATGGCGAAGATGTGCCGTGACTTCGCTGAAGAAAAATTTGGAATAATAATTCCGCACTACGCGAAAAGTGCGGCCACTCTCCTTTCTCTCGGAGGCGACGAACTGGTGATGGGATCTGCATCGGAAATCGGGCCGATAGATCCACAAATTGAGATAATGGATGAATATGGTAGAAAATTTAATGTTTCAGCGAACTCTGTCGAGGATGCTCTAGAAGTCATCGAGGAGCACTCGGCTGGCGATCCCATAAAGTCTTTGAAGTACATGCCGTTGATAGAAAAAATCAACTTGAACACTCTTGGCCAATATCGAAGGGCGTTGGATAGCTCTAAGCAATATGCGAAAGATTTATTAAAGACGGGGAAACTTCTCAAGAAGAGAGACGCGAAAACAATAGAATCAGTTGCGAATAAATTAGCAACTTATTATTTTTCGCATGCTTATCCAATCAAAACCGATGTTGCGGCAAGGGAACTACATTTTAACGTCGTAGATGCAAGCGCGAATAAACCACTCTGGCAAGCTATGTGGCAGCTCCATAAGCTTTATGATGCGATGATAAAAGAATCACGCACCGACAAAACGATGATAACTACAATTTTTGAAGCGGAAGAGTTCAGCGTATCAATGACGAAATCTCTAGTACAAGAGCAAGAACAATATGAGCAAAGAAGAAAATAAAACTGAGCGGCCAATATTGCAGTTCTCTGTCCTATGCGATGGAATCGCCACTCCGAAGGAAATGGGGAATAAGCCCGTTTTCATTGGCGTATTCAGTAGTTTATTAAGGCCGATGGCACTGCCTCAGTTTTTTATTGTTAATAGATGGATAAGTGGCCTCGGCGAGCATACGCAGATAATCAAAATACTTGATCCGGATTTGAAAGAAATAGCAAAAACCCAAGCCCAAAAGTTGGTTCTAACATCAAAGGTGGGTTCTGCCGATGTAGTTAATGCGTTTGTAAATCTAAATTTCCCTAAGGCGGGAGTATATTGGATAAAAATCGAACTTGATGAAAAAACCGCGATGTCGTATCCGCTTCCGGTTTTTGAAATGAAGTAAGCGCATTAAATTAGTTTCGCTCACGGCCATGCGGCCGTGAGCTTTTATTTTCTTAGCGGTTTGAAAAATATTTCATATTTTTCAATTTCTATTTATTCCCCCCCCACACGAGCAAAAAGAGACAGTAGGACGGAAGGAGAAGGCCGAGCCACCGGACGCGAACGGGGGCGGACGGACACGGTACTCCGTGGCCGTCCTTCACGGAGCAACACACGGGGTGTTGCGGAGTGAAGTAGGGGTTGAGTTTTTTCGCGAGG
>JBEKSG010000007.1:0-52194 GCA_049997855.1 Minisyncoccia bacterium
GAGCGACTCGGCGGCGACCGAAAAAACGGACGTCATCATCAACAAATTGTATGGTTCGAGCTTGGAGGGCTTGAGCCCGGAGGATAAAAAAGAATTGCTCGGCAGCTCTCAGGGGAGTGCTGTTGCTTTGGCTTTTACTTCTGCTCCAAAACCTTCTGTAAGCGGCGTGGTGCTCGGCACTTCGACGATGTTCAGTACAAGCACTTCGACTGTGCAGAATTCCCCCAAAAGCTTGTTTCCATCAAGTTCCAATGGTCCGGTGATGGGAGTCGGTGGAGGCACTCCCTCTCAACCAATTGTAGCGGGAGATGACGCAACGATTGTTGACATCGATGATAACGACAACCTTGCCGCTACGAGCACCGAAGCTTCAAGCACACCGCTTGTGCTTTTTGATGCATCGACCACCGCGCCCGTGCTTTCGGTGGAGGAGTGTGCACATTCGCTCAGCGATACTTTTTGTCTCATACCGACAACAACCGCGATGCTTAGCTGGTCTCCCATTTTAGGCGCAACCGGTTACATCGTCACGGTAAACGGTGCCGAAGTTACATCAACCGCCGACACATCCGCCGCTATCACGCTGGCCGACCAGGCAAGCAGTACGCTTGCGGTGGTTGCACTCGACGCGTCGAGCACTCCGCTTATATCAGCTGTTGTGCCGGTATATGTGTCCACGGCGCCGGTCGTCATCAACGAGATAGAATGGGCGGGCGACAAAGTTGACCCCGCACGCGAGTGGGTTGAGCTCAAAAATCGCACGCCGTATGTCATCAATCTTTCAAACATGGCGCTCTATGCCGAAGACGGCGGCTCGCAATATATACCGCTTGCAGGCGCGATATCGGCGCATGATTCTCAGGACGAAAGATTTTCGGGATTTTTTATCGTCGAGCGTGTTGCCGGTGCTCCTGCGGATGCAGCTCCGACAGTGGAAGTAAACTCTTTTGATCAATTGGCGGATAGCGGCGAACAGCTTGCGCTTGCGTGGCAAAGCGGTACGGGCACCACCACGTTTGACGAGACTCCAACTATAGCAACATGCAACGGTTGGTGCGCAGGGAGCACCGTTGAGGATAGCGGCGTCATTGATGCAACGCTCTCGATGGAGCGCGTAAGCGCCGATGTGCCGGGCTTGCTTCAATCTAATTGGGCGAGCAACGATACATACTCAAACGCCGCCAACATGCCGGGCGGCGATGGAGAGCCTCTCTACGCAACACCGGGGCAGGAAAACAGCACGCATCTGCCGGAAGTGGGCTGGCTTTGCAACGCGGCTTCCATATCGTCTCCTTTCGATTCCACCGGGCGTCTCGTAGTTCCGAATGATGGCAATCAAGTGGTGCACTCATCGATGCCGAGTGCCACCTGTAGTTATCTCGCGCGATTTATTGCGTGGCCGGGGATAGTAGTGGGCGCGATATTTAAAGGCGACATCGGCAGCTCGACTTTAGTAGATGAGTATAGGCCTGGCGGTGCTATAGGGGACGGTGTGGCAATCGAATACGATGCCGGTGATCATTTAGATAATGCGCAAAATGGAGACCATTATTTTGTTGCCATATGGCAGCAGCGCATTAACATGTATCCATTCACTGATGATAATGCCGCGTTTGTATCACATTTTACGACCGGCGCCGACGCTCCGCATGATGTGTACCGCACTATTCCTTTTACGTTTGAGCAGTAAGACAATTGGGACAAAATGGTAAAGTAAAGACATGCCTCTGCGTAATGTTGTCGTATATATAGCGGAAGCTTGTTTTTTTGCGGCATTGCTGTGCGGCGGACTCTATCTTTATATAGTGTATACAACCAGCGCGAGCATTTTTAGCTCGATGAACAACTTGCCGCACACACAAGTGGCGATGGTGCTCGGCGCATCGGTCACCGCCGAGGGCGCGCTCTCACCGATTTTAAAAGAGCGCGCCGACGAGGCTATCAGCCTCTACGAGGCGGGCAAGGTTGATAAAATTTTAGTGACGGGCGACAACGCAACGCTTAGCCACGACGAGGTCGACCCGGTGGGCAAGTATATGGTGGCGCTCGGCATCCCTAAAGAAGATATTTTTTTGGACCACGCGGGATTTGATACCTACAGCAGTATGTACCGCGCCCGCGATGTGTTTGAGGTACAGTCTATGACTATCGTGTCACAACCGTTTCATCTGCCGCGCGCGGTGTTTATCGCGCAATCGCTTGGCCTCACCGCCTATGGTGCCGGTGCGGGCAAAGGCGAACTGTACCTATACAACTCTTTGCGCGAGATACCCTCATCGGTCAAAGCGGTGTACGACATTATTTTTTCGCGCGTGCCAAAATATTTGGGCGAGCAGTATCCGATAGAAGGCGACGGCGAGGCAACATGGGGCGGTGCGCCGACCACGACGCCCATTTGGCAATAAAATAGTCAAAGGGGTATAATAAGCTGGTTTCCTGTTCATGCTATTATTTTTAACAATTTACGTTACCTACTATGGCTAAATGGATTATCGGTATCATCGTTGTGATATTAATCGGGGTCGGTTTGTGGTATAGCGGCGTGCTCGGCACATTGACGCCGCCTGCGGCTCCTGCGACAAACTCGGGGCAAGCAACCACCACCAATCAGCAAGCAGCAAATCAGCCGGAAAACGGCATGAGCGCCACCAATGACACCTCGGATACGGCTATTACCCAGGACACTGCTGCAATCGACGCGCAGATGCAGGGTCTTACCACCGACTCGGCTAACATCGATAGCAGTCTCAACGACCAGTCGGTGCAATAACTATTACTTATAATTCATACTATATAGAAACACCATGACACTAAAACAATGTATATTCCGCGCCGCCCTGCTCCTGGGGCTTATCACGCTTACGCCGACGTTGGTGTTGGCGCAGACAACCGCGAATGCCGGAGCAACGACCGGCGCGTCGGTTACCACTTCGGCACCGACCGCCAACTTCACTGCCGCCGAGACCAAGGCAAAAACGCGCGGCGACAACGAGATAGACCGCCGCACAACGGCTTTGACCTCGCTCAACACCCGTGTCGGGGCGATGCAAAAAGTTACCGACGCTTTTAAACAGTCGCTGAGCACTACTGTTACCACCGAGATATCCGCACTTGCCGCCCTTAAAGCAAAAATAGACGCCGACACCGATGCCGCAACGCTTAAAACCGACCTTCAGTCGATAACCGCCTCATATCGCATATTTGCGCTGATACTACCGCAAGGCCGCATTGCCGCCGCCGCCGACCGCGAGGTGACGCTTGTCTCCATGATGTCGACACTCGGCGCCAAACTCCAGGCGCGGGTACAAACGGCTAGCCAAGGCGGTGCTGATGTTTCGGCACTGACTGCTGTGCTTACCGATATGGGAAGCAAGTTGCAAGATGCAGAGACGCAGGCCGAGGCTGCGGTAAGCTCCAGCGCAGTGCTTACTCCGGACAATGGTGATGCTACAAAAATGGCGAGCAACACCGCGGCGCTCAAAACAGCACGTGGTGATATAAAAACCGCCCAGGCTGATTTAGTAGCAGCTCGCAAAGACATAACCACGATTGTTTCTGGCCTCAAGACTCTCAACGGGTCTGCATCTTCGACGAGCTCAGGGCAAGCAACAGCTTCAACCACCGCGCAGTAAGACTCTATAGTTTGTAAGCTTTAAACTCCCAAACCTGCCCTTGGGAGTTTTACTTATCCCCACCCCCCTCGCACCTCCGCACTTTACATAATAAAGGGTATATGCTTTAAGGTAATGAAATCCCTCCTTACCACTCTCGCACTCACCGCCCTCGGCCTGGCACACGTAGTTGCGGGGGGGGTACACTCCTAGCGTCTTCGGGTAACACGGTACTGCAAGAGTTCTCCTCGCTCCTTACCCCGCATCACACGGTAACCATTAGTCCGCCGTCTCTCCCAGCGTGGCATGCAAGCGGCAAGTCACAGACTGCTGCTGTCTTCAATGCCACAGCCGTAGCAGAAGCAGCACCGGCTTCGACCCCTTCGACGGATTCGACAAGCTCAGGGCAAGCCACTACTCCGCACTCGCCCTCCACAGCCTCTGGCGCAGCAGGGTCCACTCTTACCACCAAGTACGTAACGCACGCAGAACTCACTGCCGCCATACAACAAGCCATCGGTACCCTGCCAGCCGCCACTTCTCCCAGTGTCCAAGCACAGCTGGATGCTCTGCAAAGGGAAGTGTCTCTCACCAACAACATCAACAGCCTTGCTCCCACCAACAATGTTGCGCTGACCATCTCAAACCCTACCGTCTCCAACCCTTCCATTACCGGAGGGTCAATCGCGAATACGTCAATCTCCGGAGGAACCATCAGCGGGACGACACTTTCAGGCACGTCCCTTTCAGCTGGAGCCTCGACGCTCTCAACAACCACGATAACGGGCGGTCTCACGCTCACGGGCGGGGCGACGTTTGACAACGCGACCAGCACCAATCTCTACGCCGCGTCCGCCGTGATCCCGTCGCTTGCAGGAACGTCAGCGACGTTCACCGGAGCCACGTCGACCAGCTTCTTCGCGACGACTGCAAGCTCAACAAATCTTTTCGCTTCCATCGCCAAGCTCGCCAGCGCGACCATCAACTCTCTCACGCTCACCACGCCGCTCGCGGTCTCGTCCGGTGGCACGGGCACCTCGACAGGAGGCGCCACCAACGGCATTGAGTACTACAACGGCTCCACGCTAACCAATAACGCCAACCTCACCTTCAACGGCACGACGTTCACCGCTCCGGTCCAAGATTCTGGCGGTCAGGTATTCAACATCAAGGCATACGGTGCGAAATGCGATGGTATCACGGACGATACCGCTGCAATTCAAGCGGCGCTGAATGCCGCTGGCGCGGTGCGGGGCGAAGTGCTTATTCCCTCAAGTGCCCACTATTGCATGTTCAGCAATTTGTATATGTTTGCTTATACGTCGCTCGTCGGTCAAGGCATACTTTCATCGATGTTGAAGCAAATTCCTGGCTCGTCAGGCATTGGATTGCAGGAACAAAGCGTCGCTAATGGCAACACTTATGGCGCTACCGGAATCGTGCTGCGCGATTTTATGCTTTCCGGGACCGGCGCGAGCGACGGCACGACAGATGGAATTAACCTTGGCAACAATGGCTATGGCTACAGCTCCGGCGGTACTATCTACGATGTCATGGCTAGTGGTTTTGCAAATGGTGACTGCTTTAATCTAAAAAGCAACGCACAGGCTTTCTATTATTTGTGGGCTGATCACTGTTCTATCGGTCTCTATGTATCTGGTGGCGGCGCAAACTCCTTTTATGGTACTTGGGCAGAATTCAATACCTCGTATCAAGTTGATATCGATGAAGCCTGGGATAATTTCTATGGCGTCCAAATTGAAAGCAACGTTAATAACACAACGGCGTTGGTGTACGTGACCGGAGCGGCAACATCAATTACCGGTGTCTACATTGGAAACGCGTGGGCAAGCGCCACTAAACAATTCTTGATTGCAGAAGCAAATGGCAACACTGGTCTGACCGTACGGGATGCTGTTGTAGAAAACAACGGCAGCCCCGGCCCCTACACTAATACGGCAGGGTCAGTTGCTTACGGAACCGGAACTGGCAAAGGCAATATTCAAGAGTATGTATATAATTCAGGGGTAACTGCAAAGAAATGGTACCAAAATTCTGGAACCGGTACGATTACTCCCGCCGCCACCTCCACGCTCTTCACTTGCACGAGCTGTTGGGCGACCACACTCAACGCGGGAGCGATAAACGCGACCGGCGCATATACTCAAACAGGAACTTCCGCTGACACCTTTACTGGCACACCAACCTTTAACAACGCGACGTACTCCGCGCTCTTTATGGGCGGCAACGTCGGCATCGGTACCACCTCGCCTTTTGCACAACTTTCTCTTGCAGGCTCAAACGGTGGCACTACCAACTTCTTTGCAATTTCAACCTCGACCTCGGGCTACGCTACCACCACCGCACTCACCATCGATCAAAACGGCAACTTGAGTTTGCTCAACGGGGCAGGTCTCACACTTTCATCACTCGCAACACCAACAGGCTCCTTCCTTGCAGTCAACACAAGTGGACAAGTGATAGCGACGACGACACCAACCGGTAGCGGTGGTGGTGCATCACTCTCGGTTGCAAACACCTGGACGGCACTGCAGACATTCCAATCCGCACTTGTCTCCCAAGCCTCCTCCACCATCGGCAACGGCACCCAAGCAGGCGGGCTCACTATCTCGGGCGGTGCGACAACGACAGGCAATGCGTACTTTGCGGGGAATGTTGGGATTGGAACTTCAAACCCCACCTCCCAGTTGACTATCATCGGCTCAACCCCAAGCACCGCCGTCCTCGGTGCCAATGGTATTACTGACCCTACTTTCACCACCATGAGCTACTGGAACTCACCTACCAACTGGGCTTCAAGCGCCAGCTGTGGAAACCAAGGTGCATCCTGCGCACTCCACACCTCGGGTAACACTGCCGCTCTTACTCTTGCCACCTCCACCATTACCAACAACACCTACCAGCTTGTCTTCTACGCCTCTGCAACAGGAGTCACGGCGGCTTTTGGCGGATACTTCAGCCAAGCACTCTCGGCAGGTACCACCACCGTCTCCTTCCAAGCCACTACCACTGAGACAGACACTCTCACCCTCACTCCAACTTCAGCTTTTGCTGGATTTGTCACCAACGCCACCTTCCAAAACATCCAAGGCACCACCAACCCCAGCGTTTACTTTGGCTTGCAAAACTCAAACGCTACTGCCGGTATCGAAATCCGCAGCGGCGGCTCCTCTCTCTACAACACCCTCATTGGCTACCAATCGGGCATCGTCAACACCACGGGCTCGTACAACACGTCGCTCGGTTATCTTGCACTCAACTCAAACATCGCCGCTTCAAACAACACGGCGGTGGGGTATCAGTCGCTCTACAAAAATACCTATGGTGCCTACAACACAGCCAGTGGCTACGAATCCCTTTGGGCCAACACGACCGGCGGCTACAACACTGCTAATGGCAGTAATTCTCTCCAACAAAACACTTCCGGCACCTACAACACCGCCAGTGGCTATAATTCCCTCGAAAAAAACACTACCGGCTCTAACAACACCGCCAGTGGCTATCTTTCTCTATTAAGCAACACCACCGGCTCTAACAACACCGCCAGTGGCTACCAGTCTCTCTACACAGCAACCTCTACCACGGGCACTGTCGCTTTTGGCCACAAAGCTGGTTTCTCCATGTCCGGTGCCACCGGTGTCGTCGGCAACTACAACACGCTCCTCGGCTATCAATCCGGCTATGACATCACCACCGGCGGCAACAACCTCATCCTCGGTACTGAACAAACAACTGGCACCGGAATCACGACCGGCTCTGGGAATATTCTGATTGGCAACGGCTATGCCGGATTGACCAATACGGGTTCCAATCAGTTGAACATCGGCAACTTGATTTTTGGCACAAGCGTCGGCACAGGTTCAACACTAGGGACGGGTAATGTGGGGATTGGCACCACATCTCCGTTTGCGACGCTCTCGGTCGGACTCACGGCAACCACTCCCGGCTTTGTGGTGGGCGTGCAAGGTTCAACAACACCGTCGCTCTTTGTGGGCAGCGCCAACCAAAACGGCTTTGTCGGCATCGGCACCTCCACCAACATCGTCGCAACCACCTCCGCGCTTATTGTCGGCGGCAGTTCCATAGCTTCGGGTAACACCATAGCAGCTTTCACCAATGCCGGCGGCACAGCCTATTTATCCAACCTCGGCTTAAGCGTTACCTCTGACATCCGCCTCAAGAAAAACATAGAGCCGCTGGCTCCTGTACTCGCAGGCGTCCTCGAGCTCCAGCCGGTAACCTACAACTTTACCAGCGAGGCAAGCGACACCCAAACACACACCGGCTTTATCGCCCAGCAGGTGCAGCCTATCTTCCCCGACCTGATAAGCACCGATAGCCAAGGCATGCTCTCCCTTAACTACGCGGGGCTTACGCCATATCTCGTGTCGGCAGTGCAAGAAATTGCTTCCATCTCCGGCAGCTTTGAAAACGCTCTCGTCGCGTGGCTGGGGAATGCAGCGAATGGTATCACCGATCTCTATGCGACGATATTCCATGGCCAAGAGCTCTGTCTTACCAGCAGCGGCGGCACGCAGACGTGTATCAATCAGCAGCAACTTGCTGCGATGGTCACAGCTTCGACAGGCTCAGGGCAAGCCGCAGCCAATCAATCAGGGACAACCGTCGGAGGAGACACCTCCCAAAACGGAGGAGTCACCTCCGACGCTTCTTCAACTCCTCCTATTATTCAAATCAACGGCGACAATCCCGCCATGATCCAAGTCGGTGCGAGCTACAGCGACCTTGGTGCGACCATCACCGGTCCTGCTGCCGACCTCAACCTTGGCATCCAAACGTTCGTGGGCACCACGCCGATGAGCCAAGCGGTCATTGATACCTCGGCACCTGCCACGTACCACATTTACTATGTGGTTACTGATGCAAACGGCCTCACGTCCACCTCTACCCGCACCGTCGTCATCCAAGCTGCCGACGATAATGAGGAAGCGAGCTCAACTGATGCCACCTCAACCACCCAGTAAAACCAGCTCTTAATCTTTGTGCTTTTCTATATCAAGCAAAGTATAACAATCATCCTTAATAAGAAAATAAAACCGAACATTATTGGTGACGCGAGCCTGCCAAATGCCGCGAGCCTCGTCGTACTTTTTTGCACGTAACGACGGATGGCGGATATCGTTAAGAAGAAACTGCATTTGTTTTGCAAATGCCGAGCGTATTGGCTTGGAAAATTTTTTGAACTCTTGTTTAAAGTGGGTGGTACGAAACTCTTTCATGACTCTAGATCTGCCATAAGTTCCGCAACAGAATGAAACGGTCCGCTCAGTTTGCCCTCATCGACTTCGCGCAATGCTTGGCGCAGTCCCGCCGACAGTTTTCTTGCTTTTTTTGGGGCAGCAGTGCTAGCCTCAGCGCGGTATACAAGCGCCTCGTACTCTTTGCGAGGAAGTACGACCAAGTCGCCGGAGCCGGCGATTTTTTTAGGGATAGTTATTGTAGCCATACAATGCAATATATCACATTCGTCTTACTCGTGCACTAAAATTGGACCTTCAAGTTTCTTCTCCGGGATGTTAAGCCATAGTGCGGCTATGGCGCCTGCGATAAGCACCGCCATGCCGATGAGGAAGATGGTGTGGTAAGCGTCGACTTGCGCTTTGAGCTCGATGAGCGCAATGTACGTTTGCGTGATTGCGGGCGTGTGCATGTTGAGCACGCTGTTGCTTGCGATGCTGAGCACATTGCTGTTGGTAGCGTTTTGGAGGATGGTGCCGAAGAGCGCGATGCCAAACGCTCCCGAAATATTGCGGACAAGCGCCAAAATAGATGATGCAACGCCCATCTCTTCGCCCGGCACGACGGCCGCGACGGCGCCGGTGCGCTGTGCCATGCCGAATCCCATGCCAAAAGCCATGACCGCGAGCGGTATCATGATGTCGATTGCCGTGGCGCGCACGTCTATAAAATAGGCAAATAAATACAGGCCGAACGCCGCAACCAGAGTCGAGGAAAAGATGACATACTTTGCTTTAATCCGGCCGGTGAGCGCGCCGCCGAGCGGAGAAGCGAGCATCATCGCGGCCGCCATTGGCATAAAAAGATAGCCCGACTCGGTCGCGCTGTAGCCGAGAAAGGTCTGCGCAAAAATAGGGATGAGAAAAATGCTTCCCGACAGGCCCATAAACACGATAAAATTGTTGGCGAGCGTGTTGACAAACACCGAGTTTTTAAAAAATTTAAGATCGACGATGGGCTCCTCATGGTGTTTTTCGATGAAATAAAATATCGTGGTAAATATAACGACGCCCAGATAGCACAGTATGCTGTTAAGCGAGGTCCAGCCCCATGAGGTGCCCTGGTCGAGCACCAGGACGAGCGAGGAAAGCGCCGAGCCGAGCGTGAGCGCTCCCCACCAATCAAAGGAAGCGGTTTCGCGGCCGGTGGACTCCGGCACAAAAACCAGCGCCATCAACATGCCGATAAGGCCGACAGGGATGTTGATAAGAAAGACCCACCGCCATCCAAAGTTGTCGATAATGGGCCCGCCGAGAAGCGGGCCCACCACGGCCGAAGCCGCAAACACAGACGACCAAATGCCGAGCGCCTGCGCCCGCTCGCGCCCTTCTTTAAAGGTAAAGGCGAGTATTGCCATCGCGGTGGGGTAGTCGGCCGACGACGCAACAGCTTGGATGACGCGGAAGACAAGCATCGAGCTCAAGTTCCACGACAATCCGGCGAGAGCCGAGCCAACGATAAAAATGCCGAAGCCCGTGAGGTAGACTTTTTTGCGCCCGATAGTATCGCCGAGCTTGCCCCATACCGGCACAAATACCGCGTTGGCTAAAATATAGGCGGTGGCTATCCAACCCGCCGCCGTAACCGTGATGGCAAAGTCGTTGATTATTTTTGGCAGCGCGAGATTGACAATTGTTTGGTCGAGACGGCCCAAAAAAGTGCCGACCATCACGGTAACTAAGATAAGCCATTTTGCGTTGTCTTTTTTTTCGGGCATAGATAAATTGTTTGCTTTATAAAAAAGTAAGTTTTTAGGTCACCACAAATTTTTTGCTAAAAATTTGCTATGTCTCGGCTCAGTCAGCCTCGACTTATTGCCCTTAAAACTTACTTTTTTATTCCGCCTGGACTTTTCTCAAGAACTATTTGTCGAACTATTCTGTTTTATACACCCACACTTTTGCCGACATGCCGTTTTTAAGTTGCGAGTACAGATTCGTGTCAAACTTTATTTTAACGTCAAAGTTTTGCTCCTCCCGGTTGTCGCTGACACTAAATACCACGTCGGAGGCCTCCGAGGTGGGCGAGACTTCGTCAACGACGCCGTAAAACTTTTGGCTGCCAAACGCATCGACAGTAAACTCCGCCGTTTGTCCAACCTTTATATCAACAAGGCCTTTGTCCTCCTCAACTTGACCCACCACGCGCAATTGTGTGGGGTCAATCGTGCTTACCACAACGTCGGATGGTCCCACAATTTTGCCGATATTGTTGTTGACGCTAATCACCAACCCTCCCGAGGTCGATTTAATGAGCTCGGTGCCAACGCTTGCCACCACCGTGTCGGGCGGCAGCATTTGACCCACTTGCACATACACATCGTTGAGCGTGCCCGAACTCGTAGGTGAGAGATCGACGATAGGCGCCTCTATTTGCGCTTTGTCGATATACACGGTATGGCTTGACGCCGCGAGATAGGCAAACCCGGCCGTACCGCCGCCCAGCACCACTACAATAAACGCCGCGAGCGCGAGCACTGTAGGACTGATTGCTTTTTTTTCCATAAAAATTATTGGAGTGGGATAGTAATGTTCGCGCTCATGCCGGAGGTAATGGCGGAGTCGGCACTTGCAAATTGCAGAGTCGCTTTATACCCGAGCGGCGCTCCTGCGGCGTCACTTGTGGGGCTCGGCGCGGTATCAACCGACACCACGTGCGCCGCAAAGTGCCGCGCATTGCCATATGCGTCGAGCGTCACATCGGCCGGTGTGCCAACTTTTACGTTGGCGATGTCGATTGCCGAGAAGTACGCCACCACCTGCAGAGCGCTCTCGGGATTGAGTGAGATAGCGGTGGTGTTTGGGGCCACCGTGTCTCCCGTTTTTACCTGCACGCTTGCAACGGTGCCGGCAAACGGAGCAACCACTATCGAATTTTGTATTTGCGCGTCTATGTTTGCCACTTGCGCCTGTGCCGCAGCAACTTCGGCCTGCGCGGCCGCGATATCTTGCGGCGTTGCGCCCGCATTGAGTTGGTCGAGCGCGTTCTCGGCGCTCTCCACTGCAAGCTTGTCTGCAGTTATTTGCTGCTGCGCACTTTGGAGTGAGCTGATAAGCCCGTTGATAGAACTTTGGAGCCCATCTATTGACACTTCTGCCGCTGTCACAGAAGCGCTCCCAAATGTCGAAGAAGGGACTGCATTGCCGAGCGCCACCAAAAGCGCATCAGTGTACGCGCGCACATCGGCAAGGTGGGCGAGCGAGAGTGTCAGCTCGGTTTCGATTTGCGCAGGAGTGTCGCCGGAGAGCGACGCCGTTTCAGTGTTCCATATTGTAAGGCTCGTCTCAGCCGTGATACGGGTATTTACCGCATCGATGGCGTTTTGTGTATTGATGGTGGAGAACACAAGCGTTGGGTTGTTGGAACTTGCCTGATTAAACAGCGTATCGGTGTTACTGCTTACGCTACTAAATGATTTGTCATAGCCTCCGGTAATAGCCGTAGCCGCATCGGTGTATGCGTTTTGGAGTGCAGCGTTTGCCTGGTCGATAGCGGTTTGTTTTGCCGCCACATCTACTGCGCGCGGTCCCGCTTGAAGCTCCGCAAGGTTTGCCTGCTGATTTTGGAGCGTTGCCTCGGCTCCCGCGCGCGCCGCATCAAGCGTCGCGGTATCAAGTGAGGCGAGCACTTCGCCCGCATACACATGCGCTCCGTCGCTTACTGCCACGTTTGCAACCTCCCCGCCGCTTTGGAAGGCAAGGTTGGGATTTTGCGCGGGCTCGACAGTACCGGTGGCGGTCAGGCTCTCTGCAGTACTTGTGGCATCGGTCGCGCTCACATCTGTTTGCGGCACGGCGGTTGCTATGTGGTAATAGATGCCGCTACCGATAGCGACTACCGCAACAAGTGCGATAGAGCCAAGCACGAGCGGATGAGTAAACAATGGGTTTGATGCTTTCATATCCGAAAAATAATACTTTTTGTAAATACGTTATGCGTGCTCGAGCATTTTTTGCAAAATTCGGTTGAGCTCTTTGCGGTCCCGCTCTTCTAAGGGCAAGAAGATTTTGATTAACACCGCGTGGCGTTTTACCCCAAATGCTTTAAACGTGCGCTTGCCTTTCCGAGTGACGATGAGCTCAACCCGGCGCCTATCTTTGGTACCGGTGCGGCGCTCCAATAATCCTGCCTGTACGAGCTCCTCCACCAAAAAGGTTGCAGAGGGAGCCTTAATGTTAAAATGTCGCGCTACGTCTTGCATGGAAACGTGCCCGATGCCCAGTTTTTGTTGCTGTGCCACAAACCACAGCGTTTGGCATTGCGAAAACGGCATGCCTATAGCGTGCTGTAGGCGGCTTTTAATCAGTAACCCCACCTCGGTAAACAATATTGCAGTACTATCCGGCCCTTGCATATATTCTATACTCTAATAGTTAGATTTACTAATTATATACCCCCATATCCAGCTTGTCCAGAGACCTTTTGCAGGAGGGGATGCTACTCCCTTGCATAGTGCTCAAAGCTCTGGTATTGTGGTGACAGACTGATTTTGGGCTATGTTGGCCGGATGGCCGGTATTCTTATTAATTTACTTTATATTACCTATGTCACAGTACCGCTCTCTCCTTGCATTTCTTGGCGCGCTCGTTATAGCGGCAGCTTTCGTGCCGGTTTTTGCGTTTGCTCAGTCATACAATTGCGCAAACGGTGTCAATTCCAATAATTGGAGTTATTGGAACAATGGCAACAATGCCGTGTGTGGTTCGGGGGATCTCCTGGTATACGTGCAAGTCACCAATAATTTTAACAACTACTACAACTACAACAGCAACTACAACAACTACAATCAGACACCTTCCAACTTTACGGTTGCTGTCTCGGGCCTCAATGCCAATCCTTCGACCTTCCCGGGTTCACTAAGCGGCACACAGGTAACGGTTGCCGGTTCGTACTCGGTGACGGCACTCCAGCTCGATGGCTACAATGCTACCTATTCAAACGGTTGCACTGGTACGCTCGCGCAAGGCGAGAGCGCGCTGTGCGTAATTACCGAGAGCAATACCTCCTCGTACTACAATCAGTATCCGACACCGTATCCATACAACTATTACTACAACGTGCCGCTTACGTGCGTGCCGTCGTATCAGACCGTCAACCTCGGCCAGACCGCGACCTTTACCGCCAACGGCGGCGACTATAGCCAGTACAATTGGCAAACACCGCAGCGCTCGTACCTTAACGTTGGTGCAGTGCTCAACGTTGCTTTTACGCAAACCGGCACGCAGACGGTTAGCGTCACCAACGGCACCGACGTTGAATCATGCACTGTCAATGTGGTGGTAAGCGGTGCTCCGACTCCGGTCGTGGTCAATCCTTACAATCCTATCTATCCTTCCACTTATAACTCAAACTACGGCAGCGTGTATGTAACGCCGACCTATATTCCGAGCCTTCCTAACACCGGTTTTGCGCCGATGTCGAGCGCCGAAGCGGCGTCTACAGTTGCGCTCATGATAGCAATAGCGCTTGTGACGTTCCCCTATGTCAGAAAAGCCTTTACTGTTGTACTCGGCTAAATCGGTCGTGGCTGTGCAAACTCCGCGCCGCAATTGGTTACGCGTTGCCGCCATTGCCGTTGGTTTTTTTGTCGTGCTCGTGGGCGCGGCTGATATTGCAACGCGTCTCGCGCATGCGACGCTCGGTCCAAACGCCTCGCTCGATATATTTGCCCCTGCCATTGCGGTTACCGATCCATCGGTACTCAAGGCATTTAAAGCAGCCACCACGCCGATTATTCCCGCGCGCCTGATCATATCTTCAATCGGTGTTAATGCCAATGTCGAGCAGGTCGGCAAAAAAGATGACGGCACGATGGGCACGCCGCAAACGTTTGGCGACGTTGCATGGTATGCGCTCGGCTCAAAGCCGGGTGCTCCGGGTAACGCGGTCATCGACGGCCATGTTAACAACGCGCTCACGACGGCGGGTGTCTTTGATCACCTCTCACAAGTGCAATTGGGCGACACGATAACAATTGCCGATGCTTCAGGAGCCACCCGTACCTTCGTCGTACAAAATATCCAAGAGGTTTCGGCCGATTCAGCGCCGGATCCATCCATTTTTGCCACCACGGGGCCATCACAGCTGGTGCTCATTACCTGCGACGGCGATTGGGTACCAAGCGTCAAGAGTTTTGACAAGCGTCTTGAGGTGTTTGCAACGCTTCAGTAAGCATGGTAGGGTAGGGGCGTTCGAGTAAGTTCTCCTTTATGGCTATTACGCCTAGCGGAGGGTCGCCTTACGTAGAACTATAATTAGTACAACGTATTTCGCGTAATATGGCACGTAAATTGTTTGTGGGCGGACTTCCGTACCGCACCACTGGAGACGAGCTGCGCGACGCATTCGCTCAGGCGGGTGAAGTCGCCTCGGCCTCCGTCGTGACCGATCGCGAGACTGGCCGCTCCCGGGGCTTCGGCTTCGTGGAGATGGCTAATGATGCAGACGCCGAGGGCGCCATTGCCATGTGGAATGGCAAGGACTTTGGCGGCCGCATGCTCACGGTCTCCGAGGCACGTCCCAAAGCAGCGTAATCTGACGATTATCGCTTTAACAAAAAACTCCCTTCGGGGAGTTTTTTGTTATGATGAGCTTTGTGAAAGAGATGGACAAGCTTATTAAAGAACTCAAAGCGTTTTATAAAAAAGAAGCGCGAGGCCATTTGCCTTGGCGCAAAACCAAAGACCCTTACAAAATCTTGGTGTCAGAAGTGATGTTGCAACAAACGCAGGTGGAACGGGTTGTTGAATACTACAAGTATTGGATAAAGAAATTTCCTACCGCAAAGGCGCTTGCCAAAGCAAAACTAAGCGACGTCCTCAAAGAGTGGCAGGGTTTGGGCTACAACCGGAGAGCAAAGTTTTTGCACGAAGCCGCCAAAATATTAAGCTCCAGTGCAAAGGATTTTTTTTCCTCGTCATCGGATGCGCAAAAAAACTCCTTTGCACTGGAGCTCTCGACAGAGTTTTTAGAATCGCTGCCTGGCATAGGGCATTACACGGCGCGTGCCATAGCCGCGTTTGCGTACAATAGACCCGAGGTGTTTGTCGAAACCAACATCCGCACCGTCTTTTTCTATTACAGCTTTTTGCAAAAAGACAAAATAAGCGACGCCGAACTTTTGCCGTTAATACAGGAGATGCTCCAAAAATCAACAATGGAGCCGCGCGACTTTTATGCGGCTTTGATGGACTATGGCTCTTATTTAAAAAGCAAAGGCGTGCGCGTTAACAGCAAAAGCAAACACTACGTTAAACAATCAAAGTTCGAAGGCAGTGTGCGCCAACTACGCGGCGCGATCCTCCGCGAGCTCCTCAAAAAACCGCAGTCGCTTGTACAATTAGAAAAAAACCTCTCCCCGCGTACGCGAAGAGAGATTGCAAGCGAACTCGAACGTCTGCAGAAAGATGGCCTACTCATCAAAAAGCAGAGCGCTCGCTTTGAGGCCGCGTAGGACCTCCTAAATCGGGATGTTTTCCCGAGTTTTCGCATAACTTGCCATCCAAACTCAAATGATCACTAAACCGATAAAAATTACCCACTCTTGTAAAGAAGCTATCACTTACCGGACAAACCAGAACGAGTTTAATGCCCGAACGCTTGCAAACAGGGCAGCGAGCGGTAATGGGGTGTGTGACTTCGAGAGATTGAGATGTCTGTTCAAACCAAACCTTCCATGCGCGCATGTGTGGCCTCCCGTACCAAGAATCCGCGTCCAACTATAGCGCATCCGCTCTTTTTAACAACCAATACGCTGTGGATGTTATACCCCAAGCACTACAGGGATGACTATCGGTCTTTTGTTGGTTTTTTCGAAGAGGAAACGCGCTACCGCATCGGTAACCTCGTTTTTAACCATCTCGAAGTTGATGGGGTTTTGGCCGTGGCTCGAGTCCTCGATTGTTTTTTTAACGATAAGCCGTGCTTGGCTTAAAAGTTCCTGATTTTCGCGCAGATACACAAAACCGCGCGAAATAATGTCGGGGCTTTTGCGCAGGCGGCCGGTTTTGGGGTTGACGGTTGCGATGATGACAAACATGCCTTCCTGCGCAAGCACGGTGCGGTCACGTATCACCACCTCTTGTATGTCGCCGATGGCAAAGCCGTCAACCAGGCGGAGTCCCGCCGGTGCCGACTCTTTAAGGCGCACAATTTTTTGGCCCTCGTCGCGTATCTCGACGATGCAGCTGTTGTCGGGCACGATTATTTCGTCATCGGCGCGCCCGCACGCTTTGGCGATGTCGGCATGCACGCGCAACATGTAGTGGTAGCCGTGCATCGGCATAAAGAAGCGCGGATTTATTTTTTGATGGATCCAAAACGTCTCGTCGCGGTTAGCATGGCCGGAGGCATGCACGTCGGCCGTCTCGCGGTGGATGATGCGCGCACCCTGGCGCGAGAGATTGTCTTTAAGTTTTTGCACCGAGCGCTCGTTGCCCGGCACCACCGAGGATGAGAGTACGACAATGTCGCCCTTTTTGATTTTGACGTATTTGTGTGTTTTCATCGCGATGCGCATGAGCGCCGCAAACTCGTCGCCTTGCGCGCCGGTGCCGAGGATAACTATCTTACTGTCGGGCAGGCTCTCGAGCGCCTCGGGGCCGATAAAAATCTTTTCGGAAACTTTGAGCAGGCCAAGTTGTTTTACAATTTCGATGTTGATCTTCATGCTGCGGCCTTCAACGAGAATTTTTTTGCCCGCGCGCTCGGCGCTCTCGATAATGCGCATAATGCGCTCAAGCTGGGATGAGAACGTGCCGATAATGAGCCGGTTCGAGGAGGTGCGGATGAGCTCATCCATGTTTTGTTGCACGATGCGCTCGGGAGTGGAAAAACCCGGCCGCTCGCAGTTGGTAGAGTCGGCGCCGAGAAAGAGCACTTTTTTATCTTTAAAATACGCAAAGTGTTTCTCTTCTTCCTGCGTGGGGACGCCGTCGACGTGGTCGAGCTTGAGGTCGCCGGTAAACACCACGAGACCGTACGGCGTTTCAATAATGATGCCCATCGAGTCGGGGATGGTGTGCGTCACCGAAAAAAAACGCACGCGAAGATTCCCGACGCGCACGGTGTCCTCTTTTTCAACCTCGTGGATGGTGATGGGTTTGAGGTTGGGGAACTCCTCCTGCCGCTTTTTGATCATGAGGCCGGTGAGCTCGCGGGTGTAAATCGGCGGATAGCCGATGCGGTCGATGATGTAGGGTATGCCACCGATGTGGTCGAGGTGTCCGTGTGTGATAAACATCGCGCGGATTTTGTCGCGGCGGTCCTCGAGATACTTGGTGTTGGGCAAAATGTAGTCGATGCCGGGCGTATCCTCCTCTTTAAACTGGAAGCCGCAGTCGACGATAACGATGTCGTCGCCAAATTCAACCATGGTCATGTTGCGGCCTATTTCCTCGACGCCTCCTAGGGGGATGATGCGAATGTTGCCGGGCTCAAGCGGAGGGATGGGCTTTTCGTCGGGGTTGGATCCTTGTTCGGCCACTATACGCACCGGATGCGCTTGGTGCGGCCGCGGCCCTTCGCGGCGCAATTTGCCACGGCCTATCTTGCTTCCGCCGTGCCCGCCACCCGGCTTGTTTATCTGCCCTCCTGGAGGGCCGCCCCGATGCGGACGCATACCTCGATGCGCGTTAAACGGCTTATGATGCTCTGCGGCTTTTCCTGCCGCCGGTTTTGTCTGTTCGTCCATATCAATAATTAGTTTTTAGTTTTTTTGTTTTTTAACAAAGATGGGCCACACGCTCTCGTCTTCGCGATGCCAATTGGTGACGCTGAGGAACCGGTCACTCGGCGATTCGATAAAGCCCATATCGAGACCTTGTAAATTAGTAGGTACAATATACACGAAATCGGGCGCATAGAGAAATACGGCGGGGATGTCGGCTTGCAGTTGTGCTTCAAACTGGGTGTACAATTTGGCACGAGTCGCATCATCGTCGGTAGTGCGCAATTGCTCCAATATGTTGTCGGCAGTCGAGTTGGCGTAGAGCGCAATGTTAAGACCGGGGTCAGTGCGCTGGCTCGAGTCCCAAAATGCAAAGAGGTCGAGTTCGCGGCCGATCACCTCGCCAAAGAGGAGCGCGTCGTATTTGCGCGGGCGGATGACATTTTGCGAAAGGTCGCCCTGGTCATAAATTTGTACGTCTACCTGGGCTCCCATTTTTTGCCACTCATTTTGCACATATTGCGCTGCCGCGCGGAGCTCCGGCACATTATCGGTTGCGAGGCTAAACGTAAGCACGGTTGTTTGCGCGTTTTTGCCGCTGCCGGTCGTTTTTTGGAGAACGCCGCCGGGGCCCGCGACCCATCCGGCTTTGATAAGTTCCGCGCGCGCTATGAGTGCCGGGTCAGTGGTTGTTGAGGCGTTGCTTACGGTTGATACAACTCCCGAGACGCTTGGCGGTACGGGGCCGGTAAGCGGCGTGCCATAACCGCCGAGCACGTTGTTGATGAGCGCATTGCGGTCGATGGCGTCTTGCAGAGCTTCCCGCACCGCGTGGTCGCGCAAAACGGTTGACTGATTTTGATTAAAAAATACGCCAAACACGCGGTTGAGCGGCGCACTTACCACCCGCTCGTCGCTTCCAAGCGTAGGCAAGTTGGCGGGCGAGAGGCCGCTAGCGGCCTCTATCGCGCCACTTTCAAGCGCCGAGTCGACCTCATCCTCGTTGGCATAAAAGTGTAGGGTAATGTCATCTAAGTACGGCCTGCCGAGTGCGTAATTATTAAACGCTTTGAGATTGTACGAAGAGGGGATACCCGATGAGTTGCGCGAAATGGAGCCTATCTCAAACGGCCCGGAGCCGATTGGGCTCGTGTTAAGATCGCTAAAAGAAAACTCGTCGTCACTGACGTCTTGCCAGAGCGACTTGGGCAGGATACCCATGGTGAGATTCTCAATAAAAGGAGCATAGGGGCTCTTCAGCGTAAACTGCACGGTGTGCGCATCTATCTCAGTGACCGTAACGCCGCTCCAGTTGGCCTCGAGCGGGCTCTTGAGCGCCGGGTCTTGGGTTTTTTGTATCGTAAACACGACGTCGTCGGCAGTTACCGGCATGCCGTTTTGGAAGGTAGCATTTTTGCGCAATATAAAAGTATAGGTTTTGCCGTCTTGAGAAACCGTGTAGCTTTCGGCCAAGTCGGGCACATAGTCGCCCTCGGGCGTTGCTTTGAGAAGCCCCGAGTATACGAGCGAGGTAAGGTCGTGGTCGGAGTCGGAGAGCGCCAATACCGGATTGATAAAACGCGGAGAGCCTATCAAACCCTCGCTCAAGCTCCCGCCGTAGGCCGGCACCGAGATTAGGAACGAAGCGTTAAGCAAATAGACAAGCCCGATGGATGAAAGCACGCACACGCCCGCAAAAAAAAGAAACAGCGTACGCCCGCTGGCCGAGAACGACTCATAAATGTTTTGTGCCGTGCGCAATAGGTCGCGCATAAGGAATGGAGATTAATTATTTATTTGTTGAGCATGAGCGCAGCGACGCACGAGAGTGCAAACAACATACCGAGAATAATAGAAGCGTAAAACAGGACTTTTTCCGAGCCGCGGCGGGTATGATAAGCCGCGCTGAAGTTGTCGCCGCCAAATGCGCCGCCAAGCGACGCGCCTGTCTGTTGCAACAAAATGCAGCTGATAAGCAACACCGAAAGCACTATCTGGATATAGGGCAAAATGCCGCCCAAAGTCATTAGTAAGGAATATAGCACAAGGTCAAAAACCGCGCAATGGAGCACGTCTTGACCTATCGGCAGTTTTTCACTACTCTATGCCTACTTGGAGCCGGACTATCGACTCAATGTAATTACCCGCGTAACTTCTTTTCGCTATGAAAAAAGCAAAAAAATCAACAAAACGTAAGCCTGTGCACAAAAAGTCAGTTGGGGTTATGCCTTTGGGCGACCGCGTGTTGGTAAAACCTTTTACGGAGCAGACGGGCAAGACCACGAGTTTTGGCATCATCATCCCCGACACCGCCGCTAAAGAAAAGCCCGAGACAGGCATTGTGATGGCGGTCGGCCCCGGCAAAAAAAACGAGGACGGCCGCGTAGTGCCTGTAGGCGTCAAAGTGGGCGACAAAGTGATGTTTAGCAAATACGGTTTTGACGAAGTAAAAGTAGACGGCATCGAATATTACATCGTGGCCGAAAGCTCAATATTAGCGATATTAGATTAATTCACTTCCGGAGGTTAAACCTCTGTATGGAGGTTTAACCTCCCGGGAATGTTACCAACACTATGGCAAAACAAATTCTTTTTGACGAAAAAGCGCGCCGCGCGCTTAAAAGCGGCATCGACAAAGCGGTTAACACGGTCAAGGTAACTTTAGGTCCGCGCGGTCGTAACGTAGCGATGGAGCGCAGTTACGGCGCACCGTCTATCACTAACGACGGTGTCACTATTGCCAAAGAAATCACACTCAAAGATAAGTTTGAAAACATGGGCGCGGAGATTGTTAAAGAAGTTGCCACCAAAACTAACGACATTGCCGGCGATGGCACTACCACGAGCGTGGTGCTCCTCCAGGCGATAGTGGAGGAGGGGATGAAGCACACCGAAATGGGCCTCTCGGCCATGGGCGTGCGCGCGGGGATCGAAAAAGCCACAGCAGAGGCGGTACTTGCGCTCAAGGTTTTGGCAAAATCTATAAAAACCGACGAGGAAGTGCGCCAGGTTGCCACCATCGCCGCCGAGTCGGAGGCGATAGGATACATCATTGCGGACACTATTAAAGAAGTGGGCAAAGACGGCGTCGTAACGGTGGAAGAAAGCCAAAGTCTCGGCATCGACAAAGAGCTGGTTGAGGGGCTTAAATTTGAGCGCGGCTACGTGAGCGCCTACATGGTAACCGACCCCATGCGCATGGAGGCAATTCACAAAGATGCGCTCATCTTAATTACCGACAAAAAAATATCATCGATACAAGAGATACTCCCGGTGCTTGAGAAGGTGGCAGGGAGCGGCAAAAAGGAGCTGGTCATTATTGTAGACGACATCGAGGGCGACGCGCTCACCACTCTTGTGCTCAACAAATTGCGCGGCACCTTTAACGTGCTTGCGGTAAAAGCGCCGGGCTACGGTGACAAAAAAAAGGAAATGCTCGGCGATATTGCGGCAACCACGGGCGCACAAGTTGTCTCCGACGACGTGGGTATCACGTTTGAAAAGGCAACGCTCGACATGCTTGGCCGTGCAAGCAAAGTGATTGCCACCAAAGACTCGACGGTTGTCGTGGGCGGCAAGGGCGCCAAAAAAGACATCGAAAAGCGCATCGCCGAGATACGCGCGCAGATAAAAACAACCGACAGCAAGTTTGATAAAGAAAAGCTGGAGGAGCGCCTCGCCAAACTCCAAGGCGGCGTTGCGGTGATACGCGTGGGCGCGGCAACGGAGACGGAGATGAAGTATCTCAAACTTAAAATCGAGGATGCGGTTAACGCCACCAAGGCTGCTATTGAAGAGGGGATTGTCGTTGGAGGCGGTGCTGCACTCGTGAAAGTGGGGCAGAAGTTGATTGAATCAGTAGAAGAAAAGAAAAAGAAGCTTGGTCCCGCAGAAATAGCAGGATATAACATTCTATTATCTGCACTCGAGAGACCATTAAGGCAAATTGCCGAAAATGCGGGAGTTGATGGAGGAGTTGCCATTATGAAAGTTAAAGAAGCCAAAGGTAATGCAGGTTACGACGCGGTTAAAAACGAAGTTATTGCCGACATGTTGCTGGCGGGCATTGTCGACCCGGTTAAAGTGACGCGCACGGGGCTTGAGCGCGCCGCGTCGGCTGCGGCCATGCTCCTTACCACCGAGGTGGCGATAGCCGAGGAGCCAAAAGAAGAAAAAGAATCTCCAATGCCAGGTGGCATGGGGGAGATGGATTATTAAATGAGTAAAAGTGTTATAATTGCGGCATGACTATACTCTATGTGGTTTTGATAGTTTTAGTACTAATTGTGCTTTGGGCCGTGTTTGCGTACAACCATTTTGTGCGCATGGTGCAGCGCGCCAAGGAAGCGTGGGCCGACATCGATGTCCAGCTCAAACGCCGTTATGATCTTATTCCTAACCTGGTGGAAACAGTCAAAGGCTATGCCGCACACGAGCGCGGTGTGTTTGAAAACGTCACTGCCGCGCGCAGCGCCGCCATGGGCGCAACCGGCACCGCCGCTAAAGGGCAGGCCGAAAACATATTGAGTGGCGCGCTCAAGAGCCTGTTTGCGGTTGCCGAGGCATATCCTGACTTGAAGGCCAACCAAAACTTTCTCGACCTCCAGCATCAGCTTGCCGATACCGAGGACAAGATCCAAGCCGCACGCCGCTTTTACAACGGCAACGTACGCGACCTCGACACCGCCTTGCAGAGCTTCCCCGGCAACTTTATCGCGGGCGTCTTCCACTTTGCGGCGATGGAGTACTTCCAGCTTGACGCCACCGAAGCAGCCGCCCGCGAGCCGGTGAAAGTAAGTTTCAATTAGTAATTTTGAAAAGAGGTATGAAGGGCAATAAGTCGAGGCTGACTGAGCCGAGACATAGCAATTTTTTAGCAAAAAAATTGTGGTGACCTGAGTACCTGCTTTTCTGAATTACGAAGATATTCTATGGCAACGCTCTACACTCATCAAGACGAAAATATTGCAAAGACATGGACGCTCATGTTTGTGTTTTTGTGCCTTGTCATCGGGCTCGGCTGGGCAATATCGTGGTACTTTAACAGCCCCGGTATTTTGATTATTGCGGTGGTGATTGCCGTCGTGATGAACGTGGTGAGCTATTGGTACTCCGACAAAGTAGTGATTGCCTCGGCGCGCGCAACGCCGGCGAGCGAAGCGCAGTATCCACAGCTTCACCGCGTGGTAGAGAACCTGTGCATCACCGCGGGCTTGTCCAAACCGAAACTCTACATTATTAACGACCCGCAACCCAACGCGTTTACCACCGGCCGCAACGCAAAGCACGCGGCGGTAGCCGTAACAAGCGGCTTGCTCAACATGATGGACGAAAACGAGCTTTCGGGAGTGATTGCGCACGAACTCTCACACATCGGCAACCGCGACATGCTTGTATCCACCGTGGCGGTAATCCTTGTCGGGTTTATTTCTATTGCTGATAACTTTTTTTTGCGTTCGATGTTTTTTGGCGGCCTACCCGGCCAGGGCAACCGTGGCAACAGCCGGGACAACAATAATCCTGTCCTCATGATTTTTGCGATTGCGCTGCTAATACTCGCGCCAATTTTTGCAATGCTCCTCCAGCTTGCCGTCTCACGCAAACGCGAGTTTTTGGCCGACGCGTCGGGCGCTTTGCTCACGCGCTATCCGGAGGGGCTCGCCTCGGCGCTGCGCAAAATCGGCGCCTACTCACAGCCTATGCGCACCGCAAGCAACGCCACCGCGCACCTGTATATATCAAATCCCTTTGGTCCCAGCGCATCCAAGAGCTTTTTAACGCGTATCTTTTCTACTCATCCGCCGATTGAGGAGCGCATCAAAGCTCTAGTTGGGTAGAGGCAAGCCAAACTCGTCCTCACCGAGGGCACGCCTTGTTCTGGCGAGCGTGGGAAGATGAGGCAAAAAAGCCTGTGTCGACTTTTCAGGTTGTACAAAGTGAGGCAACCAACGAAATCGGCAAGAGTCTCGCCCGGGAGGCCGAGAACTATCGGAGCCGTTCGCCGCAAGGTTCATTCCAACGGCAACCTATGGGGAGGTGTCGCACTGGAGGGTAAACTTTTCTACTCGGGGCCGAGCGCAAGCTCGGCTCTTTTTCTTTGCAACGATTATCGTCGAAGCACTGTGTAAAAGCTAAAAAATAGCTACCGGGCTGTATAGCAGCACGCCTATCGCGACAAGCGAGTTAAAAACAAACCACAACACGTAGCACACAATAAGCGGCGGCTCGCGATGCGCGGCGGCGTATATGATCCACGGGATATCAAATAACGTGTAAAGGCTCCAGGTAAAAAAGGAGATACCCGAGACATTGTGCGTGGTATAAATCTGTACCACTTGCGGGATGGTGGCGAGCGGCCCCAAGATGCCCACGATATATACGAGCACATCAAGCAAGCGCATGCCAACCGTGCGCGCGGGGTAGGGCTCCGTTCGGCGGCGAACATGCAGATGATGCGCTAATTTCATATTGCTCTATTGTACATGCAAAAAATTGCACGCGGCTGGAGTTTTTTTGTCTTTGGAGGTACGTTAGTAGGTGTTAGGTGAAAAAGGAGACGTCGCATAGCGGTCTAGTGCGCACGCTTGGAAAGCGTGTGTGGGGCAACCCACCGAGAGTTCGAATCTCTCCGTCTCCGCAAAATAATGAGCTCTTGCGAATATATTTTGCGAGAGACGAGAACAGTGCTTGAGCACTGTTCGGGAGAGATTCGAAAAGGCTCTCCCATATTTTTGAGTCCCATTTTGGGACGAAAAAATGGGAAGCCTGTACTGAAGCTGTAAGCTTCGAATCTCTCCGTCTCCGCCACGTCGGGATTTTTTTTACAACTCCATCTTGTGGCCAAGGTGATCGACCAGCTCACTCGCGGGCAGGCGAGTTTTGTGGGCGAGGATAAGCTCGACGATATGCCGCGCATTTTCATCTGTCGACTCCGGCGCGTTTTTACCGCCAATCGCCGTCTGCATCCAGCCGGGATTGATAAGAGATACTTTTATTTCCGGGTGTGAGACCCCGAAGGCGAGCAGCGCATAGTTAAGCGCGGTTTTGCTCGCGCTATAGACCCAGTGGAGCGCTTCATAACCGCCCGTGCCGCGGCTCGTCGGTTCGAGGTCGCGCCCTTGGAGCTGTGCGAACGTGCCCATGCCCGAAGAGATGCCGACAATCAGCCGCTCGGAGCCAAGTGCGAGATTGGGAAGCAGCACGTCAGCCAAAAGCCGCGGTGCAATCGCGTTGACAATAAAAACACGCGCTATCGCGTCAAGAGTCGAGACAACGGTATCATCATCAACTGAGCTCGAGTCATAGACGCCCGCGTTGTTTATCAACACGTCGATGGGTACTCCAATAAGCGTATTGGCGCACGCGCGCACGGTTGCCTCATCGGACAGCTCGAGTTCAACAGTGGTTGTGTTGGGGTTAGTGCGGACGTCATCCGGGAGCTCGGTCATCCGCCGCCCGGCGGCAATAACCCGCCAGCCTTTGCCGAGAAACTCTCTTGCAAGCGCCAGCCCGAGGCCGCTGCGCGCACCGGTAATCAATACGGTTTTCATCGACTCCAGTATATACTCAAAAAGAATTTTTATCAGGCCTTCTTTTTCTTTTTTTGAACCTCGGCAATGCCTTGGTTAAAACCTTCCTGCACCTGCTTTCCAAAATCAACAAGACTATCGGCGGCATTTCTCAGTTGGTTTTTGGCTTTTTCCCGGCGGGGTTTAGACTCTTCCCATTTCCTCCCAGCCTTGTGAGCAAGGTCGGTCGTTTCGTCTTTTAATACTTGTACCTGTCGAGCGGTTTCCACAACGGCATCGCGCGTAGCCTTTGACACGTTCCAGGATTTTTTGGTCTTGTTGTTGCTCATATGAATTAGCTAAATGATTACTGCACAGCCCGCACGATGATAATCAGTACGCATGCCCCAAGGAGAGCCACGAGAAAACTGTACCAATTAAAACCGTTTACTCCGCCGTACCCAAAAAAGCTCATGACAAATCCGCCGATAAGCGAACCCACGATGCCTATGATGATGTCGGCAAGCAATCCTCCTCCGCCTCCCACCAGCATAGACGCCACCCATCCGACTAATGCTCCAAATACTACCCAAATGATAACTCCCATATATGTTTAATTATTTTTTATAAGATCGGTAAATACGACAACCCGCTTGTTGTAAATGCCTTGCGTTTTGTCCCAGCTCCCCGCGCAGGTAATGAGGTTGAGCCGTGATTGCGATGTGTCGCCGTCAAAAATGTCCGTTGTGGTTGCATTGTAATCATATGTTTTAACAGCAACAACACTAAACTTAAGCACCGCGCCGTCATTATCCACCACTTCCACCACGTCGCCCAATGTTAGGCTGCCGAGGTTATAAAACACCGCCTCTTTAACGTTCCGTCCGTCCAAGTGTCCGTCTATTACCGCGCTCCCCAAGGCACCCGGGAGCGGTCCGCCGTTATACCAAGCGACGTCAGTAAAGTTTGTGGGGATACTCATAGTGCCGTCGCCGTTCCAATAAAGTCCGACGCTCTGGATATGTGCGTCGACTCCGATTGAGGGGATGATGAGCCGAGACGGCCCATTAAAAGAGGCACCGAGACCTGTTGGAGTAGATGCCGTGACTATTGGTACATGCGTTGCGGCCGCAAAAGCTTGAACCGTTACCTCTCTGGTCTGGAGAAAAACCGAAAGGCCTGTCACAAGCAGGCCTACGCCTAAGGACAAAAGAAATCCTTTCGTCCAAAAGCTCTTATCTATGTGCTTTTTACTGTCCATAACCGCCGCCTGTGTTTGGCAAGCCGGGGGTAGCCGGAGTAGTTGCGCCTGCCAAAACATTTGTCACACAGCTGGCGGTCGCGCCGTCGCTGGTAACCGTCATGGTCTTAAGTCCGGTCGACGCATAATTGGCGCTGAAGCCCGAGCCATTTGCATTGGTGATGGTCAAATCGGGTGACGACCACGTGTACGCGCCATTGCCTCCCGTAGCCGAGAAGGCGGCGATTTGTCCGAGGGTAACATTTTGTGTTGCCGGCGAGCAGGTGAGTGCTCCGCTCGTAGCCACTGCTACGACAGTCATATTGCAACTTGCACTTTGGCCGGCGCTCGTCACCGTAATGGTGTAGACACCGGGATTTGGATAGCTAACCGCAAACTGACTGCCTGATGCGTTTGTCACATTTAAGTTCGGGCCGGACCAAGAGTAGGTTCCGTTGCCGCCTGTTGCCGTAAAGACTGCCGCCTGGTTGGTGCTTACCGAGGATGCACTGACGCTACACGCCACCGGCGTGATTGTTTGCGCCAAGCTGAGCGCGCCCAGGCTCATGCCAGCAACCGCAAGAGCAGTTATCAAAGACAGGAGAACATAGATTCGATTCGTTTTCATATATAGATAGATGGTAATAATTCTGGTAACCTCGACCTTTGATATAATCTTTCCACATAGGGCGTGTGATTCTCATGAAGAACAAATATTCACGCCACCATCAGGCATGTTTTGGCACACTTGCATCATATGAACGCGATACTCATGTGCACCGAGTGCGATTATCAGGCGGCAGGTTCATCAAAAGGGATATTGATGAACAAAATAATCATGTGGAACCATGTCCAAAGGGTTCATCCGCATGTCGCGGAGCGGATTATGAGGATATACAACCGGGTGCCTGATGACATTTACAATATGCGCCCCGTTTTAAAGGCGGCTTTCTGACAATCTTCATGAGATGTTCATGGAGGCCCAGATAGAGTACGAAGACGAAGAGGTTTTGGCAAAAAATCTCAAAAAATTCCTTGAGATAAAGGGTTTTGCGGTTGATTGGCTCGCGGATGGCGAAAAAGCGCGAGTTCGCATCTCGCTCTATCACAAGGAGTACGACGTGATACTGCTCGACCTCACCCTCCCAAGTCTTGACGGGGTCACGCTTACCAAAACGCTCCGGGCGGAGGGCATTGATACTCCCATCATTATCTTGACCGGTCAGTCGGGCACGGAGTATAAGATTGAGCTGCTCAACTCCGGCGCCGACGACTATGTGGTAAAACCATTTTCGTCGGAGGAGCTCATCGCCCGCATTATGTCGGTCGCGCGCCGGCCGGTGCCGCCGCAAAAAGTCACGCGTGCCATTGGCAACATTACGATAGACACCGCCACCCATCGTGTAACGGTGGGGGATACCGAAATACCTTTAACCTTAAAAGAATACGCTTTGCTCGAGTGTTTTTTCCAGCGGCCGGGCGAGGTGTGCACGCGCGAAGAACTTTCGAGCCGCGTGTGGGACTTTAATGCCCTTACCTTGAGCAATGTGCTTGATGTGCATATGAAAAACCTGCGCAAAAAACTCTCCCAAAGGAGCAACTCGGCTCATTTTGAAACCGTGCGCGGCATTGGATATCGTTTTGTCGCATGACCTCTCAACCTCTTGCTTACTATCTTCAACTTGTAGGCTCAAAATTGGGTCTTACGAGTGAGCCGGAGCATGTATTGGTGGCGGCTTCCACGGAGGAGGAAAAGAAGCAGGAACTGCTTGCCGTCCTTGCGCACGAACTCCGCAACCCGCTCGCGGCCATCATAAGCTCTGCCGAACTTTTAAAATTACAGAAAATGTCCACAGCGGACGCTACGGCCACTCTTGAGACCATCGAGGACCGCGTCCACGCCATAACCGACATACTCAATGACATGCTCACTCCCGTATCTCCCTGGCGGGAAATTGTACCCATAAAAACATCAATCTTGGCTCACACCCATCTGGCTCCAACCATTAAGTCGCGCTTGCACAGTGGCCGCAAAGTGCCACAAGCCAAACAAGCACGCACCATTCTTGTAGTTGACGACAATGAGGTGGCTGCCGAAGCGCTCGGGCGACTCCTTGAGTTGCGCGGGCATACGGTCACGCTCGCGTTTGACGGCTCGAGCGCCATACGCAACGTTCGCGAGTTGCATCCGGAGGTTATTATTTTGGACATCGGATTGCCGGATATCGACGGATACGAGGTTGCTCATATTTTACAGCAGGAAAAACATTTTTCTTCCACCCTCATCGCGCTTACCGGCTACGGGCAAGCGCAGGATAAAGAACGCGCCCGCAAAGCGGGATTTCATGCGCACATGGTAAAGCCGGTAGGGATTGCAGAAATCGAAGAAGCATTCCGACGCCTGCCTCGCGCGTCAAAAAAATAGCCCGTGCGATATCAAAATTATTCACCATATATTCAACCGGAGTTTGATACGATTGTTTTAGCGGGGCACGGACACCTCGCCTATAGCATAAGTCGGTGAGAAGAGCGCAATGCGCCACCGCACTATGTGTGCAGAGCCAAGAGCAGACCGAAGAGTAGTTAACCATAACCGGTGAGGATATGGATGTACTCATGGTTTAAGCCGAGGAGACCCCAGAGCATTAATTGCACGGGGCCTCCTCGGCGTACTTCTTAAGAACTTTTTTGTGTGTGGTGTATGGAAACGGTCGTGCCGTGTGAGCCGGTAGTCGTTTTTACCTGCGCGCCAACTTGGCGCGCGAGCGACTGCACGATAGTGGTACCCAAACCTTCTTTCCGAAGCGGATTGACTTGTATGCCGACTCCGTCATCCGACACTACCAGTTGCCATCCGTCTTTGCCGGTTTTATAGGTGACGACAATGGAGCCGTGTCTCCCGTGCGGAAACGCGTGTTTGAGACAATTGATAACGAGCTCCGCGGTAATAAGCCCTAAGCTGATGCCCACCGACGAAGTGACCATGCCGCTTCCTGCGTGTACGCTCAAGGTGATAGGTTTACTGCCCTCTATCATACTTGCCGACAAACTCTCACAGAGCCCCGTGAGATACGGCCCCACTTCCACCTCCTCATGTAAACTGGTCGTGTCGAGGAACTTCTCTACGGTAGCAATGGACATGATGCGCTCGTGAGCATCTTTAAGGTGGGTGCGAACCTCCGGAGACTCCACCACCTCCGACTTGAGGATAAGTATACTTGCTATAAGTTGCAGGCTGTTTGCCATGCGGTGCTTCATCTCCCGTATGATCAAATCCTTCTCGTTTGAGAGCTTTTCTTTTTCTGCGTCCAACAGTTCTTGACTGGTTACGTCACCCATGGTCAACAACAGATGCTTGCGCTGGCTGTTTTCATAGGCAACTTCGCGCGCACTTAAGAGCATCGTTCGTTTCCCGATGTGTAAAAAGTCATGCACAATTTTGTACTCCCTCATGACCGCATGTTCGGGAATAATATTTTTGAGAAAATGTCTGAGCGCGGGTATGTCGTATTGCCCGTCGCCTATTTTGTAGAGCAGGGCTCCTTGAGTCTCTTCTTTGCGCACTTTAAATTTTTCATAAAAAGAACGACTTGCGACAATGATCCGCAAGTCTGCATCTAGCACTAAAAACGGCTCATGAATTGTATCAACAATTGCTCGAGTAAGAGCGTTGCCTAATTGGGTATTGGCGAAGGGGTCGTCGCCGACGACATGAGTAATCATGTTTTGGTCACCCTTATAGTATAGCATGTCCTATAAAAAGTGCTGGTATACTATATATGTGGACATACCCCTCAAAAAAGGGCTGTTTTTTGTACTCGTTATTTTGGCTATACTGGTAGCCGCATTTTTGGTGTATGGTTATTACCCTATGGCACCCGCTGAGACACCACAACCGCTTACACAGGTGTGGATAGGCGCGGATGGGGCAAGCTCACCGCAAGCCACCGTGCAAGTGGAGGTAGAGAGCACGGAGGCCGCACGCGAGCAAGGGCTCTCGGGCCGCACGAGTTTGCCGGACGGGAAGGGGATGCTGTTTGTGTTTCAAACTCCGGGCATGTACGGCTTTTGGATGAAGGACATGAACTTTGCGCTCGATATGCTCTTTGCCGATGCGAGCGGGAAGATTGTTACGATTGTACAGGATGCAAAGCCCGAATCGTATCTCCAAAATCCTCCGCAAGTGTTTTATCCGAGCGCACCGGTGCTATACGTGCTTGAAGTCCCGGCAGGCTTTGCCGCCGAGCACAATATAAAGGAGGGAATGACGTTAAAAGTCCGACCTTAAGGTCGAACCTTGGGAGCGGATAATTCGCCCACACAAGTACTACTCCAGCATCTATATATGATATGGGGTATTATTGAATCTGTATGCATCGAGCTTTTACTCTCTCTCTCTCTCGGCGACCGCGCTGATTTTCGTTAGCGTATTTTTCATAGGTTTTATTTTTCTTCAACCAAGACCCGTGAGTGCCGCAGGTTGGCTCACCGGCTGGACGTACAGAAAGCAAATCACCATCTCAAACACCAATGTCGGCGCTGCCCTTCCTAACTTTCCTCTGCTGGTGAAAATAGCCGAGACAGGAGGCGGAAGTACAAACATTGGCTACAATCTCAGCGACAAAATTAATGGCGGCTATGACATCCGCTTTACCGACTCGAACGGAACCGTGCTCTCATACGAAAGAGAATCTTTCAGCGACGACTCAAATAACCTCATCGCTAACTTCTGGGTCAAAGTGCCGACAGTGAGCCACACTGCTCCAACCGTAATCTATATTTACTACGGTAACTCTGATCAAAAAAGCATAAACTGGACAGCCACCGCTGGTGCGGACGCGGATACGATAAACTGCGCCAGCCCCGTAACCCCGTCCCAGTGCGTGTGGAAAGAAGGTGCGTCGCAAAATTACAAAGGCGTGTGGCACTTAAAAGAAGCGACCGGAGTAAACGATGCAGATTCAACAAGCAACGGAAATACCGGAACTCCGCAAGGTTCTCCTACACAAACCGATGGACAGATAGATGGTAGTTTGAGTTTCAACGGCAACCAAGGTGTAAGCACAGATAATACCGGCAACAAACTCGATATCCTTGGCGCCCTTACGTATAGCGCGTGGATTAAGCCAAGTAGCTTTGCAAATTATCCAACGGTTATGTCGAAGATGGATATGGCAGCAGCTAAAGATTGTGCCACCTGGCTAGGTTTCAATAGTACCGACGGTACGGATTTGGAGTTCGCTATTTATAATAACACCTCCTGTACAGGTACAGACTACATTGGCCGTGAATATTCTGGTGCTCTATCATCTAATACTATGTACTATGTTGTTGCCACCTACGATGGCGGCACTTCTAGTACGGGAATCAAGCTCTATGTTAATGGTGTACAGGTTGATGACACAAATGATTTTGGTGGAACATTTGCATCAATTAAGAGCATTACCACCCCATTTGAAATTGGGTCAGGGAGTACTATATACCCTTTTAATGGCATTATTGATGAAGTTCGCGTTTCCTCCGGCGTCCGCGATGCGAACTGGATAAAGTTTGAGTATTACAACCAGAGTTCAGCAACCAACGAGCTCACCTTTGCCGCGCAGGAAACGCAAAGCGCAACTGTTCCCGGCGCTCCCACTGGCGTCTCTGCCGCCACCTCTTCTCCCAATCAAGCCACGGTTTCGTTCACCGCTCCCAGCAACGGCGGCTCTTCCATCCTTTACTATCTTGCCTCCTCGACTCCAGGCAACTTCACTGCGACCTCGACCGTTTCTCCCATCGTCGTTACCGGGCTCACGAACGGCACCTCGTACACCTTCCAGGTCTATGCCGTGAATGCCGTCGGCACGAGTACACCCTCGTCGGCATCGAATGCGGTGACACCGACTGCCGCCGCTACCGTCCCAACCATCGCCACCTCTCCCCCCACACTCGTCTCTACTTCGACCATGACTCTGAACGCCAACATCAGCGCAACCGGTGGTGCTTCAATCACCGGTAGCGGCTTTGCATACGGTACGGCTTCTAACCTCTCGACTGTTATTGCCACCACCAGCCTCGGCTCGCAAGGAGGTACGGGAAACTTCGGCGGAGGCATCACTGGTCTCTCTCCCAACACCCTCTACTACTTCCGCGCGTATGCTGTGAACTCTGCGGGAACATCAACTGGGACAATTCTTGCGACGACGACTCTGGCGGTTAGTGCGCCGACGGTTACCACTCAAGCCGTCTCTACAATCGGAGCTACCACGGCAATCGGTAACGGCAACATCACCGCAACAGGCAGTAGCAATCCGACCGTTCGCGGTGTGGTTTACGGCACCTCTCTTTCATACGGAGCGACCACGACGCCAGAAACCGGCAGTTTCTCCACCGGCGCTTTCGAGGCTTCAATCACCGGTCTTACTTGCAACACGCTCTACCACGTTGCCGCTTACGCCACTAACTCGCAGGGGACTTCATACGGATCTGACGTGCAGTTCACCACAAGTGCGTGTCCGCAACCTGATACCAGCGACAAAGATAATGTTTTAATATATGCCAACAAGACCGGAACGGCGAGAGGTTATAACCTCCTTTGGAAAGCCCCCGATATAACAGGAACCTATTATCAGGAATCTGTTGTCGCATATAATGACGGGGTCGCTTATCTTACGAGCACGGCAGTGGGAACTGGTAAACCGGGTAATCGAGATTTATTCGCTTTAGATGCGGCTACCGGCGATATAATCGCCCGCTATACAATAGGTCCTTCTTACGGTTCTCCAGTTATCGACGGCAATACGCTTTATATCGGTACATCAGATGAAAGCTGGGATCCGGATACCGGCTGGGCAGGCGCTCAAGGGTTGTATTCGTTTGATATTTCAAACATAAGAACCAGCGGTTTCTCCTTAAACTGGTTCCATGCAGATACCGGAAAGGTCGCCTATCCGGTGACGTATGACGCCACCCATGTTTATTACGACCAATTTGAGGGTACTCAGTTCGTCGCTCTCAACAAGAGTGATGGGAGCGTGGCGTGGACTTTCACAGAAGGAGAATATGGAGTAGTTACTCCGTTATTGCACGACAATGCTATTTATACAGTCGGAGGGTCGACCTTTTACAAGATTAATGCCACAAATGGTAGCCAAATATGGGCGGAAACGCTATCTAATGCCACATGGGATAACTCTATTACTTATGATGGAGACAACAATGCGTTGTACCTTGCCATGTACTCCGATAATGGTGTTGCTTCGTATGATCTTAACGGTAATTTAAGATGGCATAAATCTTTGAATTGTTCACCACTTTCAGACACCGCCTACCACAATAACGTCGTTTTCTTTTCGGATACCTGCGGTTATGTCTACGCGCTTAACGAGGCCAATGGAAACAACGTCTGGGGGCCGGTGCGTATCGGCGACGGAGTCAGTGACGGGACGGACATAGGATCGGTGACTATCAGCGGAGGATTAATATTTATTGGGACTACCCATAACCCTGTTTTTGGAACTGCCGGTCAAGGTTTAGGAAAATTCTATGCTTTAGATGAATCAACCGGAAACATCCTTTGGCAATATCACGAACCCGACCTTGGCAATATTGATTCGCCGGCCAGTATTGCTAACGGAATATTTTTTAACGAAACAGCTTATTGGGATGTGTATGCGTTTGAGGTCGGTGACGGCAGTTCAAATTGGTTATACGCTCGTTACGATCAAGACAATTCCAGCTATAGCCCCAGCGGTCTTACGACTTCAAGATATGTCAGTTCAACATGCACCAACAATAACGCAACGACGACCTGCAGTATCAGCAACTCGTATGCCGGGCGCGCCGTTGGAACAAAGTTGGAAATGGAAAATGAGACAATAAAATCCGTTACTCTGAATAACGGAGACTATCAGATTTATGTTAACGGAGGAGTTGTTTATTTGCCGGTCATTGCCGCTTCGGGCAGTGTGAATAATCTGGCAATTAATTCCGGTGCTAGTAGCTCGTACGATACTTCCATCCCGAGATTAACTGCTGTTTCGCCTACAACAGATAATGTTTTAACATCTTCGTATGACCCAATCTCAAAGGAAGTCGATTTATCTTTTGATAACACCAGTTCCATAACAGCAACAGTCAAGTCATATAATCAGGCGTTTTTACATGCAACGAGTACGATATCGTCTGATGCTTCAACCTCTATTTCTGCTACGGGATTATCGGGTACGACAAATATAGACTCGGTTCCTTTAGCTATCACCCCGAGCGCGGGTTCAATAGCCGTAACCATCAATACATGGAACACCTCGGGCGACTACTCAAAAGAATGGACTGAAACGGGTGATGCTGATGCCCATAACGATAATGCCACCGCTTCTCATACAGTCGGCAACCTCCAAGCCAACACTTATTACGTAGTAAATGTAGATCAAACAAAGTATGGCACGTATGAATCTAACAGTTCTGGTCAAATCACCTTCACATACAACGGTGGTTATTCCACACATACTTTTGATGTGGTTCAAAACAATCCAGTGACCCCAACTTTGTCGGTGACCAACTCGCCGGTCACATACACCGGCTCTGCGCAAGCAGCAACGGTCACCGGCTCCGTGGCCGGCACCGTCAGCAGCGTTCTGTACAACGGCTTGGCGACCGTGCCGACCGCCGCGGGCACCTACGCGATCACCGCCAACTTCGCACCGACTGACAGCACCGACTACAGCTCACTCACCGGTGCCTCGGCAGGGAACTTCGTAATCAACAGCGACATCACGTCGTCCTCCGGCGGAGGTGGTACGATTTCTGGCACTATGTCGGTCGGGTATCAAGATATAACACCAACGCAAGTAATCACTCCTGCCCCGACAGCTCCAACTACAATACCTGCGGCTTTTTTAAAAGTAGTGCTGACAAAGAATCTCGAATTACATGATACGGGTAAAGATGTGCGCACTCTGCAAGAATTCCTCAATTCGCATGGGTTTATTATTGCCTCAAAAGGCGCAGGTTCTCCGGATAATGAGACTACTACTTTCGGCATGCTCACCTATAAAGCGCTCATCAAGTTCCAAAAAAGCCAAGGACTTCCGCAGACCGGATACCTCGGTCCCTTAACGAGGGCGGCGATACTTAAATTTAAGTAAGGGATGATTATGCGATTTTTTATTTGGTACAAAAAGGGTATTTGTGTTATACTGCAGACATGGAAAGCTACACCTACAGGGTAATAATAGAACCGGATGAAGGTGGCTATCATGCGTCCGTTCCTGCATTGCCCGGTTGCCACACCTGGGGCAAAACTATTAATGATGCTCGCACCATGATCCGAGATGCCATCGACGTGTATGTGCGTAGTTTGATAGCCGATGGGGGAAAGATACCGCATGATAGAGGATTGGAGCTTTTTGAGACAATATCTGCACCAAAGCCAAGCAAGCGCACGAAAGGGGTGGCATATGCCTAGATTGCCGAGGATTACTGCTCGGCAACTTATTCGTGCACTAAAAAAGTGCGGTTTTGTTGAACATCCTGAACGCGGCACATCTCATCTTGTTTTTTCACACCAAGACGGCAGGCGTACAACTGTGGCGCGGCATGCCGGAAAGGATATCAAGAAGGGAACACTCGCTGGAATACTACGTGATCTCAAAATATCGCAAGATGATTTTCGAAAATTGTTGTGAGATGATTAGATTTATGGTATTGTTTTGGCTAGCGCGCTGAGTAACAGCTGCCAATTTTGTCCGCCCTAGGCGGAATACAAAATTGAGCATCCCGAGCGTAGTCGAGGGGCCCTTCGATAAAACTCAGGGTACTCAATCTTGCAACCACCTGTGGCGGGCAAGATTGGTAGAGGAAAGTCCGAACACTTTCCCGCTTTGGCGGGATAAAAGGGTAGCAGCCCCGACGCCCCAATAGAGTCGGGGCCCCGATCTCGGCGTAAGCTGAGCGTCGGGGGTAACGCCTGTCATACGCTTTTTGCGGGCGTAAGAGGTGCGAACAGAGACGAGTCCCGACGTTACAGTCGGGAGTGAAACGGCAAAATCCTTACCCAAGTGCAAGGCCGTACTCCAGCGGAGCTTTTGGGAGTTTACCCTTCCGAAGCTTTAGCGAAGGAGGGTGCCGCTAGAGGCTTCAGAGCAATCGAGGTCCCAGATAAATTGTTACTCCAGACAGAATTCGGCTTACAGGCGCGCGCGCAAACATGTGGACAACTCACCCTAAAGGTGAGTTGTTTGCGTTATACTAATAAGTGGCTGGTCTACAAACAGGCGGCTAGTCCCCGCCTTACATAGCTGGCGATTAATTGTTAATCGAATCGAATATGTATTCGAAGCTAGTCTCTGCGTCGAGATACGCGTTCCTTGCAGGTATTGTACTTGCACTGGTGCTCGTCATCCCGACTGCATGGTTTCCGTTCCAATTAGCTAAAGTGGCGGCGTTTGCGCTTTTTGCGCTTGCTGCTGTTGTGTTGTTTGTGTTTGGACGCGGCATACCCGAGGTTGTGCGTGCGCGCGGGTTTTTTGGCGTGTTGCTCGTGGCGCTCTTGCCGATTGCATATCTCATATCCGCCTATTTCTCCATAGACCGATCGGTCGCGTTTACGGGGTTTGGAGTCGAGAGTGACACCGTGCTCTTTGCCGTACTCCTCTTTTTGGCGTTTGCAATTGCCTTTGCGCTCTTTCGCACGCTGCGTACCGTACGCATTCTACTTGCAGTGGTGTTTTGGTCTCTGATTGCCGCCGTTATCTTCCAGTTTATATCGATTGTGTTTGGCTCCGCCGCGATACCGCTTGCAACCTTTGCCGACCGCTCGGTCAACCTCATCGGCAAGTGGAACGACCTCGGCATCATCGGAGGATTGCTCGCGATGCTCCTGTTGGCGCGCGTTGAGTTGCAAACAGTATCCAATGCTTGGCGCATTGTCGTGGGGCTTGTGCTTGCCGCGCTTGCTTTACTGCTCGGCATCATAAACTTTTCTCTTGTGTGGGGTTTGGTGCTCGGTTTTGCCATCGTTATCTCCATCGTGCACCTGCTTATGCAGCGTGGGGGAGAGGGTGCAGCCTTTAGCCACTGGGCAAAACGCCTGCCGTGGTTTGCTATAGCTTCGGCGCTCGTGTCGCTGTTGTTCCTCTTTTTCGGATCTTCGCTCAACACGAACCTCGCCAGCCTGTTCCCCGTCTCCTCGCTTGAGGTGCGCCCCTCGTACTCCTCGACGCTTGGCATTATCAACACCGCACGCACGGGCTCCGTCAAGCACATGCTGGTAGGCACCGGCCCCAACACCTTTGGGCAGGAGTGGCTTCTCCACAAACCTGCCGAGGTCAATCAGTCGGCGTTTTGGAATCTCGATTTTAACGTCGGATTCTCGACATTGGTAACCGCGCTCGGCACTGTAGGTCTCCTCGGCGCGCTTGCGTGGCTCGTGCCGATACTCCTCATACTTGCCGGTCTCGTGCGTGTTGTGCGCCTCGACGTCCTTACGCGCGAGGACAACATCGTAGCCTCGACACTCTCGATTGCAAGTCTCTTTTTGCTCTCCACGATATTTCTCTACGTGCCGAGCCAAAACATTATTATTCTGGCGTTCGCACTTGCCGGCGCCACGTTTGGATTTTTGTGGCGGCAGGGCCAGAGCGCCGCGCGAGAGGAAGAGAGCACGACTCGCTTTGACATGTACGGCACACTCGCCGCGATCATTATAGTGGTGGTGCTTGCGGCATATGCAGGCGTTGCAACTAATCGCCGCCTTGTTGCCGAGGCATATACGGGATACGGCACCGAGCAGCTCTCAAACAGTGATACAAAAAGCGCGATACAAAGCGGCACCTTTGCACAAAATGTCGACCCTAACGGCGACGCTCTGCGCCTGCTCGTGAGCGCATACGGCACGCAATTGCAAACGATAGCGGCGTCAACTTCCACCTCTCCCGACGTGCAAAAACAATTTGCGGCAGCGGCGCAATCGGCAATCGCAACAGGCCAGCAAGCAGAGAAGTTAAACCCGGCCGATTACCGCCCGACACTCGAGCTTGCGCAGATATACGACTTCCTCTCGACACTCAAAGTGCAGGGCGCCGCGCAAACTGCGCTCAACACCTATCAACAAGCTGCCGCCGAGGATCCAACCAACCCAACCATCCCGCTTGATATAGCACGGCTCGCGGCAAATCAGGGCAACCAGCAGATTACCACCACCTTTCTCACGCAAGCGCTTACGCTCAAACCTAACTACACCGACGCGATATTGCTCGTGGTCCAGCTTGATGTCGCCAACAAAGATATCCCTAACGCCATTAAAGCGGCAACTGCCGCGGCGCAAACCGCTCCCGGCGTTGCCCCCATCTGGTTTGAGCTTGGCCTCCTCTATTACTCAAGCGGCGATGCTACGCATGCCAAGCTCGCGCTCCAACAAGCGGTTACGATAGAGCCGGACTATGCCAATGCCAAATATTTCCTCGGTCTCTCCGATTACATCCTCAAAGACAATGCGGATGCTATCAAGCAGTTCCAAGATTTGGCGGCAAGCAATCCGGGTAACACCGAAGTAACCCTTATTCTAAGCAATTTGCAGGCAGGTAAGGACCCATTTGCCGGGGCGCAACCTCCGGTAACGTCAACGCCGCAAGACAGGACAACTGCGCCGGTGGCTCAATAAAGGGTATTAACCCTATATTCTATAAGGATTTTGAGGTAGAATGGGCGCATGAAGGTACGCTTTCTCTCCGCGGTGGGGCGAGAAGTGCGGGGCATGCACGAAGCCGCTTATGTGCTCGCGGGCTTCGGGCTTCTCTCGCAGATTCTCGCCCTTTTGCGTGACCGGATTTTGGCGGCCAACTTTGGCGCGTCGCATACGCTCGACCTCTACTACGCGGCGTTCCGCGTCCCCGACTTTCTTTTTGCGACCGTTGCGTCGTTGTTTTCGCTGTATGCATTATTGCCGGTGCTCTCAAAGCTCGAGCGGCGCGAGGAGGGGCTCATGGTGTCTTTTTTGCGCGACATTCTGCTCGTGTTTTTTATCGGCATGGGTGTCGTTTCAACAATTATCTTTTTCTTTGTGCCGGAGTTGGTACGGTTGCTTGCGCCGGGACTCGCGGGCGATCCGTCATCATACGCGTCGCTGGTGCTCCTCATCCGCATCTTGCTCCTCCAGCCGATATTTCTTGGCGCCTCCAACACGCTCGCATCACTCACACAGCTACGCCATCGTTTTATCCTCTACTCGGTATCGCCGCTCCTCTATAACATTGGTATTATTTTTGGCGCGGTGTTTTTATATCCGCGCATGGGGCTCGCAGGATTGGGGTGGGGCGTCGTCCTCGGCGCCTGTATGCACATGGCGCTCCAATTGCCGTTTTTCTTTAGCGAAAAAACAACGGCGCGCGTGCCGTTTGAAGAAATGCTTAAAAATGTCGGGAGCGTGCTTGTGCTCTCGGTGCCGCGCACACTTGCGCTTGCGGCAAGCCAGATATCGCTCTTTGCGATTGTTGCGATTGCGTCGTTCCTTGCACCAGGCTCTATCGCCATTTTTACGTTTGCGTTTAATTTGCAGGCGGTGCCGCTTACCATCATCGGCGTGTCATACTCGGTTGCGGCGTTTCCTACCTTGGCGCGCTTGCATGCCGAGGGCAAACGCCAAGAGTTTGCCGAGCATATCGAGGCGGCGCTCCGGCATATGCTGTTTTGGGCGATACCCGCAACCGTGTTTGTTATCGTCCTGCGCGCTCAGCTCGTGCGCGTGATTCTCGGCGCAGGCGCGTTTGACTGGTCGGCCACAAGGCTTACTGCCGCGGCGCTCGCGCTCTTTATACTCTCGCTCGCGGCGCAAAGCATCTCGCTCCTTATTGCGCGCGCATACTACGCGGTGGGCGATACCCGCAAGCCGCTGTATCGCGGTGTTATCGACATTGTGGTGTCGATAGGCAGCGCGTTTTTGTTTGTCGCGATTTTCCACGAGAGCCAATTTGTCCGCGACTTTGTCGAGTCGCTTTTGCGCGTCTCCAACATTCCCGGCACCACTGTGCTCATGCTCGCGCTCGGCTACACGCTTGGAGCGCTTGCGCAATGTTTTGTCGGCTTTTCGTTTGTCTTGCGCGACTTTGCCATCCCGCACGACAAACTCCTCACGCTAAGCTTCCAAAGTTTTTGCGCGGCAATCATCGGCGGCGGCGCGAGTTATTTGGTGCTCACCATCACCGGTATTGCCGGCACCGTCAACACTTTGTTTGACCTCGTGTTCCAAGGGTTTCTCTCAGGCGGCACCGGCATCCTCGTAACGGTGTTTGTGTTATGGCTGCTCAAAAATAAAGAGCTTGCAGAGGCGTTTGGAGCCTTTACACGCCACTTTAAAGACACGCCGCAAGTTGCTCTCGAGCCAACCGATGTGTCCTCATAATGTTCGACCTCGTAGGTCCAACGCAAAATAGCCTTATTTTGCAAGCCATTTTATTGCTTGACAGAATCATATATTGGATGTACAATAGACACCAAGTTAGTCCTTTGATTTGGCTTTTTAGCCGCAACGCCTGAGGAGGGCATCATGCTACTACGCAACATCGTTCTCGGAATACTCACTGCCGCAGTGTTTTTGACGCCAAACTGGGCGATTGCCGGGGCGCAGGGTGGGTGGCAGCACATACAGATAACCCCCAACCCGGTATTTGAGGGGATGTGGGAAAAGAGGATTGGCGACCTTGACCGTGCTCCCAAGAGCGTATGCTTTATTTCCACCCGCATGGACGGCAAAGTGCACGCCGAGCTGTTGCTATTGAACATTGGCACTGACATCGTCCATGCCATGGAATGGACGGCTGACAGCGTGGCCGCCGCCAAAGATCACCAAATGCGTCTGCGGGTGTTGTTCGGTGACGTCATAACTGACAAAGCCATCGGCCGCGATTCCTTCTTCGACCAGTGCGGAAACTTGCCGTTCTGAACGGAATGGCAAACCGACTTGGGAGCACGGTACTATATGCTCCCCTTTATTGAACCCACGAATTTATTCGCGGTCTCATTGAGAAAGTTTTAATGCAGAGTAGTTTTTGAGGATAAAACAGGGTAGAGTGTTGCCATGCGGCATATACGCAACTTTTCTATTATCGCTCACATCGACCACGGCAAAAGCACGCTAGCCGACCGCTTTTTGGAAATTACCCACACCATTGAGCCACGCCGGATGCGCGAGCGAGTGCTCGACTCAATGGACCTGGAGCGTGAGCGCGGCATCACCATCAAAATGCAGCCCGTCAGGATGCAATACAGCTACCAAGGCAAGCAATACGAGCTCAATCTCATCGACACGCCGGGACACATCGACTTTTCCTACGAAGTTTCGCGTGCGCTCACGGCCGTGGAGGGCACGATACTGCTTGTTGATGCCACACAGGGCGTGCAGGCGCAAACGCTTACCACCTTGCGCAGTGCGCGCAAGCTCGGGCTGGTGATTGTGCCTGCCATATCTAAAATCGACTCGCCGCTGGCCAATGTTGACGATGTAAAAGTGCAGGTGGCAAAACTGCTTGAGATAAATGAGAGTGAAATTTTATTGTGCTCCGGCAAAACAGGAGAGGGTGTCGAGACATTACTCCAGGCGGTGATAGAACACGTGCCGCCGCCTCGGGACGCTTCAGCAAATCTTGCCTCCCAGCTACCCTCACCCGCCATGGGTGGGGTCGGCGTATCTGTCCGGCAAGATTTGCTTCCGCGGGCGCTCATCTTTGATTTTCAATATTCCGATCATCAGGGCGTGATTGTCTTTTTACGTATGTTTGAGGGCGTCATTACAAAAAGCGACGCGCTTGAGTTTGCCGTGAGCGACAAAAAATTTGTTGCGCTTGAGGTTGGCACCTTCTCTCCCAAACCCACGCCTTGCCTCAAGTTGGGGAACGGTTCCATTGGCTATGTGGTAACCGGTGTTAAAGAACCAGGATTTGCGCGCGTGGGTGACACGATACGCGCGCGTGGTTCAATGAGCCTACCACTCGCAGGCTATGCCGAACCGCGGCCGGTGGTGTGGGCCTCGGTGTATCCCGAGAGTCAGGACGACTTTACCGCATTGCGCCAGGCGCTCGCGCGCCTGCGCCTTTCCGACTCGTCACTCTCGTTTGAGGAGGAATCATCGGGCATGCTCGGTCGCGGATTTCGATGCGGGCTTCTAGGCATGCTCCACCTTGAGATTGTTACCGAGCGTTTGCGCCGCGAAGCCAACCTCTCGCTTGTGGTTACCACCCCCACCATCACCTACGAAGTGGAACTCAAAAACGGCGAGCGTATTTCGGTGTACTCACCACCACAGTTTCCGGAGTATGGCAATATTGCAAAAGTGTGGGAGCCGTATGTTGCCGCCGAAATATTGGTGCCCGCCGAATATCTGGGGCCCGTCACGTCGCTCCTCTATGAGCGCGAAGCGGTAATCGAAAGTACCGAAACCTTTTCGGAAGGGAGGCTCATTATTAAAGCAGTGATGCCTTTGCGCGAGCTCATGCGCAACTTTTTTGACAAGATGAAAAGCATTACCCAAGGTTATGCCTCAATCTCGTACGGCTTGCGCGAGTTGCGGGAGGCCGAGGTGGTGCGTCTTGACCTGCTCGTTGCCGAGGAGCCGGTGGCTGCGTTTACGCGCATCGTTGCCAAACATCGCGCCTACGAGGAAGCCGTGGCCGCGGTAGAAAAATTGTACAAAATCTTGCCGCGGCAATTGTTTGCCACTAAAATCCAAGGCCAAGCGCTCGGGCGCATACTCTCGTCTAAAACACTCTCGGCTATGAGCAAAGATGTTACTCAGCACATGTACGGCGGCGACATCACCCGCAAAATGAAGTTGCGCGAAAAGCAAAAAAAGGGCAAAAAGAGGATGCTCAACCGCGGGCGGGTCAACATCCCCGAAGAGGTCTTTTTAAAAATGATAAAGAGTGATTAACTCTTTATCATTTTTATCCTGAGCGAAGTCGAAAGGTTACTTACACAACTAGGGCGAAGTAGGAGAATATCATCGAAAGGATGACCACCACCGCGAGGATAATGCCAAGGACGCGCATGCGCTTGGCGTGTTTGACTTTATCTAGTCCGTACATGTTCATATATGCGGTATTATAAACAGATATGCGCGATTTTACCAAGCACGCGGGTCCGCGGCGGCAAAAACTCCGGTTGCTAGCCGGGATAGTCGGCCTTGTTGTTTTGAGCTTTATTACCTTTGGCGCGGCACGCGCCACGTGGGGCATGTACGGCAAGTTTGCCGAGGCGGCAGGGGACAACGCCATTGCCGAGCAAAACGTAAGCCAACTTACCGCCGAGGAGGCACAAATGAGCGCCAAAGTGAGCGTGCTCTCAAGCGAGCGGGGGCAAGAAGCCGCTTTACGCCAAGCCTATGGCGTGGCGCTGCCGGGAGAGGGAGAGATACAAATCATACATGAAAATTCTTCAAGCACTCCGCCGCAAACGCCATCTCAAAGTATATTCTCACGCCTGTGGCATGCACTGTTTCCTTAAATACGATGCCGTGCACTTCGAAGCCCTTTTCAAAGGTGCGAAGTAGTGCGAGTGGGGAGAATCGAACTCCCGCCTACTGCTTGGGAAGCAGCAGTTCTGCCACTAAACTACACTCGCTCATAGCTCGTGCCACTAAATCCCGACGCTTTCGGTCGGGAGGCCGACTAAGCGTCGGCCCTACACTCGCTTGAGGTACGATTATATAATTGATATACTAAATCCGCTAGTAGCTAAATTAATTTTTGTATGGACAAAAAAATCACCATCTACTCGACGCCGACATGCCACTTTTGCCAGATGGCAAAGGAGTTTTTTGCCGAAAAAAACGTATCCTATACTGCCTATGATGTCGCAAGCGATGCCGAAAAGCGCACCGAAATGATAAAACTTACCGGCCAGCTCGGCGTACCGGTCATTATTATCGGCGGTGATATTCTCATTGGCTTTGATAGGGAAAAGGTCGCTACAAAACTCGGCATAACCGCGTAATCTTTTATCTGTAGACACATCTGTCTGTCAATTCTTGTGCTCCCGGCAGGAATTGCACCCGCATCGACCCCTTAGGACGGGGTAGTTCTATCTGTTGAACTACGGGAGCCTGTCTGTCGTCAAGCAGGCTTACCAAGCAATGTAGCATAGGATAACTCCTGATGCACCGCTTGCGCGTTTGCTATACTTACCAGCGTGGACCCGCGCATTGACGAAATTTTACAGATAACAAAAGATACCAACCGCATGGTGCGCAAGATGCGCCGCTCGCAATTGTGGGGGCGGTTTTATCAAGTGGTGTGGTGGTTAGCTATCATTGCCATCTCCGGCGCGGCATACTATTACTATGCGCAGCCGTATGTGGATAGGCTCACACAGCTCTATGCGCAAATGGAACAGGGGAGCCAGCAAGTGCAGAGTGTTAGTAGTCAGCTATCGAGTTTTTTTGGCAACTGGCTGCCCAGTTCGGCTCCTTCGGCAAGCTCAGGGCAAGCCGCGACAACCACGGCTAAGTAAAGCCGTTTTAGGTGATGAAAAAAATGTGCCTCTATGGTAAAGTATTTCTGCTGCCTGGGTAGCTCAGTTGGTAGAGCATTTCCCTGAAGAGGAAGGGGTCGCCGGTTCGATCCCGGCCCCAGGCACCAGAAAGCAAAAGACCTGCCCTGCGGCAGGTCTTTTGTCTGATTGGTGAGCCGGAGCAATGTTTCGCTAACAAGCGAAACCGCGAGGCAGGGTCGTGCGGCAATTTGCGCGACGGCGCAAATTGAACGCCTGACCAAGAAATTTTAATTCGATCTCACTTTAAGCTTGGCTTGACGGCCTTTGTCGAGCTTGGGGAGCCTGATAATAAGCAAACCGTGCTTTTCGGTCGCTTCGGCCTCTTCTATTTCAACCTCTTGGGGGAGCACGATGGTGCGGCTAAAGGAGCCCCAATAAAGTTCTTGAAAGAAAAAGTCTCCCGCATTGCTCTCTATGGCTCGCTCGCGCTTGCCGCGTATGGTTACCATATCGCGCGTGATAGAGACGTCCAAATCCTCGGGCCTGACACCAGCTATCATGGCTTTTATGAGTATATGTGTTGGGGTTTCGTATACATCCACCGCCAGTTCGCCGTCTGCTTCCTCCTCGGGGAGGTCGAGGGTGTTTTCGCCGGTGCGGCTAGGTAAATGGCTCAGTTTGCGCGCCGGTGCCTGCGGCGTATAATTTGAGCCGCCGCTCTCCAAATCTTCAAAAGAATAGTTATTATCAGAGCCGGAGCTGCCGGTGAGCCATTCAAAAAGAGATTTTTTTTCTTTTGCCATGTGCTTTCTCTTTATCTAGTTAACAATAGTCTCGTACCGGATCTTTTATCCGCTCGACGGCAAGCAATATGCCAACCAGGCCAATCCAGATAAACATAAAAATGAAGAACGTCGCGTCTCCACCTTGCCCCAGTATAAAAAAGTTAAAGAGTGTATGCAAGGCGGTTGCGAGGATAACTCCGACGAGCGCGTACAACCGGCGGAGGGCCGTGCTTTTGTAAAATGACAGCGCGAGCGTGATGCCGATAGTGGCGGATGAAAGTGTGTGGAGCAATGTGGCGCCGATAAAACGCAGGTCGCTGGTGACAATGCCGTGCAACACACCCTGCTGAAGCGAGCCAAATAGAAACAGCGCGTTTTCCACCGCGGCAAAGCCGAGTGCGGCGGTTACAAGGTATATCACTGCGTCGAGCGGCTCATCAAACACATACGCGCGCAGCGAGGTTAGGTATGCCGCTCCAAATTTAAACGATTCTTCAATAAAGGCCCATGTCAACAAGAGCACTGAGCCGGCAAAGACTCCCGCGGCATATTGCTCCAAAAACAGCACCGGCGCCACCGCGAGACCGCCAACGATAAACGTAAAAAAGATATAACGCTTGGGTTCCGGCTCGCACCGGTCTTCAAAAAGCCAAAACGCAAGCCACAAAAACGAGGGTGCGATGCCTCCGAGTAGAGCAATAAAAAGAGTAGGCGAAAGGGCTATCACCTTTTTAGTATATCATTGTCACTTATCGGCCAAGGTTCCACCATCAACAAGTTGGCAGTGTTGGGAAGCCCTGCCTGCGCAGGCAGGGAGCCCCAAATTTCTTCTGTGATAAACGGCATAAACGGATGAAGGAGTTTGAGAGAGTTTTCGAGAATGTAATACAAAGTTTCGCTGTATTCGGGTTTGCCTTTGCTCTCCTCAACTATTTCGGCGGCAAAGCGATCCCATACATAATGGTAGAGTTTTTCGGCAGCCATATAAAATCGGTACCGCTCAATATCTTCGGTCACTGCTTGTGCGAGAGTATCAAACTCCTTTTTGAACTCAGGTTGAATATCGTCGGACCTTTCTTGCGAAAGCACGAAGCGCGCTATGTTCCAAAGTTTATTTGCAAAAAGTTTGTACGATTTTATCTTGTCATCGTAGAGCGCGGTGGGAGTGCCGGGCGTGTTGCCGATAATGAGCCCCATGCGTAGCGCGTCAGTGCCAAACCGCTCCGACATCTCGAGAGGGGAGATGATGTTACCTTTGCTCTTGCTCATTTTTTTGCCGTCTTTAGCGGTGACCATGCCGTGCAAATACACCGTGCCAAACGGCACCTTGCCGGTGCGATAGAGTCCAAGCATAATCATACGTGCAACCCAAAAAAAGATGAGGTCGCTCCCGGTCTCCATCACCTGTGTCGGGTAAAACGCTTTAAAATCGAGGCTGTCAGGGTAGCCAAGTGTTGCAAACGGCCACTGGCCGGACGAAAACCACGTATCAAACGTGTCCGGGTCGCGCTCCCAACCCTCACTCGGTGCCTCCTCGCCGACAAACACCTCCTCATCATCGGCGCTGTGCTTGTACCAAGCGGGTATCGGGATGCCCCACACAATTTGGCGCGAGATATTCCAGTCTTCAATATCCGAAAGCCAGTTGAGCAGTATTTTTTTAAAATGCTCGGGGTAAAATACGATGTCACCGTGCTCGATTGCCGCAATAGCCGGCTCCGCGAGCTCTTTGGCTTTAACAAACCACTGGCGTTTTACTTGCGGCTCTATTTCGCGCTCGCATTTGTAGCACACCGGCACCTCATGTAAGTACTCCTCGTCAATTTTTATCACCAAGCCTTTTGCTTTGAGTTTTTCGACCACTTTTACACGTGCATCTTTTATCGAGAGGCCGGCAAATTCTCCAGCGATAGGCAGAAGCTTGCCGCGTTCGTCGATAATCTGCTCATAGGGCAGGTTGTGCCGCTTCGCTATTTCAAAGTCAATGCCTGAATGCCACGGCGTGATGGTCATAACGCCGCTGCCCACAGCAGGGTCGCTCGCCTCATCTTTAATAACTGTTGCGGTAATAGGGCCATTGATCCACTCAAGCTTGATGTGATCGCCTTCTTTATATTGTGCATAGCGCGCGTCGTCAGGATGCATCACTACGTATTTATCGCCAAACTTGGTCTCGGGGCGCACGGTGCCAATGACAAACGGCCCGTATTGAAAGTAATAAAATGGGTCTTTGCGCAAAACACGTTCTGTCTCAAGGTTTGAGAGCGATGTTTGATGCTTGGAGCACCAGTTAACAATGCGATCTCCGCGATACAACAAATTGTCGGCATACAATTTTTTAAATGTGTCATACACGATACGGATGATGTCGGGCTCAAGCGTAAACTTTTCACGATTCCAGTCGCACGAGGCACCAAGCTGGCGCATCTGGCCCTCCATAAAACTTTTGTTGGCCATCGTAAACTGTAATATCTCGTTGCGAAGCACGGCCGGTTGCATACCAAAGCGCGTGCGACCCTCCTTTTCGAGCTTTTTTTCGTACACAACTTGCGTTTCAAAACCGGCATGGTCGGCGCCGGGGAGCCACAGCGTTTTTTTGCCGCACATGCGGTTGTAGCGTATGAGCAAATCCTCGATAGTAACAAACACCGCGTGTCCAGCATGCAAAGAGCCGTTGGCATTTGGCGGTGGCATGATGATGGTATAGGCCTCGGTGCGCGGGGTGCCGTTTGGCAGAGGAGGCAGGTTGTCAGGGTTAAAATAGCCGCTCTCGGTCCATTTTTTATAGATGGCAGGCTCCACCTCTTGCGGTTGGTAGGGCTTTGTAAATTTTTCGGGCGCTCCTTGTGCCATGGGGCCAATTGTACTTTATATAAGGCTTGAAATCGAGAGATTGCTTTTTGCAGAGATGTCTCCTTCGGTTGCGTCGTTTTTCCCTGCGAGAGCGCGGGCGAGCGCTGCCTCGGCTATCATAACGGCGTTGTCGCCGGTGATGTTGAGCTCGGGGAGGCGCACCTCGACCTCGTTAAACTTTTCGGCAATCATTTTTACCAGACGCTCGCGGATATGCTTGTTGGCTGCGACGCCGCCGCCTATCACAAACGTTTCCGCATCCGTTACCTCAAGCGCGCGTTTGGTTTTGTGCACCAATACGTCGGCGACCGCGTCTTCAAACTCGCGCGCAAAGTTTGCAATCTCCTCGGCCGAAAGATTTTGTATGCCGCCCAAGTCGCGCAGAGCGTAGAGCGCGGCCGTTTTGAGTCCCGAAAAAGAAACGTCGCAGTTGTTAGCGCCAATCATCGGGCGAGGGAGTTTTGGCGAAGCAGAACCTTGTTGAGGAAAATGGTCTGGTTGAGGCGAAGCCGACCCGAGGATCTTTTCTGAGACAAGGTTCTGCTTCGCTCGTACCTCTTCTGCTAATCTGCTAATATGCGGGCCGCCGGGGTAGGGCAGACCGAGCATGCGCGCCACTTTATCAAACGCCTCGCCCACGGCGTCGTCGAGCGTCTGGCCGATTATCTCATACGTAAACCAATCCTTCATTAGTACAAACTCGGTGTGCCCGCCGGAGATAAGCAACGCGAGCACCGGCAACTTTACCTCTTTAAACTTGCCATCTTTAACGAGCGAGGAGAGCAAATGTCCCTCTAAGTGATTGATGGGGAGAAGCGGGAGCCCACGCTCGTGTGCTACTTTTTTTGCAAACTCGATGCCGCTCCAGAGTGCAGGCTCGAGCCCTGGGCCTCGCGTAACCGCTATCGCATCAACTGGCTCGTTTGAAAACGGCGCGTACAACACAGGCAAGTTTTTTTCGTGCTCGCGCTTGGCGAGGTTAGGATATACGCCGCCATACTCGGCGTGCAAAGCCGCTTGCGAAAGCAACGCCGATTGTAAGACAGTAAAGGCAAGACCACCGGTGATTTTGTGTCCTTCGACGAGGGCAATGCCCGTTTCGTCGCAGGATGTTTCAATGGCTAAAATTCTCATAAGGTTTTAGTGGTCACAAGTTCGCTTACGCCGTCGCGTAAGCGACTCGCGACCCCGGCTCACAGCCTTGCAAATGCAAGGCATCGTTCCGCCTCGCACAAGTGTACAAAAAAGCAAAGCTGTTTGCTTTTTTGACCTTGTGCGCGATAGAGGACTCGAACCTCTGACCCTCCCCACGTCAAGGGGATGCTCTACCAACTGAGCTAACCGCGCATGTACAAAACCATACCGTATTTTACGTGTATATTCAATAGAAAGCGCCGCTACAGAAGATTTTTTTCCTCGTCATCGAATGCGCAAAAAAATCTTCTGTAGCGGCGCTTGTCGGCACCTTTGCCGAAAAGCAAAAAAAGTGTTACTTTTTCTAGTGTTCTGTGGCACATATGGAGAGGTGGCTGAGCGGTCGAAGGCACCGGTTTCGAAAACCGGCATCCGGGAAACCGGATCGAGAGTTCGAATCTCTCCCTCTCCGCGGCCCTATCGTCTATCGGTTAGGACGAAAGCTTTTCAAGCTTTAAAGCCGGGTTCGACTCCCGGTAGGGTCACAAAATTATTTTTTGGCTTTGAGCCAGTAGTAAATATCTTCAAGGGCTTTGACCGCGTCGCCTGCGGCTATGTTGTTTTGGTGATATAACTCATCGGTGCAGTCGCCCGCAGCCCACACGCCATCAACACTCGTGCGCTGATTTTTAGGATTGGTAACCACACGGCCAATGGGATCGAGTTTGACCAAGCCCTTGGCATAGTCGGTAGAGGGTATCATGCCTATCTCGACAAACACGCCGGCGGCCGGCACCTCGCTTGTTTCGCCAGTCTGCATGTTTTTGACAACGACGCCGGTAACAAAATCTTTGCCTGTAATCTCGGTTGGTGCGCTGTTTATTAACGTTTTCATATTTGGATGCTTGAGCACTGCTGCAACGGTTAAAGGATCGGCTTTGTCGAATGCCGCGCCACGGTGCACGAGCGTAACCGACTTGCAGTAGGCAAGAAGTTGCGCTGCGCTTTCAAAGCCGGCATTGCCGCCGCCGACCACGACTACATCCTGGCCCGCAAACAGCGGACCGTCACACGAGGCGCAGTAGGTGACTCCTTTGTTCTCAAACGCGGCGGCGCCGGGTACCTCGAGCTTACGCCGTGCTCCGCCGGTTGCCAACAATACTGCCTTAACTTCGTACAATCCTTTGGATGTAGTTATTGTAAAATTGCCTTCGGCAGTTTTTGCTGTATTAATGGCGCGCTCGCCGAGCTTTACATCAACTACCTCTCCGGCATAGGCACGTACATGGGCCTCGAGCGCGTGGCCCAAGTCAGCCCCCGATATTTTTGGCGTGCCTATCCAATTTTCTATTCCGACCGACTCGATACTTTGACCGCCGATTGTCTCCGCAATAAAAACGGTCTTTAATTGTTTGCGTGCGGCGTACACGCCCGCGGCAACACCCGCCGGTCCGCCGCCGATAATCGCCAAGTCGTACATAAGTGGAATTTTAGCACAAAAAAGGCGGGAAATTTCCTGTTTGTTTTCCTTGGCAGTTCGCAGCGCAAGCATCCATGAATTTTCCCGCCTTTTTGGGCTGATTATTTTATCTTCGGTCTGCGGAGAAATGACGGAATCGCGCCCCACTCGTCATCCTCTTCCTCTTTTTTAGCT
>JBEKSG010000008.1:0-36971 GCA_049997855.1 Minisyncoccia bacterium
ATTGGTTCGCATCACCACGCAATCAGAGCGTACGAGGCAGTTTCAAGCCACCACGCACGCGGAGCGTGCGAAGTCAGTCAGGGTTCTGCTCGAAATGGGTTCTAACTTTTTCAAACAAACACCACAATAGTTTTACAAAGCCGCGCCAAGCTCGGTTTTTGGTTTAAGTGCAAGCGTTATCACGTGATCGACAAATTGCGAGAGTGTCGCGCCTCCCGCTTTGAGCGCTTTAGGCAGGAGCGACTCGCCGGTCAATCCCACTGCCGGCGCACTGTTGATTTCCAAAAAATAAATCCCGCGATGCCCCACGATAAAGTCGGAGCGCGAGTAGTGCGAGAGTCCGAGCCCTTCGTGCACTTTTTTTGCAATAGCAATCAGCTGGTCCTTTTCGTCGCGGCTAAAGTTGCCCGGCACGCGCTCGATTGTTTCGCCGCCGTATTTGGCGTCGTACGAAAAAAATCCGTGACCTTTGGGCGGGACTATCTCAACCGGCATCAGCGCATAGAGCTTTTCGTTTCTAAAATTATCGATGACGCCCACGGTGGCTTCTTTGCCGAGGATGTATTCCTCAATGAGGATGCGTGGCCCAACCACGCTCGCGCGCTCGATGCCGCGCATCAAAGCCTCAAAACTGTCAGCGATGGTAACGCCGACCGACGAGCCGGCAGCAACCGGTTTGACCACCGCCGGATGCGGAAATACGCGAAAGATGTTTTGCGCCGTTTTGCCGAAGTCGGATATTTTTGAAGCATCAACAACTATACCGTACGCCGTTTTGACGCCAAGCGCGGAAGCAGCCTCTTTGGTGCGCTGTTTGTCAAACGCAAGCTTCGACACCGAGGCGCTGGAGCCGGTGTACGGCAGGTTAAACGCGTCGAGTATCTCGTGCAGGCGGCCGTCTTCGCCATACTCGCCGTGTATGACGTTAAAGATCACGTCGGCCTCGCGCAGTGCGCGCTCGGGCAACACCGGCACGCCGTGCAAGTGCCATTGGCCGTCGTGCGCGACAAACAAATCGAGCGGCTCGTATTTTTCCTGATCCAATGCAGACAGCACGCTCGCGCCGCTTTTAAGCGACATCTCATACTCGCTGCTTGGCCCGCCGCGTAACACTCCTACCACGGTGCGCATATGCACATTATAACCCCATTTCTTTGCTGCGAAGTTTCCGATGATACGCAATCGCAAAGCGATGCGCCTCGGCGTTGGCGAGCAGGATGTCATGCTCGTGACCGCTGATGACTCCCCTGTCGCCCTGTATCGCTCGCGCGCGGTGTTTGTCGTCTTTAGTGACGCCGACAATCGGGATGCGGACGCCGTACTCGGCAAACATCTTGTGTGCGGCATTGAGCTGAGCAGCTCCGCCGTCGACTACAATAAGACGCGGCAGAAGCCATTCATCGTGCGCGAGGCGGCGTAAAAGCATTTCGCGTAAAGCGCCAATGTCATCGCCCGCTTTGGCACTCTTAATCCTAAATTTGCGATATTCGTTTTTGAGCGCCGCACCGTTCTCAACCACGGTCATCACGCCAACCATTGCACTGCCGCCCAAATGCGCCGCATCGTATGCCTCAATTCGCCCTCCCTCGCCAAGGCTATGGGAGGGCAAACGTCGAAATTCTTCTTTAATTAAAGAAACGTCTTGAATGTGTCGGAGCGCAAATAATTGGCCGCGCAATTTAGCCGCCTCCTCAAACCGTTCGGCTTTTGCAAGCATTTTCATGTCGCGCTCGAGCGATTTTACAAGTTCGCTTTTTTTACCTTGAAAGAGCATGACGATGCGCCGTACTATGTTGCGGTATTCTGTTTTATTGATGGCACCCGAACCTGCCTGCGCAGGCAAGCACACGCCGGGGCACAACCCGAGTGCAGCGTTAAAACAGGCTTTGGTATGTGGAGTGCAAGTGTCGCGATATGGAAATATCTTTCGGATAATTTTGAGCGCTTCTTTTAATTGCGTGTCGTGTGGAAACGGACCAAAGACATGTGAGTAGGGGTGGAAAAAAGTTTCTCGTGCAGGAGTTTCTCGTTTATCTCTCCGGAGCGAGAAAGCTTTTTCCCACCCTTCTAGCTCCTTCCCTCTTACTAAAAGTATCCTGGGAAAATCTTCTTTTGTGATAACCACATAATTCCACGATTTATCATCTTTTAAATCGGTGTTGTGCTTGGGTTTGTGGCGCTTGATTAAATTTGCCTCAAGTATCAACGCCTCAAGCACCGAGTCGGTAGCCTGCCACTCGACGCTTGTGGCTTTTTTAACCATGTCGACAATGAGCGGCCCGCGCGCGCGGGCTAAGTCGGGCGCAAAATAGCTGCGCACGCGGCTACGCAAGCTCGTGGCTTTGCCGATGTACAAAATTTTTTTACGCGCATCAAGAAAAAAGTACACCCCCGGTGAGTCGGGAATTGTGCTCATCCGTTTTTTAAATTGCTCGAGCGTCATAGGCTTATCTTATATCCCCTTGAGGGCGCGCTTGAGATACTTGCCGGTGTATGAGTGTTTGTTATTGGCCACCTCCTCCGGTGTGCCTTTGGCAACCAGCTGTCCGCCGTTTGCGCCGCCCTCGGGGCCAAAGTCGAGGATGTAGTCGGCGTTTTTAATAATGTCCATGTTGTGCTCGATAAGCACCACCGTGTTGCCGGCATTGACCAAGCGATTAAGGATGTCGATGAGTTTTTGAACATCCTCGTAATGCAAACCCACCGTTGGCTCGTCGAGCAAATAAATCGTTTTTTGCAAATGAGGGCGATACAGCTCGGCGGATATTTTAACCCGTTGCGCCTCGCCGCCGGAGAGCGTCGTGGCGCTTTGGCCAAGCTCAAGATAGCCAAGACCCACCTCCTCGAGCGTTTTGAGACGATCGTACACGGCGGAAATGTCGTCAAAAAATGCGAGCGCCTCTTCGACGGTCATCGAGAGCACCTCAAAAATATTTTTCTTTTTATATTTGATTTCGAGAGTATCCTTCATAAACCTTTTGCCGTTGCACACGTCGCAGGTGACATACACCGTGGGCAAAAAGTGCATTTCTACCGCAATGGTGCCATTGCCTTCGCACGCTTCGCAGCGCCCGCCGCCGCGCGCTTGCGGCACATTAAACGAAAAACGCGAAGCCTTCCATCCGCGGGCGCGAGCCTCGACGCTTTCGGCAAAAAGCTCGCGGATAAACGCAAACGCGCCGGTGTAGGTGGCCGGGTTTGAGCGCGGCGTGCGGCCGATGGCGCTTTGGTCAATCAAAATGGCGCGATTTAAGCGCTCGGTGCCGGTAAAGCTTGCCGCGTGATAGGTTTTATTGCTGCGATATTTTTTGTCGAAGCGCGCGCGCAGATTTTCGTACAAAATTTGGTACAAAAAAGTCGATTTGCCCGAGCCCGACACGCCGGTGATGGCCGTGAGCTTCCCGAGCGGCACCTCGGCGGAGAGGTTGTGTATATTAAACGCATTGCCTCCTTTTATTTCTATCGCACCTTTGTCTTTCTCTCTCCGCCTATCGGGCATGGGTATGGCTTTTTCGCCCCGCAGATACGCGAGCGTGATTGAGCCGCTGTCATTTTTTTTGGAGGTCAGCAATTTTTCGAGATAATCGGCAACAACGACATGGCCGCCGTGCACGCCCGCGCCAGGCCCGAAGTCAACTAGATAGTCGCCCGCATAAATAGTATCCTCATCGTGCTCGACCACGATGATGGTGTTGCCCAAGTTGCGCAGATTGATGAGCGTTTTGATAAGGCGCTCGTTGTCGCGCTGATGTAAGCCGATGGTCGGCTCGTCGAGCACATATAGCGCACCCACGAGCCCCGAGCCGAGCTGGCTTGCTAAGCGGATGCGCTGTGCCTCGCCGCCGGAGAGCGTATTGGCGCGCCGATCGAGTGTGAGATAGTCGAGACCCACGTCGAGCATAAACTTAAGACGCGCGCATATTTCTTTGATGACTGTTTTGGAAATCTCCTGGTCTTTTTTGGAAAGATCAAGCTCCATAAAAAAATCGAACGCGTCTTTGATAGAGAGACTCGTAATCTCGACAATATTTTTTTTATTCGACCTTGTAGGTCGAATATCAACATTTTCACTTTCTAAAAATACATTGAGCGCCTCGGGGCGCAGGCGCAGACCGTGGCATACCGGGCACGGCTCGTCGCTAAAGTAGTGTTTAGTGCCAAGGCCGTTGCAAGCCGGGCACGCGCCGTACGGCGAGTTAAACGAAAAGAGGCGCGGTTCGACTTCGGGGAACGAAAATCCATCATACGCGCACATGAACCGCGCTGAGATTAAGTGTGTGTTCACCCCGAGCTCTGTCGAGGGGTCGCTTTGTTCCACCTCCACGAGCCCATCGCTCTCGGCAAGCGCGCGCTCAACTGCCTCAGAAAGGCGCTCATGCGCGGCTGCCGTTCTGTTTTTATTTGCTTCGGCGCTCTTACTTATATTGCCTTGCATAAGTGCAAGGTCCGCAACCAATATTTCATCAACTAGCGCCGAAATACTGTGCTTTTTATGCTTAGCCAAAATAATTTGCTCGCGCAAGCTTACCGTCTTGCCGTCTATTTTTGCCTTTTCAAAACCTTTGCCGAGGAGATCGTACAACAGCTGATAGTACTCGCCTCTGCGACCTACCACTACCGGCGCAAAAATTTTTATCGTCTCGTCATTAATCTCAACGCCCATTACCTTGCGTGTTTTAGCTTGCCCTGAGCTCTGTCGAAGGGTGACGTTCTCAACAATGCTCGCAATAATCTCCTCGTTGCTGTGTTTTTTAATTTCACGGCCGCACACCAAGCAGTGCGGTTTGCCTACGCGGGCATATAAAATGCGGAGGTAGTCGTAAATTTCGGTAATTGTCGCCACTGTCGAGCGCGGGTTGTTAGAGCGCGATTTTTGGTCGATAGAAATTGCAGGACTAAGACCGGTGATTTCTTCAACGTCGGGCTTTTGCATTTGGCGCAAAAACTGCCGCGCATAAGCCGAGAGCGACTCGATATAGCGGCGCTGACCCTCGGCAAAAAGGGTGTCGAAAGCAAGCGAAGACTTCCCCGAGCCTGAGAGCCCGGTAAAAATTATCAGCTTATTGCGCGGAATGCTCAAAGAAATGTTCTTGAGATTGTGCGTCTTCGCGCCTTTTATCGTAATGTGGTCTTCCATGAAACACCATAGTAGCCCCGAGGCCTGGCCTAGGGGTTATCTATGTCACTTTAGTATAACAGAAACAGAGAGGGGCGCACGCTCGAAAGCGCGCGCCCCCAGGTCCGAGGATGAAACAACGACTCGGACCTTTGAAGGGCCGGAGGGAGCATGTAAGACGTACGCTCCGACCGACCCAGGACACCAGCCCTTCATACCACGATTACGGGCTGGAACTTTCATCCCCTCGAAACGGAACCCCGCAAGGAGAGGCACTGTCATCTTACCACATTTATTTTTTACGTCCAGTCTTTGGTTTTGACTTTAGCCCACTGCACACTAAGGCTTGGATTTCGTCTCTTAGGATTGCAGCGGTTTCGAAGTCGAGGTTTTTAACCGCTTCGGCCATCTCCCTTTTCTTTTGCGCGATAAAACCGCGCGGATTCTTTTTATATTCGCCTTGCTCAATCTCGAGCATCTCGTGTACCGCTTTGCCGTGCTCGGTACGCAGCTCGTCGGTGATATCGTGTATTGCTTTGTGAATTGAAACCGGCGTGATGTGATGCTCCTTGTTGTATGCAAGTTGCACCGCACGGCGGCGGTTGGTCTCGCCTATCGCTTTTTTAAGCGACTCAGTCTCTTGGTCGGCATAGAGTATTACGCGGCCCTCAATGTTACGCGCCGCGCGCCCGATGGTTTGTATCAGCGACGTCTCGGAGCGCAAAAAACCTTCTTTGTCGGCATCAAGTACCGCTACCAACTGCACCTCGGGCAAATCGAGCCCCTCGCGCAAAAGATTGACGCCCACGAGCACGTCATACGCGCCCTTGCGCAAGTCGGTGAGCGTCGTGATGCGGTCCAGCGTTTCGACATCGCTGTGCAGATAGGCGGCTTTAATCTGCCGATTTTTCAAATACTCCGCCAAATCCTCGGCCATTTTTTTGGTGAGCGTCGTGACCATCACGCGCCCGCCGTTTTTTATCACTTTCTCAGCCTCATTTAAAAAGTCTTGCACTTGGCCTAGCTTCAGTTCCGAAGGTTTAACCTCCGTTCCTGGCTCCGAAGGTTTAACCTCCGTTCCCGAGGTTAAACCTCCGGAGCCTCCGGTGACTGGCCGCACGATAACCTCGGGGTCAACCAAACCCGTGGGCCGAATGATTTGCTCGACCACTTTGGTGGAGTGTGCTTTTTCGTAGGCGCCCGGCGTGGCACTGGCGTAGATAGTCTGCCCAACATTTTTTTCGAACTCATCAAACATAAGCGGACGATTGTCGACCGCCGAAGGCAAGCGAAAGCCGAAGTCAACCAAATTTTCTTTGCGCGCCCGGTCGCCCGCATACATGCCGCCAAGCTGTGGCACGGTAACATGGCTCTCGTCGATGATGGTCAAAAAGTCGGGAACCGGCGGCTTTCCTGCCTGCGCAGGCAGGTGCGGGAAGTAGTCGAGCAATGTAAACGGTGGCTGCCCAGGACTCCGACCATCAAAATGGCGCGAATAGTTTTCTATCCCGTTGCAGTAACCTATCTCGCGTATCATCGCGAGATCGTAGGTGGTGCGGCGCTTTAAGCGCTCGGCTTCGAGCAACTTTCCGGCGCGCTCAAACTTTTTTAATTGCTCCTTAAGCTCAAGCTTTATTTCCTCGACAGCTCGCGTGCGTTCATCCTCGGGCGTTACATAATGTTTTGCTGGGAAAAGAAACAGCGACGCCTTTGGCTCGAGCTCGGTGCGGGTTATCGCATCAATCACGCGCACTTTTTCTATAAAGTCGCCATTAAACTCCACGCGATACAGCACACGCTCGCCGGTCGGCATAATCTCAACACTGTTACCAAGCGCGCGAAAGGTGCCCGGCGTTACATCGGCTGTGATGCGTGTAAAATACACACCCACGAGTTCGCGGATGAGCTCGGCACGATTTTTTTTGACGCCTGCAGCAAGCTCCAGATGTACCTTGCGATATTGCTCGGGCGAGCCGAGGCCGTAGATGCATGAGACTGATGCCACGATGATGACATCGCTCCGAGAAAGCAGCGCCTGTGTTGAGGCGTGGCGCAAGCGATCGATCTCCTCGTTTATCTGCGCCTCCTTCTCGATATAAGTGTCGCTCGTTGGGATATACGCCTCGGGCTGGTAGTAGTCGTAGTAAGAAACAAAATATTGCACCGATGCATCAGGGAAAAATTCGCGATACTCCTGCGCAAGCTGGGCGGCGAGCGTTTTGTTGTGCGCAATCACGAGCGTGGGCTTTTGCGTTGCCGCTATCACGTTGGCCACGGTAAAAGTTTTGCCCGAACCGGTGACACCAAGCAGCGTTTGATGCCGCTCGCCCGCTTTGAGCCCAGCCACTAATTGCTCAATGGCCTTAGGCTGGTCGCCTGCCGGCTGATAGTGAGATCGTAATTTGAAACCCGACATGCGCACATGGTAGCAAATTACGCTTCTTTTCGATATCTTTGCAAAAACTCGTTTTTAAATTCTCCAAACGTGCCGTTTAAAATATTTGCACGCGCTTGTTCGCACAAACGCGTCAAAAAGCGGATGTTGTGTTGGCTTGCGAGGATTTGCCCCAGCATTTCGTGCGTTCTAAAAAGATGATGTATATAAGCACGAGTATGGTGTGTGCACACGATGCAATCGCACTCTTCGTCTATCGGGCTAAAGTCGTCGATATACTCGGCGTTGGGTATCTGGATCTTCCCTTGTTTTGTAAATAAACCGCCGTTGCGCCCGTTACGCGTGGGGATGACGCAATCAAACGTGTCGACGCCGTACTCGATACCGAGTAATATGTCCTCGGGTTCGCCAACACCGAGCCCGTGCACCGGCATGTCCTGCGGCAGCTCTTGCAACATGGCAAGCGCCGATTGCAAAGAATGTTCGCCGTATTTTTTGCTAAAAGAGCCGCCGAGCCCAAAACCGTCAAAACCCATCTCGCCGATGGTTCGCGCGCCCTTAAGGCGCAAGTCGTCAAATTGTCCGCCTTGCGCGATGCCGTATATTGCCTGCTTTTGATTTGCCTCAATGTTTTGCCGATGCGCCGCGAGGCTCCGCTTGGCCCAACGATGCGTGCGCTCCATAGCCTCTTTTTGAAACTCGTAGGTGGCGGTAGGCGCAGTGCATTGGTCAAATGCAAAAAAGATATCCGCGCCGAGCTTGTGCTGTATTTCAACCGAGCGCTCGGGCGTAAAGCGATGGAGTGAGCCGTCGATGTGCGAGGTAAAGGTGACGCCGTCGTCATCAACAATGGCGAGCTTACCGTGGCTCGTTGCAAGCTCTTCGTCCAAAAAAACCGGAGCAGGAATTTTCTTCCCAAAAGGTCCTCGGGTCGGCTTCGCCTCAACCAGACCATTTTGTTCAGGAAATTCCTGCTCCGGTGTAAATTTAGAAATTTTTTTACCAAAACCTTCGCCGAGCGAAAATACTTGAAAGCCGCCGGAGTCGGTCATAATGGGGCCGTCAAACCCCATAAACTTGTGGATGCCGCCCGCTTTTGCTATCAGCTCCTCGCCCGGCGATAAATATAAGTGGTACGTGTTGGCAATGACGGTTTGCACGCCGAGCGCACCAAACTGCGTTACATCGACGCCCTTAACATCGGCCTTGGTAGCTACCGCGACAAACGCCGGCGTTGTAATATCGCCGTGCGGCGTATGTAAAACTCCCGCCCTTGCTAAAGAGGTCGGGAGTTTTGCTTCAATCGTAAAAGCAATCGGCTGCATCCGGGAAGCATTAGTTGGCTGCCGCACCTTCCGGCAGTGGTGCCGTATCGGTCGCAACCGTAACACCAAGCAATTCTACCTCAAACGTAAGCGTCGAATTGGCCGGTATCGGACCGTATGCTTGCGAACCGTAGCCGAGGTTTGGCGGGATGATAAGCACGCGCTTGCCGCCGACCTTCATGCCGACGAGCCCCTCGTCCCACCCGGGGATAACCTGCCCCGCACCGAGGACAAATTGGAACGGCGTCTTTCCAATGGAGGTGTCAAACACGGTGCCGTCGGCGAGCTTGCCCGTATAATTGACCGTGACGGTGTCGCCCGGCTGCGCCTCCGGCCCGGTACCGATAACCTCATCCTGCACAACCAGTCCGCCGTTGCCAGAGTTAACCGAAGAAGTATTTTGCATAAACGGATTAAAAATAAAAAAGAGCACAATGACCACAACCGCGGCCGTAACCGCGATTCCTACTTGCATGGTGCGTGATAACATATCTTTATACTACCCTACTTACCATTGAGGGAAAAGAGCATATCCCGTTTCGACGGCGGCACTGTTGATAACAACACCTGAAGATGCGACTGCCTCAAGCAGGCTGGCCGCTTGCGACGCATTGGGACCGTTGCCTCCCCCGCCGCCCGTGAGGAGCGAGTTGATCCCCAAAAGCGAAAGTGCTAAGAGCGCAACAAACGCGCCGCTAACAAGCGGATGGACAGGTTGAATGTAAAGGTGTGTAAAAAATGTAAGCGTAATTGCCAGCACGAGGATTGTCGCGCATAAACCGAGTATCCAATTGCTCGTTTGCACCGGCTCGGCAAACGCGCGCAGAGCTTGCCGCACAAACGACTGCACATCGGAGTTGACATCATTGATTGCTGCAGAGACAGGCGCTACTTGCACCGATGCTCCCTCAACCTGCGCGCCGGCAAAAGAGGCAGACACGGGAGACGTTGTAGAAACCGCACCCGGGGTTGATGTTGGCACTGAAACAGGAACGGCGCTTGAAGCTGTCAAAGTACGAGAAGCAAGAGAACTAGCGCTTGTTTCACTCGCTGCAAGCGGACTAGTTATATTTGCACCGCTATTAAGCGGCGCTGCAAAATATTGCACGACGTATGTGGCACTCTGCCCCTCGTACATACCCTGCGCCACGCCTACGCCAATGGAGGTGTACACCGGCTTTACAATGTTGGCGCGATGCGTCGGCGACGCCATCCACGCGTTTACCACGTCGCTTGAGTCGACAAAACGCACGGCCAAGTTCTCGCCCGCATATTGATACTGATAGCCCGCTTCGGTTATCCACTGCCACGGCGTTTTGCCGTCGGGCCCCACGTGAGAAAAATAATCATTTTTTGCCATGTCATCAGCCTTTGCTTGCGCGGCTTTATCGAGCAACGCGTCTTCGGAAAGAATCCCTACATCATTTTGTACGCGCTCGGAGTTGGTGAGCGCGATAATCTCGGCGGGCACGACGGCGGCCAAAAAGCTTTGGCTCGTTTGCCGCGCAATAAGATTGGATACCAAAAAACCCTCGGTAGCGAGGATGACGACAAAAAAGACAATAAGCCACTGCCGGCGGAGGATGTTTTTAAAAAACTTCATGCGCTTATGTTACCACAAAGAAAAAGGCGCTCCGCGCGATATGCGGAGCGCCTACAAGAAACGCGCTTTAAAAGGGAGCGCAAGCATAGCGCTTTGCAACGTCTGCATATTCCGATGACACGAGCTGGACCAGGTCGTCAGGAAGGACCGGGTAGTCGGGCCACTTCGATTTCTCCCGTGGATATTGCTTTTTGGCTTCGTCGAGCAGTTTCTTCCACGGCCGCGTTTTGAGATGATTGCGAATCAAATCTTTGCTCTTGATGGCACCTGTCATTTTGTCGATGATCCGGTTCTCGTCTTGGGTACCGAAGACATCGACGCCGACGATGTCACCCTTGAGAGTCATCCCGAGCTCATGCTTGCCGTCGGGGCTCAACAAATCAACTTCGTTGTAGTGGTTGTTGGTTACCGCGACCAGTTGTACGATGAGTCCCCGCGCATCGTCCCACTGGCTCTTGCTTAAGCCAGCCAAGTCCCTGGCTTCGACATTGGTTAGATGCCGATCCATCACTTCAAACTTGGTCGTGCACTCGAGCAGCATCTTGGGCAACTTCATGCCTTTAGTAACCACCGTGCCTGCGGCAAAACCCAAAGCAACAGGGTCTGCCGCCCCCGACATGAGTCGTTCGAGAAGCGAGCCAAAAACGAGATCGCGCCATATCCACTCGAGCGGAAGGACGCGTCCGTGCACTTTGCCCGAAAGCGATTCATGGCCAAGTACCGAGAATTCTTGCACATGTATGGTGGTATCGCTGACTTGCTCGATAAAGTGAGTCGGCAAACCCGCGGCACGCGCGAGCTCAAACGACTTTACTGCACAAGCACATCGCGCCACCCCGATGCCGGGGATAAGCTGACTGCTTGAGCCGCGGTCGAACGCCGACCATCGTTTGGTGTACTTAAAAGCAATCACGCCCGGCTCCACGGGAGTTATGATTCGTGTAGAACCTGTCCTGGTTTTTTCCAAGGTATCCTCCGAGGTTGCATTCAACTCTAGATCAACGAGTAACTATCCAACACAAACTTACTTTTTTTCCACACTGCTGTCAAAGACCGTGTAAAAAGTGTGTTGTATACTTTTAGATATGAAAAAGTTTTTGCTGGTTCTCTCCTTTGCACTATTTATATATCCCGGCTTTGCCGTTGCCGCGGGGTTTGCCAAAGATCCGCTGTTTCTCTCCCGCAGCCCGGTTATTGCAGGACAGAAAGTGCTCATTTACGCCATTGTGGCTAACGACGATATAAGCGCATTTAGCGGCAGCGTGGTACTGAGCGACGGCACGCAAAAAATTGCCTCGGTACCTGTATCGATAAGCACGGGCGGCACGCAAACCGCTTCGGCTCCATGGATGCCTGATGCCGGCACGCACACGATACAAGCTGACTTAATCTCCGATACCGACACAATAGTTGAGCAGGAGTCAGCGTCATTTGCCATTGCCGCGCCACCAACGCCCACCTCTGATGCGTCATCCGCATCGCAAAGCGCCGCCGTGGACTCCTCGGCGCCCATACAAACAGATATAGCCAATATCTCGCCCCAAGTTGCCAGCGCATCACAGCCGCTCTTTACCGTTATCGACAGTGCGAGAGAGAGCGCAGCCGGTGTGCTCGACAATCAAATTGCAGCTACCAAAGCAAAAATTTCCAATACGCCGCAGCCGGGCATCGTGCTGGGGAGTTCTACGATTGCCAATCCAACCATTACCAACCCGTGGGGGATGTTTTGGTTTGCGCTGTACACCATATACCTTTATATGCTCACGGTACTCCGCTGGCTTATAGGAAACGCCGGAGTATTTTATCCGGTATTGGCGATATTCTTTTTTTATATGCTATGGCGCATCTATAAGCGCATGAGTCGCCCCAGATATTAATCGCGAGTTGCGCGCCAATGCCAAATCGCGATAGCAAACAGCGCGAGTGTTGTAATAGCCGAGATGCCGCAATAGAGGCATAACGTGCCTATGACGAAATATTGAAAAAGTTCAAAACAAATTGAGCAGAAGAGGCCGATGGCGGCATAGGCAAGCACATAGAGGCGGAAACACAGAGAGAGTGGTTTTATAGCAAGGAAGGTAGCGAGCACAAGCATACATACATAGTAGAAGAGCCCGATGTAAGCAAAAGGCACGCCAAACGGCGTGGCATAAGAACTTGAGAGCACGGTCTCACAGCCGCCGATAGCACACGTGGGTATGATGTCAAGTAAGTGATAATACGAGAGGTAGAGCGTATCGCCAAGGCCAATAAAAGCGGCTGCAATGAGCCAAAAAGGCGCGAGCAAAACTTTTGCGACCATATTTGATTGAGTAGACATTTTGACTTATCCAACAAACATAAGTATTATACCGCGCGGAACTGGTTTTGAGTTACATACACGGAAGGATGGCGGATGAAAATCATCATTCACACCAGCAACGAGCTGACAAAGTTTCGTCTGTCGAGAGAGGCAGAACGGTTATATCCTGAGGATGAAATTCTCTTTACTGGGACACTCGACGAGCTCGAAAAAGTTCTTGATGCACATTGCCGCGGAGTAGTAAGGATATTTCTGGCCGGCGCTCGGCTGGACGTCTCCGAAGCTCGCACACACATTGAGCGAGCGCGAGGCGTGCCGGCATAGGCATTTAACTCCGCACCTTGCGGAGTTTTTTACTTTAAATACTTTTTGTTTTTTAATTTATCGGGCAAATAGCTTTCTTTGTCGTACATTTTGTAGCCTTTGTGATAGCCCATGTCCTTCATCAATTTTGTCGGCGCGTTGCGCACCTTCATCGGGATAGGCAGATTTCCTAATTTTTTTGCATCCTCAACCGCCGCAAAGTAAGCATCATAACTTTTCCGCGACTTTTTGCATTCGGCCAAATAAGCGACGCCGTGCGCCAAGTTGATGGCACATTCCGGGTAGCCGATGGTCTCGCATGCGCGGAAAACCGCGTTGGCAACCACAAGCGCGGTCGGCACTGCAAGCCCCACATCTTCGCTCGCAAACACCACCATGCGCCGCGCAATAAAGAGCGGGTCCTCGCCCGCCTCGACCATGCGCGCTAGGTAGTAGAGCGCCGCATCGGGTTGCGATGCGCGCATGCTTTTAATAAATGCGCTAATGGCGTTGTAATGCTCCTCGCCTTTCTTATCGTAGCGCAAATGTTGGGATTGTATGGATCGCTTGAGCGTATCGATGCTTATCGTGCCATAAAACATATGCGCATTTTCGATAGCGTTGATTGCCTGTCGCGCGTCGCCTTGTGCAAATGCCACAAGCCAGTCGCGCGCGTCTTTGGGGACTTTTATTTTTGTGTGCGCGATTATTTTTTCTATCTCCTTTTCGTTTAGCTCATTGAGCACAAACACGCGGCAGCGCGAGAGGAGCGCACCGATAACTTCAAAACTCGGGTTCTCGGTCGTGGCGCCCACCAAGGTTAAATCGCCACGCTCCACAAATGGCAACAAAAAATCCTGCTGTGCTTTATTAAACCGGTGGATTTCGTCGATGAAAAGAATCTTCGGCTTCTCAAATCCGAGTGTTGGCGCGCCGCGGCGTTTTTCTCCCAACACATTTTTAATATCGTCCTTGCCGGCATCAACCGCCGAAAGCTCATAAAAATCGGCGTTGAGTGCGTTGGCATAGATACGCGCAAGGGTTGTTTTGCCGCTTCCCGGCGGCCCCCACAATATAAATGAAAATAAATGTTTGCCCTCGATAGCCTCGCGCAAGGGTTTGCCCTTGCCCACCAGATGCTCCTGCCCGACAAATTCATCCAAATTCGTAGGCCGTATCCGAGAAGCCAGTGGTTCCATATGTATAGTATACGCTCGGTGTGTATCCGCGGCACCCGCCCGAACGTTCGGTATGGGCAAGCACAAATTTTCTCCTAAAAAAGCCTTACTTTGTATATACTTGCTGGCTATTGACATTATTCCACTTAGTATGATACAATTTCTCGTAGATGTTACGAGACGAGGTTTCATAAAACAATGGGAGAGTTTGCCATGACTAGCAGAGTGAAGGTTGTCTTTCAGGACCCGGAGAGGATAAGTGATACACGGCTGTATCTAGTTGCCGCCGTATCTGGGCTTTGCATTCTTGCACTTTCGTCCGCTGTCGGAATCGGTATAAGTACCGAGATAAAGGAAGGAACACAACTTACTCGCTTAATCAACGCTCATGCGGTGGTCAACGCGAAAGTGTTGGAAAAGCATTACACGCCAGAGTCGACCCGCGCCGTGCCTATCTTTCCGTGGGAGTGGGTCTCAACGTCCACACCAGAAACATGGTCCATCGTCGTTCAGAAAGATGGGCGACCTGTCATTGTCGATGTCTCGAAAGAGATATACGACAAAGTCTCAATCGGGGATACGCTCTAAAAAGCGAGGCCTCCAAAGACCGTCTGGCTCCCCAGCCAGCGGTTTTTTCTTTTTATATTACTAGCAATTGAGGGCGGCGAGGCACTGTGCTTTTTGCACGCCTTCATATTGGCCGCAGGCCGCGCACTCGGCGGGAGTGCCTGGTGGAGCGCTTGTATCGTATACTCCTCCCGCGCCTTGGTCGGGAGCGGGTTTTTGCGGAGCTGATGACGTTTGGGTTACCGTTTGCGGTGTTGTCGTTGCCACCATTGGCGCGTTGGTTACCGTTGGCTCACTGGTATACGCATACACGGCTCCTCCGATAACAATAAGCGCAATAAGAATGAGTGCTTTCTTATTCATATGCAGTAAGTATACAATGGTCAGTATCCATGGACACCAACGATGAAGACCTCATACGCGATTATCTTGGCGGTAACGAAGGCGCTTTTGCCGAGCTCACCAAGCGACACTTGAGCGGCGTCTATTCTTTTGTCGTGCGCTTTGTAGGCAATGCCGAGGAGGCCGAAGATATCACGCAGGAAACTTTCCTTAAGGCGTGGAAGAGCCTCAAAAAATACGACAGCCGCTCGAGCAAATTTAAAACGTGGCTGTTTAGGATTGCGCGCAACGGCGCCATCGATTTTTTACGCAAAAAAAAGCACGTGCCTTTCTCACAATTTGAAACAGATGGCGGCGCCAATGTATTAACCGAAACTATCCCCGACACCGAAGAGCTCCCTGATGAGCTCATCATGAAGCTTGAAGATGCGCAGGAGCTCCGCGCCGTCCTCGAGCGTTTGCCTCCAAAACTGCGTGAGATTTTACTGCTGTACTATACCAATGAGCTTACGTTTGAAGAGATAGGCGCTCTTTTAGGAGAACCGGCAAACACCGTTAAAAGCCGGCATCGGAGAGCTCTGCAAACGCTCCGCAAAATCCTGGAGGAGCCCAGCGAGCAATAGAGACCGCAGGTGCACCAAATATAAGCTACCAGACGTATAAAAGGTATGGAAAAAGGGCAAAAAATAAGCGAATATCTTCAAAGTACCGAGCCCCGAGCGGGTCTCTATTTTGCGATTATGGAGCGCATTGCCTATGCCAAGCGCCGCAAGGCACGCGTCCGCACGGGCCTTTTTGCCGCGCTTGCCGTTGTGTCAGGTGCAGCGTTGATACCGGCACTGCAATACACGGCCGAGCAATTTTACGTGTCGGGTTTTTACGATTATCTCACGCTCGTGTTTTCCGACCGCGGATTTGTACTTACCTATTGGCGGCAGTTTAGTCTCTCTCTCGTGGAGTCGCTCCCCTCTTTGGCAATCCTCTTGCTCTTGCCTATTGCATGTGCGCTCGGGTACTCGTTATACCGTCTGACGCAAACGAGTCGCGTTGCCTTTACTGCCGTGCAAGCAAGCGCATAATTATCGTATGCTTGAAGACTATTTTTTTACCAAACATACCAAGTGGGTGCTGTGGGGATTGCTCGCGCTCATTGTTGCCGCGCTCATCTTCCACGCGGGCGTCGTGGTGGGGTTGCACGACCGCGGCATACCGGACCACAATTTTGATAAAAGTTGGTTTGAGGCGCAGATACCGTTTGGCGGGGGGATTCTTCCTTTGCCGCAAGGTTTTATACCGGGCGGTCATGGAGCGTTTGGCACGATTGCCTCAATTACACTGCCTACCATCAGGCTTACCACGCGCGACGGTGTCACGCTCACGATTAAAGTTGATAACGACACGCAGATTGTGGGCGCCACTCCCGAGGGTACGAGCAGTCCCATGGCGCTTAAGGTGGAAGATACGATAGTTGTCCTTGGCGATCCAGACGATATGAGCTCAAATGGCGCGGTTGATGCACGACTTATCCGTATACTCACTCATTAAAAATAAAAAATTATAAAAAGATGAAAAAAGTTTCCGGTTGGTTTGGCATTGTAAAAGCATATGCACTCTCACATAAAATAGTGAGCGCGATTGTGCTCGTCATAGTGCTCGGCGCTGGATGGTATGTCTATGCGGCAGCCACCTCAACAAGCGGACAAACCCGCTACGTGCTCGGCACGGTGGCAAGCAGTACTATTATCTCAACCGTATCCGAAAGCGGACAAGTGAGCGCGAGCGATACGCTTACCATTACGCCGCAAGTATCGGGACAAGTAATATCGGTCAACGTAACGCCGGGCGAGCAAGTGCATGCCGGACAACTGATTGCCGAAATCGATCCGACCAACGAATTGCAGGCGGTTGAAAGCGCCAAGGAAAATTTGCAGAGCGCCCAGCTTGCTTTGCAAAAATTGCAGGAGCCCGCTACCACGCTCACGCTTACCCAACAACAAAACAACATTACGGAGGCCGAGCAAAATCTCACCACGCTCTATCAAAACAGCTACAGCGATGTGATAAACACGTTTGTCGACTTGCCTGCCATCATATCGGGCCTCCAAGATGTCGACCTCGGCAACGAAGCGGCGGGTGCCTCCCAGTGGAACATGGACTACTACGCGAGCCAGGCAAGCAAGTATAACAGCCAGGCAAGCACCTATCGCGATACTGCATACAATGACTACCTTGCCGCGCGCGCTTCGTATGACCAAACATTTGCCGACTACCAAACGCTCCCCTCCGTCCCCGACCAGGCCACCATTACCAGCATTTTGCAGGAAACTTCGAGCACGACTGCCGCTATTGCGACCGCCGTCAAAAGCGCCAACAACCTTATACAATTTTATAATGACCAGCTAACCGAAAACGGCGCCAGCCCTAAATCTATTGCCGCTACGCAAATAACCAATCTTACCTCCTACCTCAGCAAAGCACAGAGCCACATCAATACGCTCCTTGGTGATATCAATAGTCTCACCAGTGATCAGCAAAGCATTACGATAGCCGAGCAGACTCTCGCACAAACGCAAACGGGCGCCGATCCTCTCGACATACAGAGCGACCAACTCAGCATACAAAAAGCGCAAGAAGCGCTCGACCAGGCAAACCAAACGCTCGCCGAGTATTATGTGACTGCTCCGTTTGCGGGCCAGATAGCGTCGGTGCCGGTCAATCCGTACGATCAGGCCGGCAGCGGCACAACACTCGCGACGCTTGTGACTACCGAGCAATACGCCGACCTCTCGCTCAACGAGGTTGACGCGGCAAAAATACAACTGGGCAACAAAGTGACCATTACCTTTGACGCTATCCCAAACCTGACGCTCACCGGCACGGTTGCTCAAATCGATCCGGTCGGAACCGTCTCGCAGGGCGTGGTTACCTACGATGTAAAGATTTCTTTTGACACGCAGGACTCGCGCGTTAAAACGGGCATGTCGGTTAATGCAAGTATACAAACGGCCGTTGCAGAAAATACACTCACGGTGCCCTCCGCGGCAATCAAGACTACCAACGGCATAAGCTACGTGCAGGTATTTAACCCGCCGCTCTCGACCACGGGTACGACTGCGAGCCAGGGAGTTGTCTCGGTTACCGCTCCAAAAAATGTCATGGTGACAACCGGCATTTCTGATAATACAAATACGCAAATTCTCTCCGGCTTGACCCTCGGCGAGCAGATAGTGGTGCGCACCACCACGGGTAATGCTACTACGGTAAGCGCCGCGGCGGCCGCAACCAGCCGCACCGGCGGTGCCCCCGGAGGGTTTGGCGGCGGAGGCGGTGCGGTACGACTATAAAGTATGTTCCGAGAAAACAAGTTTGCAGGTCACCTGTCTCGCGCCAATCGCGCTCGACTAATTGCCCTGCAAACTTATTTTCTCTCCACACTATGATCGAAGTAAAAAACATTACTAAAACATACGGCAACGGCGACACAGCCTTCCAAGCGCTAAGGGGAGTTTCTTTTACCATTAAAGACGGCGAGTTTGTCGCCATCATGGGCCCTTCCGGCTCGGGCAAGTCGACGATAATGCACATTCTCGGCTGTCTCGACACGCCCACTTCCGGCAGCTACCACCTCGACGGCAAAGATGTCTCAAAAATGGATGACGAGGAGCTCGCCGAAATCCGCAAAGATAAAATCGGCTTCGTCTTTCAATCGTTTAACCTCCTGCCGCGCACCACGGTGTTGCGCAATGTGATGTTGCCGCTTATTTATGCCGGCGTAAACGAGGACGAACGTGCAAAACGAGCCAAAGAGGCGCTGTATTCGGCGGGAATGACGGAGACGCATTTTATGCACAAAAGCAACGAGCTCTCCGGCGGCCAAATACAGCGCGTCGCTATCGCGCGGGCGCTTGTTAATAACCCGTCGCTTATCTTAGCCGACGAGCCCACCGGCAACCTCGATACCAAAACCGGCGAGATTGTGCTCGGCACCTTCCAAAAACTCAACGAGGACTTTGGCTGTACCATCGTGCTCATCACTCACGAGCCCGATATCGCCGAACATGCGCAACGCATTATTACGCTCCGCGACGGTGTGATTGTGTCGGACACAAAAAACCACAAGCAAAGGTTCGCTCCCATTCATCATGACTAATAAAGAAAATAAAAAGATTTATATTTTTATTTTCTTTAAAACTATATGACACTTAAAGACACCTTGGAAGAAACATACGCCGCACTCTCCGCCAACAAAGTGCGTTCGAGCCTCACGATTCTCGGCATCGTCATCGGCATTTCATCGGTCATCGCGCTGGTCTCCGTTGGTCAGGGCGCGTCGGCTTCGATTGCCTCAAGCGTGCAGTCGCTTGGTTCCAACTTGCTCGAAGTGTTGCCGGGCGCCACACGCAACATCGGCGCCGGAGTCTCCGCCGGCCGCGGTACCGCCAAGAGTCTTACGCAAGGCGATGCCGACGCAATACTCGCAAGTGTCAGCAACGTGCAAGCGGTGTCCGACGAAGTATCGGGTTCCTACCAAGTAGCCGCAGGCGGCAACAACACGCGCGTCACCGTCGATGGCGTCAACGAAACCTATCCGGCGATACGCAATGTCGCCATCGACCAAGGCGTATTTATCACCGACCAGCAAAGCGTATCGCTCAACAAAGTGGCCGTGCTGGGGCCCACGGTGGTTACCGACCTTTTTGGCACCGATACCTCGCAACCCGACGGCCTCCCCGCCAATGTGGTCGGCCAAAGCATCCGCATCAACAACATCGACTTTACTATTGTCGGTATTACGGTCGCTAAAGGAGGCAGCGGTTTTGGGAGCCAGGACAACATGATTTACATCCCCGTCCAAACCGCCGAGCGGTTTCTTGCCGGCAACAGTTACCTTTCCACCATCGATGTGCAGGCAAACAGCTCAAGCAATATGACGCAAGTGCAAAACGACATTACCACTCTCCTCTTAACGAGGCACAACATTACCGACCCAACGCAAGCTGACTTTAGCGTGCTCAATCAGGCCGACATTTTGGCGAGCGCCTCGTCAATCGGCACGACACTCACGTATCTCCTTGGCGCCATTGCAGGCATCTCGCTTCTCGTCGGCGGCATCGGCATTATGAACATGATGCTCACCACCGTGACCGAGCGCACGCGCGAAATCGGTTTGCGCAAAGCAATCGGCGCGCGCAAGAGCGATATCAGCACGCAATTTTTGGTCGAGGCGGTTGCGCTCACAGTTATCGGCGGCCTCATTGGCATTGTCCTCGGCGTCTCCATATCGCTCGCGGTCTCGTGGTCGGGGCTTATCACGACCAGCGTCTCGTGGGAAGCCATCGTGCTCGCGTTTGGCGTCTCGGCTGCTATCGGCATTGCTTTCGGATGGTATCCCGCGCGCCGCGCCGCAAGTCTCAACCCGATCGAAGCTCTGCGTTTTGAATAACCAAAAGGCTTTATGGTACACTTATATTTCTTGCTATGACTGCCCGTAAAAATATTATCGACGTAAAGAATCTCACCAAAACATTTGGAGGTGTAAAGGCTGTCGACAACATATCGTTTGCCATTGCCGAGGGCGAGCGGTTTGCTTTTTTGGGCCCCAACGGTGCCGGCAAGTCGACGACTATCAAAATGCTCACCACACTGCTCTCCCCCACTTCGGGCAGTATTATGATTGCAGGACACAATCCGGTCGAGGACGCCGACCTCGCGCGCAAAAGTTTTGGCATCGTGTTTCAAGACCCGTCGCTCGACGAAGACTTAACTGCGTGGGAAAACATGGAGTTCCATGGCGTGCTCTACAGCGTGCCAAAGGCACTGCGCCGCAAACGCATCGACGAGCTCCTTGACTTCGTCGAGCTCTCCGACCGTAAAAACAGCTTTGTGCGCGACTTCTCGGGCGGCATGAAGCGCCGGCTTGAGATAGCGCGCGGACTTCTGCATCATCCTAAAATCATATTTCTCGATGAGCCGACGCTCGGCCTCGACCCGCAAACGCGCAACCATATGTGGCAATATCTGGAAAAGTTAAATAAAGAGGAAGGAATCACCGTATTTTTTACCACGCACTACATGGACGAGGCCGACCGGGTTGCGGAGCGCATTGCCATCATCGATCATGGCGCCATCGTTGCCGTTGGAAGCGGAGAAGAATTAAAAAAGCAAACGGGCACTGCAACACTCGAAGAAGCTTTCTTGAAACTGACCGGCAGCGAAATTCGCGACGAGGGCGCCGACTCGTTCGCGCACATGCGCATGCGGCACGGTAGGAGATAATGCAAAAACGTATATGAACACAATCTATATCATGTGGCTCCGCGAGATTAAGCGCTTTTCGCGTTCCAAGTCGCGCATTGTGGGTTCTCTCATGCAACCGCTCCTGTTTCTTATCTCATTTGGATACGGCTTTGGCGCAGTTTTTGCGGCAGCTGGCCAAGGCAATTACATCAACTTTTTGGCGCCGGGCATTATTGGCATGAGCATTATCTTTACGTCCATCTTTAACGGCATGCAGGTTATTTGGGACCGGCAGTTTGGTTTCCTCAAAGAGACGCTTGTGGCGCCGGTGCCGCGCATCGCCATCATGTTTGGCCGCACGCTCGGGGGCGCCACGGTGGCGACGCTCCAGGGTTGCATTGTGCTCCTCATGACGCTACTCATCGGCTTCCACCCCGTTTCGTGGGTGCTGGTTGTGCCGGCGATACTCATCATGCTTTTTATCGGGACGCTCTTTGCGGCGCTCGGTATGATGGTCGCCTCGCTCATGCGCGACATGCAAGGCTTCCAGCTGGTGATGAACTTTATGGTCATGCCGCTGTTCTTTCTCTCCGGAGCGCTCTTCCCGCTCACCTCGGTGCCGCAGGTGCTCCAATGGATAGCGGCCATCGATCCGCTCTCATATGGCATCGACGCCATGCGCATCCTGCTTATCAACAACGCACACTACGGTTTGCCGCTCGATCTTGCGGTACTCACGGCTTTTACGCTCCTCTTTTTGAGCCTCGGCTCGTACTTCTTTTCAAAAATCCAAGTATAATGGTGATTAACAGGCTGTGCACCTTCTTATAAGCCTATAACGTATACAATGACATGAATAAAAACCAATTAATTGGGGCGGTGGTCGTGTTGATTATTGTGGGCGGAGGAGCTTTTTATGCGGGTATGAGTTACGCGGGGAGCCAAACGCCTGCACGGAGCAGCACCTTTGCGGGAGGTGCGGGTAGCTTTGCCGGGCGCACCGGCACACGCACCAGTGCGGGAGGCGGTTTTACGGCGGGCACGATAGTGGCAAGCGGGAGCGGCACCATTTCGATACAGGAGCAAAACGGCTCGAGCACCGAAATCGTGTTGGTTGGCCCCTCTACACAAATACTCAAAACAATCGCGGGTAGTGTAAGTGATTTAAGCGTCGGCACCACAGTTACCATTACCGGCGGCACATCCAACAGCGACGGTTCGCTCACCGCAAACTCAATTCAGATACGTCCCGCAGGCCTGCCTGCGCAGGCAGGCATGGGAGTGCCCGGTCACACAGCAATGCCAACTTCGGGACAATAAGATATAGTTAAGAGCGTATGAGTCACAAAATTTTAATCGGGATCGCCATCGTGGCGGCGGCAGTCCTTTGTTTTGCTTGGCTGAGCGTCAATCATACGGCAACTCTCCCAACCGAAACATCAACAGGAACGCCGGAGTTTTCCGTGTCGTCCACCACGGCTCAAACCACTCTTCCAACATCTTCTTCCTCAACACCAGCAACCTCCTTTACCTTGGCTGAGATAGCCGCTCACAACAATGCCTCAAGTTGTTGGAGTGCTATCAATGGCAAAGTATATGACCTTACCTCGTGGATCAACCAGCATCCGGGCGGTCCGGGGCACATCCTGAGTATTTGCGGCATCGACGGCTCGGCGGCGTTTAACGCCCAGCATAGCGGCCAGGCGCGCCCCGCAAGCGAGCTTGCCAACTTTTACATAGGCACGCTCGCGCAATAACATGCCATGGATCCGCACACAATTGCCTTTGGAATACACTTGTTTGCGCTCGCAATAGCCGTGTGCGGCGTGGTAGTGGCAGACAAAGTGGGCTTTTCGTGGATGCGCGGCAAAGTGCAAAAGCTTTCTCCAAAAACACTGCATGTATTGCACGAAGCCATTTCTTACGCGCTTATCGCGCTCATCGCAAGCGGCCTGTATCTGTTTTGGCCGGAGCGCGAGTATCTCCTCCAGCAAAATTTGTTTTTGTTAAAAATGTTTTTTGTCGCCGCACTTGTCATCAACTCGATAGTGATAGACCGGCTCATGCTGGTGGCAACCAAAGTTCCGTTTACGATGATAAGCACCAAAGGCAAAGCGGTGCTCTTTATGAGCGGCGCAATTTCCTTCATCTGCTGGGTTGGAGCTGCTCTTGCTGCGCTCATCGTTTTTGGACTCTAAAACTCTCTGCTTTCACCATCGGCTAAGGTCACGTACTCGGTTTCAGGGACAAACCTTTCAAGTAACATGTTTACAAAGCTTCGGGAGTTTGACGCAACCATGCCGTCGTGCACGCCAAACGCTTTGCGTGCCTTGACCGCTTTTGCAAAATCAATACAGTCGCTCATCTTCATCCACGGGCCGGCAACCGGCAATGCGAGCACGTCAACCGCTTTGCCCGGTTGTCCTGCCTGCGCAGGCAGGTGAAAATTGTCGCCCGGAAAATAGAATCTATTCGCCACCATATAGCCAGTATTTTCACAGAGCCCCATATTGGGCGGATACACAAGCGCGTGGTCTTTGCCAAAACCTTCTATCAACACACCCTTTATCGTGGCATTTCCTTTATCACCTACCACAGTTACAGCGCTCGTGATGTTGTTTTTTTGTATGAGCGCGGCAACCGCCGAGTTGCACACTACCGCCGCATTGGGATTGTGTTGTAACACTGCGGCAACCGACTCGGCGTGGAAGTGGTCCTGATGCTCGTGCGTAATAAGCACGATGTCTATGCCGGTCAAATCATTTTGCGCAGTTGTATAACTCCCCGGGTCGGTGAGTATCTTAACTCCATCAACCTCCAAAACCAAACAGCAGTGCCCGAGCTTGGTAATACGCATAAACTACAGTATACTATTAATGGTAGCGGTTGTGGTGGCGTAAGTCAACCGTGTAAAAACTTGCTATACTTACTGCATGTCCACACGGCATATTGGCACGCACCATCGCCGCATGGTGAGTTATCCGCGCTCGTTGGTGCAAAGCGTGTATACAATCTTTTTCTTCCCGCTCGCCACGGTGGCAGTTGCAGCGATTTTTTTGCGCGGATTTGCTACGGTTGTGCCAACCGAGCAATTGTCACTCGGCGCCGTGCTGGCTGCACTTACTTTCACGTTTATGAGGCTTTTGATTGCGTACCTTTTTTCGATCGCCTTTGCCATCCCGCTTGCGCTCCTCGTAACCGAGAGCGCGTGGGCCGAGCGCGTGTTTTTGCCCGTGTTTGATATCATGCAGTCGGTGCCGGTGCTCGCGTTTTTCCCCGTCATCATCGTGTTTTTTGTGCACTACGGCCTCTACAGCAGCGCAGCCGTCTTTATCCTCTTTCTCAGCATGCTGTGGAACATCGTATTTTCGCTCGTGGGAGGCCTGCACTCGATACCCACCGACATCAAGTCGGTTGGCGCGCTCTTTGGTTTGCACGGATTTGCTTATCTGAAGGAAATACTTCTGCCAAGCGTCTTCCCCTACCTCATAACCGGCTCACTCCTCGCGTGGGCGCAGGGGTGGAACATTGTGATTGTGGCGGAGGTGCTCCATGTGTACATCCCCGGCGCCACTGCAAGCAGTGATATCGTCGGTATCGGCAGTATGTTGGTGCATGCCTCGGCAGCGGGCCAAACGCAGGCGTTTCTTTTGGCGATAGCCGCGCTCGTGACCGCCGTTGCACTTATAAACTTTTTTGTCTGGCAGAAGCTTTTAAAATATGCAGAACGATTTAGATTTGAATAAAAACAAAAATGCCATCGTGCTCGAGCACGTAAGCAAACTCTATCCCGAGACCGAGAGCCCCGCGCTGGTGGGCATTTCGCTTGCGGTTAAACCGGCCGAGTTTGTATGCATCATCGGGCCGTCGGGTTGCGGCAAATCGACATTGGTTAAAATAATCGCGCGGCTCGAACGTGCGACCACCGGCACGGTGGAGTTGCCACAAAAGGTCGGGCTCGTTTTCCAAAGCGGGGCGCTCCTGCCGTGGCTCACGGTTGAGGATAATGCAGCTTTTGGCCTCCGCGCCGAGCATGCGGCCGAGGCAACGGTGCGCGAGCGCGTTAAAAAATATCTTGCCATGGTGGGGCTCGAAGCATTTGCAAAAAAATATCCGCACGAACTCTCGGGCGGTCAACGCCAGCGCGTGGGCATTGCACGCGCACTCGCCCCAGAGCCGCAAGTGCTTTTGCTAGACGAGCCGTTTTCGGCACTCGACCCAAAAACAACCGAAGAGCTCCACAAAGACATCCTTGCCATTTGGCGCGAGACAAAGATAACCATCGTGATAGTCTCGCACCTCATCGAGGAGGCGGTATCGCTCGGCGAGCGCGTAGTGCTTATGAAAAACGGTAAAATCGAGGAGATATATCCCATCAATCTCCCCTACCCGAGGCGCGAGAGCGGCATAGCCTTCCACGACACGGTACAAAAAATCCGCGCCAAATTTTTTGCCTAGCCCAATCTATTTTTAAACCGCTTTCTGAGAGGGACGCCGAATATCCCTCACTAGTACAGAACATTTACACTGGTCGGCTGATATGGCAGAATGACACCGGACAGACCGACTAGGACGGAGAAAACCGTGGGAAAGACAGAGAGGCGCCGCTTAAAGAATTGGCCTCATATTGTTATTATTGGGCCGCCCGGCGCGGGTAAGACGAACGTCGCCAAGAGGCTCGGTAGGAACATTGGCTATCCTGTCGTCATCATCGACAAAAAAATCGTGAAGGCTTGTAAAGTGACAAGGCTTCAGGAAGTAAGCACGAGAGACGATTTTAACCATATCGAAGAGCGCGTCGCCATCCAGATGCTCAAGCGCTTATCGCGCCCGACCATCATCGATACCGGCGGGAGCATTATCTACTCACGAGATGCCATGCGCCGCCTCGATGAAGAGGGATTCTTCGTTTACCTCACGGCGTCGAACGAATGGCTTATCCAACGGATCGAGAAGCGCCTAGATCGCGGCATCGACATGCACGGCTGTAAGTCGCTTAGCGAACTTCTCGACAAGCGCAGGCCGGAGTATGAGAAGTGGGCCGATTGGACGATCTATACCGACGGTGATCACGACAAAATCGCCGACTGGCTTGCGAAACGCTTAACGATGAAGCGCCTGGTAGCTAGACACTGAAGAAACCCCGTCGTGGCATCAGCATGCGACGGGGATTTACTTTTATTGCCCTCTGGAACATTATCCGAACTATTTTAAGCCATTAAATGAGTAACTTCCTCATCTTTCACCTGCTCAAATCTTTTATAATGTGCGCCGACCGAACCTAGAAAATCTTCCGGCGACTCCAATACAACAAGTTCGTCTGCCTCTTGTTTTATTTTTTGGGCCACATCCGAGGGTGCGACTGGTATGGCAACAACAATATATTTTGGATATTGCGCTCGCACAGCCGCAATCGCAAGTCGCATCGTGAGTCCTGTCGCCACGCCGTCATCAGTAATGATGACCGTCTTGCCTGCGAGTTCCATAGGACGCTTGTCTCCCCGATACATACTGCTTCGGCGCTGTGCTTCTTTTTTCTGCCGCTCGGTTTCTTCTCTGAGCCACTTTTTGTCGACCGATTGCGTCTCGGTTTCATTGCATAAAAGTGTCCCGCGCTCATCGACCGCGCAAATCGCGTATTCAGGATTATCCGGATGGCCCACCTTGCGCGTGACAACAATGTCAAAAGGGAGGCGAAGCTCCTGAGCGATTATATGCCCGAGCACTACTCCGCCACGCGGTATTGCTAGTACAACCGCGTCCCGCCCGGAATATGAAACGAGCCTTTTTGCAAGTTGCCGCCCCGCATCAATCCTGTCCTTAAACATAAGATTATTTTTGTACGCGATTGGAACCTTTTTAGACAATATCCCAATTGTTGAGGACCACAGCTAATATGCTCAATCCGCTAACCAATATCGGGAACCAAACCTCGGCCAGCCATGTTACAGGAATTAAAAATAAAACATCACTTGTTGTAAGCGAAGCGGGCCATCTTATCGTGAGTCGTAAACCGACATAATAAAAGATGTCCCAAAATGCAAAGGCCCACAGAAAGAAGGCAAATTGTTCTTTTGGTTTTTTGACTGCAAGCATCGTCACACTGCCAAGTATGATTAGAGTTGCTATCTCTCTAAAAAATTCGACAGTCAAAAGGCTTTGTGGAATTGCATTAGCGGCCTGAATTTGTTGATAGGTATTTGACGCTTGCTGGATGACATCGGACAAGGTCCCCATATATCCAGGAAGAAATCCGGTTGCTGCACGCAAATATATAACTACCGCGGCTTCTACAAATCCAAATGCTATAGCAAATACCGCCCCTAAAACTAACTGTCTTTTTGTAATCGAAAGCTTATTTTTACGGTAATAGAAAAATAAAATAACTGGAACAAAAATTAGCAGGTTAACCCACCAAGGTTGTGCCAATAAGACAAAGCCATTCATGATTTAATTGTAACCTAAATTGCTGCCCGACAGGGATTCGAACCCCAATTAACGGCTCCAAAGGCCGCTGTCCTACCATTAGACGATCGGGCAATCGTGTTATCTGTTAGACCTGCCTGCGCAGGCAGGCGATCGGGCAATAACTACTCGATAGTACGAATAATTTGTTCTTTTAGCAAACGTTGTTTTTTAATTTTTTGCTCCCTTGTGCGAGCGTCTTTCTCGTTTTCAAATTGTTCAGAATATACTAAAAGAAGGGGAACATATGCTTTGGTGGCACTGACCTTGCCCGAGTTATGTTCCTTAAGTCTCCGCTCTATATCGTTTGTACTACCTACGTAATACCATCTTTTAGCCACTGATTTAAGGAAATAGATTTGCCACATAGTTCCCACCATTAGACCTGCCTGCGCAGGCAGGCGATCGGGCAATATATTAGAACATTACACTTTTTAAGGACTTTTTTCCACTCCTCGATGTAGAGTATATAGATGGCTTACTCTGTCTACATACTCCAATGCGCTGATAGGTTGTTCTATGTCGGCTGTACCAATAATCTCGAAAAACGCTTAGCACAGCTTACACACATGCGCGTTGTGTTATGTTTCGGTTATTATGGACATGATGCAAAACCCGAAGATTTTTAAGAGGACCGACATTTGGCGCGAAGGAAAATGGCTCGATTTGTGGAGCGTCGTACATTTTCTTTCCGGCATCTCGATTGGTCTTGGTTTTTATGTCTTGCATGTTGGCACTGTCGCTTCACCGTTGCTGGCACTTACCGTGCTCATTGCCTACGAAATGTGGGAGAGGCTGATGCGAATGGAAGAAACGTTCGCCAACGGGTGTATGGATGTTATCGTCGGTATGTTCAGTTTCTTGTTAACCTTTTTTATGCTCGCGCCTCTGCTCTCCGGCGTTTTGCTCATCCTCGCGTTTGGATTAGTGTTCATGGCAGACATGGTGATGAGTATTTTTGGCTGGCGAGCCTCGCAAAAAGCGGCCATACTCAAAAAGCGCATGCTTGTAAAATATGCCGCTGAGCGTGCGCGGCTTTTGAAACAAAAAGCCCACCTGCGGAAGAAATTTAGGCTTGATCGCTAACATGCCCTGTTGTGGTAAAATCAGGGCATGAGTATGTTTAAAAAAGCCATATATATCTGCATTGCTGCAGCCCTTTTTGCGGCTCCTTTTATTTCCTCGGCAGCGGCTGCAAGCTATGCCGTACAATCGTGCCCGTCATTGAGCCGGTCGCTCTTGATTGGCGCGCGAGGCAGCGACGTCGTCGCCCTTCAACAGTTTCTCTCGGTACAAGGTTATCTCGGCGTCTCCGCAACCGGCTACTTTGGCGTCTTGACAAAAGCAGCGGTTGCCCGTTGGCAGGCACAAAACGACATTGCGGCGTTGGGCAGCGCGGGGTCCGGCATCTTTGGCCCTTTGTCCCGCGCCTACTTGCGGCAAGTATGCGGCAGCTCCCCGATAAGCGAGAGTTTCTTTGCTTCTCCGACTTCCGGTACGGCTCCGCTCTCCGTGCAATTCACGTCCACAGCACCGCAAGGAAGTAACGTCGGCACGACGGTGAACTTCGGCGACGGCACAAGCGGGAATCTCGGTTTCGTTCCGGTATGCTCAAGTTGCAACGCGCTCGGTATCGTCTCGCACACCTACGTTTCCGCGGGCATCTATACGGCGACGCTCACGGGCGACGCTTGCGCTTGCCCGGCGGGAGGCATATGCAATTGCCCCAACATGCAAATCCTCGGCACCGCAACGGTCACGGTAAATTCCGGGAGCATTCCTCCAAATATTCAGCAACTAAATGCGCCCGGAAGCGTATCGCTTCAGCAAGGCGGCATTGCCGAAATTCGGAACGAAAGCTTCTACTTTACCCTGCAAGGACTTTCATCGTCTTCGGCAACTATCCAAATTACGCCGGTCGGATGCTGGAACTCGTTTCCGTCGGACGTGCCGCCGCAGGTCGTCTGCATGATTGCGATGATGCCGATTCCGCCGCAAACGCTTTCTGTCGGCCAAACAACATATAATGCTACAAATTATGGCATTACTCTCACGCAAATGAGCAATGGTACCGCGACGTTTTCGGTGAGTGCGTCTCCGGTAGTTCAGTAAAGGGATTTTATGCAGTCATTATCGTGGCGGCGCGGGTGCTGTTGATAGCATAACGGCTGTTTAACCCGGGTGTATACTATAGGAGTAGCTTATAAGCTAACTTTTTATATATGCCTCTTACCTATTTTCTCGCAGAGCTCATCGGGCTGTATTGCATTATCATGGGAGCGGTCATGTTGTTTCGCAAACAAATATTTGTTGCCGTTGTAGAGAACTTGTACAAGGACGAAGAAGCGCTATTTTTGCCCGGATTGCTCGCAACGTTTTTGGGGCTCATGCTCGTGCTCTCCCACAACTATTGGGGCGCAGGCGTGCTTGCGCTCGTGGTAACACTTGTGGGCTGGGCGGCGCTCCTCAAGGGGCTGTGGCTCCTCTTTTTTCCACGCTCGGCAACGCGCGCAATAGACATACTTAAAGTAAAAGAGCTCTCTTGGCTCTACGGCATCATTATCCTCGTAGTTGGAGCCTATCTAGCATACGCTGGATTTATAGGTTAGGTATTGCATGGGCAGAACGTTACGTAAAAAGTTGCTGGCGGAGTATGCATGGATATACGACCTCCCCTACTCCGGCATGGTGTATCCGGATTCGTTGTTGGGCAAACTTAAGTACGCTTTTTGGCGGGTGTATACGCCGTATCATCCTTTTGTCCGCGACCTGGCGCTCAAGCTTGGCATTGTGCATCATCGCGGCAGGCAGAAGTGGCTGATAGGTACGGTCGCACCGCATCTTTCGATACAAGAGTTTGTGTACTATTTGCTTGAACGTGGATACGGCAACCACTTTGTCGCCTGGAAGGACGACGGCGAGCTCATTAGCTTGCGCCATACGGACGACTTTGCGTATCAATACCACTTGCGCGTGTTTGAAGATCGCGAAGTGCGCGCACACTATGAGTGCACGCCGGAGTGTCACCCCATTACTCACATGAATGATAACCGCATGGAGCCGCGTCGCGAATATTTTTTAAACGTCCTTAAAGATACGGTGGTTGTGGCTGAGTAACTAGTTGCCGTTGAGCGCCGCGCGCGTGGCGGGGCCCACATAACCCACCGGGCTGATGTTGTGCTGACCCTGGAAGGCTGCTACAGCAGCCTGTGTGAGCGAACCAAAGTAACCGGTAATCGGACCCGAGTAGAGATTGAGCGAGGTGAGGCGCTGTTGGAGTTCGGTCACATCCTGCCCCGTGGAGCCCACATCGAGGAAGTTGGAAAAGATATATCCGTTGCCGCTTGCAGAAGTGCTCGCTTGCCCCGAACTGTTCGAAGCGGCGCCGGAGTTTAGTGCCGCGCGCGTTGCCGGGCCCACGACGCCGAGCTGATCAATGCCATGTGCCGCTTGGTATGCCACCACTGCCGCCTCGGTGAGCGGACCGTAGTAGCCGGTAATAGGGCCGGTAAAATAACCTTGCTGTGTAAGGATAGTTTGGAGTTGTGTAACATCACTGCTGGTAATGCCGGGCGAGAGATAATTGATAAACACAAAACCACTTGTGCTGTTTGAAGCGGTAGTGGTTTGAGAAGAAGTGGTTGTAGTTTGCGCGGCATTATTTGAGACGGTGATAGTGGTCGCTGCGTTTGAGAAATGGCTGTAAATGTCGACAGCCGATACGGTGAGCGTGTGCACGCCAATATCCTTGGTAGTAGGCGTCCAGTTAAAGTTGCCTGCCGAGTTTATGTCACTGTTGTTTACGGAGCTCCCCGAAAGAGAATCAACGACGGCATAGCTCGGATTGGTAAAACCATACGCCTGCGCATTAAAGAAAACCGTTGTGCCGGGTGATACCACCGAGCTTGGGCTGGGCGCGGTGAGCGCGATGCTCACGGGTTGTATCACATAGAGCGTGATGGTGGTGGTGGCAAGATGTCCCTCAGAGTCGCTCGCATAAATCATGAGAGGATGCGTACCCGCTTGGTTGGTAGCCGGCGTCCAGGTAAAGAGGCCGGCGGAGTTGATGTTGTTGTTGGTGATGCTCGTGTTTACAAACGAGTCGCTGAGTGTATAGCTCGGATTAACAAAACCGGCTTGCGTGAGATTGAAAGTAACCGTAGCGCTCGGGTTGATGTTGTTGCCGGGGCTGATGGAAGTAACCGCAATATTGGGATTTTGCACGACGATTGTCTCGGTGACGTTGGCGCTGTGGCCTGAGGTGTCGTTGGCGTAGACGGTAAGCACGTGCGTACCCACCTGATTGGCGGTTGGCGTCCAGTTAAAATTGCCGCCCGCGTTGATGTCGGCGTTGGAAATGGAGCTACCGACAAACGAGTCGCTGACGGTGAAGGATGGATTTATAAAGCTCGACGCCGCGGCGGTAAAGGTAAGCGGGTTGCCCACCACCACGGCGGTGCCGGGTGTAAGGCCTTGGATGGTAACCGCAACTACGCCAGAGGAAGTGGTTTGCGTCGTGGTTACGGTGATTTGCTCGACCAAGCTGGTGCTGTTGCCGCTCGAGTCGCTCACGGTAATCGAAAGGTTGTGCGTGCCGGCATCGTTGGTATTGGGTGTCCAAGCAAAGTTGCCGGAGGGGTTGATGTCGCCGCTCAAGACGCTTGAGCCGCTAAAAGCGTCGCTGACGCTGTAGGTGGGATTATTAAAACCGGAGGCTGATACGCTAAAGGAGACGGTGTTCCCCGCCAACACGGTTGTGCCGGGCGAGACCGACTGTATAGACACCGACGTGCTTGCATAGGCAAACGCAAGCGGCATCGCGCATAAACCGAGCACGCATAGTCCTGTGTACATCAGTACTGCAAAACGTGCCGCAATGGTGCGATAGAGATAATTCATATCTGCTTATTATACGATATATCCAGGGGTTTTGGTTCATGAACAGTGCGTAAAAACCCGCCTTTGTGGGCGGGTTTTTCGCGCCTATCATTGGCAGATTAGAAGAATCCGAAGAGATTATGGAAGAAGCCCCCTATGGAGTTAAATATCCTGCCTATCCCTGCATTTACATGAGCAGTAACGGATGTGCCCGCGGTTGGAGAGGGTGCTACGCCACTATCGAGAACCGACGAGGCGGTAACCGAACTGCCGTTGACGGTGCCCTGCACCACTACCCTGTCACCGGTTGAGATGCTCGAAACCGAGCCGGTTGCAGTGCCTTTTGTAATGGTGGCATTTGTTACGTCGACACTATAGGTAACATTACCTTGCGCCGTGGTGACGGTGATAATGTCGCCGCTTACCGCGCTTACGGTGCCGCCGATAACCGGCTCACCATTGCCTTGTATCGGCGGAGTTGAGCTTGCATGTTGACCTCCCATGTGCATGCCCGACCTGTTGCCCATGCCGGCGGCAGACATGCCGTCGCGGATGGTCGTTGCGGTGACCGAAGTGCCGCTTACCGTACCTGCTGCCATAACTGTGTCGCCTACCACAACACTGTCGAGCGTTGTGGTTGTGCCATTTTTAAAGACAGCTGCATTGGAGGCATCAACGGTATACGTCTGCGTCAATGCGCTGGCGGCGTTAGGACCAAACCCCTTACTGGTTAGGGTAAGAGTGGTGCCGTCGATGGCGCTTACGGTGCCAAATACGCCTGGCATCGTGTGATTCATACCGGAGCGGCCGCCCCCCCAAGCGCCCCTGCCTCCTTGCCCACCAGACGGAGGAGTTTGTGCCGATGCCACGCTTGCCGCGAGCAACGCGCCGACAATAATCGCGCTACTTGCTACTGTTAATAATATGTTCTGCAATGATTTTTCCTTCATACTATAAATATCATGTTAATAAATAACCGCAATGCCCTATTGGCGTAAATATATACGTGCCATAGTTGCGTGCGGGTGCTCGTGCCATATACTGCAATATATATGCGCATTACCCACCGCCATCAGATAAACACATATTACTGTGGCCCAGCTGTTTTACAAATGATACTAGGTGTCTATGGTATTGTGCGCACCCAGCGCGGTCTAGGCAAAGAAGCAAAGTCCAACATAAAATACGGTACCAGGATAAAAGACATGGCAGCTGTATTGCGCTCCTATGGTTTGGAGGTTAACGAAAAAAACAATCGCACTATCGCAGATGTACAAAAAGCATATGCAAGCGGCAAACTCATTATCATCTGCTATGCCGAACGGTTTTTGGGTTGGGATCATTACGCAATCATTAAAAAAATAGACAGCACTCACATCTATCTGCTCGACCCGCAAGAAAAAATTGGTACGACGCTCAAGATGCCGATTAAAGAATTTAAAAAAGCCTGGCACGGCAAACTCTTTACCAAGACCAAACGCTGGGCCCTTTTTGCCGATAAACCAAAAACTGAATAAATGACGCGCTTGTGTTAAAATGGCTCCCATGCGTGTGCACCATTTACTCTTTACGCTTGGCGGTGCCGCCTTTCTCGCACTCCTTATATACGCCCTTGGGTATAGCCGAATAGTCGAGCTTAAATACACAGGCGCGGCCGATGCTATTGCCGTCATTGCGAGCTCTACCGAGTCCGCCACACCTGCGCCCGTGCTCGACACGGTCGCGTACAACAAAAAACTGCTCTACATAGCCAACTGTCCAAGCGCCAATGTAAAAGTAACCGCCACAAGCTCCACAGGTATTGCCACTACTTCGTTTGTCGCCACCACGAGTCTCTCATGCATCTGGCCCGCCAAAGCGGTGTATCCGCTTGCGGGTGCACTTTTGCCATTTAATCGCATCGTCGCTTACTACGGCAACTTTTACTCAACCAGCATGGGCGTCCTCGGCGAGTATCCGCCCGCTGTAATGCTCGCGATGCTGGCCTCAACCGCCGAGGAATGGCAAGCCGCCGATCCCTCGACGCCGGTTATACCCGCCATCGACTATATTGCGGTTACCGCGCAAGGCAACCCCGGCGCCGATGGTATGTATCGCGCGCGCATGCCCGACGATCAAATAGACGAAGCGGTGAGCCTCGCCAATCAAGTGCACGGCCTGGTGATACTCGACGTGCAAGTGGGTTTGAGCACTGTGCAAACCGAAGTGCCTCTGCTTAAAAAATATTTGGCAATGCCTAATGTGGAGCTGGCGATCGATCCGGAGTTTGCGATGTACGACGGCGCCCCGCCGGGCACGGTTATAGGTAGCCTTGACGCAATCGACGTCAATTTTGCGGCACAATATTTGGCGGAGCTCGTGCGGGAACATAATTTGCCGCCCAAAATACTTGTTATACACCGTTTTACGCAAGAGATGGTCACTCATACTTCGCTTATCAAACCGCTCCCCGAGGTTGAGATTGTGATGGATATGGACGGCTGGGGTTCGCCTTCTAAAAAAATCGGCACGTACACCGCGTTTATCGCGAGCGAGCCGGTTCAGTTTACGGGCTTCAAATTATTTTATAAAAATGACCTGAAACCACCCTCAACCCGCATGCTCACGGACGCCGAGATACTTGGGCTTACGCCCTCCCCCTTGTTTATACAGTACCAATAGTAGTATCCTCTACGTATTGATATGGCTATTAATATTAAGAGGTTTTTACGATACGCGTTTTTTGCGCTGGTTGGGCTCTTTGCGCTCATCGGCCTCCTGTTTACGGGAGTCTTTTTTGGCATGCAGTTTGGACTCCTCAATGTGCGAGGTTCCATTGCCGAGCGCAACGCTTTTTTTGCGCAGTTTGGCGCCGTGCCCGACGCCGCCACCAGCACGCCTCCGTGCATCGACCCGAGCAAAGCGGTGTGCGACTGGCGTGATACGCCCGAGTGGCCGGTTATTGCCGGCGGCTTAACTAAAGATAAAGACATTCTGACAAAAGTGAGCGCGCAAACCGGCGTGCCGGCGCGCATGATTGTCGCAACGGTCGTGCCCGAGCAGATACGTTTTTTTACCTCCGAGCGCGAGATATTTAAACACTACTTCGAGCCACTCAAGATCTTAGGCTCGCTTTCGCAATTTTCTCTCGGCGTATCCGGCATTAAGCAAGACACCGCCGAAGCAATAGAGGCGTACGCCGCCGACCCATCCTCTCCTTTTTATCCGGGGCCAGGCTACGCGGCACTCATGGCCTACTCCGCGAGCACGACGCCGCATGACGCCGAGCTGTACGATCGCCTCACCGATGCAAACGACCACTACTACTCGTATCTGTATACTGCCGTGTATATCAAAGAGGTGGAGACCGAGTGGAGCGCCGCCGGTTTCGATATCAGCACCGATCCGGGCGTGGTGGTAACGCTGTTTAATATCGGATTTCAAAACTCGCATCCCAATGCAAACCCCATAGTAGGAGGCGCGGTCATTACGACAGGCGGCCAAAACTATACCTATGGCGAGCTGGGCCGGGATTTTTACGACTCGGGCGAGCTTACAGATCTCTTCCCTATTAATTAAGTAGAAAAACAAAAAACAACAAAAAAGGGAGTAGGGCTCCCGTTCATCTCTCCCTTTTTTGTTGTTTTTTGTTTTTTTGTATAAAATATAAAAATGATTAAAATAATTGGCACTATTGTGGGCGTGTTAGTAGTCGTGTTTGGCGGATTTTTTATTTACTCGCAAAGCTCGATGCAAAGCAACACTCCTCCAACCGCATCAACTACTCCAATCACTACCACTACCTCTAGCACAGCATCCGCAGCTCCTGCTATAGTATCTTTGGCAACCACTACTAATACTCAACAAACAATTATGAATGCAACATTGCACACCAGTATGGGCGACATCGTAGTAGAGTTTTTCCCGACACAGGCACCCAATACGGTTGCCAATTTTATCAAGCTCGCACAAAGCGGTTTTTATGACGGCACTAAGTTTCATCGCGTCATCAAAGGCTTTATGGACCAGGGCGGCGATCCTTTAACCAAAGATGATTCCAAAGAGGCGGCGTGGGGCACCGGCGGTCCGGGCTACACTATCCCCGACGAAATTTCTCCAAGCCTTACCAATGTCGCGGGTACTATTGCGATGGCTAACGCGGGGCAGCCCAACACCGGCGGCAGCCAATTTTTTATCAACGCGGTCGACAACCCGAGCCTCAACGGCGGCTACACGGTGTTTGGCAAAGTAACCGCAGGCATGGATGTAGTGACTGCTATC
>JBEKSG010000009.1:0-35843 GCA_049997855.1 Minisyncoccia bacterium
CCTTGGCAGTTCGCAGCGCAAGCATCCATGAATTTTCCCGCCTTTTTGGGCTGATTATTTTATCTTCGGTCTGCGGAGAAATGACGGAATCGCGCCCCACTCGTCATCCTCTTCCTCTTTTTTAGCTTTGGATGATTCCTCTTCGCCGATGACGGTAAGCAGCTTCTTTTCGTCAACTTTTTTATCTTCTGTTCTAGGACTTTCGGGAGCGTTGTAGATTTTGCTGAGCGGCTTTTCGTCCTCCTTGTCGCGACCAAAAGCAAAGAGAGGAGTGCCGCGCGGTGCCACGCCCGGGGCGGGGAAGCCGGTGGCAATCACGGTAACGCGAATATCTCCCTTTTTAAGCTTTTCGTCTTTGATTGCGCCAAAAATAATTTTGGCGTTCGAGTCGACCGACTCGGTAATTATTTTTGCGGCTTCGTGCACCTCTATCATACCGAGGTCGTCGCCGCCCGCGATTGCAAAGAGCACACCTTTTGCTCCATTGATGGAGAGCTCAAGCAAAGGTGACGAAACGGCAGCCTTGGCGGCTGTTTGCGCGCGATTTTCGCCATTGGCAATGCCAATGCCCATGAGCGCGCTGCCGGCGTTTTCCATCACGGCGCGGATATCGGCAAAGTCGACGTTGATGATGCCTGGATGCGTGATAAGGTCGGAGATGCCCTCCACGGCTTGCTTTAAGATGTCGTCGCACGCGGCAAAAGCCTGCTTGAGCGTGGTGTCTTTTGCTACCGTGGCAAGAATGCGGTCATTGGGGATAACGATGAGCGCGTCTACCTCTTTGCGGAGTTCCTCAAGGCCCTGCTCGGCAACGCGCATGCGCTGTGCGCCCTCAAATGTAAACGGTTTCTCCACCACCGCTACGGTAAGCGCACCCATCTCTTTAGCGGCGCGCGCGATAATAGGCGCCGCGCCCGTGCCCGTGCCGCCACCCATGCCGCAGGTGATAAACACCATATCGCTCCCTTTGATAGCTTGCTGTACCTCCTCTTTAGTTTCCTCGGCGGCGCGTTTGCCGATTTCCGGATTCATGCCGGCACCAAGGCCGCGCGTCAAATTTTTGCCGATGTGGATCTTTTTTTTGGCGAGCGACTGCTGCAAGTCTTGCGCGTCGGTGTTGATGGAGATAAAGTCGACACCGCGCACCTTGCTCTCCACCATGTGGTTGACGGCATTTTTGCCGGAACCGCCCACACCCACGACGCGTATCCGGGCAAACGCTTCAATCTCGGGTTGTATTTGTGCCATACGATGGATGCTGATTTTTATTGGTAAATGTGGCCGTCTTTTGCCTGCACACTTTACCACCGCTTTCTATAAGTATGCAAATCCGGCGGCCTTTTGACAAAATAGCCTTATGTTTCAAATAAAAAAGCCGCCGAGAGCCGGCGGCGTGCGGAGCTATCGCGGCGAGCGCGAATATAAGCGGTGTAGCACATAGAGCGCCACATATCCTAAAACAGTTCCGCTTAGGGCGCTTATAGTAAGCGCTGCGTCAATTGTCATGCCCCAGACAAACATCAGGATGGATGTAAGCGCAGCAACATAAACGAGCAACGCAATGATGATCCCTGTGACAACTCGGGACGGCACCGTATCCGCGATACTCCTGGCCGTATCCCAATCAGGATGAGTCTTAAAGATGGCTTCAAATTCATCAACCGTCATCGACATTCTCCTCGCGTACGTCTGTGCTGCACTCTACTCCCGTGAGCAGTTTACGGCAAGAACCTTTTGAACCAGCGCCACAGTGATTTAAATGCTTCGCCTGTGTCGCCCCTGCTCTCGGAACCTTCGAGCTCGGAACCTTGGAGGCCCCAAATGGTGAGTCCGTAGGCAACCGCCCACGAACCGTCTTTAAGCTGCATCTTGCCGTTTGCGCCATCGGCAAGCGATGCCACGCGCGAGGGGAGCCGGAGCACCGCTTTGGCAAGGTCGGACATGGTTTGTATCGATGAGCCGCCGCCAGTCAAAATAATCCCCGCGGGCAGGAGCTCGTCTTTGCCGATTTTTTTGAGATGGCTCTCGACGAGCTTAAACATATCGTTAACGCGTTTTGCAATGACGTCGTCGATTTTGCGCTTTGGGTAGGGCGCACCCAGCACCGCGCCCTGCTTTAACTGCTCGGCCTCCTCAGGCGCGATGCGCAATCCGAGCGCCAGGTCGTTGGTAATGTCGGTAGCTCCAACCGGGAACACTTTGATCGAAACGGGCGTCGCGTCTTCAAACACGATAATCGAGAGTGTCTCCGCGCCGATGTTAGCCAAGACGCAACCGACACGCTTTTGCATTTTAGAAAGTGCGACAAAACTCGCGGCAAGCGGCGCGGCCACGACATCCTCCACCTCGACGCCCGCTTGCTCAACAGCCTCTACCAAATCGTTAACATGACTCTCGAGGCACGTAATAAAAAGAGTTTCAACCGAAAGACGCTGACCCTTGAGCCCTACGGGCGTACGGCCCAGCACTTTGGCGCCATCAACCGAATAGCGCAGCGGTATCGTGTGGATTATTTTGCGATTGAGTGTTGCCGAGCGCGCCAGCGCCTTCTCGCTCGCGGCAATCGCGCGCGGGATGTCGCGCTCGGTTACCTCGGAGTCGCCACGCTCCACAACACTCTCACCGCGCGAAAAACTTTCTTCGAGACCAATACCGCCGAGGCCGAGATAGGCGCGTTTTACTTTAACGCGTGCCGACTTTGACGCCTGGCTCACGGCCGCCGCAACCGAGCGCGACACGTCGCCGATAGAGACAATGTACCCGTGTTTGAGCCCGCGGCTTTCGGCATAGCCGGTGCCCAAAATGCGCGGCGGGAGGGAGGGGTTGTCTCCCGCCTCCGCGATAACCACTTTAACGTGGTAGGTTCCTATGTCGATGCCGACGATTGTTTTGCTCATGAGCATTGATGCCCCACTTTTTTGCGTAGAGGCGTTCAATGCGTTCCATTGTAGCACCATGTTTGAGGCCTTTTAAATGGCACAACCCGTGGATAAACAGATACCCGGGCGTGTAGGGTGCCGCGGCCTCTTCGCAAATGAGTATCTCACCGGAGGTTTTAGAGAGCGGGAAGGAGAGTATGTTGGAGATATGGTCCTTCTTTTTCCATTTTTTGGTAACGGCGAGCATATCTTGTGGAGATAAAAATGCGAGCGAAAGCTCGTAGTCTCGGCCGAGGACGTCGTCCTTTATTTTTTTATAGGGGATGCGACGCATCGTCGTGCCGTTGGGTGCAGCCATTTAGCGGCGGCGAGGGCCGCGCGTCATGCGGGGCTCCATTTTGCCGAGCTTGATGAGCTCCTGCACTTCCTCGCGGCGCTTCAATACTTTAAGAGTTTGCTTGCGGCGGACATTGCCCGACTTAATGCGGCTGTGGTAGCGGCGGCTACGCACACGCTGGATAAGCCCCGCACCCTGCACGCGCTTGCTAAAACGGCGGATAAGGTTTACCGCCGTTTCATTTTCGTTTTTATTGACTTCCGCCTGTACCGACATGCGGGAGCAATACTACCACACGCGAGCCTATTAGTGCAAGGTTTTTAAGAAGCGGGGGAGTTGCGAGATTTCTATTATCGTTTGTGAAGAGTTGGCGGTAGAGCGCACGATGATGGTGCCGTCGATGGCCTCGCGCTGGCCCATAATAAGCAAATAGGGAACGCCGAGTTCGTGCGCGGCAACAAGTTGGGGCGAGAGGTGCGACGCATCAAACGATTGGGAGACCGGGATGTGCGCATCGCGGAGCATGTCTACCACGCCGAGGCCCTGGAGCTTGGCACGGAGCCCAAGTTGTACAAAATATATTTTGGGCGTGGCGGCTTTTTGCGGTGCAGTAAAACTCGAGCGCGCCGCGCCGCTTTTGCGAAAAAAAATGCTCGCCGCGACACCCGCACTCTCTTTGCGGCCGCTTTGCCGTTTTAAAAAGTCGTCGTAGCGGCCGCCTACTGCCGCCATAATGGTGGCGTCGGCGTTCGCGAGATCGATTGCAAACGAGATGTGTGGATCGCGCGCGTCGCCGAGGAGCAAGTCGTCAAGCTCGTACGGCAGGCCGAGGTTTTCCAAATGTTCCAGTACGGAGCGGAAGTGTGCACGGCTCCGTTCGGACAAAAAAGTTACTGGACGAGGGCCCTCGCTTAGAAGTTTTTTAGCTTGCTCGCTCGGGCACGCGTATGCCGAGAGCGGATTTTGCGCAATTGCCTCGCGTAGCTCCTCGTCAAAGTGTTGCAAATGCTTGCGGGTATACACCGAGAGTTCGCGCAAAAAGCGCTGTTGGCTGTCTCTATCGCCGGTGGCATTAACGCGCACGCGCTCGATACTTGCGCCCCACTCGGTAATGATTGCCGAAAGTGTTTTTAACATCACCACCTCGCCGACGCTCTCTTGCGAGCCTATAACCTGTAATCCAAACTCGCCGCTCTCGCGCGGTGCGCACCCTCTTGGGAGATTTGTGGGATATGGTGATGCGTAATAGGCAAGCACAGGCTCGCCGGGGCGCATTGCAACGCGCGTAACGCTCACTTGTGCGGCTGTCTCAAACGTGTGCGCTCCCATGCGCTTTACCAATCGATTTTGCGCCATGCGCTCAATATCGCGTGCAGGTCGAAAGCCATAGAAGCTTGCCACATCGGTTGCGTGCCGCAAAAACGATGCGGGTGCGGTGCGAGACGGAGACGTTTGTGATTGTTTCACTGTGGTTCTTGCGTGCTACCAGGGAAGAGTCCGATATCTTGGAGAGGAAGCAGGCGCGCTACGGCGTGGCCGACGATGTCGTAACTCGGCAAGAGGCCCCAATAGCGGCTGTCGGAGCTGTCGGGCCGATTGTCGCCCATGACAAAATAGTTGCCAGAGGGAATAGACACGTCGATGTCGGGGCCATTGCCGATATTTTTGACATACGGCTCGGGAAGGTCGATTGTTTTGCCCGCCACGGTGGTTATCGACACAGCCCCGTTGTGTATGCGGAGTGTTTCGCCGGGCAAGCCGATGATGCGCTTGATAAAATACTGCGAAGTGTCTTTGGGATATTTCAAAATGATGACATCGCCGCGCGCGGGCGGCTCAAAACGGTAGGTGAGCTCATCGACAATGAGATATTGGCCGGTATCGAAGGTCGGCTCCATCGATGCGCCGCTCACAATAAACGGTTTGGCGACAAACAGACGCACGGGGACGACTATGATAAGGGCAATGACGGCAAATTTGAGGAGTTCGGTGAAAAAGGAATCCCGCTTTTCCTCTAGCATGCGGCAATTGTATGCTTATTTTTTAACAATGCAAGTATTATATGAAAAACAAAAATAAAACTTCATCAAAGAGGGTTAGACTTGGCCTAGCGGCCCCGGAGCGCACTCTTTTATGAAGTTTTATTTTTGTTTTTAGCGTGTATGGTATGATACGAACTATGCAATGGATCATCGCAGGGTTAGGGAATCCCGATGCGGGGTACACGGGCACGCGGCACAACACGGGCCGCGACTTTTTAGCTGCGATTGCCAAAAAAGAAGGCGTCGGCGAGTGGAAGAACGACAAAAAGCTCCACTCGCAAGTGATACAAGGCGAGCTGTTCGGCAAAAAAGTGACGCTGCTCTTGCCCGAAACTTACATGAACAATTCCGGCGTCTCATTTAAGACGCTGGTGAAGTCAAAAAAGCAGGCCGAGCACTTGGTAGTGTTGCAAGACGAACTTGACTTGCCGCTCGGCAGGGCCAAAATATCGTTTGGCGCCAGCAGTGGCGGACACAATGGTATTGCCTCGGTACAAAAAGCAATTAAGACCAAGGATTTTGTGCGTATTCGTATTGGCATCTCGCCCGCAACACCGGGCGGCAAGTTAAAAAAGCCCGATACGGAGAAAGTGGTTGATTTTGTATTGGGCAAATATAAACCCGCCGAAGAAGAGAAGGTAAAAAAAGCGCGCAAGCTGGTTGCCGAGGCGCTTAAAGATTTACTTATCGACGGCCGCGAAGCAGCCACGATGCGCCTGCATTCAAAATAGGGGGTATCTATTGCATTTTGATTGCACACGCAGTATAAAACAACTCAGATTGTCACGGCAGAACATGGGGTTTGCCATGCGGAAACTGGTAAGGGACCGAATACCGGAAATAATTGACAACAACGGAAAAGGGGAGAAATCACGCTGGCACAGAATCGACAAAGACGAGGAATATCTAGAAAGACTTCTCGACAAGTTACTTGAAGAAACTCATGAGGTAGCGGGACATATAACCCCTGAGGCCCGACTCTTAGAATGTGCCGATGTTGTCGAGGTCGTTCGCGCACTTCTTGTACTACAAGGAGTAAACCGGCAGCAATTTATGCAAGTATTGCGCGATCGACGGAGAGAGCGCGGTGGGTTTGAGAAAAGAGTATTTCTCGACAGCGTCGAATCGCCAACTATTAGGCCGGATGGAGTTGGGTACCATATCTTTAAGTAAGGTTGTGTGCATACAAAACCCGCCGCGGAGTACCGCGGCGGCTCTTCTTTTTTATTGGATACTTTTTGTCGTATGCGTTGTTATATACAGAGGAAAAGCAAGTTTATTCAAGCATGGAGCGTCTGATGCGCGTAGAAATAAAAGACGGCAACACTATACACACGCTGAGCATTAATCCCCATAGCGGGGCAGTTTGCGTCGATGGTGTGTTGGTAAAGCTGTCGTCTAAAGAATATCTCTTGCTCGACGTGTTGGGTTCGTGCGAGGGCTCTGTGGTATCAAGCGAGTTTATTTGCATGTGCTTATATCATACGCTTAACCCCCCGGCTTGCCTTAAAGCCGTCGCGTATCGTTTGCGAAAAAAACTATCCAACGCATCAGGCTGCAGAAACTATGTATTTGGTTTTAGAAACGCAGGCTATATGCTTGCGTAATTTTTTATTTCTTGTCTCCCATAAATACGAGCGCCATGCGCATCTCTTTTGGGTCGAAGACCGAAATGGTAAACGGATAGCGGTGGCCGAGCTCCAAGTGTTGACGCAGTTTTTCCTCGCTGCCAAACTCGGAGATGTGCACCAAGCCCGCAATACCTTCCTCGATAGAGGCAAGCGCGCCGTGCTTGTTAAACTTGATAACCACACCCTCCACCTTGTCGCCCTTGTTGTATTTACCGGCGACAATCTGCCACGGATTTTCTTTGAGCTGCTTGACCGAAAGCGACACTTTGCCGTCTTTGATGTCGATTATTTTTACTTTGACCTTGTCGCCCACTTTAAAGAAATGGCGCGGATCGTCCACGAGGCCCCAGTCGATTTCGGAAATGTGCACCAAACCCTCAAGGCCCTCCTCGAGTTTGATAAACGCGCCAAAGTCGACCATGCCGGTGACTTCGCCCATGACCACGTCGCCCACCTGGTAGGTTGCAATCAGCTCTTTCTTTTCTTTGTCGTCGGCGCCCTTTTCGCTAAAGATGAGCTTGCCTTCTTTAGGCGTTGCGGAGATGATCGTTACAGGCAACTTGGTTCCAACAAGTTTGCGGAGTTCGTCGAGGATTTTGTCTTTATCGCCGTCGGTAACGCGCGGATAGTGCTCGGCCTTGAGCTGAGATGCCGGCAAAAAGCCGCTGAGCCCCTGCCACTCCAACATGAGCCCGCCTTTATTGGCCTCTTTAACCAGGAGTTCAAACGGCGTTTTGTTTTTGAGTGCTTCCTCGGCCTCCGCCCAGACAATCGCCTGGCGAGCCTCTTTGAGCGAGAGCTCGATGTAGCCGTCTTTGGTGTCGGTGGCAACGACTTTGGCGGCAACGATGTCGCCGATGTTGGTGCGCTTGATAACCTCGCGCGCGTTCATGTACTCGCGGCCGTAAATAACGCCTGTGCCAAACGGAGGCAGGTCGATATAGAGGCGTGCGCGGTCGAGCGCGAGCACGGGGCCTTCGACAATGTCACCGGGCTTTGGGGGCTCGGGAGCCTTGTCGATAAGCACTTGCATGGGGGAGACAACTTCCGTTTCCTCGGAGTTTAAAATGTCAGTACGTGCCGCACCCACCTTGGCGCGAGACAGGCCTAACGTAGCTGATTTTCCTGGTGTCATATTGTTTTGTACGGCAGGGATTCGAAAATTGGTTTAAGGTTCGACCTTGGAGAGCCCGGTCTAAGCCTCGAACCTTGGAATTTTCGAGATTACTCCTACGCGCTTGTTTGCTGATAATATAAAGTAAGACTTTATATTGTCGGATACTATATACAAGCTTTTGAGTTTTCGCAACTATAAAAATTTGGATAAAAAAAGGCCCCGCAAAAGCGAGGCTTGAAGAAAAGGCGGTCGACGCGAGGGGGCGCGTCGACCGCCCACGGCCGCGCTCTGGGGTAAGCGACTGGCCGCAACGACCGAGTGGGAGATTACGGCATGCTCCTCCGGTCGTATTTCAAACGTATTTCAAAAAGAACTTGCCAATGCTCAAATTTTACACGATCGTTCTTGGCTGTCAACCCCTACTTTTTCTTTCATTTTGGCGGGATTTATGCTAAAATATATGCATGGTCATTACCTATCTGGGCGGCGAATGTTTTAAGATTACGCAAGGCGACTTAACGCTTGCCTTTAATCCGCCCTCCAAAGATTCCAGCCTCAAAACCCCTAAATTTGGCGCCGATATCGCGCTTGTCTCCATGGACCACGAAGACTTTAATGGCGTCGAAAACGCCGCGTTTGGCGAGCGGGAGCCGTTTGTGATAAGCGGCCCCGGCGAGTACGAGGTTAAAGGCGTCGCCGTGCGCGGTTTTGCCTCCGAGAGCACCTACGGCCTGCCTGCGCAGGCAGGCGGCGAGAAGGGTATTAATACTATATATAGCGTGGCGCTCGAGGGAATGAATCTCTGCTTTTTGGGCGCGCTTGGCACGAACGATTTACCGACATCGGCCAAGGCCGAGCTCGACGGCATTGACATACTTTTTTTGCCCATCGGGGGCAGGGGCATGCTCGACTATGACAAAGCCTACGCGCTTGCGGTACAATTGGAGCCGAAGGCGGTGATCCCGATGCACTACAGCGCAAGCGACCTCAAAAACTTTCTTAAAGAGGCGGGCAAGGAGGTAGAGGCGCAAGACAAGCTCACGGTCAAGAAAAAAGACTTGGAGGGCAAAGAAGGCGAGATTATCGTGCTGTCAGCATAATAATATGAAAAATTATATCGAACACATGAAGAGTAAAACACCGCACGAGCGGCGCCGGCACGCGATGCAGATGGCAAGTGTCATTACCGGGCTTCTTGTGGTGGTATGGATCACCACGCTTGGCGTGCGCTTTGCATCAACGCCGCCGCAAACCGCAAACACCGACGACCCATCGCAGTTGGCGGCAGTTGCCGCAAGCGCCGCCGCGCAAAATGGGCAGGCGACGCTCATTGTTGCAAGCTCGACCGAAGATAATTACACTCCGCAGGAGCAATAACCATGGCTAACAACGACAAAAAAGAGCCTGCGCCGGAGCGCGAGGCGAGTACGGGAGTAATAAGTCGCAACATCTCAACCGAGATGCGCGAGAGCTTTATCGACTACGCCATGTCGGTGATTACCGACCGCGCACTTCCCGACGTGCGCGATGGCTTAAAGCCCGTGCACCGCCGCATTCTTTATACGATGCACAAGCTTGGGCTCACACCGCAAGCGCGCTTTCGCAAATCGGCGGCAGTGGTGGGCGACGTACTCGGCAAATATCATCCGCACGGCGACGCCTCCGTGTACGACGCGATGGTAAAAATGGCGCAAGACTTCTCGCTGCGCTACCCGCTCATCATGGGGCAGGGCAATTTTGGCTCTATCGACGGCGACTCGGCGGCAGCCATGCGTTACACCGAGGCCAAAATGTCGCGCATGAGCGAACAGCTCTTGGTTGATATCGAAAAAGACACCGTTGATTGGCGCCCCAACTACGACGGCACGCTCAAAGAGCCTGCCGTGTTACCGGCGGCCGTGCCCAATATTTTGCTCAACGGCACGCTTGGCATTGCCGTGGGTATGGCCACCTCGATACCGCCGCACAATTTGCAGGAGGTAAGCAGCGCGCTCGAGCACTTAATAGACGACCCCAGTCTCAGCGTGGAGGATTTGATGAAGGATGTAACCGGCCCCGACTTCCCGACAGGCGCGGTGGCGTTTAATAAAACCGATCTTCTGCATGCCTACTCAACCGGCAAGGGTGGGGTGGTAGTGCGCGGCGTGGCCGAGATTGTCGAAGGTAAAAAGGGCGACTATCAAATTGTCATTACCTCGATACCGTATCGCGTTAACAAAGCCGACCTTATCATGCGCGTCGCCGATTTGGTGCGTGAGAAAAAAATTGATGGGATACGGGGCCTGCGCGACGAGTCGACCAAAGACATCCGCATTGTGGTGGATCTCAAGCAAGGCGCGCATCCGCAAAAAGTTTTAAATTATCTGTACAAACACACCGCGCTCGAGGATACCTTCCACTTCAACATGGTGATGCTGGTCGACGACGTGCCGCAAACACTCTCGCTCAAAGGGATTTTGCAAGAGTTTATCAAGCATCGCAAAGAGGTGGTGCGCCGCCGCACGGAGTTTGATTTAAAGAAGGCGCAGGAGCGCGAGCATATTTTGCTCGGTCTCAAAAAAGCGCTCGATTACATCGACGAGATCATCAAGATTATTCGCGCAAGCCGCGACGTGCCGGAAGCGGCCGCTAATTTGATAAAACGATTTACGTTTAGCAACCTGCAAACCGCCGCGATTTTGGAAATGAAGCTTGCGCGCCTCGCCAATCTCGAGCGCAAAAAAGTGGAGGACGAGCTGCGTCAGGTGCAGGCGTTTATCGAGGAATGCATAACGCTTCTCAAGAGCGAAAAAAAGATGCTCGCGGTCATCAGGGCGGAGGTTGTCGAGGTGGCGCGCAAATATGGCGATGAACGCGCGACAAAGATAGTCAAAGGCGCCGCGGGCGTTATCAATGTCGAGGATTTGGTGCCGGATGAGGAACAGGTGCTGGTACTCACCCAAGACGGCTACGTCAAGCGCACCAGCACCGACGAATATAAAAAGCAAAAACGCGGCGGCGTCGGCGTTATCGACCTCAACACCAAAGAGGAAGACTTTGTTACGTCGTTTTTGCGCACCTCAACCCATGCCGACTTGCTCTTTTTTACCGACCTCGGCAAAGCCTATCAGATAAAATTTTATGAGTTGCCCGAAGGCAAGCGCTCGACCAAGGGCAAAGCGCTGGTCAACTTCCTCTCGCTCTCGGACGCCGAGAAGGTCTCCTCGATTTTGCCGATGCGCAAAAATCAAAAAGAGGGCGAAAAGTTTTTGTACATGATAACCAAGCACGGCGTTGCCAAAAAAGTTGATGCGACAGCCTTTCACGATGTGCGCCGCTCGGGATTGATTGCCATGAAGTTGCAAAAAGGCGACGAGCTCATTGCGGCACTCTTGGTGGAGAAAGGCGACGAAATCTTCCTCTCCACGGCAAAAGGGCAGAGCGTGCGCTTTAAAGAGAGCGATATCCGCTCGATGGGACGCGCGGCCGGCGGCGTGCGCGGCATGAAGCTCCGGAGCGGCGACTGGGTAGTTGGTGCCGATGTCGTTAAGAAGGGCGCACAAAACCTGGAGGTGTTAGTCGTGTCTAAAAACGGTTACGGCAAAACGACGCCGATTAAAGAGTACAAAACACAAAAACGCGGCGGCAGCGGCATTAAAACAGTTAAAGTGACGCCTAAAACCGGCCCGCTGATTGCCGCGCGTGTTATCTCCAAAGAGGAGGGTGTTGGCGAGGATGAGATTGTGATAATTTCCCAAAAAGGCCAAGTCATCCGCACGGCGCTCACCGAAATTCCAAGCCTCTCGAGAGGCACGCAAGGCGTGCGCGTAATGAAACTCCGCACCGGCGATGCAATAGCGAGCTTTGTGTGTTTGTAAAATAAAAAAAGCCCCCGATGTTAAACTTGAAGGCGACATCTCCGAGTTGTCAAAAGTTGATAAGTTGATTGACTCTTTGGATTTTTGCGCGAGAATAGGGGCGGCTGTCGGGAAAGGAGGTCACGATGTTTTGGAATCTGAAAGTCCTTGTCCCGTTCGCGTTGGTCATTATGGCTGGAAGTTTGGTCATTCTATACGGGCCCGTTTTATAAGTGTTGTCCGGCCCCGCACCCTGCGGAGCCGGTTTTTTCTTGTTATATAATAGACACACATGGACGCTCACGAAAGTTTCTTTCTAAACCCTGCGGTCGCGGTGCGCGAGGCCAAGATACACGAAGAACTCGAGGTAGCCGACTTTGGCGCGGGCTCCGGATTTTTTACGCGCGCGGCGGCGCGCGCGGTAGAGCCGAGCGGTAAGGTATGGGCGGTGGACGCGCACAAAGACATCTTAAGCCACATCAAAACGCTCGCGCTTGCCGAAGGTCTCCGCAACGTCGAGGTCGTACACGGCGATATTGAAAAGCCGGGCGGGAGCCATTTACCCGCCGAGCATATGGATGTAGTCATCGCAAGTAATGTCCTTTTTAGCGCAGAGGATAAGGCGGCATTGGTTAAAGAAATACGCCGCGTGCTCAAGCGCACCGGCCGCGCGCTTGTTATCGACTGGAGCTCATCGCACGGGGGCTTGGGCCCACATGAGAGCCAGGTGATACAAGAGGATGAGGCGCGCAAGCTTTTTGAAGACGCGGGTTTTGCCTATGTCGAGCCCGTGCCCGCCGGCGCCTATCATTGGGGATTTGTTGTGCGCAAAAAAGTGCAATAATGATATCGATATGAAAATGTCCAACTTCCAAATCATCGTGACCGGCCTCTTTGCCTTTTTTCTTATCGCAGGTGTCGGCGTGTTTGCCGCGTTTGGCGGGCTCCTCGGCGGCAAAAACACCGGGCCGGTGGTGATATGGGGCACAGAAGACAGCGACACGATGAGCAACTTGCTCACTACTCTGCGTAGTAGCAACTCGGCGTTTGCCAATGTGAGCTATGTACAAAAAAAGTCCGCCACCTACGACGCCGACCTCCTCAATGCCATGGCAAGCGGCTCGGGCCCCGATCTCTTTTTAGTGTCGCAAGACCAGGTATACTCGTTTGAAAATAAAATTACGCCTGTTCCTTACAGTGCGGTTTCACAGGCGCAGTTTATCAACTCGTTTATTGACGAAGGCCAGCTTTTTTTGACGCCAAACGGCGCGCTGGCTTTGCCGTTTAGCATCGACCCGCTCGTGATGTATTGGAACCGCGACCTCTACGCCACGGCAGGTATCGCCTCAGCGCCGGTATATTGGAACGACTTTTTAACCATCGCGCCCAAGATAACCTCGCTCGACCAAGGCTCCAACGTGAGCCAGGCGGCGGTGGCGCTCGGCACATGGCAAAACATCACCAACGCCAAAGCCATCCTCTCGACGCTCTTTATGCAAGCGGGCGACTCCATCACGGGGCAAAATGCAAGCGGCGCAACCGTGTCGGTGTTTGGCCAGACGCCCGCCAATGCGCCCACCAATCCGGCCGAGTCGGCACTGCGTTTTTACACCGAGTTTGCCGACCCGAGCAAAACCAGCTACTCATGGAACTCTTCGCTCGCGCAATCGAGTGATGCGTTTGTAAGCGGCGACCTGGCAACCTACTTTGGCTTTGCAAGCGAGTATGCCACGCTCGCCGCGCGCAATCCCAACTTGAGCTTCGGCGTGTCGGTGCTCCCGCAACTCCAAGGCAACAGCACACACGTGACTTTTGGGCAGCTCACGGGCGTGGCGATATCGCGCACGGCGGCTAATCCATCAGGCGCGCTCGCAGTAGTCGAGGCGCTCACGGGCCAGCAGGCGATATCGCTTTTAGCACAAGCTGTGCCACTGCCGCCGGTTAGGCGCGACGTGTCGGTTAATACTGCCAACAACGCACCCATGCAGGTATTTGTCGAATCAAGCCTCATCTCGCACGCGTGGCTCGACCCCGCGCCCGCGCAAACCGACACCATCTTCCAAACAATGATAAACGAGGTGCTCTCGGGCGCATTGGCGCCCGCGGGCGCGGTTGCCGAAGCCTCGCAGGCGCTGGCGCAACTCTTTAACGCGCAAACCCAATAACCATGCAAGGCGATGTACTCAACACTTTGTTTGCTCTCGTGTTTGCGATAATTATCGTGTCTATTATATGGGGACTCTCGTTTTACTTTGCCGGGATGGGCTCTCAAGAGAGGATGAAGGAGGCAAAAAACATTATTATAGGCGGGATAACATTGCTCCTCCTCCTCATGTGCCTCTACGGGGTGGTAGAGTGGATACGGGCGGCTATCGGCATGTAATGTAGCGTATACTATTTGCTATGAAGAAACTTTTACTTGCGGCAGGAATTGGGCTCGCATTACTTACTGCCTTTTCATTGCCTATGTATATTGCTGTTGCTGACGTTATAGGAACTCCTTCTGTTTCCTCTGGCTCTTCCGGTCAAGTAATCAACCCGCTCGGCGGCATCAACAGTTTTTGCGGACTCATCAAAGCATTGCTTCAGGCTGCGGTAGCCATCGGCATCCCTATCGCCGTGCTGTTTATCGTCTACGCCGGTCTTAAGTTTGTTCTGGCGCGCGGCAATAGCGATAGGCTTACCGAGGCTCGGCGAAATATGCTCTGGACAGTCGTCGGCATCGGCATCTTTTTAAGTGCATGGCTCCTTGCCATGGTTATTGTCAACACGGTCAATACTATTAGTGGCCAACAGGTAATATCCTGCAACTAAATATTATGGGACTCCTTAACTCGGGATCAACATTTAAGATAATAGTGGACAGTATTGTCTCGCTCATCAACCTTACCGTTGGAGTGTTGCTCGCGCTGGCAGTAGTGGTGTTTTTTATAGGCTTGGTGCGATACATCCGCGAGTCGGGCGACGCCAAAGGCCACGCCGAGGCAAAAGAGCGCATTATGTGGAGCCTCATAGCCATTTTTATTTTGGTTTCTATTTGGGGGATTTTGGCTCTTATGAACACCGCCTTTTTTGGCGGTGGCGGCAGCGACAATGGCGTTGGCAATGTGCCGCTTTATACAATGCGTCTCTTAGTCTATCCACAGAGCCTCCTTGTATAAGGTTCTTCAGCTGATAGAGTTAAAGAGTAATCAATTAACTTTTACTATGAAAAAAATAGTCGCTCAATCAGTATCTTTGGCATTTGTCCTTTTTGCCGTGCCGCTCGTTGCTTTTGCACAGGCGCTCCAGCCTATACGCAACCTTATCGTAGCTATCGGCGGCATCCTCAACATCACTATTCCGGTACTTATTGCCGCAGCTATTGTGGTGTTTTTTTGGGGCCTTGTCATGTATATCCGCAAACCGGAGATAGCCGAGGGTAAAAATGTCATGATAGCAGGGCTGATATCGCTCTTTATTATGGTATCTGTATGGGGTTTGGTTAACTTGGCGCAGAACTCGCTTGGCGTGTCTGGCAGTGCAAGCGTGCAGATACCGCAGGTACCAACCGCGCAATACTAACGTAATCAGGCATCTTACCTTTGCATGCTTAGTACGCAAACTCTGGTCAACAACCTCGTTAATGCAATCATTAACCCGCTTATGCTGCTGTTATTTTCGGCGGGGCTCCTGGTGTTTTTTTGGGGCGTGATAGAGTTTTTATTGGCGCTCAACGTAAACGGCAGTACCTCCAAAGAGGACGGCAAGCAGCACATGCTGTGGGGGCTCATTGGAATGTTTGTCATGGTAAGCGCATACGCGATTCTCGGATTTATCGCCAGCAACGTCTGCAACGGAACGGTCAAAGGTTGTTGATAAAATAAATAGTAGCGGCATCGTATAAAAAAGAAAAACGGCAGGCCCCGAAGGGTCTGCCGCTATGTTGTTGTGTCCCCAACTTGCTTAGGGACTGCTTAGAATGTACTCGACCGCCACCACGTTGCCCGTTGCCGAGGCAAACTTTGCGGTGTCGTGAAGGTCTACAGACCCGTTGCAGTCGTTACCGATGTATTGATTGCGGGGGCCATAGACGTTTACGCATTGGCTCGGGTTTAGTTCATGCACCCAGATTTTATACCTACCTCCGGGGTTGAGTTCCACCGGAGTAGGCCCGAGCCTAGCCGAGAGTCGTATCCCCACTGGCACTTGCATGACAGGAGGAGCAGAAGCAATCATTTGCCTCGCGTCCGAGCCGCCGCCCCAATACCAAGGGAGCCAAGGCGAGAATTGCCCCCACGTAAACACTTGGGAGCAACCGAGCATGATGAAGATTGCTCCCAACACCGCCGCCGACACTGTTTTTTCTTTGTCGGTAGAAGCATAGGTGTAGGCGATGACTGCAAACGCCCCGGCAAGGACATAGAAGATTTCTCTCCAATGTCCCGTCATAAGCCATCCATCGCGGTAAGACGTATACACCACGATGATAAAGAAGATGAGAGCCGCCGCAGCAATAATGGATAAAAGTTTCCGTTTATTGCCGAGCCAGGTTGCCGCACTTGCTGCAAGTACGACTAGCGCCCACACCCAATAGGGGGTTTGTTGCCACTCATCCTCTGCAAGCGCCCGCGGGTCCCACTTGTGGACCGACAAGCCATACAGAAGAACGAGGGTAACAACAGTAGTTGTCAGTACCCACAGCGTCTTTTTCGTGAACATCCGTGCTAGGTAGGTGTTGCAGATTCCTGCGGCAACTACCGCAGGAGCGGCTGCTCCGGCGGCGGGTGCCGCCGGAGGTGTTTGCTGTTGCCGTGCCGCTCGCATTTTTTGCTGCTCTGCCGCTATACCTTTTTGATGTAGGATTGAGCCGCTCGCAACAACTAACGCAAACAGACAGAGAATACATGAAATTACCCACCACATTTTTCACCTCACGTAGTTTAGGCTTGAGCCGGTTGCCGGCTGTGGATGAAGTTGACGAGGTCGTCCAGCGATATATTTGCCCGCTGTAGAACCTCGGCGATGCCGGAGGAAGCCATGAACGGGTTATTAGCCCATATCACGGTAGCGCCAGCGGCGTTTGTCCGCTGCATCGCTTCAAGCTGCTGCAGCAAGATACCCATTTGTCCGAACTCTGCCACCTTGCGGTAGACAGTCTCGATAGCTGCTTTGTTTGCATCGGCCCTGATGACGATTGCCTTTGCATCACCCAGGGCTGCTTCGACGTTCGCTTGCGCCTTGCGTTCCGCCACGATCCGTGCGGTAGTCGCCTGAACGAGCGCTTCAGCGTTAGTGCCTGAGACCGTCACATCGACGAGAGATGAGGCGTCCACAGTAATGCCATATCTTTCAGGCGCTCCAACTTTGGCATGTTCCGTTGGCAGGTTTATGTTGAGAGCTTTGTGATCATCGACGAACTGGTCTATGACTGCTTTGCCCTCTACGCCCGTTCTCTCTCTCACAATTTCCTCGAACTCATGGTTACCGATCCATACCTTGCTGACGTTATCGGCGTCGGCGGTGATACGGGTGAGCCAGTTACTGATGATAAACCGCGCCTTGTACGGGTTAGTGACCCGCACCGTGAGCAGATAATCGATATCAACGGGGATGTTGTCGTGGTCTCTCGCCTCCGTAAGCCTTATCCAATAAGGAAAAGACGCTACATAGACGATGCGAGTAGGTTCTTTGCGCGCCCAGAATACTTCGTCCCCGGACCCAGTATCGATGCGAGACTCCGCCCACTCGAACCAATATTCGCCGACCGAATAAAAGGGCGAAAGACCGTACCAGTAGATTCCAAAAGGTTCAAGCAACCTCCAAAACGACAAGCACATGTACGCAGAGTGAGTATCGATATCAACCCCTTTCCGTTGCCTTGTCGGTCGTTGCAGGTCATACCGCGGGTCATTGATGTCGATTGGAAGAACTTCCCACGTAGGCCGTTGCGAGTCATACCAACGACGGCGCGGGTCATTGAGATAGTGTTTTCTCCACGCCATGATGAAGTGATCGAACGAACGGCCTCGCATGATAGCGACTGCAGTGCCTTCTTTGACGAAGGTAAAACAGATTTGATATTGGGCGAGTGCATAGGCGACCACAAGAAAGGTGATATAGACGAGTCCCATCACCATTGCAGTTATAAGAAGCATAGTCATAGCTCAGCTCCTTCTATTTTCAGTTGTTGTAGAAGATCAAATTGTGCAGCATGATGCCGTCTTTCCGCTTGCAACTGTACCATAATATTTAATGAACTGTCAAGCGCAAAAACCCTTATCTTATAAGGGTTTTTGGCACGTAAAATCCTACGATAGTGCTGGGGAGAGGACTTGAACCTCCATGGATTGCTCCGCGTGCTCCTAAGGCACGTGCGTATACCAATTCCGCCACCCCAGCAATACGCCGCATTGTACGATGGAATATTTTTTTTGTCTTGGTGGTCAGAATTTCGCACAAGTTGTTTTGTGGTCACAAGTTCGTTTGCGCCGTCGCGCAAACGCCTCGCGACCCCGGCTCGGTATTTTGCCAGTGCAAAATATACCTATGCCTCGCACTAAAGCAGAAAGTCCTGCTCAAGCGGGACATTTCTGTCTTTAGTGCGCCCACAAGGATTCGAACCTTGGACCATCTCCTTAAGAGGGAGCTGCTCTACCAACTGAGCTATGGGCGCAACAGCTATAAACTTATCATACAAAACAGCTTCTTTTCAATCGGTGAATTGGGAGGAATCTTTTACTAATCAACCGTTCTTAACAATGCACGGCCAGCGTGATAAGCTAGCAGTATATTTTTGATATGAAAAAGGACATTGACGTCTGTATAATCGGCGGCTGTGGACACGTCGGCCTTCCTCTCGGAATAGCCTTTGCTGATAAGGGCAAGAGGGTGGCCTTATACGACATCAATACGAAAGCCATAGACATAGTCAATTCGGGCACGATGCCCCTTAAAGAAGACGGCGCCAAAGCTGTTTTAAAGAGGGTATTGCAAAAGAAAAAACTGCATGCGACCAATGACCCCGAAGTCATAAGAAGGTCCGCTGCCATAGTCGTGGTTCTCGGCACTCCGGTCGACGAGCACTTTAGCCCAGAAATCAAAGTGATCCTCAGGGGCATCAAAGAGATCGAGTCGTATCTTTCCGGCGAACAGCTCCTTATATTGCGCAGCACGCTTTATCCTGGGGTTACTGAAAGGGTGGCATCATATCTAAAAAAGAACAATAAGAAGACATTAGTGGCATGCTGCCCGGAGCGAATAACCGAGGGGAACGCGCTTATGGAACTGTACGAACTGCCCCAGATCGTCTCCGGTTGTACGGAACGTGCGGAAAAGCAGGCCGCTGCATTGTTCAAGGTCATTGCGCGAAGGGTGGTCTTCTTAAGTCCAACGGAAGCCGAGCTCGCGAAACTTTTCGCAAATACGTGGCGGTATATAAATTTTGCGGTTTCGAACCAATTCTACGAAATCGCCGCCAGTACCGGGAGCAATTTTTACAGGATACATAAGGCAGTAACGGATGAATATCCTAGGCTCAAATCCTTCGCGAAGGCCGGCTTGGCGGCTGGTCCGTGCCTGTTTAAAGACACGATGCAGCTGTCTGCTCTCAACAGTAACAACTTCACTTTGGGATACTCGGCAATGCTTATAAACGAAGGGTTCCCCGACTTCATCGTGGGGTCGATGAAGAAGAAGTACGATCTGTCGAAGATGACGGTCGGTCTGCTGGGTATGGCCTTTAAGGCGGAGAGCGACGACCCCCGCGAGAGCTTGTCTTATAAGCTGAAGAAAAAACTTATGCTTGAAGCGAAGGAAGTTCTTTGCCACGACCCGTATGTTAAAGATCCCAACTTGGTCAGTCTCGACCAGATCCGCAAAGACGCCGATGTGATAGTTATCGCCGCCCCGCACAAAATCTATGGCAAAGAGAAATGGGCCGGGAAAAAGCTGGTGGACGTATGGGACTTCTATAATAGAGGGGGCACCATCTAATCTGACAAATGAAGATACTATTCACTGGCGCAGCGGGGTTTATAGCGGGATACGCGATTGAAGAGCTTTTGCGCAATGGCCACGAAGTGGTCGGTATAGACAATAATTCAAAATACGGGCCGCTAAAAAAGAGCTACTCCGATAATCCGAAGTATACGTTTATAGAAGGAGACGCTAAGGACGTCGCACTTATGAAGAAGGCTATCGCCGGATGCGACATACTTGTGGCGAATGCGGCGATAATCGGCGGAATATCCTATTTCCATGAACTCGCATACGACCTTATCGCGGAGAATGAGCGCATAACCACCTCTTCATTCGACGCGGCCATCTGGGCCCACGCCAATGACGTTCTCAAGAAGATAGTCGTAGTCTCCTCTTCTGCTGTCTACGAATGCACGACGGAATTTCCTACGTCGGAAGGGGCCCAATTCTCATCGCGCCCGCCGCGCACGACGTACGGATTTCAGAAACTGTCTACGGAATATTTCGCAAAAGGCGCATGGGAACAATACAAACTCCCGTACACCATAGTGCGTCCATTCAACTGCGTGGGGATAGGGGAACAGCGCGCGCTGGCGGGCAAGGAAATACTGTCCGGCAACATTAAACTTGCGCTCGGGCACGTTGCCCCGGACATAGCAAGGAAGATACTTAAGGGGCAGGACCCATTGCACATACTGGGAAGCGGCAATCAAATCAGGCATTACATTTACGGAGGCGATCTGGCAAGGGGTATGCGGCTGTGCGTCGAGAGCGAGAAGGCGCTTAACGAGGACTTCAATATCTCGACAGCCAGGTCTACTACAGTTCTTCAGCTGGCGGAGCTCATCTGGAAGAGAATAAACCCGGGAAAGCCGTTCAATTATGTGTCAGACAATCCTTTTGCCGATGACGTACAAAAGCGGATCCCCGACATCTCCAAAGCAAAGAACCTACTTGGTTTTGAGGCTACTACAACCCTCGAAGAGATGCTCGATGAGGTAGTCCCTTGGATAAAGGGACAGGTTGAGAACGGGAACATATAAAAAATCTTGTTTCTACTGGTGCCGGGAGAGAGACTCGAACTCTCACGAGGGTTTACATCCTCCCAGGATTTTAAGTCCTGTATGTCTACCATTCCATCATCCCGGCTTGAGGCCACGGCGGGAATCGCACCCAAACAAAGAGGTTTTGCTATGCAATACCTTTCGTGGCCACACTGCATACTTTAACGCAAATTAACCTTAGAACACAAGGACTTATTGGAAACAGTTAAGATTACCAATCGTACTCATCAACAATCAAGCATAACCAACTTTTATCACTTTTTGGGCAACCCGTGGGCAACCGACCACGGAATTATTAGTAGGAGCGGTACAGGGGGAAGTGATAAAGGTAGTCTAGTAAAAACCGCCTAGCGGTAGTTTTGTGATGTGTGACCAACCAGGATGGCTTACCGAACTTTATAGGAGGCGTGAGCACAGCGTCAGATTTACTTTATTGATTGTCAGAAAAGTTGCGAAAAAGCTGTTGCTCTTGGTGGAAAAAAGGTAGGAAAAGGTGGTAAAATGGGATTATTCTTTGAATCTAATCAATATATGCGCGGCGGACACAGACAAGGAGCGGGACGAAAAAAGGGCTTTGTAGCTATTGAGGCTGAAAAGTCACGCGAGTTTATTGCACAAAAAGTGGGCGCATCGCTGGAACCTATTATTGATGTGCTCGTCCGCCAAGCAAAGAAAGGAGATATCAGGTCAACGCAGATATTGTTTGACCGAGCTTACGGAAGAGTGGCACAAGCTCCGGATATTGTAGAGGACCCTATTCCTAAACTCACACAGATAGTTATTCAGTATCCCGATTCAAAAGAAAGAGAGCCGGGGATGCATATAAGCCGCGAATCTGCTGAGCGTTACGGTATTATACCGACACCAAAACAGGACTAACTTCTTGTGCGCCTACGCGGACTTGAATGGAACAAAATGGAGTCTACCATTTTGCAGTGGAAAGAGACATTATCTCCTCTACAACAGGCGGCATAAAGCCGCTGGGAGCGTGTAGCGCGTGTTTTATGGTCTCCAACCATCAAAGGGTGACGCCTCTCCTGGGATTAAGTCCAGACCTTCAAAAGGCTTGTGAATGTTGCTATTCTTAGACTCAATATGGATGAAGATGAGGAGAAATTGCGACTAGCATTGCTGGAGGAATTTGCTAACTCCAAGGAACGGTGGACTGATCAACGGCTCAAAGTTATTGAACGCGCCAATGATATGCAAATAGGTGTATCTGAGCGAAATTTCCAATTGATACTCGCGCTTGTGACCATGTCAGTTGCATTCCTTACGATCGTAAATCCTCTCGTTCAGAATTCCCTCAAAGTGGCACTTCTCGTACCGATGATCTTTGCATTCATTGCTGCTTTGGTTGGTATTACACAATTGTTATTGACTACTTGGTGGGATAGAAAATGTATTGCAGAAGATGGAGAGTGGGGATCAATGGCATATGGCAGGTATCAAAATCTGGCTGGCGAGATTTATGCCAACCTATATGAAGGGTCCATCCCAAGAGATAAAATCGAGCAGTATGGCAATCTTTTTGAGACTACTACAACTGAATCGAAGGCTCGAGGAATAGCACGAAGTAAAGAATTTATAGGTCGATTGATACTTTTTCTTTTCTACGCTTTCCTCACCCTCTTCGGGCTAGGGTTCATTTCTTTATTTGTTGTCCTTTTGGCAAACCTGATCTAAAACACCCCCTGTTGGTAACTTCCTTCGCAACTTATCCCCAAAAGTTAGTTGACCGTACAATTGGAATGATATACTATGTCAGTAGTTGGTTTATAAGCCAGAGGCTGTAGTAAGCTAACTTAAAAATATGGACGTAGAGATTGGCAAGACAGTAAGTCAAAAAGAAGGTTTTTCAGCCTTTATACCGAACCCTTTTCCTCCGAATGGCATTTTCGAATTGCCGCAGAATATTCTCATCAAAGCGGCCGAAGCCGATCGTTTAATCGGTAAATTAGACGGCATTACGCATACACTCCCGGATGTGGATTTTTTCTTGCATATGTTCGTCGCCAAAGATGCCGAATCTTCGGCGCAGATTGAAGGTACACGAGCTACGATTATGGACGCACTGGAGAAAGGTGCGGGACTTTCGCCGAAAGCAACCGATACCGATGATATTCTTTTCTACATACAGGCACTTGAGTATGGGACGAAGCGTCTCGAGAGCCTTCCGCTTTCTTCGCGACTTATACGAGAAGTACACGCAAAACTCATGACTGGTGCGCGGGCGACGCACTTCGCGAATCCAGGTGAATTTCGCTCATCACCCAATTGGATTGGCGGCACCGCGCCTGTAAATGCGCTCTATGTACCACCGCCAGTCACAGACATGAATCGTGCGCTTGGCGATTTTGAGAAGTTTTTGCACGACGAGAAAAGTGTTTTACCGCTCATCCATATTGCACTTGCTCACGCCCAGTTTGAGACAATCCATCCCTTCCTGGACGGCAATGGTCGCACAGGCCGCCTTATTATTACCATGCTTCTGTGTCATCGCGGTCTGCTTGAGCGGCCGGTGCTGTTTCTTTCGTCATATTTTAGAAGGCATCAAAAGGTTTATTACACTCGTCTCAACGGATATCATGATGGCAACGTGCATGAGTGGCTCGATTTCTTTTTGGACGGCGTTATTGATACCGCCAATGAATCCATCGAGATTTCGAAAAAGATCCGAAAAATTCGCGATGATGATATGGCAAAGATCCAAGCGCTTGCAAAACGCGAGTCCGAAAGCGGGGTGCTTGTGCTATCGCAACTGTTCCGTAAGCCGGTAGTGACAGCGACAACGATCATGAAGTGGACGAAGTTTTCTCGCGCAGGAGCGCTCAAACTGCTCGATCGTTTTGTGGTGCTTGGCATTCTCGATTCCGTGCAATCGCAAGGGCAAGAACGAAGTTTCGTCTATCGGCGATATATAGATGTTTTCTAAAATATAAAAACTGTTCGACAAAATTTTCGGAATTAGACAGACGCAACTAATATGAGTGCCTTCGGGGGGGGGTCGAACCTTCGTTTTATTTTAGGTGCCTCCTATCTCCAATTTACAGGCGTGAACGCGGGAGCAATATTGTGGGTTAATATTAGGTCGCAAAGAGATTCATAGTTATCAATACTTACTACATCGCCGTTGTTGTCGTGAATCGCTTCCTCCTGATAGCATTTTGAAAATGCTTCATAGCGCTGGTCAGTGATGTATGTATATCCAAGATACAAAACTCCCAGAAGAAATATGCTTAGGATAATTAGTTTGTAGAGGTATATTTTTTCCATACTTTTTTAGAACAATCCAAAAAATGAGGTAACTAAATGATAGATGGAGTCTAGAAAGTTTCTCTTTATCTCCACCTTAGGGGTCGATGTAGCGACAGCTGTGTTGCTTGAGGTTGCGTTTGTATAGGTCACTACGGGAGCCGCTTGTGAAGCGTGGTCGATGGAATTTTTTACCACCTGTTTTATTGGCAGAATCTTTGGCGCAACTGGAACGGTAGGAGTGCTTATCGCCGGAGGCGGTGTTGGGGTGGGAGCAACCGAAATTGGTTCACAAAAATCATTCACATCCTCTTGATAGCCTGAGTTGCAGGAGATGACGCATTTATTGTTTTCTATTGAAGCTGTGCCATTAGTGCCCGCGATTGTCTGGCATGCGATTTGAGCTGCTTGGAGTATTTCTTGATTCCCCAATTGTTCTTTTAGTTCATCTGTTTGCTGCTGTAATTTAAGCTGTAAATTTTGTTCTTGGGCTTGAAGCTGAAATTGCTGTTCCTGAGCCGCCATTGCGTTCGCTACACATTGTGTACTTTGTTTTACCTCGGCTTGATATTCGTTTATTTGCGCTTGACACAAATCCGCTTGGGTGCAGGCTGCTGGTGTTGATGTATTACAAGGGGGGGCCGATTGTATACCCATACTTGCGTACGCTTCAGTCTCTTGCCCGCAATAGGATGATGCACTAGCTTGGGCTTGCTGACACGTACTCTCTTCTAGGTCATAGTCAGACTGTTTGGTGCAGCCGTAAACTGTTGGCCATGGACAATTAATTTTTGAATTTGAGTTGCACTCATCTGTGTCAGAGTAGGATACAGAACTTTCAAACCCATCGTTGCAAATTGCATTTCCATCACTAGCAGGCCCAATACTGCAGTTTACTCCACCATGGTCAGAGCACATGCCCGAGACAGCAAGAGTTTGATTCGGCAGAGCAAAGAAAATCAAAACTCCAACAACACCAGAGAGTAGTATTTTATTCATGTCTGTTTTTAGTGAAAGGAAAAACAAAAAATACAATAGCTGTAACTAAATCTATGACATTCCAAGTTCCACGTTGCATGTAGAAGGGCATTATCGGATTGTATAGGATGGCGATTATGCCAAAGAACCACGCCCAGCCGGTGCGGTCTGATTCATAGGCCCTATACGCGCTATAAGCCCCTACACCGCATACTATCCAGCGCAGAAGCTGGAAGTAGCCGTAAGGCCATGTCCCTAGGGCTCCAATAAGGAAAAGGGCAGCTACAAAAACAAACCAGTTTTCTTTTAGCAAAGTTTTCATATTTAGTTTGATAATGCCGACTGGACGTTTGCAATGACTGAGGCGGTGGCACCAAATGACTGTAGTAATGAGACAATAGCATTCACTTGTTGGAGCGTTAGACCATGACTATTACGTGTGGAATTTGATGTCACAGTTGTGATAACACAGGCGTCTTTCGTAGCATTAACCTGATATCCTGTATCACAGGAACATTTTGTAGCGTCAGTGGAGGAGGTGTGGGAATTTAGAGGACAATTCGATACCGCGTTGTAGACGGAGGCAGTATAAGTAGATGCTGGGGTATCATATACACAACTAGAACCACTAAGCGTGTACCCAGTCATACACTCGCATTTGTTTGTGAGACTATTGTACTGAGACATTACACCAATCTGATTAGAACATACGACATTTGCGTTAGTGCATTGACCTGAAGAATTTAAAATGTAGCCCGAATTACACTTACAGGTATTACTCATGGAGTCGTAGCTTGAAGAGTATCCTACCTGTTGCCAGCACAAATTATTGGCTGAAACACAACTTCCACCACTTACGACATAACCGTAACTGCACTTGCATGACGAGATGCTGTCATAATAGGAATTTAATGGACAGGTTGGTGTTGACGGTGCGGTATAGCCACTTGAGTAACTACTACCACCGTAGTAATCATTGAGATAGGTATCAGGATTGCCGCTTGTGATTTGCCCAGTGTTGGGGTTGTAGTTCCCGGGATAGCTGTAGTTGTTGTATGGATTGCCATCGGGAGCCGTACGCTCATATGGCTGAACATATGTGCCGTTACTTTTGTAGTAGCCATTTACGTGTACCGCCTGTACGGGCGTAGCCATAAACAAGAGTGAAAAAAGGGCGAACGCTGCCAAAAGTTTTTTCATGTTCATTTCCAAAATGTGAACGTGTCTCTAAACGTGCCGCTAGGTTGGAGGCCGTACTTGTTAGGTTTTGACTCGCCCTTCCAGAAAAAGAGAACGAGTAAAAGCACGGGGACTGCAAAACAAACAAGAACCTTGATACCGTACCATGCGCTGGTGCCACAATCGTGCAGTCTCGCAACACAAAGAAGTGCAATCCAAATTATCCATGCAATCCAAACAAGTCCGAACAGAGCACCGAGAATAAAGTGTTCCCCTAAAAAATAAGTCGCTAATATTGGCAGGAAAATGAGTACATAAGCAAGAAAGAATGGGCCTCTACCTACGCGTCCAATCCTTTTACTCCAGAACGATGTATTTGGAGAATCTGTTTTTGGAGTTTCCATAATCCCATTTATTTTTTATTTATTAAAACAAAAAGCCCGCCACGGGTCCGGCTTGCGCCAGCGTACCAGTTTCCCGATACGGCCTCTTAAGCAACCCCATGACGGGTTTTTTACTTAAGAGGACTTCATGCCATGCCGGTTGCCCGGGTTAGGCCGCACTATTCAATTGTACCGAGACTATAACACAAGAAATTCAAGCCGTGTAAGGCCAGCCAGCACATGGTTTTGGTAGGCGTCTTTTATACCTTCGGCAACGCTCCATCCTAGACTATACTAGGCAGTATGAATGGGCGAGGGATTAAGCCAATCTATTTTAAAAGACCATGGTCTTCTGACCTCCATAATCGTAGGGATCCAATCAGTACTCTAGATTATTTGATTGAACAGTTGCTCTATGGGGAACTTGGGACCGACGAACTTACTTCCGATAATCCTTTCGGAACTAAAGCGATGGACCTAGAATTTGTTACGTGGGGAACAGTTTTTGCATATATGCGTCTGCCCAGTGCAGTAATTCGAATACCACTAAACAAAGATGAAAAGCGATTTATTCTGTCAGAGTTTAGGCGAGTGCGCGGCCTTGGCGCGGGGCGAATGAGAGAAGAACACAGAGAGGAATTTAAGAGAATTGAAACACTCCTTTCGCAAACGCACGGCAATGCCTCAAAATCTCGTACGTTGGAAGAAATTGTCGCAGTAGTTAACCTACGTAATGCAGATGAGCCTAAAGCACCTGCATCTAGCGGCAATCCTATCCCCTTTAAGAGACGTACCTTCGGCGATGTGGCAGATGAAATTCTTGATTCACCACTCGCTTCTGAGGAAACTAAACAAATAAATATCCGCGCATCTGCAAGATATCGCAAACGTGACTCTCGTGTCAGGAGAAGATTAACTGCCTTGAAATAAGGGTATTTTCTTGCCGGATTTTGTCACCCGCCTAGTATGCGGGATTTTTTATTATGGACAGTATAGCAGTGGCGAGGGATGAACCGCTTTCACCCGGCGGGTCCCGCGATTCCCTCGCCCCGGACCTGCTGGCTGAAAGCGGTTTTTCTTTTGCGAATATGACGACAGACATAACAAAACAATTCTACACGGACGAACAGAATGAGGAGTATGACTTTTTCCGTGAGCTGGAGGAGGAATGGCACAAATCTTTGCCACGCCTAAATGATTTTGCATGGCTAGAAGTGTTTCCGGAGGCAAAGGAGACTCTGCCGGAAAAAATAAAAGAGTGGGAGGCGGAAAAGCAACGGCTAATTGGTATCACCAAGAAATATCTGCGCGAAAACATCTCTAAGGACTACTGGGAGACGTGGGTTGCCCTGCGAGTGCTTGTAGAGCCGCGCATACTTGCTGCGGCAAAGCACATTGCCCGGCTCCAGCGCCAGGTGCGCCACCTCTCCCCACATCCTATGCAGGGGCGTATTACTGACGCCGACATACAATACGCCAAAGATATACCTATTACATCGCTCATATCGTCTAGTCTCCGCAAAACCGGGAGAACTATCACCACCAACTGCCCGCTACATGCGGACCGCTCTCCCTCATTCGTCATTTATCCCGAGACAAACTCCTGCTGGTGTTTTGGGTGTCAGCAAGGCGGCGATAGTATCGCTCTCACCCAATTACTCCACAACTTTCCATTTATCGAGGCGGTGAAATTTCTGCTACGCGTATGAGCATACTGGATGACATAGAAGAAGAAGTACGAGCAGAGAAGAGCACGGGCAAAAACACTCCATCAACACCCAATTTCACTTCACTCGGTGCTTTATTTGCTGAGCCTGAGGAAGAAACGAGTTTCATCGTAGATGATTTACTACCTTCTGGCGGCTTCTCTTCACTAATTGCCAAGCCAAAAGTGGGTAAATCAACTCTAGTCAGGCAGTTGGCACTCTGCATCGCGCGAGGCGAGCCATTCTTGGGCCGTCAGACGGTAAAAGGACCAGTACTGTATCTCTCTGTAGATATTGAGAAGCGCGGGGAGATTAAAAAACACTTCAAGCTCATGGGTGCAACCGGTGAGGAGGAGATATACATATTTGCCGACAGGACGCCAGAGGGAGCCAATAAATGGCTTGAGGCAGCAATAGAAAAGTATCGTCCTGTATTAGTCATTATCGACACGCTTTTCCGATTCGTGTCCGTAAAAGATGTAATCGCCTACGCCGAAGTGAATACTGCGCTCACGAACTTGCTTGCACTGGCCCGTAAATATTCCGCTCATCTCATGTGTCTCCACCATGCCCGTAAGATGGGTGGCGAAGGGTCCGACATAACACTGGGCTCCACATCTATTTTCGGCACTGTCGACACCAGCATCATTCTCAAAAAAACCGAAGGCGGAAAGCGCACGATAGAGTCGGAGCAACGATATGGCAATAACATCGAGCCGACCGTCCTGGTTTTCAATACCGATAGTAAACAAACCACTCTGGGTGGAACAAAAGAGGAAGACGACACTAGCCAAATTGCGGACGCAATAAAGCAGTACTTGGAATCTAGGGACGACCCTGCGGACGAGCCGACAATAAACGCAGAAGTAGAGGGGCGCAACACTCTCAAACGCAAGGCACTCCGGGAGCTGGTAGCGAACGGGTCAGTAATGCGAATAGGACTTGGTAAAAAAGGAAACCCATTTCTCTATTCTTGTACTCTCGTCCCCGATATATATACGGGACAAGAAAAACAAGAAACGGAATCGACAGAAAAAGCCCAACCTGTAAGCCCCAATTCTCGTTCCCAAGATTTTCCTGATTCGGAGCCGTTGCGAAACTCAATATGACCTCTACTCCTCAAAATAGGGATGTGGGGAGGCGAGGTATAATTAAGGCTCCTGTAGCGTTCCTTGACAAAACAGCGACTGATTCCAGCCCAGCGATAGAACTGCTAACTATTCCTGAGGTTGCATGGGTATTGAAAATCTCTGTCACGGGAGTGCGGCGCTTAAAAGACGCCGGGCATCTTCCGTTCCACAAAGTTGGCGGCAGTGTCCGTTTCTCTAAAAGAGACCTCGTGTCTTACTTGGAGAAAAGCCGCGTGGAAGCAGTCGACTAAATAAATGATATGGCAGTACGAATGATAAAAAAATCGTGGTGGGTGGACTTTAGGTTCAACCACAGACGATATAGAAAACGAAGCCCCAAAAACACAAAGGCCGGAGCAGAAGCCTATGAAGCGACCCTGCGGCAAAAGTTAGCGCGTGGTGAGCAAATAGACAAAGTAACATCAAAACAAGGGCAGACGTTCGAACACTTTGTACCAGAGTGGTTTGAAGAGTATGTGGTATCCAACAATAAATACTCAGAACAACGTACAAAGAGATATATTTTGAGTGCCTCGCTCATACCTTTCTTTGGAAAAATGCAGATAGAGCAGATAACCGCTCAGCATATCGAACAGTACAAAGTGCAAACAGCGCGGCAGGGTGTAACAAACAAAACCATAAACAACCGTCTAAGTGTGTTGAAAAAATGTCTCACCACGGCGTATGAGTGGTTAAATCTCAAAGGAGCCCCGCCGAAAATAACATGGCTGAAATGTCCGCCGCCGAAGACCGACTATCTGACACTCGATGAGAGTCAGTTACTGCTCTCTAATGCAGAGGGCGTGCTCTATGAGCTGCTTCTTGTGGCACTTCGCACAGGTATGCGCCAGGGTGAACTGAAAGGGCTGCAGTGGTCGTCAATAGATTGGGAAAATCAAATCATAACCGTTAGGCATTCAAGGTCTGACTACACCAAAGAATTGGGTTCGCCAAAGAGTAACCGCGAGAGGTATATACCAATGGGTTTTGAGGTGTACGAGATGCTTCTCAAAAGGAAAAAAGACGCAGGGTATGTGTTCTTAGATACGGATGGGCAACCGTTCAATAATCAGCGTCTCAAACTCCGCTTGGCACACACCTGTAAACGCGCAGGATTGCGTCACATTGGATGGCACACCTTGAGGCACACATTCGCATCACATTTGGTTATGAATGGCGTACACCTTTCTGTGGTACAAAAATTGATGGGACATTCAACGATTACAACCACGACAAGATATACCCACCTGTCGCCAGCAATGTTGCGGGAGGCAATCGGTACGTTGAATACAAAAGACGCTGTTTCAGTGAATTTTGGGCAACCGGTGGACAACCAAAAAACATCAATAGCAGAAAAACCTTATACTCACTAGTTAAAACTGGAGGCCACGGCGGGAATCGCACCCGCGTATAAGAGTTTTGCAGACTCTTGCCTTACTACTTGGCTACGTGGCCTTTGCACGAGAACCAATCGCGCGTTTCTACTGTAGCGCACCGCATCAATTTATGAAAGTGAGGTTAGCGGGAGAGCTCATCGATGCGCTGGCGGTTTTTTTCGCCGAGGTCGATACAGAACGCTACTTTAGGTGCGTACACGCCGCGGTATTTTTTTGAAAAGAACTCGCCAAAGTCGCCGCGGTGGCGGTTGGCAAATGCAAGCGCTGTCTCTTCTTGCGACTCGGGGAACACGGTGATAAAAATATCGGCGCGTTTTGCGTCGCTCGATAGCGCGGCGCGCGTGACGGTAATCAGCGACTGCAGGCTTGCCTCGCGCACTAAAAACTCGGCCGCCGTTATGCGCACCGCCTCCTGCTTTTTTTCGTTGTGATTTGGGTCAAACGACATGCTATGTATAGTGAGTTCTATCGAACTATTTCATTACTTCCTCAAATGCTTCGATGTAGTCGCCGGCGGCCGGCTCTGCCCCCAGTTTTATCATCGCGCCAAACTCCGATCCACTCTCTACTTTTTTTATCGCCAGCTTTTGTGACTGCAAGCTCACCACTATGCCGCGCGTAATTTCCACATCGCCTGCCTGCGCAGGCAGGTGGCGCATCACTTTTATCGCCTGGCCTTGTGTAATCGCTCCCTCATCGACGCGGCCGCCCAACACCGTGCGCCCTTTCGCATAACTAAATATTTTTATGATTTTTGCAGAGCCTGTTTTTTGCTCCGTCTTTTCGCGCGGCTGGCGCTTTTCCAATGCGGCGCCGAGCCACTCGGCAAGCTTGTAGATGATATCAAACACCGCAATTTCCACACCCAAGCGCTCGGCCAAGTCGCGCGCTTCGCGCTCCACTTTTACATTAAAGCCCGCGATGATGCCGGGCACCGAACCTGCGCCCGCAAGCCGCACATCGCTTTCACTGATGGGTCCAACGCCGCAGAGCACTACCCGTACCTCGAGCCGTTCATCCTTAGGCAATTTATCGAGTTCATGTAGCACAGCCTCGCCTATGCCCGCGACGTCGGTTTTTATCACGAGCGGCAACAGCACGTGTTTTTTATCCTCCTCTGGTTTTAAAGGGGACGCCTTGGAGAGCTCCGGTGTTAAGGTGTTGCCTTTGTTTCTACGTGCCTCGGCGTGTGCGAGTGCGACCTCATCCTCGGCTTCTTTTTTACTTTCAACGGTACGCCACGGCGTGCCTGCCGCCGGCGGGGAAGAGAAGCCGACGATAGTAACCGGGCTGCCCGGTCCCCCCTCTTTTATTTTTTTGCCCAAAAAGTTTTCCATGATGCGCACCGGCGCCAGAGCTTCGCCGGCGACTACATACTCGCCGCTTCGTATGGAACCATTTTGCACAATGAGCGTAGCGGTGTTGCCGCGCTTGTTGTCGACATGGCTCTCAATAACAAGCCCCTCGCCCGGCAAGCTCTTATCGGCACTCAATCCCTCTATCTCACCCGCGAGCAGTATCAAATCCAAAAGCTCCGGCACACCCTCGCCGCTTTTGCCGGAGACCGCGACCCACGGCACTTCGCCTCCAAGCCCTTCCAAAAAAACTCCTATTTCGAGCAAAGACATTTTTGCTCGCTCAAGATTGGCACCCGGTTTGTCGATTTTGGTAAAAGCAACGATGTACGGGATTTTTACTTCGTCGATAAGTTTGAGCGCCTCAAGCGTTTGTGTTTTGGCGCCCTCTTCGGCGGAGACGACGAGTATCGCGACATCGGCAACTTCAAGTCCGCGTGAGCGCATCGCGGTAAACGCCTCGTGCCCCGGCGTATCAAGAAAGGTGATCTTATGTTTGCCGGTCGAGTTTTCGTGGACAGCTTCGTACGCGGAAAGATGCTGGGTAATGCCACCCGCCTCACCCTCGGCCACGTGACTGCGGCGAATATAATCGAGCAGGGTCGACTTGCCGTGGTCGATGTGCCCCACGATAGCTACGATAGGGGGGCGAGCCCCCATTATGTCGTCTTGAGTTTCCATGCCGTTATTTTTTCTTATGCCGCACCGAGTTTTGTCGTGCCCGCTCGATAGCCTCCTTTTCTTCCTCCGAGAGCTCATAGGTTGAGGTGCCGTTTTGGAGAGGCTTTGCGTAGACGCCCACGTGGTTGCGCGCGTAGAGAGTCGACAATACCACACCATTAGCCTCCTCGTCCAGGAATGCCGCCGCAAAACTCTGATTGCCTCCTTGACCGTCGGCAGAGAAGGGATTGAATCGCACGATTCCCACGCCGGAGACGCTCCCGCGCAAACGGCTCTCGACGAGCTTTAAGTATCGCTCCACCTCGCCTCGAAACTCGCGCATCTCTTTTGTCTCGCGCAACAGCATGCCGATAGTTTCTTCAAGCGAGCCGTTGCGCCCGAGCGTCAGTTTGGCGAGGCGATGTTCGAGCAGGGCAGTATTAATCAACAAAAGAAATGCCACAAGCAACGCCCCCGCCGCTATATAAGGAGCGCCGATAATTAAAAAGTGCTGGCCTATCACGAGCCACAGATGGAGATGTGCCGCCTGCATGCAAAGTAGTATATAGTAAAATCATGGGATTTTTAAGGGAACACTTATCCCGCTTTGCGGGAGTGAGGAGGCAGTTTGGAGGGCAAAAAAGAGTCTATGCCGACGCGGCGGCGGCAACCCCTCTCTCCGAACGTTCAAAAAGCGAGCTGGTGCGCCTGCTCGATGTCTACGGCAACAGCGGCGCGCTCCATACGGAAGCTCTGGAGGCAAAAAAAGAGCTTGATACTGCGCGCGAACTCATTGCCGATGCCATTGGCGCGCACGCGGACGAAATTATTTTTACCGCAAGCGGCACCGAGGGAAACAATTTGGCTATACAAGGAGTGCTCCGGCCGCTCCTCCAAACGTACAGCGAACTCAACGCGATTACGTCGGCTATTGAGCACCAGTCGGTACTCCAACCGCTTGCGATGCTCGAGCGCGAAGGGCTCTACACGAGCGAGCTGCCGGTCGACGAGTACGGATTAATTTCGCCGGAGCAGCTTGCCGAGGTTATCAATGACGAAACGGTGTTTGTGTCGATTCAATTAGTTAACAGCGAGATAGGCACCATCCAACCGATTAAAGAAATCGCAAAAGTGATACGCGCTGAGAGGAAGCGAAGAAGTCTCTCCGGGTACACAGATTTTTCTGCTGAAAAATCTGCTGAAATTGCCTCGCCAGTCGCTCGGCAAACCCCCTCCAAGACTTCTTCGCTTCCTCTCTACCTACACGTCGATGCTTCGCAGGCGCCGCTTTGGATACCGGTAAAAGTAGACGCACTCGGATGCGATTTGCTGACGCTCGATGCGCAAAAAATACAAGGACCCAAAGGCGTTGGCGCGCTGTATGTGCGGCGCAACACCTCGATAGAGCCCATCATCTGGGGCGGCGCGCAAGAGAAGGCTCTCCGCGCAGGCACGCCAAACGTGCCGCTTGTCGGCGCGTTTGCGGTCACGCTCGAGGATGCGCAAAAAGATGTAGATGAGCGCGTGCAAAAAATTGTCGCCGTGCGCGACTTTTGCTTTGCCGAAATTACAAAGCGCATACCGGATGCAATCCTCAACGGGCCACCACTCAGTCCCTCGACTACGCTCGGGACGACCCGCAATTCACGAGTCGCAAACAATTTAAATATTTCAATCCCGCATCTTGAGGCGCAGATGGCGGTGATTGCGCTCGATGCCGAGGGCGTAGCCGCCTCGACCCGCTCGGCGTGCAGCCCCGGCAGCGAGGAGCCGAGCCATGTTATCAAGGCGCTTTTGGGAAATGATCCGGGCCCTTCTGCCAAGCTCCGCGCCGGTACGGCAATCCGCATTACGTTTTTGCCGAGCGCCACAAAAAAGGATGCGCTATACATTGCCGAAGCGTTAGGAAAGGTTGCCGCCCGCTACCGTCAAAAATAATAAAAATATGAAAACCATCGCTTTTATTGATGCCTCGAATCTCTTTTATGGCGGTAAAAAATCGCTTGGTTGGAGTATCGATTATCAAAAACTCCACGCCTATCTTAAACGCAAGTACGACGTCTCAAAAATCTATTATTTCGGCGGAGTTGAGATATATCGTTTTCCTTTTGATTATCTTGCGCACGACACTGTGCCCATGCAGGCTCTCGAGAATTATCTATCAAAACTCATCAAAGAACATGGCGACGAAATGAACGATGCGAAGTTAAAACTTATTTCTCGTCATTATGACCGTGTACGATTTTTCTTAAAACTCGAGAGTTTTGGATATACGCTCATACTCAAGCCGGTAAAAACCTATAACGACCCGGACGGCAATCCTTTGCGTAAGGCAAACTGTGATGTCGATATGACACTTGCCTTGGTGGCACAAAAAGACTCTTTTGACCAAGTGATTGTACTTTCGGGAGATGGCGACTTTTTGCCGGTGTTAAAATACCTTCGCGAAAATGGTAAATCGATTTTAGTTCTTAGTCGCGGTCCTCGCACGGCAAAAGAAATAAAACGCTTTGCGGGAAGCAAGTTTCTTGATTTTGAGTATTTGCGCACGCACCTCGAGTATGAGGAGAAATAAGTGACTGGGGCTACAAACAGCGAACGGCACCCGCGAAGGATGCCGTTCAGGTCTGGTGGCATCTTTATACACCCTCGACATGAAAAATGCAAGAGGAATCGCCTCTTAAGTTATCCCCACCCCCCCCCCACGCGCTTCCGCACTTTACATAATAAAGGGTATATGCTTTAAGGTAATGAAATCCCTCCTTGCAACCCTCACACTCACCGCCCTCGGCCTCGTGCACTTGGCTGCGGAGGGGGTCAACTCCTAGCGTCTTCGGGTAACACGGTACTGCAAGAGTTCTCCTCGCTCCTTACCCCGCATCACACGGTAACCATTAGTCCGCCGTCTCTCCCAGCGTGGCATGCAAGCGGCAAG
>JBEKSG010000010.1:0-26186 GCA_049997855.1 Minisyncoccia bacterium
TAAGAGCGAAAGCGCCGGCTTAGCCAACAAAAAGCTTGGATTAAGCCCAACTTGCTGGAGCACCGAGAGCAAGCCGTCGGTAGTAAAAAAAGTAATCATGGTAGTGCCTATCGAAAGAAGCACCCCTTTGGGATGTTGTGTGATTATTGCCAATGCTTTGTGATTGTACGCTGGCGAGTTTGCAAACGTAATAGCATCCCCTCGACGCTCCTCAGGGGTCGAAAAATTGAGGAACTCCGTGTTAAAGCTCTCACCTCGCTCAAGCGAGAGTACCGACGGCACGAAGTACGTGTAGAGATTGTAAGCGGGCTGAGTGCTTAAAGCCACGGCGCCAAACTCGCTATAGTTGCGATATATCCATGGCGCGACTACCGCGCCGGCTATGCATAGCATAATAGCGCCGTGGACGAGGCTCCGCTTAAGCTGAGGAAATCCGAATCGGTACACGATAAGCCCCGCCGTGAGTATTGGCAGATACTCCACCGTGGGCTTGGTAAGAATGCAGACGCCAAGCGCGAGCGCGCTCCAGCAAAGTACGGAGAGCCTTGGTCGTTCAAGGTACGATAAAAATCCGAGCATATATAAAAGAAAAAAGAAGACAAAAAAGGTCTCGGTCAAAAAAATGGTCGAGAGATAGATAACATATGGATTAAGCGCCATAAGGATGCCGCACCAGAGCGCGATTTTTTCGTTTGGAATAATTGCAAACGATACGCGCCGTGCTAAAAGTACGGTACATGCGCTGAGCAGTATCTGCAGCATGATGACCGCCCAATAGCTTTTGGTAATCAACAAGACTATCGCAATAAAATAAATATAGCCGGCGGTGCGCAGAGTGTTGGGTATATAGGGCGGCTCGGTATGGGCAGAAAAGCCGTTGCCTGCGACAATATTTTGAGAGATCTGATAGTAATAATCGCCGCCATAGATAGTGGCGGTAAGGTTGCCGTCGTGGGCGGCCAACCCGGCTCCCAAAAATGCCACCCGTGCCAACAAAGCAAGTGCGAGAAGTATTATGCCGACCCGATGTCTCTTAAAAAAATCCATACCGGTATGAAAAGCGTTGCTCCCAGTGTATACCCTATGCCTCTTATGGTATAGTTTTTCCTATTGTCTCCTTTATTGTCGCCGACGGCGTGCACTTTCCGCTCAATATATTTCCCCCGTACATTACGGGCAAAAACTTTGCCTTCCGCTCTATGGCAAAGGTTTATGCGCGAGCACTGTGTAATCGGCAACAGAGTCAGTTTGTTCATACTGCGCAAATAATTGCGGGTACTCTTGATAATATCCCGAAGTTGTTATGACAAAGTCAAAGGCACCTTTCTCAACCAAGGCGCTGTTGCTTTGACCGTATGCAAACATTCCGACAGGTCCCGTGTCAAAGTATTGATAGTAATCGTCTGTAGTTAAAAAAGGCACCACTTCTGGAGTATTGTATATGAGCACGCTTTTGTGTTGAGGAAATAAGGGAAAGTAGGCTTCCATTTGGGCGGTCTTGATTGAGTTGTTGTGCTCTGACACCCACGACGAGTAGTTAAGCGAGTAAAGCTGTGCTGCTCCAAGCAATAGCAACGGTACTGTCCATAGTTTGACTATGGATACGGTGGGTCGCCACTTTGCAACCTGCGCGCTGATTATGTGCAGAGAAACTGGAGCAAATATAAGAGCAAGAACCATTGCTTCAAAAAAATAACGATACCATCCAGCTGTCCGCACATAAGCGGCAAGTATCAAAAGCGAGAAGGCAAACGCAGCCTGCTCGCTTAAAGAAAGTTCTTTTTTATAATATACACGGATGCCTACTGCAACTGTCCAAAGTAACATTAGCGTAGCACAATACATTGGGGTCAACTCGGTAAAGAAGCGTAGTACATTTTGCAATACTATGTGTACTAACGAAGTCTCCGCATAAGGGTTTGTATAGTGAGAAAAAATAGACGAGAGCGTATCGGTACTGCCAAATTGGAGATATGCCCACAACAAAAGAATCACAATAACCGCAAGCACTCCGGGCCACACAGCGCGCCATAGTGATGGGCGCCGCCATGCCTGCACTATCCACACCAACAAGAGCGCTGCGGGTAGTAACAAGAAAATTGGTTTGGTAGCGGCCGCAAGTCCTACACATAATCCGGCAAATACATACCAACGCGCTCCCTTGTATGCATGTACCTCAAGTTGCCACAAAAAATAAAGCGCACTAATGGTGTAAAACATGCCGGGCACTTCGCCAAGCACATTTTTGCCGTTGCCATACAAAATAGGGAAGGTGGCAATAAGCAAAAGCGCCAAAAGCGCTTCGAGCGGGCCACATAAAGAGTATATAAACAAATAAGCAGCACCTGCGCATACAACGATAAACAGCGCCATCGGCAGCCGCGCCGCAAAAAGTGAATTGCCAAATACTTTTAGCGACAGCGCTACGGGCCATAAAAATGGAAATCCTCCGCTGATGTGGCCGGTTGAGGCAAAAATGCCTGGAGCGGTTTGTATACCCTGTATGCCGTGATAGGCAATTGAATGCGCCACTTGTATAAACGTGCCCTCATCAAACCACGTTGGAGGGCTTTCAGTAAGTTTGTAAAAAGCGTAAAAACATGTCATACTTATAAGGCATACCACACAGACTAAACGCCAGTTTATATACCTCCGCAGATGTGACATGTAGGCGAATTATACAATGAAACAGTGTTGCTGATAGTACTATTGAAACACTTACCGTTATGGATACGTTACCTTATATTTCGGTAGTTATACCCGTGTATAACGAAGAAGAAATTATCGTGCCTGCGGTAGAGGCCATCGTTGCGTATATGCAAAAACGCAGATGGACACACGAAATACTCTTGGTCGAAAACGGGAGCCAAGACGCTACCTGGCCGCTTATAAAACAATTAGAAAGACGCTATATCTCTGTGCGCGGTTTACGGGTAGGAGAGCCTGGCAAAGGAGATTACGGTCTCGCGCTCAAAAGCGGTTCCCGTGAAGCACTGGGTGAGTTTGTGGTAAACGACGATATTGATATAGGCAATTTTGATTTTTACAGTACTGCTATTAATATCCTTGCCCGAGATCCTGCCATTGATATGGTCATAGGTTCAAAAGCGCTCGCCCCCGATAGTGATAAACGCCCTGCATTGCGCCATGCAGCTACTCGGTGTATCAACATATTGCTTCGAGTATTGCTTGGCTTTAAGGGTACCGACACGCACGGACTTAAAATCTGGCGACGCACGAGCCTGGAGGATACCGTACGCCAGTGTGTTACCAATCAGGACTTTTTTTCTTCAGAGCTGGTAATACGCGCCGAGCGCGCTGGCAAGGTTATTAAAGAGATACCTATTGTCATAGAGGAAAAACGTCAACCCCGGGTGCATATTGTGCGGCGAGTGCCGCGCACGCTTAAAAATCTTTTTGAGCTGTTTGTTATCTTCCGCCTCGAGGATGTACATGTCTCGTATCAAGTTGTGCGCTATGGCATGGCAGCTGTCATAAGCACCTTGCTCAATGCCGCGATGTTTAACCTGTGTATTTTTGCGAGCGGCATTACGCGCGGGCCGTGGATATTTGTGTTTAGTCTTTCTTCCTATGCGCTGGCAATCATTAACGGCTTTTTGTGGAACAAATATTGGGTGTTTAAGCACAAAGCGCCAAGCACGTGGCGTACCTATTCTTTTTTTGTAGGCGTAACAGTAAGTACGGCAATACTAAGCAGCGCGTTGATATACGTCTTTACCACCTTTGCGCGACCGTACTTCTTTTCACCACATCTGTGGGCAAATATCATCTTTGTAGCCGTGTTGCCACTCAGTTTTAGCATCAACTATCTCGGTAATAAGTATCTTGTGTTTATCAATAGATAAAAGAATAAAAGTAATACGGGCCAGAGATTGCCGCCACATGGTCTTTGCGATACTACCACATATGGTATAGTTTTTCCTATGACTTATACGCGAGCTTTGCGATGGGCGCTTATTATCGGTTTGTGCCTGGTGCCTTTTGTTTCTTTTATCGTTGCCGACGGCTCGCTCGGAGGTATCATTCCTAACCTCTTTTTCCCGTACATTACGGGCAAAAATTTTGCTTTTCGCATCTTGGTAGAGATACTGCTCGCGCTCTATGTGGTGCTGGCAATACGCGAACCCAAGTACCGTCCGCGCTCCTCGAGTCTGTGCTGGACCTTTGGTGCCATGGTGGTGTGGATGGCGCTCGCGACCATCTTTTCGGTCGATCCGGTAAAAAGCTTTTGGAGCAACTTTGAGCGCATGGACGGCTACATCACGCTCATCCACCTCTTTGTGCTCTTTGTGATTGCGGGTACCATGCTCACTGCCGAAAAATGGTGGGAAAAGTTTTTCCAGGTTTCGATTGCGGCGAGCATGCTCCAAGGCGTGTATGCGGTAATGCAAATATTCCATATCTTTGGCTTTGCGCCGAGCTCGCAAAGCGGCGCGCGTGCGGACACTACCTTTGGTAATGCCACATACCTTGCCGTGTTTATGCTCTTTAACCTTTTTATTGCGCTCTTTTTGCTTATCCGTGAGCGCAAAAACCGCGGTGCGTGGATATTGTACGGCGCCGCCATACTCCTCCAGGTAATAGGCTTGTACTACACGGAAACCCGCGGCACGCTTTTGGGAGCGCTCGGCGGCCTTATTATCGCGGCGCTGTATATCGTGTGGAAAGCGCGCGACGCCGAGTGGAAGCGCTTGCGCACCTACTCGCTCTGGGGTCTTGGAGCCGTTGTGGTGCTGATTGTTGTGTTTATCGCTGCAAAAAATACCCCGTTTGTACAAAACTCATCGACGCTCCAGCGCTTTGCATCCATATCGCTGGTTGATAAAACCACCGTGTCGCGCTTTACCATCTGGCATGAAGCATGGGAGGGCTTTAAGCAGAGCCCTAAAACAGTGTTGCTCGGCTGGGGGCAAGAAAACTTTAACTTTGTCTTCAACAAATATTACGTGCCGTCCATGTACGACCAAGAGCAGTGGTTTGATAGGGCACACAATCAGTTTATCGATTGGGCTATCGATGGCGGTGCCCCAGCGTTCCTCTTATATGTAGCGCTGTTTACGCTCGCGGCGTATGCCATTGTAAAGAGTGACCTTGATGCGCCCGAGCAAGCAGTATTGCTTGGCCTGCTTGCCGCGTACGCGTTTAACAATCTGCTCGTGTTTGATAATCTCATCAGCTACGCCTATTTTGCGCTCATCCTTGCGTTTGCGCACGGCCTCTCGAGCAAAAAACTGCCGGGATGGATGTTTATGTCGCGACCGCTCGATGACCGCGCGGTGGCCGTGGCGGCGCCCATCGTGCTGGTGGTGCTCGTGTGGGGAGGTTGGATGCTCAATGGCTCAGGGCTAGCACGCGCCTCAACGCTTATTGATGCGCTCACGACCGTCAATCAAACTACCGGCGCAGCCAAAGACCCTGCGGACAATCTCGCTTCGTTCCAACAGGCGCTCAACTACGGTAAAGGTCTCGGCTACCAGGAAACGGTAGAGCAGCTCTTCCAATTTTCTTCAAACACCATCGCGCCCAGCACCTCAGTAAGTCCCGCGGTTAAGCAACAGGCGTACGCGCTTACTCGCCAGAATGCCGATGCACTCATGGCACAGCGCCCCAATGACGCGCGCCTCGAGCTCTTTTATGGCGTGTTTCTCGACCAGTTTGGCCAGTATCCGGACGCGCTTGCACACCTCAACGCCGGTCTCGCCGATTCACCGCAAAAACAGCAAATATTGTTTGAGGTCGGCGCGACCTATCTGGCCGCGGGCGATGCCAAAGACGCAGTAGCGCCTCTTAAACAAGCATACGAAGAAGATACATCGTATAATGATGCGCTTATCTTTTACGCAACCGGGCTCTACTACAACGGCCAAAATGTTGAGGCGGATGCCTTGCTTATGCAGCGCTTTGGCACGGTGGAATATGACGACCAGCGCTTGATGCAAGCATTTTATTCGACCAAACAATATGCCAGACTTGCCGATATCTACGGCGCGCGCGTAGCTAAAGATCCAACCGACGTGCAGTCAGCGGTGGCGCAGGTAATACTCGAGTATTTTGCCGACGGCAATAAAACAGCAGCCGTGGCGGGACTCAATAAGCTCAGTGCTGCAAATCCGAGCCTCTCGACTCAGATACAATCGTTCGTCAGCCAGTTAAACGCCGGTACCCTCAAGCCGTAGCTGCGGTATGCAGATTGAAGAACACGTTTTGCTCGCGCCTTACACAACTTTTGGTATAGGCGGATTTGCGCATTATTTTGTACGAGTCGAAAACGTTGAGGAGTTGCAAAAGTCCCTCGACTTTGCTCGGGACCAAAATCAGCCGGTGCTGATTTTGGGCGGTGGCTCTAACATGCTTGTGCCCGACGCCGGATGGAACGGCCTGGTACTGAAAATTGAGTTGCATGGGCTTTGCATCGGAGATGATGAGTACGATGCCAATAAAAAAATACTTGTTGCCGGAGCGGGCGAGCTATGGGATACGGTTGTTGCGCAAGCGGTAGAGTATAATCTCTGGGGGCTTGAAAATTTATCCGGCATCCCCGGCACGGTGGGGGGCGCGGTCGTGCAAAACATCGGCGCGTACGGCGCTGCGCTCTCGCAAACGCTTTTGTGGGCCGAAGCACTTGATATCGAAAGCGGCGAGATTAAAAAAATGAGCAATGCCGAGTGCGCGTTTGGCTATCGCGAAAGTTTTTTTAAACACGACACGGGGCGGTATGTGGTGGTGCGCGCCGCATTTACACTTTCGAGCGCGCTAAAACCTAACGTTTCGTACAAAGACCTTGCCGCGCGTTTTGGTGCCACAAAGCCCGATCTTTCAGCGATACGCGCTGCCGTACTCTCGATACGTAAAGCCAAATTTCCCGATTTAACCGTTGAGGGCACAGCCGGTTCCTTCTTTAAAAACCCCATAATACCCATTGCGGAGGCCGAGGCGCTCAAAGCGCGCTATCCCGATATGCCTCTGTTTGACATGCCCGAAATCGAAGGCGTTAAAGTGCCGCTGGCATGGCTCCTCGACAAAGTGCTCAACTTGAAAGGAGTGTCAGTGGGAGGCGCGCGCTTGTACGAAAAGCAGCCGCTGGTGATTGCAGCGGAAAAAAATACGCCGGCAAACGACGTGCGCATGCTCGCACAAAAAATAAAAAAAGAAGTACGAGAAAAATTACATATCGAAATCGAAGAAGAAGTGAAAATTATTTAACAAATAGTTATCCACAGATACAAATTTTTTTTCATTGTGTATATAGGTTAATTGCTTGATACTTATATCAGAGCATCGAGTTTGCTCGCGCCGCGCTCTCCTAGGGAAACGTCGCGAGTGGTCGATCGATGCGCAACCCAATATTCGGCGCAAGCTGAAGTATATTATGGCAAAGAAAAAGAAAGCAAAGAAGGCTGCTAAAAAGCGCCGCTAAGGCTCTCCTGTTCAGGCTTTATGCCGGAACAGAATCCTCTCGAGAGAAAATCGTCCCGTACGCGGGACGATTTTCTTTTTCGTTTGTGGTATTGTATGACTCTCATGATTAGTTTGAAAACCTTCTTCGGCGACCCGTCGGAAAAGCTCCTTAAAAGCACCAAACCCTTAGTTGAGGCCATTAATGCGCTCGAAGACAAATACCGCGCCTGTAGCGACGAGCAATTGCGCGAGGTAACTTATGCGCTCCGTGCTCGCCTCACGGCTGGCGAGTCGTTGGATGATATCCTCCCCGATGCGTTTGCCGCAGTGCGCGAGTCGGCTCGGCGCACGGTCAAACTGCGCCCTTTTGACGTGCAATTGGTGGGAGGCATTGTACTTAACAATCGCGGCATCGCGGAGATGAAAACCGGCGAGGGTAAAACGCTGGTGGCGACATTGCCTGCATATTTGAACGCGCTCGTTGGCAAGAGCGTGCATGTGATTACCGTCAATGACTACCTTGCGCGGCGCGATGCCGCGTGGATGGGGCAAGTGTACGATGCGCTCGGCATCTCGGTGGGCATCATCAATACCGACAACTCGTATATATACGACTCCGCCCATACCGAAAAAGAAGAAGACGCTATGCGCGACGAAGAGGGGAGTTTTCGGGTGTTTTACGACTTTTTGCGGCCGTGCACCCGACCCGAAGCATACCAGGCCGACATTACCTACGGCACCAACTCGGAGTTTGGCTTTGATTATTTGCGCGACAACATCTCGTACAAGCGGGAGGAGCTGCGCCAGAGGGGCCATGCGTATGCCATCGTCGACGAGATAGACTCCATATTAATAGACGAAGCGCGCACGCCGCTTATTATCTCGGCACCCACCTCCGAGTCGGAGGATTTGTACCGCACCTTTGCCGGCATTGCCGCACAACTCACACAAGAAGAGCATTATACGGTCGACGAAAAGCAAAAAGCGATACAGCTTACCGATGCCGGTATTGAAAAGGCCGAAAAGTTGCTTGGTATCGAAAACATGTATACCGACAAAGGCATCAAGTACGTGCATCATCTTGAAACAGCCGTGCGCGCCAAAGCACTTTTTCATAAAGACAAAGAGTATGTGGTGCGAGACAACGATATTGTCATTGTCGACGAGTTTACCGGCCGCCTGCAGCCAGGGCGCCGCTGGAGCGAGGGGCTCCATCAGGCCATCGAAGCAAAGGAGGGCGTCATGGTGCAAAAAGAAAGCCGCACATTTGCCTCAATTACTTATCAGAATTACTTTCGCCTCTACGACAAGCTCTCCGGCATGACCGGCACCGCCAAAACGTCGGCCGAGGAGTTTTACAAAGTGTACGGGCTCGAAGTGGTGGAGATACCTACCAACCGCCCCGTGGTGCGCAAAGACGAAAACGACCTGATTTTCCAAACCGAAAAGGGCAAACTTGCCGCAATCGCACGCTCGGTCAAAGCCCTGCACCAAAAAGGCCAGCCGGTGTTGATTGGCACCGTCTCGATCGAGAAAAACGAGTTGCTCTCCGCGTACCTCAAGCGCGAAGGCGTCCCGCACGAAATATTAAACGCTAAAAATCACGAGCACGAAGGCGAGATCGTTTCGGCGGCGGGCAAAAAGGGCAAAGTGACGGTGGCCACCAACATGGCGGGCCGCGGCGTCGACATCAAGCTCGGCGGCGCGCTTGCAACACCCGAGGAGTATGAGGAAGTCAAAGCGCTCGGCGGCCTCTACGTACTCGGCACCGAGCGGCACGAGGCGCGCCGCATCGACAACCAACTCCGCGGCCGCTCCGGCCGCCAGGGCGATCCCGGCGAGACGCGCTTTTTCGTGTCGCTCGAAGACAACCTGATGCGCGTGTTCGCCTCCGACACTATCAAAGGTTTGATGGGTCGTTTTGGCATCCCCGAGGATGAGGCGATAGAAAATTCGATGGTTACGCGTGCACTCGAGAGCGCACAGACCAAAATTGAGGGCTTTAATTTTGACTCGCGCAAGCATGTGCTTGAGTACGACAACGTGCTCGACAAACAGCGCCGCGCGATTTATGCCAAGCGCCGCGCGGTGCTTGTTGGCACCGACGAAGAAGTGGACGCAGTGTTAATGGAGCTTGCGCTCGGCGATGAAGAAGCGCTTTCGATATTGGGCAAAAAGCAGGAAGAGCTCGGCCGCGATGCTCTGCTTGCGATTGCGCGCACGATTGCATTGCAAACGCTCGACATGCTCTGGGTCGAGCATCTTGAGGCGATGGAGTATTTGCGCGGCTCGGTCAATTTGCGCGCCTATGGCCAGCGCGACCCGCTGGTTGAGTATCGCAAGGAGGGTACGCGGCTTTATAAAGATATGGAAGTAACACTTACCGAGCGCGTGTTTGATCAACTCGGCAGGATCGCCAAAGAAGGCACGGCAAGTGCAGGCTCTTTCACTACAGCACCGGCGCCGGTCATCAATCTCACCATGCCGCCGCAGGGAAATAAACCTGCCGCGGAGATACACCGGAACGACCCGTGTCCGTGCGGGAGCGGCAAAAAGTGGAAAAACTGCGGCCTAAAAAATACCGAAGAACATCAACGCTTGATGGCAGCAAAAAAATAATTTTTGCTATAGTATAAACCATGACGCCGCTTGATCCGCTTGCGCTTTTGCCCGCCGCTTTTATTGCGGGCCTTTTAATGTTTTTGGCGCCATGTACATTGCCTATTGTGCCCGGCTATTTGGCGTTCATTTCAGGAAGCGGAGCTTTCGGAAATGGACAATATAATAGGCGCGGGCGGGTTGTCATTAATGCGGTCGCCTTTGTGCTCGGTTTCTCTGTCGTATTTATAGTACTCGGCGTCTTTGCCGGGACGATAGGGAGTTTGTTGGGACCGTGGCGCGATACGCTGGGGCGGCTCGCGGGCGCCATCATCATTATCTTTGGCCTTACCATGCTCGGTGTGTTGCGCATACCGATCCTTAGCAATGATAGGCACATGGCTGTCCCGCATTTTTTGACCATCGGCAAGCCGCACAGCTCGCTGCTCATTGGCGCACTGTTTGCGCTCGGATGGAGCCCGTGTATCGGCCCGATTCTTGGCAGCATCCTCCTTTTTGCGGGAACCTCGGCGACGGCGGGGCAGGGCGCTTTATTGCTTCTCGTATTTTCGCTCGGGCTCGGAGTGCCGTTTATTGCCTCGGCACTTTTACTTACCGAGGCGAGCGCGCTTATCGCCAAACACGCAACCGTTGCCACCGATCTCTCTATGGTGGGCGGCGCGCTCCTGGTGGTGCTCGGTATGCTCATGCTCTTTGGCGACATGGGGCTCCTAGTAACCTGGGGGTTCGGTCTATTTTCGGGTCCGTACAGCACATTGCTCCGATACATGTAATCGATTAGGATAGAGGCATGAAAGCGCTCATTTATGTCATTACTATTGCTATTACCCTGCTCCTCGTTTCGCGTTATGTGCCGGGGATTTTAGTGGAGAGTTTTTATACGGCGCTTGTGGTGGCGGTTATATGGGGCATACTTGGCCTCACGGTACGGCCAGTGTTAAGGCTCCTTACTCTGCCTATCAATATCCTCACACTCGGGCTCTTTTCCTTTATACTCAACGCGCTCCTCTTTTGGTTTTTGGCGACCTTTATCGCAGGCTTCCATGTGTATGGTTTTATCCCCGCGCTTGAGGGCTCGTTTATTCTTGCGTTGGTTGGATGGCTGATACAGGCGGCCTATAAGTAAGCATACTATTGTGGCTCTCGTTGATGAACTGACATTTGATGCACGCGCAGGCGACGGCGGCGACGGCGTCGTGCGCTGGCTGCACGAAAAGGGCAAAGAATACTCCGGCCCCGCGGGAGGCAACGGTGGTGATGGTGGCGACGTGTATATTGTCGCCGTGCGCGATATCAATCTGCTCGCGCGCTACAGGGGAGAAAAAAAGTTTGAAGCCGGTAGGGGTGCCTCGGGCGAAAATCAAAACATGCATGGCAAGCGCGGTAGCGACCTCACCATCAATCTGCCCGTCGGTTCCGTTGTGCACAATAAAAACACGGGCGAGGTATACGAGCTTTTGCATGAGGGAGAAAAAAAGATGCTCCTGCACGGCGGGCGCGGCGGGGCAGGCAACACAGTTTTTAAATCGTCGATTAATCGCACGCCCGAGGAGTTTACACCGGGCGGAAAAGGTGAGGAGGCGCAACTCCGCGTGGAGCTCCGGCTTATCGCCGATGCCGGCTTGGTTGGTTTGCCAAACGCGGGCAAAACGTCGCTTTTAAACGCGGTTACCGGCGCGGCGGGCAAGGTTGCCTCTTACGCGTTTACCACGCTTGACCCAAATCTCGGCGCTTTTTACGGTTTTATCTTGGCCGATATCCCCGGCCTCATTGAGGGAGCCTCGGCGGGCAAAGGCCTCGGGTATAAGTTCCTCCGGCATATCGCGCGTACCCGTCTTATCGTGCATTGCATCTCGCTTGAGTCAGTCAACCCGCTAGCCGATTATGCAACAGTGCGAGCCGAACTTGAGAGTTTTGAGAGTGGCGCATTAATCCACAAACCCGAGATTATCGTTTTTACGAAATCTGATACCCGAGATATAAAGGAAATATCAGCCTTAATAGCCAGGATGTCTGCCGCAGGCAAAGAGGCAGTCTTTGTGTCGGTGCTTGACGATACATTGGTAGATAACCTGCGGCAAGTTTTTATAAAGCATTTACAATAAGTCTATGAGCGATTACCGAGCCACGATAGGTCTTGAGATTCACGCGGAGCTTAAGACGCAGACCAAGATGTTTTGTTCGTGCGTGAACGACGCGGACGAGCGCGAACCCAACAAAAATATTTGTCCGGTGTGTATGGCTCACCCTGGCACGCTCCCCGTTATCAACCGCGAGGCGGTGCACAAGGTGCTCCTCGTAGGTACTGCTCTTGGCGGAATGCTTGCCGACTACACCGAGTTTGATAGGAAGAGTTATTTTTATCCGGACATTCCAAAAGGCTATCAGATAAGCCAATACAAACGGCCGCTCGTTCTCGGCGGTACGCTCGAGGGTGTTGCCATAACGCGCATACATCTCGAGGAGGACACCGCGCGTTCACAACACGAAGGAAACAAAAGTTTGGTTGATTACAACCGCGCCGGGGTGCCGCTCATGGAGCTGGTCACCGAGCCGGTGATACACAACGCCGAAACGGCAGGGCGTTTTGCCCGTGAACTCCAATTGCTCTTGCGCTATCTCGGGGCAGGGGAGGCCAACATGGAAAAGGGCGAGATGCGCGTGGAGGCAAATATTTCAGTTTCCAAGGAGACACCTTCCAAAGCTAAGAAGTCACCTTCAAAACTGGGCACCAAGGTGGAAGTTAAAAATCTCAATTCGTTTCGCTCGGTCGAACGCGCCATTAGCTACGAACTTGCCCGGCAAAGCAAAGTGCTCGAGGAGGGCGGCACTATAGTGCAAGAGACTCGCGGATGGGACGAGACAAAACAAGTCACTTTTAGTCAGCGCAAAAAAGAGAGCAGTCATGATTACCGCTATTTTCCCGACCCCGACTTACCTAAGCTCTTGCTCTCGGAGATACCAGAGTTATCGCTTGGAACGTTAAAAAGCGAGATGCCGGAGCTCCCGTGGCAAAAACGTGAGCGATATATTGCTCTCGGTCTAAAGTCTGAGGATGCCGAGATGTTTGTCAGAGAGCCTACGTTTGCCGGATTGTTTGATACAGCAATAACTGATGACGTATCAGCAAACGATGCGTTGCTTATTGCCAACTACATTACCAGTGATATTGCAGGCAAACGCGAGGCAGGGGAAGTGAGCGATGTTTGGCTTGCCGATACTAACAATGCTTTGCGACTTCGCAATCTTATTGTGCTTATTCAAAAAGGAGAGCTTTCTTCGCGCGGCGCAAAAGATACACTCGCCATTATGTACACCGACACGCGCAAGCCTGAAGTGATAGCAAAAGAAAAAGGTTTAATACAACAAAACGACGAAGGAGCAATTACTGAGATTGCGAAAAAGGTACTTGATGCACATCCAACGGTAGTTGCCGACTATAAGACAGGCAAGGAAGCTGCTATACAATTTTTGATAGGGCAGGGCATGAAAGAGAGCAAGGGTTCGGCAAATCCTGCCGCACTTCGCTCGGCTATACAAAAAATTCTCGCGTAGGTATACTAGGGGCATATGGATGAGCTAGAAATATCGGGTAAGCGGTATATATCGACTCGTCGTGCAGGGAAGGACCATAATTATCATGCCGATTATATCGGCCAGCTTATACGTGCGAAAAAAGTAGAGGGTAGAAAGATAGGCCGCGCTTGGTATGTAGACGCTAAATCTCTTACGGCTTATCTTGGTAAAGAAGCCCCGGTGCGTGGTCCCCGTGTTGCCGAAGAGCTGTTGGTAATTGATGAAGCTCCGGAAGAAGTTACCATGCCGATAGTGGTAGACACGCAAGAACAAGAAGAAAAAACAAAAAAAGAACCAGAAAAAAGTTTTGATATTCCCATTTACCGTACTGCGCGCGAAGCTCGTGAAGCTATTGGTTTGCGTTACATTACAGACGAAGGGCCACTTATTCCGCAGATAAAAAAAATAAAAGAAGAAAAAGAAGAAAACATTATTACCATCAAACACATTGAGCCTCAGCCAATACCGGTAAAGCTTGAAAGTGTTAGACCTTTATATCAACCTGTTGCACCGATATTGAAGCTCGTGCCAATCAAACAAAAGAGTACTACCCCAATTTGGATCCGCCTTGGAGAGGTGCTGGTGCTGGGCGCAATCGTTTTTGCACTCGCTGGTTTATTGTCCACGCATCTCTTTTTTACCCTTACCGTCAATGGGGGGCAGAGTGCAGGCGTCGGATACAGTTTGAAATAAACATTTGGCGTCATTTTACAAACTCGTCAAATTTAGTTCGTTACATCCCGCTCCGTACCTCTGAAGCGGGTTTTCAGTATACGTGAGAAAGACTAAGTGAAATTTAGTTTTTTTATGATCGTACACTTTTTGTGTTAAAAAGATCTAATTTTAAATCTCTTGTATACGAGATATCGTATATTCTTAACAATATCTCGGTAATTTAATTAATAAACACAACATATCTCGGCTGAGCAATATTTATGCAACGTTTTTAAAATTATAAGTCTTTGTTGCAATATTTTTTTATATTATTTTTTTGTTTTATAAACATCACAGGACGTTCTACTTTTATAAGCTTGAAAACAAAGTATATTTTCAATTGATGGAAATTTTTTATAAATACTATCCACAGTTTTTAGTTTATTTTTTGCCTATATAGAGTGAAATTCGTATTAAGATAAATATCAGTAAAGCCGAACTCTCTGTATAAATAAAAGAAATGTCGTCCCTCGAAAATAAAAACTCGCACAAAATTTTTAATGTCCGACCTTAAAAAAATAATAGGAAAAAATAGAGAACCGATACTGCCTCTTCGTATGGTGGCAAAGCGTCTCTCATGTACTTCGGACTATGTAAGTAAGCTATGCCGCGAGGGCAAACTTGAAGGTGAGCGGATCAATAATGCCTGGTTTGTAAAAGAGTCCTCGATAGCCTCTTTTGAAAGCGCGCGCACTGAGGCAAAAGTACTCCGCGCTCAAGAGCTGGCGTCTTTACGTCAAAAAGAGCAGGATGATTTTAGAAAAATCAAAGGTTTGCCAGCACGGAGCAGTAGAGCTGGAATGCTCCCGGCTCGCAAAGTGGCAAAACGTCTTTCATGCGCGCCCGACTATGTCGGCAAGCTGTGCCGCGAGGGCAAGTTGGAAGGAGAGCTGATAAACAATGCATGGTTCGTAAGAGAGTCATCTTTAGAAGCGTTTGAAAAAACGCGTGCGGAAATTAAAGCGTTACGCTCTATTGAACTTGCGCGTTTGCGTCAACAGGAGCAGGAAGCACACAAAAAAAATAAAAGATTACGCGCAGCAAGTTTTTTACATTCAACCGCCGGCAAAAGTGTTGCTTTTGTACTTGGCGGGACTTTGTTGTTTGCTTCGCTAGTATATGCCGGCCAAGTTGCCACGCCCCTGCATAGCCCACTCACACTGGGCGCTTCATCTCAAAGTGCCGCACTTATTGTATCGGTACAGTCGCCATTTTTTGCCGCTCCTCCTCAATCATCGAGTCTTACTGTTCCCTCTTTAAATTATTTTTTTGCGAGTGTGCTGGCATTTTTGTTCGGCAATGGTTCGACAAAAAATATTGCTATATCTCCGGCACAGCCTGTCTCGTCGCCACCCTCCACCGAAAACAGTATCGGCGTGTCCGCTCAACAAGTTGCGCCTGCTACTGGCAAAGTTGGTGAGCAAAAAGCTCCGGCACAACCTCTCTTGCCGGCACCCTCCACCTCCGGTATCGGCGTGCCGTCTCAAGAGGTTGTGCCTTCGCCTGCGCCAGTACAAAATCTGAGCGCCTATGTTACGCAGAGCTCTCTTACTACTCAATTGCAAGAGCTCTCCGACAATTTGCGCCAGGTTATATTTTCAAACATCAACAGCGCGCCCGGGCCGGTGTACTCAAGTGGCGGCGTTACCAACAATGTTGCGCTCTCACAAATCATTGATCATCTTTCCAATATCGCTATCAGCGGCGGCACCATCACCAACGCGGCAATATCGGGCGGAAGCATTTCAGGTCTTAACGGCATCGACTTAGTATCGGGATGCTTTAGCGTTGCGGGCGTATGCATCACGAGCGACGGCAATGCCGCGGGTAGTACCGGTGCCGTCCAGTTTAATACCGGCGGTGCGTTTGATGCGAGCTCGACAGAGTTTGTGTGGGATGCCGTTAACAATCGCCTCGGTATTGGCACCTCGACCCCAACCCACGCGCTCTCGCTTGGCAACGGCGGCGTCATCAGCATTGCCTCCAACGACGGCTCCTCGAACGGTTGTTTTGCCGAGATAGCCGGTCAGCTGCAGTACTCCAACGATTGCTCGAGCTATCAGAGTTTTACCGCCTCGGCCGCAGGCGGCTGGACCGACGCCGGTTCGGTTGTGCACCTCACCACCGAGAGCGAGCAAGTTGCCATTGGCACCACTACGCCGTATGCAAAACTCGCTGTGTGGGGCAGCGGTACCGGTGTTGAAAATGCATTTGAGATTGCCAACAATGCTTCGACGACGCTCTTTGCGATAAACGATGCGGGGCAAACAAGCGTTATTAATCTTTTGGCGACCGGTTCGACAACGCTCCAGAATGTGACGGCGCTCAATGCCACGACTACCAACGCCACCACCACCGCCTTTTTTGCACTCAATGCGCTGGTTGGCAATCTTGCGCTCACTAACGCGCTCGCGGTACAAAGCGGCGGCACCGGTACCAGCACTGCGCCAAGTTACGGCCAATTGTTGGTTGGCAACAGCATAGGCGGATACAATTTGCTCGCGACCTCGTCGCTTGGCATTGTAAGCAGCGGAGGAGGTTCCAGTTTTGGTCAGACATGGGAAATTGCAAACGGATACCTGTCTCCCACGACGACGCTTGGAATCATTGTTGCCGCATCATCTACCATCGGCAATGGTTCGACAGGACTCACCGTAAGCGGCCCCGCAACAACGACTGGCGCCACTTTCTTCGGTGGAGCGATAACCGCAAACTCCGCACTTACGCTCGCGCCGCTTGCCGCGCCTGCAGGATCTTTTCTTGCAGTCGACGCAAGCGGGCAAGTGATAGCCACCACGACGCCAAACGGAGAAGGCGGCGGAGGCAATACCTTTGCCTACCCGTTCCCCAATAACGCCACTAGCACCACCATAAACTTTACCAACGGCCTCATCGCTCAAGCCTCCTCCACTATCGGCAATGGTACGCAAACGGGAGGACTCACCATTGTAGGCGGTGCGACGACGACAGGAAATCAATTTATATCAGGAATGCTTACGGTTGCAGACATCGGCACCCCAACGTTTGCCACCAATATTGGCATCTCGGGCAATATCATACCGAGCGCTGATAACACCTATACACTTGGTTCGCCCGCCAACACATGGAAGGAGTTATACATTGGTCCAGGCTCCTTGTATGTTAACGGACAAGAGGTTATACACACCGACAACTCCGACAATGTTATTGTCAGTTCCGATCCGAGCCAAAATCTTATTTTAAAAACAGCCGGCACGGCCAACATCGAGCTTAACCCATCGGGTACCGGGCAAGTAATCGTAAAATCAGACATCAATATCAATGCGACATCGAACATCGTTAACTCAAACAGCTCCGCCGTACTCTTCCCCGACGGCGTCGCTGCGGGGAACCTTACCGTAAGCGGCAATGTAATAACCGCAAGCAATCCAGTTAATGGTGGCATATCGATTACTCCAAATGGAATCGGCAGCACCTACATAACTAACGGCGACCTTGGTATCGATACGACAAACCCAACACAAACGCTCACCGTGCAAGGCAACGGCCTCTTCTCCGGCAATATCACCGGTGCCAACATAACCGCTACCGGTACTTTGCAAGTAAGCGGCACTTCGACGCTTGGAACACTTGCAGGATTTATTGGCGGCAACAATGGCACGCTCTACGACATTGCCTCATCAACTCTTAATTTGCCCAACTCCGCACTTCAAAACTCAAGCATCGTGATAAACGGCACCACCTTTAATCTGGGCGACAGCAAAACAATCACTGCCGCATCCTCCACGCTTCTCACCGACGCCAACACGTTTAGCGGTGTCGACATATTTGACGGAGGCGCGACCATAAGCTCGCTCACGCTCGGCACGGCGCTCACACAAACAAACGGCGGCACCGGGTTTGGCTCCTACAATCCAGGCGACATTTTGTATGCCGACGGCTCCGGCAATTTGCAAAAGCTTCCAATAGGCAGTGCAGGTCAGGTGCTTAAAGTTGCGGGAGGTTTTCCGGGCTGGGGTATCGACCTCACAGGCGGGGGCGGCGGTGGAAACGACGGCATTTTTGCCACTTCATCAAGCGGTGTTATTTACGAGCTCAATACGGCGAGCCCGGTTGTTATCGGCGGCACTGCAACATCGAGCGCTAGCAGTATTTTTGAGGTTTCCGGTCAATCATATTTTTCAAACAAAGTAGGCATCGGCACCACCAATCCGGTTGCCAAGCTCGACGTGCTCGGCACGGCGAGCTCCACCAACGTGCAAGTAGCCTCTATACTCAACAGTTTTGTCGGTGCTGGCACCAACGGCCTCTTGTACAGCATTGCCTCATCCTCGCTCGATTTGCCCAATTCGGCTTTGCAAAACTCAAGCATTACGGTAAACGGCAGCAGTATCGCATTGGGTTCATCGGGCACCGTCACGGCCGCATCCTCCACACTCCTTGCCGACGCTAACATCTTTAGTGGTACGAACACATTCAACGACATCATCACGGGCAGCATCTCGGGCAATGCAGGTACGGTAACCAACGGCGTATATATGGGCTCCTCATTTAACAATCTTTTTGACAACCGGCTCTCCGCTTCATCCTCTATTTCTGGTATCACTACTTTGCCAAATCTTTCTCTGCCTTACGGTCAAGTCACCGGTGTGCCTGCGTTCGATACTTTTGCCTATCCGTTCACCGCGCCTGTCTTTGGCTCGACGCAAGCCAACGCCACCTCGACGCTGATGGGTTTTACCGCCGGCTTCTATGCTCTTGCCTCCTCAACCATAGGCAACGGCACGCAAACCGGCGGCTTAACTATCTCGGGTGGTGCGACGACGACAGGCAACTCCTCTATCACCGGTACGCTCGCCGTCACCGGCAACACGACGCTCTCCGGCACAGGGAACAGCGTTGGCACCATCACTTCAGGCACCTGGCAGGGCACCGCCATCGCAAACAATTACGGCGGCACCGGACAGAACTCCAGTAGCTGGAATGGCTTGGCAGCCGTCAACGGAGGCGTGTGGTCAGCCCTCTCCACGACTTCCATGAATGCAAGTATTACGGGGCAGTCGGGAAGTGTCGCCAATGCGCTCACCATCAACAGCGGCGGCTCGGGCGGTTCGTCTCCGCAAGTATTTAACGGCTCCGGTGCAGAGATCATTTCCTACAACACCATCGGAGCCGTCCCCGCCACGCGCAACGTCAACACCACCTATCCTCTGCAGGGCGGCGGCGCACTCTCCGGCGACCTCACCCTCACCTCTGCTTTTGGAACAACAACCAATACCGGTATCGGCAACAATCTTTTCCTGTATACAAACAGCAGTGGTGTCATAACGGGAGCAGCCAGCTCTTCTCTCGACTTACCAAACAGTGCCTTGCAAAACCCATCACTCACCATTAACGGCACCACCTTTAATCTGGGTGACACCAAAATAATCACGGCCGCATCCTCCACACTCCTCGCCGACGCTAATACGTTTAGCGGTGTCGACATATTTAACGGCGGACTTACTGCAAGCACTATCCTCGCGACCGCCTCATCCACTTTGCAAAACTTTACTGCGCTTAATGCCACCACCTCGCAGGCAACTACTACCGACTTTGCAATTACGAGCCTTCCCTCCCAACTGTTGCGCACTAATAGTACTGGCACAGTATCAGCTGTAACGATTGGCTCTGGTCTCACTTTTGATGGCACCACACTCGCGACCAACGGCTCGGGCATCACGGCACTTGGCCCGGCAGGGCAAACGCAAACCGGCGGCACGCAGCTGCTCGCAACCTCCACCAATGGCACCGACTTTACCATCACCGCGAGCGGCAACACGCAAACCTTTAATTTGCCGTTTGCGTCGCTCACCGCAAACGGCAAACTCTCATCAGCCGACTACGCAACGTTCGAAAATAAAATATCTTCAACCAGCCTTAGTAATGGTACGGGTATCAGCTATGTTCCCGGCACGGGTGTCATCACCAACACGGGCGTTGTCTCGCTTGCGGCAATGTATCCTTTGCAAACGAGCGCCTCTACCGGCGACCTCACCATCTCCACCGCATTTGGTACAACCACCAACAATGTGTTTAGCGGCACCAACACATTTAATGCTGCGAGTACCTTTACCGCGCTTGCGACGTTTGCTAATGCCTCCACTTCGCAAATCTCCGCGGCGACCGGCTTCTTTAATTACCTCAACGCGACCTCAAGCACTGCCACCTCAACCTTTGCCGGCGGTCTTGCGGTCGGTACTAATGCATTTACCGTGTTGCAAAACGGCAACGTGGGGCTGGGCAACTCGGCTCCCGGCACCACACTTGACGTAACCGGCACGGGGCGCTTTTCCTCAACGCTTACCTTGAGCGCCGCGGGCACTCTCTCATGTTCCGGAAGCCAAGCTTTGCAGACCGACTCGCAAGGCAATGTTGCTTGCGGCGCAGTCTCTTTAGGCAATCTCTCAACCGCGGGCGGCTGGACGGATAATAACGCGGGCACGGTAGCGCTCACCAATAGCGCCGACTCGGTTGCCATGGGCGCTACTACTACGCCATACGCCAAGCTCGCGATACTTTCGGGCAATCCGGCAACCACAACGCTTGCGCTTTTGCCCGCCTCGGGCCAGACCGCTGATATTATAGACATATACAATACGAGCGGCGCGCTTGCCTCGGTGTTTACGGCGGCAGGTAGTCTCGGCATCGGCACCACTTCGCCGTCTGCAACATTCTCGGTTTCGGGCAACGGCTTTTTTGCCGGCAACCTAACCGCAACCGGTGCGCTTACAGTGGGCGGCAACACGCTCGTCACCACGGCAGGCGGCAATGTCGGCATCGGCTCAAGCTCGCCCTCCTCGAAGCTCGCTATAAGCGGCGGCGACATTACGCACATGGCAAGCGGCAATCCGACTCTTGCGATAACCGCGCCGGAGGTCGGCACCGAGCATGCGGAGGGCACGTATGTATCGGGCAACTACGCGTATGTCGCCGATTACGAGGGCGGCCTTAAAATTTTTGACATCAGCAATCCTAAAAATCCGGTATTTGTCGGACAAAACAATACTTATGTCGGCAGCCCGTTTGCTCGCGCGGTGGTGGTTGCGGGCCGCTATGCGTATGTTGCTGACGAACACGCCGGCCTCGTTATATTTGACGTAAGCAATTCAAGCGCACCGACATGGCTCAGCACCTATGCGGTAACCGGCACCTCATACTCGGTGGCGCTCTCGGGCACATATGCCTATCTCGATGATTTTAACAGTCATGCCACTCGCGTCATCGACGTCTCCAATCCGGCGGCGCCGGCACTCGCGGGCAGTCTTACCGTAGCGTCAAGCCACCCGATAGGTCTCGCGATATCGGGCAAATATCTTTATATAGCCGACTTTACACCGGCGGTGTACGTGGCTGACATATCCAACCCGGCAAGCCCGACGCTGGTGGGCACGTACAGCGGCGTCGGCACAAGCGTAAGCTCGCCAACGGCACTCTATGCGAGCGGCAAATATGTGTATGTTGCCGATCAAGATACCGGTCTCTATACGCTCGATGTCTCCAATCCTGCCAACCCGACGCGCGTTGCCATATACCCGCCAAACGGCGTAGGTCATTACATCGGCGTGCAGGTTGCAGGCACCAACATCTATGTAGCCGACCACAACGGCAATACACTGGTGCTCGACATCAGCACCTCAACCACTCCAAGTTTGGTTGGCAGCATTGCATCCGCGGGCACGCCAAACGGTATTTTTGTGGCGGGCAAGTATGCCTACGTTGCTGACAATGACCAAGGTCTCGATGTCGTTGATATCAACGGTCTTACCACGCCAGCCGCCAACATCGGATCCCTCGCTGCTGGCAGCGTAAATATAAGTGACGGCTTAAATGTAGGCGGTGACGCCTACTTGGGCGGCGGTCTTGATGTGGGCGTAGGCGGCATCTTTACGCGCGGCGGGTTTGCCGCGCTCGGCTCAACCACACTCGGCGCAACGCTTACCGTCAACGGCACAAGCACGCTCGCTGGCCTCGCAACATTTACTGGTGGATTGCTTACCAACGCGTCATCAACGCTCGGCAACTTTACTGCCGCATTTGCCACCACCTCGCAAGCAACCACTACCGTATTTTTTGCAACAACTGCCTCCACCACAAAACTCTTTGGCTCTAATTTGCAAAGTTGCAGCGGCGCTACGAATGCGCTCACTTATTCGGGGGGGCTGTTCGGCTGCAATGCCATCACTACCGCCGCATCCTCTACGCTCCTTACCGATGCCAACACCTTCTCGGGCGTCAATCTCTTTACCAACAGCAGCAGCAACTTCGCAGGCACGTGGCAAAACCTTTCGCCTTCCAACTTTGATGGCAAAAACTTTACGTTCGTCCAAGGCACACCCAACTATCTCATCGGCACCACCTCACCACTTGGCATCATCCTCACCGCGAGCTCCACCATCGGCGATGGTACACAAGCAGGCGGACTCACTATTAACGGAGGTGCGACAACGACGGGGAATGCGTACTTTGCGGGGAATGTCGGTGTTGGTACTTCATCACCCTGGGGGTTGTTTTCAATTCACGCCAACAACGGCGACACCAACACCACCTTGTTTGCTATTGCTTCTTCAACTTCCTTGGGCACCACCACGCTGTTTGCAGTTGATAACAAAGGAGAAGTCGGTATTGGCGCTGCACCTAACTCCGGCAATATTCTCTATGTACCGAGCGGCGCTGCGTATTTCGGGGGTCTATTGCAGACTGCAAGTGGTATTCAATCTACAGAGATTCAATACCCCAGCACCGGAAATGCTATTAGCATTTCAAATTCTGGCCAAGCTCTGTTTTACAACTTCAATGGCGCCAATAATTCGACTCTCGCTATCACACCAGGCAGCAATGATTATACTGGTGCACAAAAAACAGTCCTCCTTAATTCAAGCGGCAACTCTTACTTAAACGGCGGCAACGTCGGCATCGGCACGACGTCACCTTACGCGCTTCTCTCCATCGGCGGCAATGTCGTCATTGGAGCGTCAACGGCAGGAGGCACGATGGGAACGCTGACTATTCCAGGGCTCGGCGCAGGTGCAGTATCGTCAAGCGCGGCAGGATTGCTTTCTGCGGGTACACTTTCAGTAGGGAACGGCGGCACGGGCGCAACGGCTCCCGGCGCCAATGACTTTATCTACACCAACAGCGCAGACACCGCTTTCATAGGCGTAGCCAGTTCTTCTCTCAACCTGCCGTCCGCGGCTCTTGCCAACACCGCCGTCTCTGCAGGCTCCTACACCAACACCAACCTGACCGTCAACGCGGAAGGGCAGATTACCGCCGCGTCAAATGGCTTCGCGTATCCGTTCACCGGAGGCTCGGGCTTTAACTCGACTTCCACCGGTCTCGTCATCACTGCCTCCTCCACCATCGGTAACGGCACCCAAGCAGGCGGGCTCACTATCAGCGGAGGGGCCACCACGACGGGGACGGCTATCGTCGGCAACCTCATTGACCAAGGTCTCACCATTGGCCGCGTCCCATACTCCACTACCGGCAGCCAGCTCACCGACAACTCCGGCTTTACCTTCGACGGCACGACATTCACGGCGCCCAAAGTCAGTGTCGCAGGGAATGGTTCTTCTCAACCTCTTACTGTGAACGCGAACAGCGCACTTACCTCATCTCAGTTTATCGACGCCCTTATCGAGGGGAATCAGACAACGGCAAATACCAACTCTTTTGTTGGTTTGGAAATGGTTCCGCAATTTACCGATACGACGCCGGGCGACACACTCGCCAATCTCATCGGAACGCAAAACAACGTAAAAAACAGCGGGGCAGGCATTGTCTCGAATATGTATGGTTTTAGCAACGGCGTCAACAATAACGGCACCGGTACCACGACTGCTATGTACTCGGTTTATAGTGCTCCATCAAACACCGGCTCCGGCACCACAACCACCATGATTGGTTTATATACCAACCCCACCGAATCAGGCACAGGATTAGTCACAAACGCATACGGCCTTGATGTCGGCGGCGGCGCGACCAACGCGGCAGGTTCCATTACCAATTGGTACAGCATACTTCTCGCCACTCCCACCAAAACCGGCACCATCACCAACGACTATGGCATCTACCAGGGAGACAGCGCGGCAAACAACTATTTCAATGGCAATACGGGGTTTGGCTTAACTGCACCACTATCGGCTCTTGAAATCAGTGGCACTAAGTCCGCTTCTTCTTGGACAACGCTTGGTCTTAATTTTTCCGTTAATGCCAACACGCTCACGGACACGTCGACAACGGGAGGCAACACAATTGCTACTCGCGCGTCCAACTCCATCGGTCAGCCCACCTTCGCGTTTACTATTGCCACCTCCACCATCACCAATGCCGCTAGCCTCTACCTCGCCGGTGCTCCCAAGAGCGACTCCGCAAGCTCCACTATCATTACCAACTCCAGCGCACTTTACATCGCCGCAGGTGCACTTACTCCCACCGTTACCACCAACGGCTACGGCCTCACGGTCAACGCGCCCACCGGTGCGACCAACAACTATGCGGCGTATTTTAATGGCAACGTCGGCATCGGCACGAGCACTCCGGACCAAAAATTGTCAATTTATTCTGCTACCACACCTTCGTTGGAGTTCTCGCTTGGAGCAGGCACAGGTAATCAATGGACGGAAGGCATCGATACAAGCAATGGGAATGATTTTGAAGTTGCCTCTTCCTCGGCATTGGGAACAAACCCAAGGTTGGTCATCAATGGAGCAGGCAACATCGGTATCGGCACCACCACGCCTACCACCAACTTCTCCGTGCAAGGCAACCAATACACCAGCGGCACCTCCTTCTTTGGCGGAGCTGTCACGGCAACTTCGACGCTTACCGTTTCGGGACTCATCACAGGCGCGGGAGAAATCCAAACTGCCTCCTCCACTATCGGCAACGGCACGCAAGCAGGTGGGCTTACCATCTCGGGTGGTGCTACGACGACGGGGAACTTAACAGTAAAAGGGAATATCACAGTCGGTTCAGGGAATATCAATTTTACACCATATACAAATGGACAACTTGCGTATGTTACTTCTGGTTATTACTCATCAGGGACAATGTACTCAGACCTTCAATTCTACACACAGAACAATAATGCTACTCCACAACTCTGGGTTACGATAGGAAGTCCAAATACAGGAAATGCTTTGGATGCGGTCGGAAATATATCTGCATCAGGAGATGTTTTTGTTGGGAATGCTATTGGATTTCCATCTACTGGTGATTACCTTGGAAACAACACCATCAATGGAGTAACTACTTTCAACACACAAGATTCCTCAGGTTCTAATGGTGTACCATTTGCCGCAAGCTCTTTATTCCTCGGTCCCACAAATGGTTTGTTGGGTTCTTTGGCGGCGATGGACGTAAGTTTGTCCCGTATCGCCAGCAGTACGTTGGGAATAGGTAACGGTACGGTGGGAACTTCCAATGGCGCCCTCCTCGCAGGCGAAATCGGCATAGGAACAACCTCAATCTCAAACGCCCTCTTCTCTATAACAGCCACTTCCACTACCGGAGTCGGCTCCCCGCCCAACTTGTTCTTAATAGCCTCCACTACAAAAGGAACGGCTACCTCAACACTCTTCGATGTTTCCTCCTCCGGCAACGTCGGCATCGGCACCACCTCGCCGTTTGCAACACTCTCGGTTGCTCTCGGCGCAACCACTCCCGGTTTTGTAGTGGGCGTGCAAGGTTCAACAACACCGTCGCTCTATGTGGGCAGCGCCAACCAAAACGGCTTTGTCGGCATCGGTGCCTCGACAAACCAAACCGCAACAACCTCCGTGCTTTCTGTCGGCAACAGCACTTCTATCGCCTCAGGCAAGACCATTGCTTACTTT
>JBEKSG010000011.1:0-18761 GCA_049997855.1 Minisyncoccia bacterium
AAGTGTCTCTCACCAACAACATCAACAGCCTTGCGCCTACCAACAATGTTGCCCTGACCATCTCAAGTCCCACGGTCTCCAACCCCTCCATTACCGGAGGCTCCATTGCGAATACGTCAATCTCCGGCCTCACCGCCGCGGAAATTCCGTCGCTCAATTATTTTCCTGCCACAACCACTATCGCCCTCGCCTATGGTGGTACTGGGACCTCAACGCCTCCAGCCCCCAACGAGCTCCTCCTCTCCGATGCGAACGGTAATTGGGAGTACGTCGCGACTTCGTCGCTCGGTATTTCCGGTGGTGGCGGTGGCGGAACATTCACCGCAATCGGCCCCAATGGCCAAACTCAAACTGGCCCCAGCGATAGCATGGGCAACTGCGGCGGTTCCTACAGTCAGGCCGTGCAGAGTCCGACGATTAACGGGGCTTTAAATTCGGCGATTTTCTATTGCGTGACTACGACCGATCTACCTGCTGGAAGCACGTTTACAGTTACGACGGCGAACGGCCAATACATGATTTCGGCAATGGCGGTGATCGGGGCGAATGGTGGTCTCGATAAAACTGCCAGTACCAACATAACAACGAACAGTACTAGCGCTTCGCTAACGACAGGAACACTGGCAACCGCTAATGAAATTGTCGTCGGGGCTGTAACTTGTTCATGTGGTTGGGGTGCGACCACTAATGCAACGAATTTCAGTATTATTGGGAACGGTGGCTATTATCCCTGGGGACAATATCAGGTCGTCAATTCAACCACCCCTGTTGTTTTCAATCCGAGCTGGACGACTACGGGGAACAGCTACTCAGTCGTTCTTGCGTCTTTTAAGACTTCGCCGATTCTTGGCGGGATAGGGGCGCAGAACTTCCAAATTGTTCGTAACGGCAACACGCTCATCAATATTACCGGCGCGAACGTCAACTCATCGGAGACGTACTACTACAATTCCAATCCAATGACTTACTATGGGTACGGTCCCTGATGGCCGATCTTAATCTTGGCATTCAAACCTTTGTCGGCACCACGCCGATGAGCCAAGCGGTCATTGATACCTCGGCACCCGCGACGTATCACGTCTACTATGTGGTTACTGATGCAAACAATCTCACGTCCACCTCAACCCGCACGGTTATTATCCTGCCTGCGCAGGCAGGCCAAGCTGCCAACAACAACACCGAGGCGTCCACGACGGCGGCAAATGACAACCTGCCTGCGCAGGCGGGCCAAGCCTCAAGCACGCCCGTGGGCGACAATGGGGAAGCGAGCTCAACTACAGCTACATCCACCACGGCTCAGTAGGAAGGGGAGAATCGTTTCCTATTTTTTGTAGCGCGGTTTTCTTTTTTTGCAAAAAAATGGTATATTATTCGTGCTATGGACATTGAGCAGTTGAGTAAACATCAAATCGTGCTCCTGGCTTTTTTGGTCAGTTTTGTCTCTTCCATAGTAACTGGCATCGTCACGGTCACCTTGCTTGGCCAGGCGCCCCCGGGAGTGACGAGAACCATCAATCAAATAGTCGAGCGCACCGTGCAAACGGTCGTACCCGCAACGCAAGGAGCGGCCGCCACCACGGTAACGCAAAAAACGGTGGTCGTTAAAGATGACGACCTCACTGCGCAGTCGATTGCCGCCGTGCAAAAGAGCATTGTGCACATTGTGGGCAAGGGAGACAATCAGCTCATTGCCCGGGGAGTGATCATAAGCAGCAAAGGCGATGCGATAACCGACGCCGGCGCGCTCGATGCATCCGCGTTTACCGACTTTGAGGCAATTATGCCGGGAGGCGAGCGCGTAGCGGTAACACTGCCCAAAGCGCACGGCACCTCAACACCTCTTATCGTAGTGTCGCTTGCCGTAGGCACCAGCACCGACTTTGCGCCCGCGTCCATTGCCGACAGTAATAAACTTGAGCTTGGACAAAGTGTGATACGCATCGGCGGCACGGGTACCGACATTGTAGGCGCTGGCATTGTCGCCGCACTGCCCGCACCCGGCAGCAGCGAGATAGAGGCAAGCGTTGGCTCTAGCGTGCCCGGCTCGCTTATCATGACGCTCTTTGGCGATGTCATCGGCCTTGCCACGACGCAGTCGCTCAGCGACGGCTCCGACTTTTACACATTGGCCACGCCCGTAATGACAACCTCGACCTCGACTGCAACTAAAGCTACATCCGGTTCGTAATACCTTTATATATATGCCGCCATTCAACAACTTCACTACCAAAGCGAAAGAGGCTGTGCGCCGCGCGCATGAGCTTGCCGTCGAGCGCGGGCAAAACCAAGTAAACCCGACGCATCTTTTGGGCGCGCTGCTCCTCCAGGAAGAGAGCCTTGTCATATCCGTGCTCGACAAGCTTGAGATAGACGTCGTCCTGCTTACCGACACCGTGCTTGAAGCTCTTGAAGGCTCATCAGGCGGCTCGGTGCTTAGCCCTAGCTATCAGCTGTACCTCACGCCCGAGTTGGTGCAGGCGCTCGAGCGCTCCGCCAAAGTGGCGACCGAGTTGCACGACGAGTTTGTATCAACCGAGCATATCTTTTTGGCATTGCTCGACGTGCCCGGCTCCGCGCGCGAGCTGCTCGCGCGCTTCCGCATCACGCGCGAAGCAATACTCCGCGCGCTAGCCGAGTTGCGCTCCACCAAACAGACCCAGAGCGGCGATTCCAAAAAAATGCGCGCATTGCCAAAATATACGCGCTCCTTGACCCGCGCCGCGCTCGAAAATAAACTCGACCCGGTCATCGGCCGCGACGAAGAAATAAAGCGCGTGATGCAAATCCTCAGCCGCCGCACCAAAAACAATCCGATACTTATTGGCGAGGCGGGCGTCGGCAAGACCGCCATTGCCGAGGGTTTGGCGCAGCGCATTGCAATGGGCGACGTGCCCGAGAGCTTGCGCGATAAAGAACTCGTGTCGCTTGACTTGGGCTCGCTCATTGCCGGCACCAAATACCGCGGCGAGTTTGAGGAGCGCCTCAAAGCTATCATAAAGGAGATAGAACGCTCCGAGGGTCATGTGCTCCTTTTTATAGACGAGATACACACTATGATAGGCGCCGGAGCCGCCGAGGGCGCTATGGATGCAAGCAATATGCTTAAGCCCGCACTTGCGCGCGGCGACTTGCACGTTATTGGCGCGACCACGTTGCGTGAATATCAAAAGCATATTGAACGCGACCCGGCCTTCCAGCGGCGCTTCCAGCCGGTATACGTGCTTGAGCCGAGTGTCGATGATGCGATAGCTATTATGCGCGGATTAAAAGAAAAATATGAGCTCTTCCACGGCGTACACATTACCGACGAGTCGCTCATTGCCTCGGTGGAGCTTAGCGCGCGCTACATTGCCGACCGCTTTTTGCCCGACAAAGCCATCGATCTCATCGACGAGGCGGCGTCGGCTTTGCGCATCTCGCTCGAAAACAAACCGCCTTTGCTTGAGGACGCGCATCGCCGCATCATGCGGCTCGAGGTAGAGAAGGAGGCGCTCCGCAAAGAGGCCGAAAACGCCGAGGCGCGCACCGCTAAGACGCGTGTCAAAGAAATAGAGCGCGAGATTGCCGAGCTTAAAGAAAAAACAGGCGAGCTCGAATTAAAGTGGAAAAACGAGAAGCAAGCGCTCACCGACATCAAGAGCATCAAGAAAGAACTTGAGAGTTTACGCATCGAGGCCGACGGCGCCGAGCAGGCGGTCGACCTTTCGCGCGCGGCCGAGATACGCTACGGCGAGATACCGGCGCTCGAGCGCGAGCTTGAGCAAAAATCCAAGCGCCTTAAAAAATTGCAAAGCACGCGACGCATCCTCAAAGAGGAGATAGTCGAGAGCGACATTGCGGGGGTGGTCTCCAAATGGACAGGCATCCCGGTGTCGCGCATGCTCGAAGAAGAGGCGCAACGGCTCTCCCGTATCGAGGAGGAGCTCACCAAACGTGTGGTGGGACAGGCCGAGGCGGTGCAAAAAGTGTCCGACGCGGTCAAGCGCTCGCGTGCCGGCATTGCCGACCCCAACCGGCCCATTGCTTCGTTTATGTTCCTGGGACCGACCGGCGTGGGCAAGACCGAGCTCACGCGCGCGCTCGCGGAGTTTATGTTTGATGATGAAAAGTCGCTCATCCGCGTCGACATGAGCGAGTATATGGAAAAGCACAGCGTGAGCAAAATCATCGGCGCGCCTCCGGGCTACGTGGGCCACGAAGAGGGAGGTGCGCTCACCGAGCTGGTGCGCCATCGCCCGTACTCGGTGCTTCTTTTTGACGAGATAGAAAAGGCGCATCCGGAAGTGTTTAACATTTTGCTCCAGGTGCTCGACAACGGCTATCTTACCGACGCCAAGGGGCGCAGGGTCAATTTCCGCAACACGATCATCATCATGACCAGCAACATTGGCGCTCAATACATCGACAAGATGGAGCAAATCGGCTTCTCCGCACACGGCGACGATGCCGGCAATTACGTAATGGCTAAAGAGCGCGTCGGGCAGTCTCTCAAAGAATACTTCCGCCCCGAGTTTCTCAATCGCATCGACGAAATTATCATCTTTAACATTCTCTCGCCCGAGGCGGTCAAAGAAATCGTCGGCATCCAGGTTAAAGAGGTGGTTGAGCGCCTCAAACAAAAAGACATCACACTTACGCTGACTCCTGCCGTGTACGCCCATCTCTCTAAAGAAGGATACAATCCTCGTTACGGTGCACGACCTTTGCGCCGCTTGATACAAGACAAAATCCTCACCAAAGTGGCGGGGCTGATGGTCTCCCGCGGCGTGCTCTCGGGCGGTTTGGTGGTCGTTGACTTTAAAAATGGAGAGTTTGTTTTTGAAGTAAAAAAGAAAGGCAAAAACCCGAAAGCCGTGGCATCCAATGTCTTGGAAGAAGAAAAAGTCAGCGCGTAGATAAAATAAATAAACAAAAAATCCCCGTCAAGGGGATTTTTTGTTTTGGTGCGCCGGGGAGGATTCGAACCTCCGTAGGCCGAAGCCAGCAGATTTACAGTCTGCCCTCGTTGACCGCTTGAGTACCGACGCTTGTTGAACAGTGCCCAGCATAGCTTTTTTTGTGTGTATTGTCGACCTGTACCCAAAACCTCTGGTACAATAAAGGCACATCTATGAGAGTGTTACACAAGCTCTTTGCGTTTGCTGCTATCGCTTTGTATCTCCTTGCGCCTTCGGCGATTGTGTTTGCACAAACGCCGCCGCCTACGTGCCAACTTTATCTCAATCCCACTAGCATCAGCATCGGTGGCAGTGTTACCTTGAGCTGGACAAGCACCAACGCCACGAGTGGCGCCATTACCAACGTGGGCAATGTCGGGCCCTCCGGTTCAGTCAATCTGCTTCCATCATCAGCTGCATACACCACCTACGTCGGCTCATTTACCGGCCCCGGCGGCACCGCCAACTGCTCGGCAACGGTAGCGGTCTCGGCCGGTAGCGGGGGAGGAAGTATAACAGGCACGGATAATATAGGCACGCAAAACACGATACTCCAAAATGCCAGCGCAAATGGCACGCAAAATGCCACCTTGGGTAGCTCAAATACAACCAACACGTCGGCTCAAACTACCGCGGGCTCGTCGGGGAGCAATACAAACAGCAACCCCAGTCTTGTGCCATGCGGCTACGGCGCTTTTTCTCCCAGCACCGATGCCAACGGCAATCCAAGCGTTTCGGCAACCGGTTGCAGTGCGTGCAACTTGGCCGATCTCGTGCAAAATATCATCAACTTTTTAATCGGCCTTTCCATCCCGATTGCCGCGGCATTGTTTGCCTGGGCAGGTGTCCTCTACTTTACCTCCGCGGAGAACGTAGGCCAGCGTAGCAAGGCTAAAGACATATTTAAAAATGCATTCATCGGTTTTGTCATTGTTATCACCGCGTGGCTCGTTATCAACACACTCCTCCACGTTATCTTTAACCAAAGCCAAGAGTTTGCGGGAGGCAACTGGTTTACCATCCAATGCACGGCGGGTACAAATCGGCCCAACAATGCGAGCATTAACGGCGTGCTAAGCACCGTGCTCGGTACTACGGGGATAACCACATTAAGTACCACCGGTGGAATCAACGGAAGCCAAGGGCCTACCAGCAACACGAGCGGTCTTAATTTAAACAATCTTTCGCAGGCCGACCAGGATACCATAAATGAGGCGGTGAGCGACGCATGCGTTAACAGTAACCAAATGGACACGGCAAGTTGTGCAGTCGACCAAACCAACAACACCATCCTTACCCAAGGCGCGCAGGCAATTCTCAATGCTGATTGCCGTAACAATCCTGGCGGAGACAGCTGTCAGGCGTTAAACGACGCAAGCGCCGCAGCTACAGCGTCCTCAATATCCACTGCTGGTATTGCCGCAGCGGCCGCTTCCTATACCGGGGCGTCTACGAGTGCCGGCCCCGATGGCGGCAACCTTGCCTGTGCCTGGGCAGTAAATAATGTATTACAGAGCGATGGCATTGCCCCTATCGACGGCAACAGCGTTCCGGCAATGGAGGCTGCACTCCAAGCCGGACAGGGGATGCTTGTCAGCCAGTCAGATGCGCAAGCGGGGGATATTGTCATAGAGGGAAATGACGGGCATGTCGGCATCTGCCAGAACAACGGTTGTACCAGCGTCATATCAAACTCTTCGTCAAATGCAACATTTACCTGGGTGAGCAATACAAACTTCAATAGTCCATATACGAGCCGTATTTATCAAGTAAATAAATGATATGAATCGTTATTTTATTGTTTTTATCATCTTTTTGATCATCGTTGCTGTTGCCATTATTGGTGCGGTATTCTTTATAATGCGCTCAAATCAACAATCCTCTCTTGAGCAGGGAGGGACATCAACCACAGCAACGCTTCCCACTGTGCCCGAGCCCGGAGGGCAATCTTCCGGCAATGACGCTGTGGCTGCTTTTCAAAGCCAAATTCCTCAGGGCATGCAGGTAACGCTTGGTACCAACGTTGTCGTTGGCGATTATTCATTGCAACTCTGGACAGACCCTCATGGAGGCGGCGAAGCGCTTCTTAAATATGACTCGACACAAAACAAATGGATTCTTGTATCTTGGGGTGGAGGGGCGTGGAGCGCAGACGAACTTGTCGCGGAGGGAGTGCCTCAAAACATGGCAGTGGCGCTCTTGGCAGGCATGCCTCACTAAACGCTAGTTGCATAAAAGAGGCTTATGGGGTATGCTGTTTTTACATGTCCCAAGAACGACTTATCAAGCTCGCTTGTAGCAAATGCAAGCGCATCAACTACTGGTCCAGCAAAAACAAAAAGCTGGTGACCCGCAAAATAGAGCTTAAAAAGTACTGCAAATGGTGCCGGGCTCAAACCGTGCACAAAGAAGCCAAAAAATAACCCTTTTCGGGGTTATTTTTTCTGCGGGCGATGTAGGAATCGAACCTACACTAACGGTTTTGGAGACCGTTGTGATACCATTTCACCAATCGCCCAGTAGGGGTATGTTAGCGCGAAAGAAACTTCTTTGCCAGCCGCGATGCCTCTGTTTTATTTTTTACCCACACAATGTTTGGGTTGCGTTTAAACCATCGCAGTTGCCGCTTGGCATAGCGGGGGATTGCACGCTCGAGTCCCGACGCGTCAAAGACAGTCGGGATCCCGACCTTGCGTCGGGACTCCTTACGAAGATATTGTGCCATTGCACGGTACTCGAGCCCCAACGCCTCCATACGTTTGTATGAGAGGCCTCGTGTGTGCAATTGTTTTGCTTCGCGCATCATTCCTTGCTTGAGGCGTGCATGAAGACGCGACACTATTTTTTTGTTTAATATGTTTTGCGGCGGATTGAGACCGAGCCACAGCACATCATATACATCGATGGTTGCATCCATTGCATTGGCTTTAGCAGGGCTTTTACCAAGTGCCTCGGCTATTTCAAGCGCACGCACGAGGCGGCGCTTGTGATCGGGCTCAATATTTTTTGCGCGTTCGGGGTCTTTTTTAAGCAACAGCGCGTGCAGTTCTTTAACGCTCTTTTTTTCGAGCTTGGCACGTAGTTTAGGGTTGGGTGGCACTTCGGGCAATGTCATGCGCCCCAAAAGTACGTCGGCATAAAGGCCCGTACCGCCAACCACAATCGGTATTTTTCCACTATGATATATCATAGTGATTGCGCGCTCGCCGAGCTTTTTAAAATCGCTGGCGCTAAAAATCCGCTTTGGCGAGGCAACATCAAGCAGGTGGTGGGGGACGCCCGCCATTTCTTTTTTGGTAACCTTGCCGGTGCCGATATTGAGGCCTTTATATACCTGCCGCGAGTCGGCCGAGATAACCTCCCCGTGTAGTCTGTGTGCAAGATAAATGCCGAGAGCCGTTTTGCCCGACGAAGTCGGCCCCACAATGGCAATGACTTTTTGCTTCATGCTCGCTATTGGTGCCGGGAGGGAGAGTCGAACTCCCATGACCTTGCGATCGAGGGATTTTGAGTCCCTTGCGTCTACCAATTCCGCCATCCCGGCATCGTGTTAGAATATCCTCAATGTCGCAGTTTTACAACAACGCCATTTTTTGGGTCGAGGTCGACAAGATAAAATCGAACCCCTTCCAGCCGCGCAAGGAGTTTGACGAAGCCAAGCTCAACGACCTTGCAAAGTCAATCCGCCAGTACGGCGTGATACAGCCGCTCACGGTGGTGCGCAAAGAGGTGGAGAAGCCGGACGGCGGCATTATGACCGAGTACGAACTGGTGGCGGGCGAGCGGCGCTTGCGTGCGGCAAAAATCGCAGGCCTGCCTACGGTGCCGACCCTTATCCGCGATATCGAGGATGACGACAAAACCAAGCTCGAGATTGCGATTATCGAAAATCTTCAGCGCGAGGATTTAAACGCCGTCGATCGCGCCAAAGCGTTTTTTAAATTAATAGAGGATTTTGGATTTAAACACAACGAGATTGCCGAAAAGGTGGGCAAGAGTCGCGAGTATGTCTCCAACACCATCCGCCTTTTGGCTTTGCCGGAGGAGATACAAACGGCGCTTGCCGAGGGCAAAATATCGGAAGGTCACACGCGGCCGCTCCTTATGTTGATCGACAAGCCCGACCAGCAAAACACGCTGTATCGCGAGATTATGGTTAAGCGCTTGACCGTGCGCGACAGCGAGGCGATAGCGCGCCGCATTGCCACCGACCGCGTGCGCAAAAAAGAATATTTATACTCGCCCGACGTGCTGGCCATGGAGCGCGAACTTACCGAGGCGCTCGGCACGCGCGTGGCTATCGAGACAAAAGAAAACGGCGGCAAGCTCTCTATCGACTTTAGCAACGAGGATGACCTGCGCGCGATTTTTAATACAATTGCTAAGCACCGGGAGGAGAAAGAGCATTCTGCGCCGGAGATTGTCTCACGGCCACCCTCCTCTTCGTCAGAACTTGCCTCCCATTCCCCCTCAGCCGAAGACGGCTTCGGCGCTCATGTCCAGCAAGTTACTGCCGAAGAGATTGCTCCTATCGATGACCGGAGCGCGCAGGAAAAAGAAATGGACGAAAACTCCTTCGACCCGAGCAGTTTTTCGCTTTAGCTCGGTTTCTCTTTTTCTATCGCGAGGCGGATGTGGCGACGGGCTAGGGTGGTGCGCACATAGCTAAGCCACTTGGGCTTAGGCATTGCCGTTTTTTTAGTGATGATTTCCACGATGTCACCGTTGTGCAGTTGATAATCGAGCGCAATCATCTTGCCGTTGACCTTTGCGGCAGAGACATGGTCGCCGATGTCGGAGTGTATCGCGTAAGCAAAATCGATAGGGCTTGATTGCGCAGGTAGGTCGACTACATCGCCGGTAGGTGTAAACACAAACACGCGATGCGTAAAAATGTCCGAGCGTAGCGTTGTCTCCAAATCGGGATCGTCCATTTCTTCGGGCAGTTCGGCAAGCCACTCGGGCGCCGAGGGTGCGCCATAGCGTGCGCGCTCCTGTTTTAACGTTGGCACCGCAAGCTCGCCGCCCGGGTGTTGCTCCAGCTCCGCTGATACAGCTTGTCGTCTAAAGCTCGGGAGCAAACTTTTTATCCAATCAAAGCTCGACTGCCTGCCTCCTTGTGTGGTGGAAGAGACGCTGTCTTGCTCTTTGTATGCCACGTGGGCGGCGATGCCGTACTGCGCCTCCCGATGCATCTCCTCGGTGCGTATTTGCACTTCTACAATGCCGCCGTCGCCGGAAAATACGGTGGTATGCAAACTTTTGTATCCGTTTGGCTTGGGGAAGGCTATGTAATCTTTAATTTTGTTTGGCAGAGGCTGCCAGAGCTTGTGCACAAGACCAAGCACATGGTAACAATCCGCCACCGTGGGCACCACCACGCGCATCGCCGATATGTCGTAAATGTTTTCAATATCGCCGCCTTTGCGCTCGAGTTTTTGTCTGAGGCTCCATACGCCTTTAACGCGATAGTCGGTGTGGAAGTTCTTTATTCCTTCCTTGGCGAGCTCCTTACCGAGCGTGCGCGTCATTTTTTGCAGGCGCTCCTCGGTTTCTTGGGAGTGCTCGCTGAGCAACTTTTTGGTGACCTCGTACTCTTCCGGATATGCATATTCAAACGCGCGGTCCTCGAGTTCTTTACGTACCACTCCCATACCAAGCCGATGTGCGATTGCCGCGTAAATCTCAATGGTCTCGAGCGCGATGCGTCGGCGCTTTTCGGGAGGGACAAACGCAAGCGTGCGCATGTTGTGGAGGCGGTCCATGAGCTTGATAATGAGCACACGCGCATCTTGACCAGTAGCAACAAGCAATTTGCGCAAGCTCTCGCGATGGCGCTCGGCGCCGCGATATTTAAAGTGCCCGAGCTTGGTGACGCCCTCCACCAAAAAGAGTATCTCCTTGCCAAACTCTTTTTCGATTACCTCGCGTCTTACGCCCGCGTCCTCGATGCTGTCGTGAAGGAGGCCTGCGGCGATGGTTTTTGCACTCATGTCGAGCTTGGCAAGCTCTTTGGCCGTCCCAGCAAGGTGCACCAGATACGGCTCGCCGCTAAAACGTTTGTAGTTTTTATGCGCCTCCTCGGCAAAGGCATATGCCTTTTCAACCAAAGCCTTGTCCTCGGCGGTGGGCGAGCTCATCAAGTCGAGTATGTCCTTGACCCCAGCCATATGAGCCCAAGTGTATCTCTATTTTGCCACTTTGGCGAAGCCTCTTTTCTTTTTTACTTCTTTAAAAATTTCCAATGCTCTCTGGAGATCGATGGTATACACATCATCGTTTTTGAGCGAACGAAAATCTTTTTGATGCACGATATATGGCCCAAAGCGTCCGATAGACGCGGTGATGTCCTCTCCCGTATCGGGATGCTTGCCCACAATGCGCGGGAGCGAGAGATACCTGAGTGCATCCTCCAACGTAACGTTTGCCGGATCTTTTTCTTTCGGGATAGAAACACGGCGCGGCTTAGTTTTTTGAGCATGCTTGCCCTTCGTAGTTGTCTTAGACGTAGTAAGGTCACCTTGCTGTACATATGGTCCAAAGCGGCCGTTAAGCACATAGATAGGCTCGCCCGTGTCGGGATGCGTGCCGATAGGTTTTGTCGGTTCGTTGTTGATAACTTCGCCTTGCTCGGTGCGCGCGCCGATGCAATCGGGGAAGCGGCTGCAACTCATAAACTTGCCTTGTTTGGAAAGTTTAAACACCATCGGGCTCCCACACACTGGGCAGATAAACTCTTTTGGCACGGGTCCCACGTCGGTAATCTTGCCAGCCTCCTTGTCTTTTGCTTTTACCTCTTTTAAAAACGGCGTATAAAAATCGCTGAGTGTTTTGACATATTCGCGCGTGCCGTTGGCAATATCGTCGAGCTCATCCTCCATTTCGGCGGTAAAGGTGTCGCTGATGTAGGTAGGGAAGTACTCTTCGAGAAACGTGGAGACAACGTCGCCGGTGTCGGTGGGTTTGAGCGAGCGGCCCTCTTTAACTACATAACCGCGCGCGTCGAGCGTGCGCATGATGGCGGCATAGGTGGATGGTCGGCCGATGCCGCGCTTTTCGAGCTCCTTGATGAGCCCTGCCTCGGTGTAGCGCGGCGGCGGGGTAGTCTGTTTTTCTTCGGCGCTGACATCCTCAACCGCAAGTGCCTCACCCCCGCTCACTTTGGGCAGTTCGATATCCTCGCCGCGCGCGTCTGGGTCGGCACGCAACCATCCGTCAAAGAGGACGCGCGAGCCGTTGGCGACAAAGCTCGGCACTTTCACATCGTTTGTGTTTGCTTCAATTTTGGTGCGCAACACTTTGGCATCGGCCATGTGCGACGACATGGCGCGGCTCCAAATGAGCTCGTACAATTTTTTTTGCTCAGGCGTGGTGCCAACGCTTAGTTTTTCGATATGCGTTGGGCGGATTGCCTCGTGTGCCTCCTGCGCGTTTTTAGATTTAGTGGTGTAGGCATGACGCTCCGCATACTCTTTGCCGTACATTTTTTCGACATGCGCGAGTATTGCATCTTGCGCGGCGCGGCTTACGTTGGTCGAGTCGGTGCGCATGTAGGTAATGTGCCCGGCTTCGTAGAGGCGCTGTGCCACCTGCATCGTGCGCGATGGCGAAAATCCAAGTCGCGAGCTGGCGGTTTGTTGGAGCGTCGAGGTGGTAAATGGCGCGCGAGCGGCGCGTTTTGCCTCGGTCTCGCTCACGCTCGCCACCGTGAGGCCATCTTTTTTAACAGCCCCAATAATATGGTCGACCTCTGATTGTTTTTTTGGCTCCTCACTGCAGATGAGTGTGAGCGCCGCTTTGCTTGGCGTTTTAGTGTGCGCAGTGATGACAAAATATGCCTCGGGATTAAACGCGCGTATTTCGCGCTCGCGCTCCATGATAATGCGCAATGCCGGCGACTGTACGCGCCCGGCCGAGAGTCCGTAGCGCACTTTTTTCCAAATCAATCCCGAAAGGTCGTAGCCAACGAGGCGGTCGAGTACGCGGCGAGCTTCCTGCGCCAGGCGCAAATGCTCGTCGATAAGCCGCGGGTGAGCGAGCGCCTCGGCAATGGCCTCTTTGGTAATCTCGTGGAAGACAATGCGCTCCGGCGCTTTGAGCTTGAGCTCCTCCTTTATATGCCACGCAATGGCCTCGCCCTCGCGGTCGGGATCGGTTGCGAGTATCACTTCACTCGCTTTTTTTGCGAGGTTTTTGAGCTCGTGGATGATATGCTGTTTGCCCGGCACCACTTCGTAATGGGGGACAAAACCCGCGGGGATATCGATTGCCTTTTTATTGCTCTTGGGCAAGTCGCGCACGTGGCCCACCGATGCACGCACTAAAAAATCGCCCGATCTGTCGATGTCGGTTAAATATTTTTCGATTGTTTTTGCCTTTGCAGGCGACTCGACAATGACTAATTTCATGAGTGTGTGCTTACATTGATATAACAGATATCAAAATTATGCAAAGGTTACACTCGCTCGATTTTTCCCAATCGCTCGATAATGAGCCCGCGGATGAGGAGGGAAGAGAGCGCTATGCCGGCTTCTTGCGCGGAAATGCCGGTCTCCTCCAACAGCTCGTCTTTTATTTTTGCTCCGGTGAGCGCCTCCATTATTTTTGCCTCCGCGCGGCTCAAGTCGGTAGGGAGTATGCCTTGCAGTGGGTCGACCTTCGGCTCAAATCCGAGCGCGAGCAAAATGTCGTCGCTCGTGCGCACCAACGTTGCGCCCTCGCGGATGAGACGATTGACGCCCTTGCCGGTTTCTTTGCCGAGCTCGTGCGGCACGGCGAGCACCTCGCGGTTGTAATCGAGCGCGAGCCGTGCGGTAATTAGCGTGCCCGATTTTTCTCCGGCTTCGATAATGATCGAGGCATGCGCCATGGCCGCCATAAGACGGTCGCGTTTTGGAAAGTCGTAAATAGCGGCTTTATGCGGACTTTTACTTTCAGACATGAGCACGCCACCTCGCGCCAAGATACGCTGTGCAAGCGCGCGGTTGGTGCTCGGGTAGAGGCTTGCATTATCGACCGACGAGGGCAGTATTGCCACGGCGGGGAGCCCCACGTCGAGCGCGGCTTTGAGCGCCTCGCCGTCGATCCCGAGCGCGAGTCCGGAGACAATAGCTATCGGGTAGGAGGCAAGACCTGCAATGAGCGAGGCGCACACGCGGCGACCATACGGCGAACACGCGCGCGATCCAACCACACACAGATATTTTAATCCATCGCTTGGCATCGTGCCGCGCATATAAAGGAGCGTCGGCGTATCGGGGATCTCCCGGAGGAGGGCGGGGAACTCGGCAGGCTTTAGTTGTTTTTGCGGCCAGTTTTCTATTTGTCTTATCGACATGGGCATTGTAGGCTATACGTATACCACACTATGCTGGATATTACATTTATACGGGAAAATCCCGATATTGTCCGCGCCGCGCTGAAAAATAAAAACAGAGAAGGGATAGATCTCGACCGCGTATTGACGCTTGCCGATGAGCGCAAAAAAATCGCGGGCGAGGTGAGCGAAATCAACAAAAAACGCAATGAGGCGCAAGCCGCGCGCAACGATTACGTCGGCAGACAATTAAGAGACGAGCTAACGGCCGCCGAAGAAAAATATAAAGAGATAGAAAAGGAGTTGGTCGCCTTGTTGATAAAAGTCCCCAACATTCCCTCGGCTGATACGCCTATCGGACCCGACGAAAGCTTCAACAAAGTGTTACGCCAATGGGGCGAAAAACGCACATTTACATTTACACCCAAAGCGCATTGGGATATTGGAGAGGCTCTCGGCATTATTGATAACGAAAAAGCGGCGCAAGTGAGCGGTGCGCGATTTACGTATCTCAAAGGAGACCTCGCGCTTATGCAGTTTGCGCTGATTCAACTCGCCATGCGTGTGCTCACCTCGGAGGAGGAGCTTACAAAAGCCGCACACGAGGCTGGGCTTGTGGTAAGCACCAAGCCGTTTATCCCCGTTATTCCGCCGGTGATGATGCGGCCTTCGGTGATGAATCGCATGGCGCGCCTCGACCCGATAGACGAGCGTTATTATTTTGAAAAAGATGATTTGGTGTTGGTGGGGAGCGCCGAGCACACGCTCGGACCTTTGCATATGGACGAGACGATTGCCGAGGAGCGCCTGCCTATCCGCTATGTCGGGTACTCGACCGCGTTTCGCCGCGAGGCGGGCGCCGCCGGCAAAGACACGCGCGGCATTTTGCGCCAGCATCAGTTCGACAAAGTTGAGATGGAAACATTTTGCCTGCCCGAGAACTCCTACGTCGAGCAAGACTTTTTAGTTGCGATACAAGAGTACCTCATGCGTCTGCTCAACATTCCGCACCAAGTAATTATCTGTTCCACCGGCGACCAAGGCGACGCCGATCATCGACATATTGATCTTGAGTGCTGGATGCCGGGGCAATCTGGAGAGAATGCTTCGGAGGGTCTCGGCCGCTATCGCGAGACGCACAGCGCCGACTTGATGCAGGGTTACCAGGCGCGCCGGCTCAACACCAAGGTCAAGCGCATCAGTGGTACCTCGGAAACGCTCCATATGAACGATGCCACGGCTATCGCGGTCGGGCGCACGCTCATTGCGATTTTGGAAAACTATCAAAACGAAGACGGCAGCGTAACCATCCCCGAGGTGTTGCAGCCCATAATGGGGAAGGAGAAAATAGAGAAGCTATAATAGCTTTATGGCTAGGGTTGAGTTGCCGGTTTCGCGCGTTCGTGCTCGCCGCCACAGGCGGTGGGGTTTTTTTGCCGCGCTAATCATAATTATTATATTGGCGCTTTTTGACGGCTTGATTTGGCTCTCGCACGCGAGCTTTTTGCGCATCACGGCTGTCCAAGTTACAGGCACACAAACATTGAGCGACGCTGATGTGCAGGCGGTTGTGCAAAACCAGCTCATGGGCTCCTATTGGCACGTGTTTGCAAAAAATAATATTTTTCTTTATCCCAAAGCTTCCATTACCTCAACGCTTGTCGCCGACATGCCGGTTGTCGCAAGTGCCGAGGTCCGCACTGCCGACTTTCACACCATTGGCGTTTCTATCATCGAGCGGCAACCCAAAGCGCTTTGGTGCCCTGATGCCGACGCGATAACACAAGTTAACGAAACAGCTTCCACATCAGCGGAGATAGATACTGCCACGACAACGCCTGCGGAGCTCGACACCTCCAACTGCCTCTTGCTCGATCAAAATGGTGTAGCCTACGCGCCCGCCGGCTTTGCGGCGGGTAGCAACGCCTACAAGCGCTACTATGGCACAATCACGGGTTTTACACTGCCCGAGCAATATCTTGCACCAGGTGCGTTCAATGAACTCAGCGCGCTCATTGATGCGATTGCGCAAAATCAGTCGCAAGATGCGATAACAAGCGTTGAGGTCGACTCAAACAACGACGTGCATGTGGGGTTTGCGAGCGGTTTTACACTGCTCTTCCCGTTGTCGGCCGACGGCGGCGACGTGTACAACCGTTTTACGTTGGCACTGCAGTCAGATGTATTTGCCGGCCACACGATTGCCGACTTCCAATACCTCGACCTGCGCTTTGGCGACCGGCTGTACTACAAACTCAAAGGACAGTAGAGTGTTGATATGCCTGCCCGGCCAGGAAAAAATTTTTGGGTTGATTTGCCCAAGCCGATTTTTGTATTGGCGCCCATGGCCGATGTCACCGACGCGGCTTTCAGGCGTTTAATTGCCAAATACTCAAAAGTGCCAAGCGGCGTACCTTTTGTCACCTATACCGAGTTTGTGTCGGCCGACGGGCTCGCGCTTGCGCCGCAAGAGGGGAGAGACAAACTTTTGCGCAACCTTTTGTTTAGCGAGGCCGAGCGGCCTATCGTAGCGCAATTTTTTACTTCCACTCCCGCGCATATGGAAGCCGCCGCCAAACTTGCTGAGAAACTTTGCTTTGACGGCGTCGACATCAACATGGGCTGTCCCGATAAGTTGATAGAAAAGCAGGGTGCCGGCGCAAAACTCATGCAGAACCCCGCGCGTGCGCAAGAGTTGCTGGCGGCGGCAAAGCGCGGCGCGCCCAATTTGCCTGTCTCCGTTAAAACGCGGCTCGGATACAGCAAAGACATTTTGGAAGAGTGGTTGCCCGCATTGCTTGAAGCAAAACCTGCCGCGATAATAGTGCATGCGCGCACGCGCAAAGAGATGTCGCTCGTGCCCGCGCGATGGGAGCGTGTCAAGCGCGCGGTCGAGATACGAAACGAGCTCGGCTCCGATACGCTCATCATCGGCAACGGCGACGTGCGTGATGTTGAAGATGCAAAACAAAAAATAGAAATGTCGGGTGCCGACGGCACTATGCTCGGCCGTGCAATTTTTGGCACACCGTGGCTGTTTGCTTCGGCTGCAACTGCTGCGCAAAATGGTCTGGTTGAGGCGAAGACGACCCGAGGACCTTTTGTGGAGCAGTTGCAGCCATCATTAGTGCAGCGTTTGCGTATTGCCGTTGAGCACTCTAAACTTTTTGAAGAACTTTTAGGCGACGTCAAAAACTTTGCGATTATGAAAAAGCATTTTAAGGCCTACGCCGAGGGTTTCCCGGGCGCCAAAGAACTGAGAATGCAGTTGATTGAAACAAAAAATGCCGCCGAAGTCGAGCAGGTTATTGAACATTTTTTGTGTATACTGTAAGCAATGGCAAAACAGATTGAACCGGAGCGGGAAACTTTGTCGCTCTATCGCAAATATCGCCCGGCCACATTTGCCGAGGTGCGCGGGCAAGAGGATATTGTCGCCGTGCTCGAGGCAGCCATCGCGCACAAAAAAATAGCGCATGCCTACCTCTTTGCGGGGGGGCGCGGCACCGGCAAGACCTCGATTGCGCGCATTTTAGCGCACACGCTCGGTACGAGCGAGGAAGATATATACGAGATGGATGCCGCGAGCAACCGCGGCATCGACGAGATACGCGCCTTGCGCGAGGGCGTCTCCACCTTGCCGTTTAATTCGACGTACAAGTTTTATATCATCGATGAAGCGCACGCGCTCACCAAAGACGCGTGGGGTGCGCTGTTGAAAACGCTCGAAGAACCGCCAGAGCATGTCATTTTTGTGCTCGCCACTACCGAGCAAGACCGGGTGCCCGAGACCATCCTCTCGCGCTGTCAGGTATTTAATTTTAAAAAACCTTCGCACGCGGTGCTCAAGAAGCTCGTGCTTGATATTGCCAAAGCAGAGGACGCGGTGATTGCGCCGCAAGCCGCCGAGCTGGTGGCGCTCGGCGGCGAGGGATCTTTCCGCGATACGCTCGGCATACTCCAAAAAGTGCTCACCATCTCGGGCGACAAAAAACTTTCCGAAGACGAGGTTGCTAAAGTGGTGGGCGCGCCGTCGTCTCAATTGGTCAATGACTTTTTAAGAGCGCTTGCACAAAGCCAAGCAGGAGACGCTATCGCGCTTTTGAGTGACGCGGTGGCAAGCGGCGTAGAGCCGCATGTGTTTGTGTTGCTCACGATAATTAAGGTGCGCGCCGTGCTCCTCCTGCGTTTTGCGCCAAAAATGGAAGGCGCGCTTAAAGAACAATTTGGCGAAGACGACCTTGCCTATCTCAAAGAGCTTGCAGGCACCAAAGGTGAGCGCTTAAACTCCGAGGTGCTTGCCGAGCTTATCGGCGCACTCCTCGAGATGCCGCGCTCACCCATGCCGCAAATTCCGCTGGAACTTGCGTTATATAGGCTTTTTGGCGAGCACTAAACTCAACTTAATTAAATAAAAAACAAAAATCTGATTTTGTTTTTATTGGCCAAGTGTCACGCTTTTGAGTACCACCGGCGTGAGCGGCCTGTCGGAGCTGTCGACCGGCACA
>JBEKSG010000012.1:0-14581 GCA_049997855.1 Minisyncoccia bacterium
TTCCGGTGTAGGTCGAATGAAGGGGTGAATGAAGGGGTAGATCACGCCCGAATGACTACCCTAGAAGTCTCATTTTCTGCTAAAATGGGTTCTAAGAACGCAGTAGAGCTGCGCAATTCGTTTTTATTTTTGGCGCGGGACTTTGCCTCCCGCGTGGCGCGCTTCGGAGAGCCCTATCGCTATGGCTTGCTTCCGGCTCTTTACTTTTTTGCCGCTCCGGCCGCTCCTCAGCGTGCCGCGCTTCATCTTGTGAAGCGCTTTACCAACCTTCTTTTTTGCTGCAGCTCCGTATTTTGTTGCCATATTCATAATTATTACACTGCCTTCTTAATTTGCCAAAATATTTTTTGGCTCGTCCTTTTGGTAGGCGGCAATGTTTTCAATTGTGGTGTCGAGGATGCGGCGTATTGCTTCGCCCGTGTCAAACGCAATGTGCGGCGTGATAATTACGCGCGGATGGCTCATGAGATAGTGATTTTCAAGCACCACTTTGAGCTCCTCCTCTTTGGGATGCGGGCCGGAAAGGAGACGGAGCTCGTCGCTCATGTCGCCCTCCTCCTCGAGCACGTCGAGCCCTGCGCCCGCGAGCGTGCCGCACTTTAATGCTGCGATGATCGCATTGGTTTCGACAACGGCGCCGCGCGCGGTATTGATGAGATACGCGCCTTTTTTAACGAGCGAAATATTTTGCAAGTTGATAAGATGATGCGTGTGCTCGTTGTAGGGGACATGAAGCGTGATGATGTCGGATGCGGGAAGCAGCTCCTCGAGCGTGGCGTAGGTAAAATTATTATTTTTTGCGAGTTCGTCGTCGCGATGCGTATCGAACACGAGCGCCCGCATGCCAAAACCGTTGGCAATCTTTACTGCGTGGATGCCGATGTGCCCGCACCCGACGATGCCGATGGTTTTGTTCTGCAAATCAAACCCGGTAAGATTTGCTTGAGAAAACGAGCCGGTCTGTGAGACACGCTCGTGCGCCTCGCATATGCGGCGTGAGAGTGCGAGAATGAGTGCAAACGCAAACTCTGCCACCGTGTTGACGCCGTAGGAGGGCACGCTCGCTACCGCGATGCCGCGCTTTTTGGCCTCTACTAAATCGATATGATCAAAACCAGTCGAACGCGTGGCAATGAGCTTGAGCTTTGGGTATGCATCAAAAACTTTTGCATCAACATGGCTGTTAACAAAAACACAAAGCATCTCGGCCTCGGTATCGCCCGCGCTGTCCTGCACCGTGCCAAATTTAAAAACAATATCCAATCCCGGCAGCCGCTCTTTGATATATGACTCCTCCCAAGCTTCCTGTCCAAAATATACGAGTTTCATACTTTTATATAGTATATCTTATGCATTAACGTTCGATTCGACTTGGCGTGTTTCTTTATTTATCATCTTGCCTTCTTTGTCTACTTGGTAGAGCACGACCGCGCCAAAAAGCATCTCGACATCGCGCGCTTTTTCAGTCGGTATGGATTCAATATATATAGTGAGCGCGCGCAAGCTGTTGCCGTGCGCGACTACCAGCACATTTTTGTCCTCTTTGAGGAGCGGCACAATGGTGCCGAGGTAAAACGGAATCACCCGCTCGTATACCATTTTTAATGTCTCGCCATTTTGGATAGGGTAATCCCAATCGCGGCGTATATGATCGAATGCTTCCTTTCCCAGTGATTGTTCCACCTCCCATTTATTTTTGCCAGTGTAGTCGCCATAGTCGCGTTCGTTAAGCGCCGCGATATGTTCTATAGGAACGCGCGTTTCTCCCGCGGCACGGAGCATCGCCTCGAGCGTCTCCTCTGCGCGTACCAATGTTGAGGTATAGGCGCAGTCGATAGGCACGCCCTTTAATAAGCGCCCCATCTCCTCCGATTTTTCAAACCCGTATTGCGTCAAATGCACGTCGCGCAAGCCGGTCCAAAGCCCAAGCTTGTTCCACTCCGACTCGTGATGCCGCGCGATAATAAGCGTCCCCGTCATTTATGTATGTTCCTGCGTCTTTTGGAGCTCCTGCTCTTTTTTTGCTATGGCAACTGTCGTGCTGACAACCGTGTCGGGGTTGAGCGAGATGCTTTCGATGCCCCTTTCGACAAGAAATGTCGCAAAATCGGGATAGTCGGACGGCGCCTGGCCGCAAATGCCGATATATTTGTTGCGCGCGCGGCAGGTGGCGATGATGTCGGCGATAAGTTTTTTTACCGCGTCGTTATTTTCGTTCGCTACTTTGCTGACAATGCCCGAGTCGCGATCGAGGCCGAGCGTTAGTTGAGTGAGATCGTTGGAACCGATGGACATCCCGTCAAAAATATCCAAAAAGGCGTCGGCGAGAAGCACGTTTGAGGGAATCTCGCACATCACATAGATTGGCGTCTCGTGTCTGTTGTCGCTCTGTATCGATTCGGGTTTGTGGTGCACGATGTAATTGGTAACAAGCCCCACCTCCGCCATCGCTTCCTGGGTTTTGATGCCTTCTTCTACCGTCCGGCAAAAGGGAACCATCGGAATCACGTTGGTAAGACCCATGTCTCTGCGCACCACTTTGATTGCCATAGCCTCAAGAAGAAACGCCGATTTAAACTTTGGATCGTAATATCTCGACGCGCCGCGCCAGCCGATCATCGGGTTTTCTTCTTTTGGTTCGTACAACTCGCCGCCGAGCAGCGTCCGATATTCGTTTGTTTTAAAGTCAGAAAACCGCACGATGACCTTGTGTGGATAAAATGCGGCGCCAATTTTTGCGATGCCAAACGCAAGGTTGTCAATGTAATATTTTTTTGGATCTTCCCACCCGCTCATCTTGGCTTCGATGGCCTTTCGCACTGCGGGCGTTTGGCTCTTTAGATTGAGGAGCGCCATCGGATGCAGCCCCATCTTCGAGGCAATGATAAACTCTTCGCGCGCCAACCCGACGCCTTGATTGGGCAAAAACGAAGTCTCAAACGCGCTATCCGGGATTGCCACATTGACCATCACTTTTGTCTTGGGTTGCGGGATTGTTTTGAGATCGTGCTCGACAACCTTAAACTTTAGAAATCCCCGATAGATGTTCCCTGCGCTCCCGGTGGTGTCGACGGTGATAGCATCGCCCGTTTTAATACATTTGGTTGCTTTTTCGGTGCCAACCACGGCGGGGATGCCAAGCTCGCGGCTCACAATTGCCGCATGCGATGTCCTACCGCCTTTATCCGTCACAATGGCGGAGGCAATTTTCATAATAGGCTCCCAGTCGGGGTCGGTCATCGTCGTCACCAGAATCTCGCCTTTTTTAAAGTCGCCGATGCGCTTTGCGTCGAGGATGACGTGCGCTTTGCCGGTGGCTATTTTTGACCCGACCGACGCGCCCATCACAATGACCGGCTTTTTTTCGAGCGGCAAAAATTCTTTGACTTTGGAAAAGTCGCGGCCCGCTTGAATGGTCTCCGGCCGCGCCTGCACAATAAACAGCTCATTGGTGATGCCGTCTTTTGCCCACTCCATATCCATCGGCGTCCATTTTTTGTAGTGCTCCGTATAATGCTGTTCGATGATCGTGCCCCAGCGCGCGAGCTTGGCCACCTCGTCGTCGGTCAATATAAACGAATTGCGCTCTTTGCCGGTAGTTGAAATTATTTTCGTTTGCTGGATATTTTTGCCATGATGATAAATCATCTTTCGCAGCTTGACGCCCAGCTTTTTTTCGATAATCGGGCGAACAACGTTTTTTGTAAGACCCTCCTTCCACACGATAAACTCATCGGGCGTCACTTCGCCTTTAACTATCATCTCGCCCAAGCCCCACGAGCCGTTGATGAGCACGATATTGCGGAAGCCGGACTCGGTGTCGACGGTAAACATGACGCCCGAGCACGCGCGGTCCGAGCGGACCATTTTTTGCACGCCGGCCGACAGCGCGATTTTGAGATGATCAAATCCGCGGTCGGCTCGATAGGAAATTGCGCGATCGGTAAAAAGCGACGCCATGGTAGCGCGGACCGCGACGAGCACTTCTTTTGCTCCGCGAATGCCCAAATAACTTTCTTGCTCGCCGGCAAAGCTTGCGCCCGGCAAATCCTCCGCCGTGGCGCTCGAGCGCACCGCGACATCAGCATTTTTACCGTAGCGTTTTTCCAAATCATGGTAGCCGCGCATAATTTCATCCTGCAAATCTTGAGGAAACACGGTGCGCAGGATTGCGGTGCGGACAATCTTGCCGCGGCGTTGGAGTTCTTTGAGGTTTTTGGTGTCGAGACCCTTGAGCGTTTTGCGGATAAACTCATCCAAACCGGTACTCTCTAAAAAATAAAAATAAGCCGAAGCCGTAACGATAAATCCGCTCGGGACCGGAACGCCTTTTGCGCCGAGTGTCTGGATCATTTCACCCAACGAAGCGTTTTTACCTCCCACCGAGCCCACATCTTGTATGCCGACTTCCTCAAATGTGACAATATGTTTTTTTGATTCCATGATTCTGTGTTTAGTAATGCGATAATCGGATCCTCCGTCATTCTATCACGTCATGCAATTGTTCTTCTATTTCTATCAGCCGATTGTATTTTGCAAGACGCTCCGGCCGGGTAGGCGCGCCGGCTTTTATGTAGTCGCAGGAGAGACCCACCGCGAAATCCGCGATAAACGCATCCATAGTTTCGCCCGAGCGATGTGAAGCAAAAATCTTCCATCCTGCGGCGCGCGCGGCGCGCGCCGCCGCAATCGCCTCGGTCACCGTGCCGACTTGGTTTGGCTTGATGATGCAGGCATTTGCCGCTTTTTTTTGAATAGCCATGTCGATGCGCTCCGTGTTGGTCACCGTAAGATCGTCTCCGACGATGCACAAGGAACCTCCCAGCTCTTTTTGAAGCGTTGTAAAACCATCCCAATCGTCCTCGGCGAAGCCGTCTTCAATCGAAATCAGCGGATATTTTTTTGCCATGGCGGCATACCATCCGAGCATCTGTTCTGTGGTAACCGGCTGCTCTTTTCCGCCGGCTTTGAGAATATAGTGTCCGTTTTTATACAGACTGCTTGCCGCGATATCGAGCGCTATTTTTATTTTATCGGTATCGTATCCTGCCTGTGTTATTGCAGACACAAGAAGATCAAGCGCTTCATCATTAGTCGGTAGTGCGGGCGCAAAGCCGCCCTCGTCTCCTATTTCGGTGCCGTATCCCTTTTGCTCCAGCAACGACTTGAGCGCCGACACGCACTCTGTCGCCGCATGCACCTTTTCTTTTATGTGTTCAAAACCAATCGGCGCGAGCATGCATTCTTGGATGTCGATACCGCGGCGCCCACTTGCGCGGACAGGCGCATGTTTGCCGCCGTTGAGCACGTTAAACAGCGGCTGCGGCATCGAAAAAGTATTTCGTTGGTCGAGAGAACCAAGGTATGCGTACAATGCAATGCCGTTTTCTTGCGCCTGTGCGCGCGCGAAGGCGATTGAAACGCCGAGGATGGCATTCGCGCCCAAGCGGCTCTTATTTGGCGTGCCGTCAAGCGCGCACAAAAAAGCGTCCAGCCCTTGTTGGTCAAACTCTTTGCCCGCGAGCGCGGCGGCTATCTCGCCGTTAACCGCCCTGATTGCCGCGTGTGCGTCAACCGCTTTAGCCTCATGCACCCCGACGCTCGCGCCGGAGGGCACCGAAGCGATTGCAGAGGCGCCGTCAAGGCCGAGCACAACCTCAAGGGTCGGCTCGCCCCGCGAATCCAAAATCTCCCGAGCTTGTAGAGTGCGTATAGTCTTCATGCGATGTGTAAAATACCTTGCTACTACTATACACCTGCCCAGCGCTCTTTACCCACTGGTGGTTTTGTTTTCGCGTCTCTTGTGCACACACTTTTTTGTTCACATTTATGCAACCGCGAGTACTATGGGTAGGTAGTTATTAGTCTAAAAATTTAGCGTCCTATGCCCAAGCCACACGTAGCCATTTCCAGTGTTATTAAGCGAGATGGCTCGACCGCGCCTTTTGACGTGCACAAAATCGAAGTTGCCGTAGAGAAGGCGATGAAGGCGGCGGGGGAGTTTAAGGAGGGCGCACCGCAGATTGTTGCCGAGGGCGTAGTTAAGGCGCTCGAGCGCGAGGCCGCGCTCGAAAAAGGCTTTGTACCGACCGTTGAGGGCGTGCAAGATATCGTTGAGCAACAACTCATTTTCAAAAAGTTTTCCGCGACGGCAAAAGCGTATATTTTGTACCGCGAAAAGCACGCCGAGATGCGCGCATTTGCCACCGCCTCGTCGCTCGGCCTCGTGGACAACTACCTCAACGAGCTCGACTGGCAGGTAAAAGAAAACAGCAACATGGGCTACTCGCTCCAGGGGATGAACAATTACATCTTTTCTGAAGTGAGTAAAACCTACTGGCTTAACAAAGTGTATCCGCAAAATATTAAAAGCGCCTACGAGCGCGGCGATCTGCACATCCACGATCTCGGTACGCTCTCGGTGTATTGCGTCGGTTGGGATCTGCAAGATTTGCTCATAGAGGGCTTCCGCGGCGTCGCCGACAAAATCGAGTCAAGCCCCGCAAAACATTTACGCACGGCACTCGGCCAAATGGTCAACTTTATGTACACACTCCAAGGCGAGGCGGCGGGCGCCATTGCGTTTTCCAACTTTGACACGCTGCTCGCGCCGTTTATCCGCTACGACAAGCTCACGCAAGGGGAGGTTAAGCAGGCGCTCCAGGAGTTTATCTTTAACATGAACGTCCCGACACGCGTCGGATTCCAAACACCATTCTCCAACATCACGCTCGACCTCACCCCATCGCCCAATTTTAAAGACCAGGCCGTCATCATCGGCGGCAAACCGCAAAAAGAAAAGTACGGCGAGTTTCAAAATGAGATGGACATGCTCAACAAGGCCTTCTTCGAGGTGATGGGCGAGGGCGACGCGGCCGGCCGCGTGTTTACCTTCCCGATCCCGACCGTTAACGTCACCAAAGACTTCGATTGGGACAATCCCAACCTCGCGGGGTTGTGGGAGATTACCGCAAAGTATGGCATCCCGTACTTTAGCAACTTTGTTAATTCCGACATGCATCCGGAGGACACGCGCTCGATGTGCTGCCGCTTGCGCCTAGACTTGAGTGCCTTGGACCGCCGCGGCGGCGGGCTCTTTGGTGCCAACGCACTTACCGGCTCGGTTGGCGTGGTGACCATCAACATGCCGAGGCTCGGCTATATAGCCAAGCACAAGGCGGGGGGAGACGGCAAAAAGGCCAAAGAGCTCTTTTACACTATGCTTGCCGAAAAGATGGACATCGCCAAGGAGAGCCTCGAGATAAAGCGCAAAATGTTGGAGAAATTTACCGACGCAAACCTCTATCCGTACACCAAGTTTTACCTGCGCAAGATTAAAGAGGCGACCGGCTCGTATTGGGAAAATCATTTTTCGACCATCGGGCTCTTTGGTATGAACGAAGCCGCGCTCAACTTGTTTGGTATGAACCTCGGCACCGAGGAGGGCCAGGCGTTTGCGGCGGAGACGCTCGACTTTATGCGCAATAGGCTTGTTGAGTCTCAAAAAGAGACCGGCAATCTGTACAATCTTGAGGCGACGCCAGCCGAGGGTCTCTCGTACCGGTTTCCCAGCAAAGACCGCAAAGAGTTCCCGGACATCATTGTTGCCAACGAAGCCGAGTCACACCGGGGTGCCCAACCGTTTTACACCAACTCGTCGCACTTGCCGGTGCAGTATACCGATGACATCATCGAGGCGCTCAACATCCAGGACCATCTGCAGACCAAGTACACCGGCGGCACGGTCATGCACCTCTTTTTAGGCGAACGGATAGCCGACCCGCGTGTCATCCCTAAACTTGTCAAAAAAATCTGCGAACAATATCACTTGCCGTACTTTACGATTACGCCGACCTTTAGCGTGTGCGGCTCGCACGGCTACATTACGGGAGAGCATGCCAATTGTCCCACCTGCAATCGCGAGTGCGAGATATACTCGCGCATTGTGGGGTACTTGCGCCCGCTCAGCCAGTGGCATACCGCCAAGCAAGCCGAGTTTGCCGTGCGCGCAACCTACAATCCGGAGAGCGTACTTGCAGCGGAGCGTCACGCAGTGCCCGCCACCTAGCCTATGGTGTTCGGCGGGATAGAAAAGTTCACGCTCATTGATTATCCCGGCAAGATAGCGTGCATGGTGTATACCATCGGATGCAACTTTCGATGTCCCTATTGCCACAACCCGGAGCTCGTCAACGAAACGACCGACGTTCACATCAGCGAACGCGAGTTTTTTGATTTTTTGGATGCGCGCAAGGGCACGCTCGACGGCGTGGTTATTACCGGTGGCGAGCCCACCGTGCATGCCGACCTGCCACGCGTCATGCAAGAGATAAAAAAACGCGGATTTTTAGTGAAGCTCGACTCCAACGGCACCAACCCCAGGATGTTCCGCGAGATTATCAAAAACAATCTGGTCGATTACATCGCGATGGATATAAAAGCGCCGCTCGCGTCCTACGGGCAGACAGTCGCGCGGCCGGTCGACCCCGAGGCTATCAAAGAGAGCGTTGCACTTATTATGGCCTCGCCTGTGGAGTACGAATTTAGGACCACGTTGGTTAAGGGCATGCTCTCGCAAGGGGATATCCAGCAAATAGGCAAGGAGATCAAAGGCGCCAAGCGCTATGTCCTCCAAAAGTTTGTCTCGACCAAAATATTAAATCCGCAATTTAAACATAAGGTAAGTTACAGCGACGAAGAAATGAAGGAGTTTCAGGATATGCTAAGCGTATATGTCGACCAATGCCACATCCGGTAGCACACCAAAGAGGGAGGTATACCTCGACTACGCCGCGACGACGCCCACCGACCCGCGCGTACTCGAGGCTATGTTGCCGTACTTTGACGCTCGCTTTGGCAATGCCTCCTCAATGTATAGGAGCGGTCGTCGCGCGGCGCATGCTATAGCTGATGCACGCGGCACGGTCGCGCGGATACTTGGCTCGGGGCCCGAAGAGATTTTGTTTACCGGCTCCGGCACCGAATCGGACAATCTCGCCATACTCGGCACCGCGCGCGCCAACCGCGCGGCTGGCAGGCATGTGATTGTCTCAGCCATCGAGCACAAAGCAGTGCTCGAGTCGGCTAAACAGCTTGAGCGCGAAGGATTTGAGGTAAGTATTGCGCCGGTACATGCAAACGGGCTTGTTGATCTCAATGCGTTTGAAAAACTTTTACGAAGCGACACCGTCCTCGTTTCTATCATGTATGCCAACAACGAAGTTGGCACCATTGAGCCTATCGCACAGATTGCCGCGATTATTAAAAAGTATCGAGGGCAAAAAAACTTTCCGCTTTTGCATACCGACGCGTGCCAGGCGGCCGGCTTGTTGCCGCTCAGTGTCCAAAAACTCGGCGTCGACCTGATGACGATTAACGGCTCAAAAATATATGGGCCCAAAGGCGTCGGGTTGTTGTATAAAAAGAAGAGTGTGTTGCTGGAGCCCATTATCGTGGGCGGCGAGCAAGAGCGCGGGCTTCGCGCGGGCACGGAGAGCGTGCCGCTTATCGTAGGGCTTGCCGAGGCGCTCTCGCTCGCAGAGGCTTTTCGCGACGACGAGTCGGCGCGGCTTATCGAGCTGCGCGATTATTTTATCGCCGAGGTGCGCAAAAAAATTCCAGGAGCATCGCTCAACGGGCACGAACGCGAGCGCCTTCCAAACAACGCACACTTTTCCTTCCCACACATCGAAGGCGAGTCTATACTGCTTATGCTCGACCAAGTGGGCGTGGAGGTGTCGACCGGCTCGGCGTGCTCCGCACGCGACCTCAAGCCATCGTATGTGCTCTTGGCTCTCGGACAAAACGCCGAGCTCGCGCACGGAAGCGTGCGATTTACGCTCGGGCGGCACACCAGCCATACGGATATCGACTACGTGCTCTCGGTCTTACCCGGCATCGTTGAGCGTTTAAGTTCAGTGTCGGCATTGACGGCAACCATATGAAACAAGAAAATGAAACATCAAAAGTAAAAACCAAAACGCCAACCTGCGACGTCGAAGCGTGGGTGTACAGCGATATTGTCAAAGATCATTTTTTTAATCCGCGCAATTTGTTGCTCGACGAAAAAAACTATGTAGCCGACGGCATTGGCGTAGTAGGGAGCCCCGCATGCGGCGACCTGATGGCGCTGTGGATTAAGGTCGACAAAAAAAACGGCCGCATTGCCGAGTGCAAGTGGCGCACGTTTGGATGCGCGTCTGCCATTGCCTCAACCTCGATGCTCTCGGTGATGGCAACCGAGGAGGGCGGTATGACGCTTGCGCGTGCAAAAAAAATCACGCCCGAGGCGATCATCGAGCGGCTTGGCGGACTTCCGGACCGCAAGTATCACTGCTCTGTGCTGGGGCATCTCGCTTTGCGGGAAGCCATCAAAGATTACGAAATCAATGCCGGAGGAAAATAAAAAAAAGTACACGGTCATAAAAACGACGTCTGAAGCGCCCGGCGTCGTGAGTCTCGAGCTGTCGTGCGAGGATGGCACTCCTTTATATATACCCGGGCAGTTTATCACTGTGTACTTGCCGGAGCTTGGCACGCCGGAGGGCAAAGCCTACAGCATCTCGAGCGCGCCAAACGAGAGCTTGCGTATTACGGTCGAGGAGCGCGGCGAGTTTTCGCGCACTCTCAGCGCGCTCAAACCGGGCGGCGTTTTTTTGGCATCAGAGCCGGAAGGATATTTTTATAGCGAGTCAAAAACCAGCGCGCTCGTGATGCTTGCCGCCGGCATCGGCATTGCGCCGTTTCGAAGCGTGATACTCGAGAGTCTCCAAAAAAACTCCGCGCGGCTAATCCATCTTTTTTACAGCAATAGGACGATGCAAAATATCGTGTTTCGAGACGAGTTCGCTCTACTTGCGGCAAGGCACGAATCATTTAAGGTGCATCATTTTATTACGCGGGAAGAAAATCTACCCGGAGGAATAACAAGTGGCAGAATGTCTGCCGAAGCAATACTCAAAGCGGTGGGCAAAGCACCCGACCCGGAGTTTTTTATTTGCGGCTCGATACCGTTTGTGAGAGACATGTGGAAAGGCCTTAAATCCGCCGGCGTTTCTGAAGAGCGCCTCTATACCGAAGCCTTTTTCGCACAATAAAAACCCGGATGCTTTTGGCATCCGGGTTGGAATTACGATTACTTTACTACGCTCCACATCACGTCTTCGACGTCGGCGAGCTCTATGCCGCGTTTGCTGAGTTCTTCTCCATAGAGCCACCAAAACGCTGCGACTCCCTGGTTGACCACCATGGGGATGCCGTTAAGTATCGGCATTTTTTGTTCACGCGCTTGAGTGAGCATCGGCGTCTCTTCCGCGCGTATGCGGATATCTGAAACGATCATCTTAGGATTAGTAAGACGAAGCAGTGCCGCCGTCTGCTCCCGATTTTTCTTGATAGAGCTCAGAGTAATCGGCAGCGCCATATCGCCAAGCGGAGAGTATTCGTCGAGCGGCGAATCGGCATCATCAATGACCGATATTACTGCATCTTGGAGGAGAAGTACTCTGGGGATGAGCAACCGCCCTCCTCCCGTTGCCACATTCAAACCGATGTAGTTGTTGATTGCCGTTGCAAGCTCTTCGGCCCTACTCTCTGTCCGATTTAAGATAGTGAGCCTCGCACCTTTTTGCGCGAGAGCAAACGCAATGGCACGGCCCGAACCTCCGGCGCCCAATATGAGAATGTTGGCTACTTTGAGGTCTCGCCTTTGCGCGGCAAACATCTGTGCAAGGCTTTGCGCATAGCCAACGCCGTCGGTGTTGTCGCCAACCAGTTTGCCGTCCTGCATTTTTTTGACGATATTGACGGCACCCGTGGCTTTGGCAAGCGGCGTTAACTCATCGAGGTAGGGGACAGCAGCTTCTTTAAAGCCGATGCCGGCACCGCCACCGCGATAGCGCGGGTCGTGTCGAAATACTTGCATGATAAGGCCAATCTGTGTCGGGTCGGCCAGCATCATGCAATTGTGGTCTGGCATGCCAAACTTTTTGTACGCCGCGTTCCACATTTGCGCCGTCCATGCCTGATAGTCCTTGGCAATAAGCGGCATGGTGACCGGAGAGTTGTCGTCAACGTACCGCCAGTTGTCAGGCGGAAGCTTAGCTACCGTGAGGGTTCCGTTATGTACCAGTTCGCTTATGGTCATGTGATTCTCCACGTTTTTTCTAGAGATACGAGAACTCGATGATACTTGCTTCCTCAGCGTCGTTGATGGAGCGCTTTTCAAAGAGCTCAAAATCTTCGCGCACTTCCTCCCAATGGTGGTAGAAAGTGTTTTGCAAATCGCCCGGCGTTAGGTGCGAGAGCGGCCGAATGGTTACTGCTTCGATGCGGGCCTTTCTGCGTGCGTGCTCAACGCCGTTATCGTCAAGTACCCGCACAGTTACAACCTGTCCGGGTTCATATCCCTTTAGATGATTACCGTCTCTGGCGCCGAGCCTCGGCGTGGCGGTCATCCGCCTACTTTCAATGAGCTCCAAAAGAACAGGAAGCGGCAATCGGCTTGGCCGAAACCACAGTTCGGGGTTATCTTTATGGCCTTGTGTCATGCGTTTTGTCCTGCAATTGATATTACTCTTCGTGGATAGAATACGCAAAACAGTTCATTTACCTATAGTATGATGGACAGGTATGGCGCATCACCATCATCACGAACTGCACCCAGTCGGCTCGGAGTCCAAATTAAACTGGCTGCGCGCCGCGGTGTTGGGTGCCAATGACGGTGTTGTTTCGGTGGCCTCTATTGTCGTCGGCGTTGCCGCTGCCGCCAATTCGATTGTTTTTATTTTAACCGCCGGCGTCGCGGGCCTCGTGGCCGGCGCACTTTCGATGGCGGTGGGCGAGTATGTGTCGGTGAGCGCACAGCGCGATACCGAAAAAGCTTTGCTCGAAAAGGAGCGCTTCGAACTAAAGCACGAGCCCGAGGCCGAGCTTGATGAGTTGGCCGGTATTTATGAGGTAAAAGGAGTATCTGCAAAAACGGCGCACCAGGTTGCCAAGGAACTCACCACGCACGACGCGTTTGCCGCGCATATCGACGCGGAGTTGCATATAGACCCCAACAACCTCGTTAACCCGTGGCAGGCTGCGTTTGCCTCGGCCGCCTCGTTTTTTTGCGGCGCCATCATACCGCTCGTGGTGATACTCCTGCCGCCGCCCCTGTGGCGCATCCCGGTTACGTTTATTGCGGTTCTTTTTGTACTCATTATTACGGGTACCTTGAGCGCGCAAGTGGGCGGTGCGCGCAAAACAACCGCGGTGCTGCGCGTGGTGCTTGGCGGCATCATCGCCATGGCGGTGACCTTTGGCATAGGCAAACTGTTTGGCGTTGCGGGGATATAAACATCAAGGCCGGGCCTTGATATTTATCTAATTTGCATTAGGTACCAAAATCCTCTAAGGTATGCCAAACCGGCATGAAAAAGGACTACAAGAAGTGGCATCCTCTCAAGAAGGATCTCAATAATATTAATGAGCCAAGGCTCTTCTTTCACGAGCGCGAGATATGGTACTGCCACATGGGAGAGAATATAGGCTTTGAGCAGGACGGTCGGGGTGAACAATTTTTGAGGCCGATGATAATTGCTCGGAAATTTAATAACAGTATTTTCTGGGGGATTCCTCTGACTCGCACCCAAAAGAATTTGCCCTTTTACTTTGCGTTTACTCCTTGGCTTGAGTCTGCCGCTCAAAATAATCAGCATGAAAAGAGCACCGCAGTGCTTTCGCAGATTCGTCTTGTCGACGCTAAACGCTTGCGCCGCATGCTCGGTTATATATCAGCAGAGGACTTTGTTGTATTAAAGAAAAAACTCAAGGAGCTTTTGCCTTGAGCTTTTTCTCTTATTCCTCCACCGTGCGGTGGAGTAGGGCCGAAGCCGTTTGTAGCTCTAGTATACCAAACATCCCATAAAAAGCAACCAGCCTTAAAACATCAAGGCCCGGCCTTGATGGTTTAGTTATCCCCACCCCCCCCACGCGCTTCCGCACTTTACATAATAAAGGGTATATGCTTTAAGGTAATGAAATCGCTCCTTGCAACCCTCACACTCACCGCCCTCGGCCTGGCACATATAGCTGCGGGGGGGGGTCAGCTCATAGCCTCTAGTGCCTCCAACATTCTCTCTTCTCTAGAGCCCCATCAAACGGTAACTATTAGTCCACCGTCTCTCCCCGCCTGGCATGCAAGCGGCAAGTCACAAACCGCCGCGGTGTTTAACGCCACCGCCGTAGCAGAAGCAGCACCGGCTCCGACCCCTTCGACCCCTTCGACAAGCTCAGGGCAAGCCACCACTCCGCCCGCGCCCTCCACAGCCTCCGGCGAAGGAGGGTCCACTCTTACCACCAAGTACGTAACGCATGCCGAGCTTGCCTCTGCCATTGAGCAAGCCATCGGCACTCTCCCAGCCGCCACCTCTCCCAGTGTCCAAGCACAGCTGGATGCCCTGCAAAGGGAAGTGTCTCTCACCAACAACATCAACAGCCTTGCGCCTACCAACAATGTTGCCCTGACCATCTCAAGTCCCACGGTCTCCAACCCCTCCATTACCGGAGGCTCCATTGCGAATACGTCAATCTCCGG